>JBBQSA010000028.1:0-45224 GCA_038214295.1 Gammaproteobacteria bacterium
TGTCGCGGGCGAGGCACCCGCCACTGGCCGCTCGGGTGCAGCGCCCAAATGGGAACATCCCTCAATTCCGCCGCAGCGGCAGCGTGGGCGGGGTCCCTTTCGCCGCACACCGTGCCGCACGGTAGGCGAAAGGGATCCCCGACCGGGCTGCCGCGGGCTACGGAGTCACGGAACGAGCCGGGGCTGCCGCGGGTTACGGGGTGCTGCCAGAGCGCAGGACCTCGGCTTCAGTTAACCTTTCCGCCATGACCAGCGGCCCGCCACCACGCGAAGCACTGACGTTCGACGGCCCTGCGGGTCGCATCGAGGCGCTGCTGGATACCCCGGCGGGACCGCTGGCCCGGGCCGTCGGTGTGGTCTGTCACCCGCACCCCCAGCACCAGGGAACGATGCTGAACAAGGTGGTGCACACCCTGAGCCGCGCGCTGAACGACCTCGCGATTCCCGCTGTGCGGTTCAATTTTCGCGGCGTGGGAGCGAGCGAGGGAGCCTACGCCGACGGCGTCGGCGAGACCGACGACGCGCTTGCGGTCGCGGACTGGGCCCGGCAGCGCTTCCCCGGGGCAGATCTCTGGCTCGCGGGTTTCTCGTTTGGCGCGGCAGTGGCAATCCGCGCGGCGCTCGCCACGCCGTGCCGGCAGCTGATCAGCATTGCGCCACCGGTCGCGAGGATGGCCACGGCGCTCGCCGATGCCCGGCCTGCCTGTCCCTGGCTACTGATACAGGGCCAGGCGGACGAGGTGGTGGCGGCCGCGGATGTCGAGGCCTGGGCGCGCAGCCTCGATCCCCCGCCGGATCTCGTGCTCCTGCCGGACGTGGATCATTTCTTCCACGGCCGCCTGACTTTGCTGCGCGAGACGATCGTCGGGCGGGTGGCCCGCCCGGAAACCCAGTGATGCTCCGCCACCTGCGCCAGTTCCTGGAATCCGTGGCCAGCCCGGCGGCGGCGGGCGATCCGAAGGCCCGGGTGCGCCTGGCCGTCGCGGCGCTGCTCGTGGAACTTGCCCGTGCCGACCACAACGAACAGGCCGTGGAGCAGGTGGCCATCACCGGCCTCATCGCCCGTCATTTCCGGCTGTCGCCGGAGGCCGCAGGCGAGCTGCTCGCCGAGGCGCGCGGCGCCGTGGACGGGTCCGTGTCACTCCGGGAGTTCACGGCGCCCCTGCACCGCGAGCTCGACTACGCGGAGAAGCTGCGCATCATCGGAATGCTGTGGGACGTGGCGCTCGAGGACCTGGAGCTCGACAAGTACGAGGACTACCTGATCAGCAAGGTGGCCGAGCTCCTGTACGTGAGCCGGGGAGACGTGATCCGTCTCCGGCACGAAGCAGGCCTGCGCCATGACCCCGGCGCGGGACCGGCAACCGCCTAGTCCGCCACGAACTGCCGCTGGAACCGCACCGACAGCGGGGTGGTTTCGTTAGCCGGCGTGGCGTCGACCGTGATCAGCAGGGTCTCATCGCCAGTTACGGCCACGTCACCGATGTAGTAGATCGCCTCGCCTTCCCGGACCTCCCGGAGGCTCAGGTCCTTGAACTGCCCGTTCAGGTTCACCGCCTGGGCGGTGACGGTGCCGGCCACGGGGACGTCGGTAGTCCCCTCCGCCTTCTTCAGTATCGAGATGTTGACCAGCGCCCGGTTCGGGCTGCGCACAATGTTGTAGCTGCGGGCGACCTCGGGGGTCAGCGAGTCCGTGAGGATTGCGTTGAAGTACAGGACGTAGCTGCCGAAGTCACGGGACGAGGACGTGGCGGGCTCTGTCGGAGCCTCAATCACGGCCGCAGCGGGCGGTGGCGCCTGCCGGCCGCAGCCGGCCAAGAGCGTTGAACCTAAAACCGCCAGCAGTACCGGCAACCCGATCAGTCGGACAGTGCGCTCTGTGGTGGGCATGGTGGTTGATTCCCCGTGATCAGCTTTGCAGAACTATAAACCCTAAGCGGCAGTTCAGAGAACCGAGCCCCCGAGTCGCGCGCACAGCATGCCGGACAGGACACGATCCACCGGCAGCAGCATCGACAGTGCCTGGAGCGCCAGCAGGGCGAACAACGGCGACAGGTCGAGGCCGCCGACAGGCGGAATGACCCGCCTGAACGGTGCCAGGACCGGCTCCACGAGCGCGGCGACGATTGCCATCCCGGGATTGTAGCCACCGGGGCTGACCCAGCTCAGCACCACGTAGATGATGATCGACCAGATAAAAACGTTGAACGCCAGCTTGGCGATGCCAAGCAGGGCCAACGCGAGGATCTGCCACACCTCCGGCTGGCCCACACAGCCGACCTGCACCAGCAGCACGGTGCCGGCGATCTGCAGGCCCAGGAGGGCAACCAGCGTCGCCGTGTCGATTCGCCCCATGGGCGGCAGCAGCCGCCGCAGCGGCAGCACCAGAGGGCTAGTGACCCTCAGGATGAACTGCACCAGCGGGTTGCGCTTGTCCACCGCCGCCCACTGCAGCAGCAGGCGCAACGCGAAGCTGAGGACGTAGAGGTCGAAGAGCGTACGGAGGACAAAGACGAGTGCGTTCTGCATAGTGCTAGCTCCCCGGAACCGGGCGGCCCAGCTCGGCGGACCGGTCCCGGGCCGCAATGAGTGCCTGCCGGACGATCGCGCGCAGGTTCGCAGTCTCGAAGACGTGCAGGGCCGCCGCCGTCGTGCCGCCGGGTGAAGTCACGGCGGCCCGGAGTTGCGCCGGTTCCCCCTTCGTTTCAAACACCACGCGCGCAGCACCGAGGGCCGTCGCGCGGGTCAGGGCGGCGGCCAGCTCGGCTGACAGGCCGAGGTCGAGCGCGGCCTGCTCCATGTGCTCCATCAGCAGGTAGAAGTAGGCGGGGCCACTGCCAGACACCGCAGTCACGGCGTCCATCAGTGATTCATCCCGCAGCCAGAAGGCCTGGCCGGTCGCCGAGGCGATGTACTCGGCGAACTGCCGCTCACGCTGGCCCACGGCGCTGGAGGCGGCCAGGCCGGAGACCCCGGCGCCGATCGTGGCCGGCTGGTTGGGCATGACCCGCACCAGGGCGGCATCCGGCCCGAACCAGCCACGCAGGGAATCGAGGGTGATGCCGGCAGCAACGGACAGGATGAGCTGGCCCGCGCGGCGCGGGCCAGCCGCGATCCGGCGTGCCACCTCGGGCATCAGCTGCGGCTTAACGGCCAGGACAAGTGCGTCGGCGAGCACCGCCACGTCCTGGTTGTCCCCGTGAATGCCGACGCTGGCATGGAGTGCCACTACCTGCTCCAGCTGGACCGGATCGGGGTCCGCCACCTGGAGCCGCACCGCGGGATGACCGGCGTGCAGCAGGCCCCGTACGAGCGCGCGGGACATGTTGCCGCCGCCGATCAGGCCGATGGTCAGGTCGTCGAAGTTCATGCGCGACACCTCACGGGCGTGCCCCGAACAGTGCCGTACCGATGCGGATCATGGTGCTGCCTTCCTCTATCGCGATTTCAAAGTCGTCCGACATGCCCATGGACAGCGTGTCGAGGGCGTGGCCCCGGTCGTTCAGTTCGTCGAGAAGCGCCCTGGCGGAACGATATTCCAACCGCAGGGCGTCCGCGTCGAGCCCGGCCCGGGGTAACAGCATGAGCCCCCGCAACCGGAGCCGGGGCAGCCCGGCGATGATCTCCGCCAGGGCCCGTGCTTGGGCCCGGGGGCAGCCGGCGCGGGCGGCACCTTCGGGCCCGCCCCCCGGTTCCAGCTGAATGCAGACCTGGAGCGGCTCACCGTAGTGGGGACGCTGGTCCGAGAGCCGCTCCGCGAGCCTGGCGGAGGTCACCGTCTGGGCCCAGGCAAACGCCGTGGCAATTTCACGGGTCTTGTTGGACTGGATCCGACCGATGAAATGCCAGACTGCGTCACGGTCCGTGGCGGCGATCTTCGGCAAGGATTCCTGAAGGTAGTTTTCGCCAAAATGGCGCAGGCCCGCGGCCAGGGCCGAGCTTATGGCCGCGGGCGAATGACCCTTGCTGACCGCCACCAGTGTAACCGGGGTCTCCGGGCGCCCGGTACGGGCGGCAGCCCGGGAGACCGCGGCGGCCATGTGGGCGCGGATTTGTCCAAGATGTTCCGTGATTCCCGTCACGACCCCCCCGCCTGACCGCCTGTACTATGTTCATCGCCTGCTCCGGTTATGCAAACCGCAGGCATGGGCTGGGGAAAAACGATGGCTGTCGATATCGCACAACTGCTTGCCTTCGCGGTGAAGAGCAAGGCTTCCGACCTGCACCTCTCCGCGGGCGTGCCGCCCATGATCCGCGTGGACGGCGACGTCAAGCGCGTCAACATGCCAGCCCTCGCCCACAAAGATGTTCATAGCATGGTCTATGACATCATGAACGACAAACAGCGCAAAGACTACGAGGAGTTCCTGGAGACGGACTTCTCCTTCGAAATTCCCAAGCTCGCCCGCTTCCGCGTCAATGCCTACAACCAGATGCGCGGCGCCGGCGCCGTGTTCCGGACGATTCCCTCAATCATCCAGACGCTCGAGGACCTGAAGTGCCCGCCGATCTTCCGTGATATCTCCATGTATCCGCGCGGGATCGTGCTGGTCACCGGGCCCACCGGCTCCGGCAAGTCCACGACGCTCGCCGCGATGATCGACTACATCAACGACAACAAGCCCGACCACATCCTTACGATCGAGGACCCCATCGAATTCGTGCACGAGAGCAAGCGCTGCCTGATCAACCAGCGGGAAGTCCACAAGGACACCCTGGGGTTCAGCGAGGCCCTGCGCTCGGCACTGCGCGAGGACCCGGACGTGATTCTCGTGGGCGAAATGCGCGACCTCGAGACCATCCGGCTGGCCCTCACGGCGGCGGAAACCGGCCACCTGGTTTTTGGCACGCTGCACACCAGCTCCGCTGCCAAGACCATGGACCGCGTTATCGATGTCTTTCCGGCCCAGGAGAAAGAGATGGTCCGGTCGATGCTTTCCGAGTCCCTGCGCGCGGTCATCTCGCAGGCACTGCTGAAGCGCGTTGGCGGCGGCCGCGTGGCGGCCCACGAGATCATGATCGGCACCCCGGCCATCCGGAACCTGATTCGCGAAGGCAAGGTGGCGCAGATGTACTCGGCCATCCAGACGGGCGTGAAGGAGGGCATGCAAACCCTCGACCAGTGCCTCCAGGACATGCTTTCCAAGGGTGTGATCACCAAGGAAGAGGCGCGCTTCAAGGCACAGAACAAGGACAGCTTCTAGGGTTTTTACGGCGGGCCAGGACGGCCCCCGGGAGTAATGGTGATGGAACGCGACCAGGCAACAAAGCTCATACAGGGCCTGCTGAAGAAGATGGTGGACAAGGATGGGTCCGACCTCTTCATCACGACGGGCTTTCCGCCGGCCATCAAGATCGATGGCGAGATCCACAGGGCTGCCGAGCAGCCGCTGACCAGCGACCAGAGCGCGGTCATCGTCCGGTCCATCATGAACGACCGCCAGGCGCGGGACTTCGATGCGTCCAAGGAATGCAACTTTGCGATCAGTCCCCAGGGCATAGGACGCTTCCGCGTCAGCGCCTTCGTGCAGCAGGGGCACGTGGGCGCCGTGATCCGCCGCATCATCACCAAGATCCCCACGCTCGACGAGCTCGAGCTGCCTGAGATCATGAAGGAGATTGCGCTGACCAAGCGCGGCCTCGTGGTCGTAGTGGGCGCCACCGGCTCGGGCAAGTCCACCACGCTGGCGGCCATGGTCCACCACCGGAACATGAACACCCGCGGCCACATCGTGACCGTCGAGGACCCGGTCGAGTACGTCCATCCTCACGGGCGTTGCGTCGTGACCCAGCGGGAGGTCGGTGTGGATACCGAGGACTGGCACTCCGCCCTCAAGAACACCCTGCGCCAGGCCCCTGACGTGATCATGATCGGCGAGATTCGGGACCGGGAGACCATGGAGTTCGGCATCCAGTTCGCCGAGACGGGCCATCTCTGCCTCGCCACCCTGCATGCCAACAGCGCCAACCAGGCGCTTGACCGGATCATCAACTTCTTCCCGGAGGAGAAGCGCGGCCAGCTGCTGATGGACATGTCACTGAACGTTAAGGCCCTGATCTCCCAGCGCCTGATCCCGCGCCAGGCCGGCGTGGGGCGAATCGCGGCCATGGAAGTCATGCTGCAGTCGCCGCTGATCTCCGACCTGATCTTCAAGGGCGATGTCACGCGCATCAAGGAGATCATGGCGAAGTCCACCCGCATGGGCATGCAGACCTTCGACCAGGACCTGTTCCATCTCTACGAGACGAACAAGATCTCCTACGACGAGGCCATGAAGAACGCGGACTCGAAGAACGAGCTGCGCCTGCGCGTCAAGCTGGAGAGCAAGCGCGACAAGACGGTGGCCGAGGACGATTCCGGCGGGCTGACCGTCATGGAAGAAGAGCGCAAGGCAGCGCTTTACTAGCGCCTTCCGATGAACGTCCAGCCACTGTTCAATCTGATGGTGGAGAAGCGGGCCTCGGACCTGTTTCTCACCTGCTTTGCGCCGGTCAAGATCAAGATCGACGGCAAGATCATCCCGGTCAACAAGCTTGAACTGACGCCCCAGATGGTGCGCCAGGCGGCCATGGAGCTGATGACCGGCGAGCAGCTCGAGGAATTCAACCGGGAGCTGGAGATCGACTTTGCCATCTCGAAGCCCGGCCTCGGGCGCTTCCGGGTCAACGTCTTCCACCAGCGGAGCAACGTGGCCCTGGTGATGCGCTACATCACCCACGATCTGCCTGACCTGGACAGCCTCGGCATGCCGCCGATCCTGAAGGACCTGGTCATGTTTCGGCGCGGCCTGCTGTTGATGGTGGGCGCGACGGGCTCGGGCAAGTCCACGACCCTCGCCGGCATGATCAATTACCGGAACGAGAAGACGGCCTCCCACATCATCACGATCGAGGACCCGATCGAGTTCCTGCACTCGAACAAGAAGTCGATCATCAACCAGCGCGAAGTGGGCGTGGACACCAAGTCCTACGCCCGGGCGCTGAAGAGCGCGATGCGCGAGGCGCCGGACGTGATCCTGGTGGGCGAGGTGCGCGACCGGGACACGATGCAGACCACGATCGACCTGGCTGGTACCGGCCATCTGGCCGTCGCCACCCTGCACTCGAACAACGCGCCGGAGACGCTGGACCGGATCATCAACCTGTTCCCCGAGGAGCAGCACGGCCAGGTGTACATGGATTTGTCCCAGTATCTGCGGGCCATCATTTCCCAGCGGCTGGTCCGGGGCGTGGACGGGCAGCGGGTCGCGGCGGTGGAAGTCATGCTGAACACGCCCCGCATCGCGGAGCTGATCCAGCGCGGTGACGTCAGCAAGGTGAAGGAGTCCTTCCGGGACAGCAGCGAGCAGGGCATGCAGACCTTCGACCAGTCACTGCTGCGCCTGTACAAGGAAGGCAAGGTCTCCATGGAGGAGGCGCTTGCCAACGCCGACTCCCGGGCCAACCTCGAGGCGCAGATTCACTTCGCCTGAGGCCGGCCTGGCCGTGGCTATCCGGGCCCGGCCGTGGCCTCAGCGCGCCGCCAGCTCCACCTCCGCCCGCTGCTTCACGCCACTCCGGGTCCACTCGACGGACACCCGGTCGCCGGGCTTGTAGTTCCGCAGCAGCTGGTTGAAGCCGCCCAGGTCGGTTACCGCGGTGCCGCCCAGGCCCACGAGCACGTCGCCAGCCAGCATGCCCGCCTTCGCAGCCGGCGAATCGGGCACCACGCCGTCCAGCCGCAGGCCGGGCCCCTGGAAGGCAAAATCCGGTACGGCCCCCAGCGACACGCGCCGGGACGGGCCCGTGCCCGGCCCGGCGTTGTTCGCCGCGCCGACCCCGCTGCCCGTGACGGTCAGGCGCTTGTCCGTGGAGGCGAGGTAGCCGATTGCCTCCGTCACCACCGTGGCCACCTTCGCGAGGCCCGCGCTGTCGATCTTTTCCGGGGTGTCGCTTGGCCGGTGGTAGTCGGCCGTCGCGGCGGTGAAGAGCTGCACGCCCGGCACGCCCACGTCGATGAAGCTCTGCTGGTCCGACGACTGGCTCGCCCCTGGCACGCTCTTCGTGGGCACGCCGGTGACGGCCGTGATGCCGCTGAAGACGAAGGGCCATTCCCGGGCGCTGTCGCTGGCGAGCGCCGAGAGCGGCTGGTCACCGAGGTGGCCCACTGTGTCCATGTTGATGTCCCCGATCATGCCGTCCACCTTGACGGGTGTCGGGTTCTTCACGAAGTACCGGGATCCCAGCAGCCCCGCTTCCTCGCCGCTGAAGGCGACGAAGACGATGGTTCGCGGGGGTGGCGGTCCGGCCGCCAGTGCCCGTGCGACCTCGAGCAGCACGGCCACGCCGCTCGCGTTGTCATCCGCGCCCGGGTGCAGCTTGCCGACGGCATCCGCACGCGCGCCGGGCCAGCCGAAGCCCAGGTGATCGTAGTGGGCGGTGAGCAGGGCGGCCTGGCCCCCGAACACCGGGTTGCTCCCTGGCAGGACCGCAATAATGTTGCGCAGCTGCTTCTGCTCCGCCTTGGGACCGCCGGTGGCGGTGAAGGCCTGGAAGTACGTGCCGTTGTCGCCGCCCGGCTTGAGGCCGGCAGCAGCGAATTCCTTGCGGATGTATTCCGCGGCGGCGTCGAGGCCGGCGCTGCCGAAGCCGCGGCCCTCTCGCTCCGGCGCGGCCAGGAAATTGACGTGGCCCTGCAGGCGCTCTGCGGAATAGGCCGGTGGCGGCTCGGCGAGCGGCGCGCGCCGGGCCAGGCCCGTGAGCGTGGCGCCGGGCTGCAGGCTGACCTGCAGCGGCGAATCGGAAGCGGGCCATTCGCCCTTGGCGACGTTCGCGGGTTCATCGCCGGCGAACACGAGCCAGGAGTACTTGCCGTAGTGGGGCAGCTTGCGGCCCAGCCCGGCGATGGCCGCGACCGGATCGGCGGTGATCCAGCCGATGGCGAGCTTCGGATCCTGCGGATGGCGGCGGGTCAGTACGTGGGAGTGACCAGCAAAGGGCAGCTCGCTGGTGCCGATCCGGATCCCCTTGTCGCCGATGGTCAGGCCCAGCGCCGGCGAGCTTTTGAAGGTGGCAGCCGCCAGCCGGTTTTCCCGCCCGAGCAGCCAGACGGCCCGGTCGGCCGGCAGTTCCCGGAGCTCCGCATCCGTAACGATGGTCATCTTCTGGGCCGGGTTCGCCCACCCGGCGAGCAGGCGGCGCCACTCGTCCGCGTTCGCCGCCGGGACCACGGCGGTGATCTCGCTGGCGCCGAACAGCTGGCCGATGCTGGGCGCCGTCTCCCGGGGGTCCAGCACGCGGAACAGGTCGAACTCCGGGTCCACGGCAACGAGCTGCGGGGGTGCACCGGTTTCGATGGAGAAGGGCGTGTCCGCTGCCTGGCTCCGCACCTTGCTAACAACCGTGCCGGCGCTGGTCACCACGACGACGGGCACCTGCAGGTCGTAAGGCCCCGCCTGCCGCTGGCGGAGAACGCCGGTGACGGTGTAGCGGCCCTTGCTGTCCTTGACGGCGATGTCACTCACGGCGAGGTCCGGCGCGCCCGTGCGCTGGGTCAGGTCCGAGAAGAAGCGGCTGTAGTTCTCTCCCGTGGTCTTCTCGAAAACGCTCTCGACGTTGGCCCAGCTCGCCCGCTGGCCGCGGTAGTCCTTGTAGAACGTCGCCAGCCCCTTGCGAAAGGCGGCATCACCCACCTGCTCCCGGAGCATGTGGAAACCCATCAGGGTCTTGCCGTAACCCACGGCCTCGGTCGCGGCGCTGTGCCGGGAGCGGAAGTCCTTCAGCGGGAAGTCCTGGCTGGTGCTCGCGAAGTCCCGGTACTTCTTGAGGACGTCGCGGCGGTACTCCGCGCCCTGGCCCTCGACTTCCTTCAGCAGGTGATCGGCGAGGTAGGCCGTCAGGCCCTCGCACCAGTTGCCCGTGGCGTAGTCCACGTAGACGGAATTGCCCCACCAGTTGTGCAGGATCTCGTGCGGGTATGACGAGGTCAGGATGAAGGGGAAGCGGATGATCTGGGGCCCGAGGAGGGTGTAGGAGGGCATGCCGTAGCCCGTCTCCCAGAAGTTTTCGACCAGGGCAAACTTCTTGTAGGGGTAGGGGCCAAGCAGCTCGTTGTACATCCGGAGGTAGCGGGTCGTGGCCTCCAGGTACTTGTTGGCGAGCTGGGCGTCGGGCTCCCGCAGGTAGACCTGGGCCTCCGCGAGGCCGGCCGGCGCCGAGTAGAAGGTCAGCGGACCGCCGGCGACGGAAATCTCGTCCACGGCGGTCGGGGATTCCCAGCGCGCCACCTGGTCCGGCCCGGTCGAGCTGCCGTTGCCCGGCGCGATCAGGTGCCAGCCCGGCGGGATCGCGGCGGTGAGCTTGTAGGTGAGCAGCTCATCGCCGGAGAGCTGCGGGTACCAGAGCGTGGTGCCCGCCAGGTACACGCCCTTCGGCTCGATGATGCCCGGGGTCTCCGCAAAGCTGCGGGCGTATTCCTCGGGGCTCGCGGTGGGCGGCAGGTCCACGAGGCCCGTGTACTCGAGGCGGAAGCTGCTGGCGCCCTTCGCGAGCTGTACCCGGTAGCGGGCGACGCCGCGGCGGTTGGCCAGCTCGTCGCTGGTGCCGTTGATGCCGGCGAAGCCATCACCGGTGGTGTTGGCCACCTTTTTCGCCACCGGCCGCGCTGCCGTGATCCGGAAGTTCTCGCCCAGCACGAACTCGATCGCCTGGCCGGCAAGCCGCGGTGGCACGGTGACCTCTGTCGTGGCCGTGAGCCGGTGCGCCGGCGGATCGATGGCCAGTTTGAAGTCGTAGTGGGGCCACTCGGGTGCCGTGGCGGGGACTGCTGCTGGCTCCGCCGCCCGGCTGGTCACGGCGACGAGCGTGAGGAGTACGGCGAGGGCTACCTTGTTGAACACGTTGTTTCTCCTGGTAACGCGGGTGCGGTTCATGGCGCCCGGCGGAAATTGATCGTCACGGTGTCGTCCTTGCCGTCCCGGCGAACGCGGGCGGTGGCGACATCACCCCAGCGATAGCGGGCCAGGATGCGGCGCAGGTCGGTCTCGGAACGCAGGACCGCGCCGTCGAGGCTGTCGAGCAGGTCGCCAACCCGCAGCCCGGCCCGTTCGGCTACCGAGTCCTTGCTGACCTGGATGATCTGGGTGGGCTCCTTGCCGAGGCTGCCCATCAGCGACACGCCGAGCCCGGGGTACACCGTGGCCGTTTCCGCGGGCAGGCCCCAGACGAAGCTCGCGTAGGAGGCCCGGACCTGGCTGACCGGCTGGTTGTCGTCATCCCTGACGGTCACGGGAATCAGGGACGCAATGCGCCCGTCATACCAGGGCGCGATCTGGCGTTCCGCCCCGAGGCCGAAGGTCACGTGGCCGGCGCCGATCAGCACCACCATGATGGGCTTGGACTTCGCTTGCTGGCTTTCCCGTTGCTTCAGGGCCTGCAGGGCGTTCCAGCCCATGGTGGCGTCCCACATGGTTTGCGCACGGTACAGCCCATCCAGTGCCTCCGCATTCATGTGCAGGGCATCGTCGGCGGGGAAGAAGGCCCGGTACATCCGGCGGTGCTCGTCGCTCTCCGCCGCGAGCTTCGGGGGCAGGTGGGCGGCTTCCTCGGGCGTCAGTCCGGTGAAGCCCTTCTGCCGCACGGCCTTCACCACCTCCCGCGGGCTGTTGATCGCGTACATCGGCAGGCCCTCCTCCCGGGCGAACTGGAAAATGTTCCGGTAGTAATTCCAGTGATAGCCCCAGTACTGGTACCAGTCCGCCAGTTCGACAAAGCCCTGCTCCGTGTAGCGACCGCGGATCCAGTTGTCGAGGGAGGACTGCTGCGTGTACGGGAACATCTCGAGGCCGATCAGCACGTCCCGGCCGGCGGCGTGCAGGGCCTTGATGGCTTGTAGCTGGACGTTGTGAAACTCCTGGTCCGTGTGGTTCTCACCGATGAAGAGGATGCCGGTGCCGGCCAGCCGGCGGGCCATCTCGGCCGGTGTCACGAGCTTGCCATCGGCGGTGTCGGTGATGCCGTCCAGGACCACGGGCACCTCGCGGCCGCGGCGGGCGGGGTCGCCGAGTTCCATGTGGAGTACCGCCTGGCCGGCATGAGCCGGCGCCGCCAGCATGACGGCGGCCGCCAAAGCAGCGGCCAGAACTGCCGTCCGCTTCCTGAGTACCGTGCGCATCGTGAGCCCCCTTTCTTTCTATTGAACTAGGTTGCGTACACCGTCGATCCGTCGAAGACCGGGCCGTCGACGCACACGCGTTTCATCTGCCGCCGCCCCTCGACGCGCACCGGTACCACGCAGCCGGCACAGCCGCCGACGGCGCAGGCCATGAATTCCTCCAGGCACAGCTGGGAGGGCAGCCGGAACTCGTCCGCCGCAGCCTGGGCTGCCCGGAGCATCGGGCCGGGCCCGCAGGCGAAGATCGCCATCCGCTCCCTGTCAGCGGGCGCGTGTCCCGTAATCCACGCCCGGGCCAGTTCCGTGACGAAGCCCGGCTGAGAGCCTGGCAGCCCGGCATTGCTCGCCAGCCGGGACGGGATGCCGAGAGCGTCCAGTTCCCGGAAGGTACCGCGACCGGCGTCGACGTCGAAGGGAAACGGCAGCTCCGAGCCGAAGAAGGCCCTTGGCTCCCAGCTCGGGCCCGGCGAGCGGGCCAGTACCTCGGCGAGGAACATGAGCGGAGGAATACCCACCCCGCCGCCGATCAGCAGCGCCACCGGCCGGGCCGGGTCGGGGCGGAACCCCTGGCCAATCGGGCCCAGCAGGCTCACGTTGTCGCCCGGCCCGGCCTGCGCGAGGGCCGCGAGGCCCTGGCCCATCACCTTGTAGAGCACCTCCACCCAGCCCGCGGCCGGGTTCGCCCGCAGGATCGACAGGGGCCGGCGCATCGGTATATCGGGGGAGCACTGCACGTGGACGAAGGTGCCGGCCGTGGCCCTGCGGGCACATTCCGGCGCCTTGAGCCGCAGGATGTACTGGCCACCCGCGTGGGCCGTCTGACTGAGTACCTCGGCCTCGGTGGCGAAGATGGTGCCGCGGTGGGGTTTGTTCATGTTCGGGCCTTCATGGTTTGGCCTTCATGGTTTGTCGTGGGGATCGTCAAGCCACATTTCCGCGATCACGGAGGCGGCGACGGCATCCACGTCGCCGGTACGGACCTTCCGCGTGCGCACCCCGCTGCGGCGCTGGTCCCGCAGCCTGGATTCAGCCTCCACGGAGGTCAGTCGCTCGTCGATCCGGTGTACGGGCAGCTGGTAGCGGGCCGCCAGGGCCGTGGCGAAGGCCTCCGCGGCGGATTCGCTGTCCGACTCCTGGCTCGCGCCACCGCCGGCGATGCGCGCCGACGCGCCATTATAGGGGACCCCGACCACCAGCTCGCCGGGGCGCCATTCCGCCACCAGCTTGTCCAGTTCCGGCCAGTCGGGCACGCCATCCCGGGCGGACAGGGTGAGGAGGGGCGAGGCGAGGCGGGGACTGCGGTTCGCGACGGCCACGCCGATGCGCCGGCCGCCGTGATCGAAGACGAGGGCCGAGCCGGTCATGGTCGCGGGTGCTTCAGGCGTGGCCTGCCTGGTGGCTCAGGGTGCTGAGATCGATGCCGATGAGCCGCGCTGCTTCCTGCCAGCGCTGGTCGAACGGGGTTTCGAAGATGATCCGGGGCGCCGCCGGCACGCTCAGCCAGGCGTTCTGGATCATCTCGTTTTCCAGCTGGCCGGCGCCCCAGCCGGCATAGCCGAGGGCCACGACGGCGCGCCGCGGGCCGGTGCCGCGCGCCATGGCGGTGAGGATGTCCTGGGACGTGGTCACACGAATCGCATCAGTCACCGCGATTGTCGCGTCGAATTCGGGGTCACTTGCCGCCGCCGGCTCGTGGAGCACGAAGCCCCGCTCCTGGTGCACGGGCCCGCCCTGCAGGACGGGCTGGCGAGCGAGGTCGGGGTCCGCGGAATCCAGCGACAGCTGGTCAAAAAGGTTGCCGAGGTCGATGTCGAGCGGGCGGTTGATGACGATGCCGAGCGCACCCTGCTCGCTGTGCTCGCAGATGTAGGTCACCGTCCTCGCGAAATTTGGATCCTGCATGGCCGGCATCGCGATCAGCAGGTGGCCGGTCAGGAAAGTCTGGTCCGTCATGGGCCAGCAGTATAAGGCCTCTTACCAGGATGCCGCGGTCCGGGCCCGCACGGCGCCCGTGCCTTCCGAGAAGCGCCACTCGTAGGCAAAGCGCAGCACGTCGTACTCGGTACGCAGACCTTCCGGGAAAGGCTCGAACGGCGCGGCCAGCCGCAGTATCCGCATGGCGGCCTCGTCCAGTTCCCGCTGGCCCGAGGAGGTGCGGACCACGACTTCCCGCAGACGGCCGTCGGCGCCGATGGCGACCTCGAGCACGGGGTTGCGCGTTCCTGAGGTCTGGCTCGCGGCGATGGGAAAGTTGAGGGTCCCGACTTGTTCCACCCTGTTCTTCCAGGTGTTGAGGTAGGTCGCGATTCTTGATTCCCGCGTGTTGGCACTGATCAGCAGTTCCCGGGGGTTCGCGTCCGGGATCACCGTGGCGTCGTCGATGCGGCCGACGATCTCGATGGCGTTGCTGGTGGACGGCAGCATGCTGCGCTCTTCCTCAGGGGCGCGGTCCGGCTGCCCCTCGTCGGGCGCCACCCGGCTGGAATCCCGGGTGAGCAGCAGTGGTTGGGGATTGCGTTCCGGGCTTGTGCTGCCGGGCCGGGCGGGCGCGTCCCCGCCATCCCGGGCCGGCCCGAGACGCTCGGCGGGCAGCGTGAGGCCGGGCGCCGTGCGCGCGGCAGCATCGCGCGCCGCATTGCCCGCGCCGGAGAGATTCTGCTGGGCCAGCAGCACGGCGCTCTCGGCGGGCTGCCGGTCCTCGAACTCCGAGGTCACCAGCACCACCTCCATCGAACTCGTCTGGTCCCCGGGGGCGCTGGTGCCGGCGCTGAAGGTGATGCCGAGAATCAGGATGCCGTGGAGGAGAGCGGCCAGGAACGCGGTGGACGACAGGCGGTCCCGGGCGGCTTCAGCCGTCCAGGGGGTCTGAGGTCTGGCAGTGGACGGCGCTGACTGCATGAAAAGTGGCCGGATTCCCGGTGCCCAGCCGGGATATCCGGGAATTATACCCACCAGGGCGCCGGCGAACGGCGACGGGTCACAGATCCACGCCTTGCGCCGGTGACCCGGGACGCGGGAGTTGCCCCCCGTTGTCGCGGCGCAGCCGCGCGGCCATGCCGGGCGTCGTCAGTAGTTCACCGGTCGTCGTGATGAGCAGCGCATCGCGGAGCTGGAGCGCCGCGCAAAGCGCTTCGAAGCGGCGGGGTCCGGCCACCATCAGTGCCGTCGAGGCCGCATCGGCCAGTTCCGCGTCACCGGCCACGACGGTGACACTGGCGCTGCCCACCGAGGGTTCGCCCGTGCGCGGGTCCAGGACGTGATGGTAGCGCTGGCCTTTCAGGGAGTAGGCCCGCTCGTAGTCCCCGGAAGTGGACACGGCCTCCCCGTCGGCGAGGGCCAGCCGGCCGAGGATCCGGTCGGCACGGGGGTCCCGGAGACCGATCATCCAGGGACGCCCGTTCTTCCAGCCAAGGGCCAGCTGGCTGCTGCCACCGATGTCGACGAGGGCGTTGTGGACGCCGCCACGGACCAGCAGCTGCCGCGCCCGTTCCAGTGCGCTGCCCTTCGCCATCCCGCCCAGGTCGATGCAAAGGGGCTGCGTGGCCGCCACGGTGTGGCCGTCGAAGCGCAGGTCGGCGAAATGCCCCTGGCGGGCCAGCAGTGCCCGGATTTCGGCGGCGGGTGGCGGCCCGGCCGCCGTGGCCAGGTCGGCTTCACTGTCGAACTGCCAGAGCCTCACCAGCCCGCAGACGCCGGGGTCGAACAGGCCGCCGCTCCGGGCATGCAGGTCGAGGGCCCGGGTGATGAGGGGCGCGAGCGTGGGGCTGACCGGTGCCGGCCGGCCGCGGGCAAGGAGCGCATTGACCCGGGCCAGTTCGCCCGTGCCAAAGGCGTACCAGTCCTCGCTGGCGGCGCGGAACCGGGCTTCGATGGCGGCGGCCACAGCGGCGCCCGCAGGGTCGCGGATCTCCAGGTGCACGGCGGTGCCGAAGGCAGCAAAGTGCCGGTCGGTGACGCGGGCCTCGCCGCAGGCCGTCAGGCCGGCCCAGCCGGCCAGCAGGCCGAGGAGGCCGAGGAGGCCGAGCAGCGCGCCGCCGGCCCCGCGCGTGTTCAGGCCCGCCCCGGCCTGTCGCTGGCCCCGGCGGCGAGGCGCTCGTCCAGGGCATCGAACAAAGTTGCCGCGACGTCGAGCCCGCCCAGCTTCTGGAGTTCCCGGATGCCGGTCGGGCTGGTGACGTTGATTTCCGTCAGGTAGTCGCCGATCACGTCCAGGCCGGCAAAGAGCACACCGTGCTCCCGGAGCACCGGGCCGACCTGGGCGCAGATCCACGCGTCCCGCTCCGTGAGCTCGCGCACCTCCGGCTGGGCGCCGGCCACCAGGTTGCCCCGGTTGTCGCCGGCCGCGGGGATCCGCGCG
Organism: Gammaproteobacteria bacterium; assembly: GCA_038214295.1. Classification (GTDB taxonomy): domain Bacteria; phylum Pseudomonadota; class Gammaproteobacteria; order Steroidobacterales; genus SHZI01. The sequence continues at coordinate 16,509 of JBBQSA010000028.1, forward strand.
AGGACCCGGGTGACCGGTTTGCCATCGACGATGATGATGCGTTTGTCGCCCCGGCTGATCTCCGGGATGTAGCGCTGGGCCATGGCGTGCTGGAGCCCATAGTCGGTGAGTGTCTCGAAGACCACGTTGGCGTTGTTGTCGCCCTGGCTGAGTACGAAGATCGACCGTCCGCCCATGCCGTGCAGCGGCTTGACGACGATCCGGCCCTGCTCGGCAAGAAAGGCCCGCATGTCGGCGATGGAGCGCGTGATGAGCGTCTCCGGGCAGCACTGGGGAAACCAGGCCGTGTAGACCTTCTCGTTCATGTCGCGGAGGCTCCGGGGCCGGTTTACGACCAGCACGCCCTCGAGCTCGGCGCGTTCGAGCAGGTAGGTGGTATAGATGTACTCGGTGCCGAAGGGCGGATCCTTGCGCATCAGGATCAGGTCCAGCCGCGCCAGCGGCAGCTCCTCGGCAGGCCCCAGCTCGAACCAGGCGGTCTTGCTGTCGGCGACCCGGAGTGGTCGCGCGTGGCCCAGGGCCACCCCGTTGCGCAGGCGGATGTCCTGCTGCTCGAAGTACCAGAGCACGTAGCCCCGTTTCTGGGCCTCCAGCAGCATCGCCAGTGAGCTGTCCTTGGCCGGATTGATGCCCGCGATCGGGTCCATCACCACGCCGAGTTGCGGCTTTCGCATCGTTGTTGCTCCGTGCTTACGTCAAATGCCGGAGCCTCAGCTGTTCCGGTCTGATACGCCGCATTTTGCGACGCCGTGCCTATTCTGGCCCGACGGTGCTGAAATGGCACGGAGGGCGGGAGTATCATCCCTGTGCGGGACGGGTGGCGTGGCGCGCCGCCTCTGCCGGACTGGCAATAGCTATCGGGAGGGGGCTCCCGGCGACGGCGGGGTGGTGGCTGCCCTGTGTCGGGCGCGTGGTTGGGCCTCATTGGTTATGTTAAAAGTTCATGGTGCGGCGGGCGACGGGGTGCCTGGCCTGGAGAATCCTGTGACGGAAAGCGCTGCGCCGGCATTGCACGGGCTCAAGGTGCTCGTGATCGATGACAGCAAGACCATCCGGCGGACTGCGGAAACCCTTCTCTCGAAGGAGGGGTGCACCGTCTACACGGCCGTGGATGGCTTTGACGCTCTGGCCAAGATTGCCGACTACCGGCCTGACATCATCTTTGTCGACATCATGATGCCGCGCCTGGACGGTTATCAGACCTGTTCGCTCATCAAACACAACCGCACCTTCCGGGAGACGCCGGTGATCATGCTCTCCAGCAAGGACGGCCTCTTCGACCGGGCACGGGGGCGCATCGTCGGGTCCGAGCACTACCTGACGAAGCCCTTCACCAAGGACGAACTGCTCGGCGCCATCACGCGCCAGGCGGCGCGCTGAGCAAGGCGCCGGTCTCTGACACGCAGTTCCTGAGGAACGGACATGGCACTGGTACTGATAGCCGACGACTCGCCCACCGACCAGCACATCCTGGCGCGGGCCCTGGAGAGCCAGGGCTTCGAGACCCTCGTGGCGAAAGACGGCGAGGAAGCAATCCGCCTTGCCGGCGAGCGGTCGCCCGACGTCATCCTGATGGATATCGTCATGCCGGGCATGAACGGCTACCAGGCCACTCGCCAGCTCGCCCAGAACCCGTCGACCGCCGGCATTCCGATCGTTATCGTTTCCACGAAGACGCAGGAGGCGGACCGGGTGTGGGGTCTGCGCCAGGGCGCCGTCAGCTACCTGAACAAGCCCGTGACCGCCGAGGCACTGGTCGCGGCCGTGCGGGCTGCCCTGCAGCGCTGATGGAGGTCGCGACGCCAGGCAGCCTGCGCCAGCTCAAGGAGCATCCCTTTGACCTGCTGCGTGAACTCGAACGCCGCAGCCGGGCCGCCGCCGCCGGCGCCCGGGCCGACGACGAGGGCCTGGTGGAGTGGGTCGGCGTGGGCTTTCGCCTGGGGACCGAGCGCTTCGTCGTGCCGCGGGACGAGGTGCGGGAGGTGCTGATGGTGCCAGCCTCCGTTACCCGCGTGCCTGGCGCGAGGTCCTGGGTGCGCGGAATCGCCAACGTGCGCGGCCATCTGCTGCCGCTGGTCGACTTGCGGGAATTCCTGGGCTCCGGCGTGGGCGGGACCGAGCGCACGGCCCGGGCCCTCGTTGCCAACAGCAGCGAGTTTCCCGTTGGCCTGATCGTTGACGAAGTGTTCGGCTTCCGGCGTTTCGTGGACCGGGAGCTGGCCGACGAGGCGCCGCCCACCGTGATCCGCGCCGACCGTTTCCTGGCTGGCAGCTTCCGCCGTGGCGGCGAAGTGTGGCCGGTCTTCAGCTTGGCCCGGTTGCTGGATGCGCGGGACTTCCAGCGGGCGGCCGGCAATTGAACTGCGCGTCAGCTTAAGCGAGTCAAACAATGACAGAACAATCCGGCGGAATGCGACTGCTGTCCACCCTGGGCATCGCCCTGATACTGGTGCTGGTAGCGGCACTGGCGCTACTCGTACTCAAGCCGGGCGCATCCCCGCAGAACCTGGCCCCGGCGCCGGGGGCAGCGGCCATCGTGGAGTCCCACGCGGCCTACCGGCTGGCGGCCGGCGCTTTGCGTGGGGAGGCGCGGGCGTTCGCGGGCCTTGCGGCCGCCAAGGGCCGCATTGCCGCCGCGGACGTGGATGGCATGGACGCGGACAACAAGCGGCGCATCGAGCAGATCCAGGCTAGCCTGGGCACGATCGAGGCGGGGCGTGGCGAACTGGTCGGCCTGCGTTCAGCGGCGGACCGCCTGGACCAGCTCATGCCGCGGCTCACCGCCCAGCTCGATGCGCTCGAGGTGACTGGCGCCGTCCGCACGCAGCCGGCCGCGCTGGCCCAGCTCGAGCGGTTGCGGGCCCTGGCCGATGGCCTGCGCCGCGATGTCCGCGGGCTGTCCCAAGGCACGGTGGCGGTTGACGCCCGGATCCCGGCGATGCTGGATTCGGACCTGGCCATTACCCAGATCGTCCGCGGGCTGGGCGAGGGGAGCGCCGAGCTTGGCCTGCGGACGGTTGTCGGCGCCGACGCCATCCGTGCACTCGACGGCCTGCGCCAGCAAACCGCGGACCTCAGCAAGAACCTGCGCGACGTCCTCGCCACCAGCGACCGGCTCGGTGCCCTGCGGCAGTCCATGGAGCAGCTCGAAGGCCTCACGGGCCAGCTGCCTGTTCAGGTCGTGGGCACCGTGACGGACCAGGCAGCCAGTCTCCCGGGGCTCGTCACCACCGTCCTGCTGGCAATCGCCATCCTGCTGGCGCTGACGATGGTGTGGATGTACCGGCGCGTGGCGGACACCCGGCGGGCCGCCGCCCAGCAGACCGCCCAGAACGAGCGGAACCAGCAGGCCATCCTGACGCTGCTCGACGAGATGAGCAGCCTCGCCGACGGCGACCTGACCGTGCATGCCACGGTCACCGAGGACATCACGGGCGCCATCGCCGACTCCATCAACTACGCCATCGAGGCCCTGCGGGAACTCGTGACGACGATCAACGAGAGCGCGATCCTCGTGGACGGCGCCGCCAAGCAGACCGAAGGTTCCGCCCGCCAGCTCGCGGCAGCCAGCGAGGCCCAGTCCAAGCAGATCGAGTCGGCCTCGCGGGCCATCGGCCGCATGGCTTCCTCCATCGAGGGCGTGTCCGGCAATGCCGAGCGTTCCTCGGACGTGGCGCGGCATTCCGTCGACGTGGCCCACAAGGGCGGCGAGGCCGTGCGCCGCACGATCGAGGGCATGAACGCGATCCGCGAAACGATCCAGGAGACCTCCAAGCGTATCAAGCGCCTCGGCGAGAGCTCGCAGGAGATCGGCAACATCGTCGAGCTGATCAACGACATCGCCGACCAGACCAACATTCTCGCCCTGAACGCCGCCATCCAGGCGTCCATGGCGGGCGAGGCCGGCCGCGGCTTCGCCGTGGTGGCCGACGAGGTCCAGCGCCTCGCCGAGCGCTCGGCCAATGCGACCAAGCAGATCGAGTTCCTGGTGCGCACGATCCAGGCCGATACCAACGAGGCCATCGTCTCGATGGAGCGCAGCACGACTGACGTGGTTGGCGGTGCCCTGCTGGCGGAAAACGCCGGCGCGGCCCTCGAGGAGATCGAGCAGGTCTCGAACCAGATTGCCGCGCTCGTCCAGAATATTTCCGGCTCCGCCCGCGAGCAGGCCAAGGCTGCTTCCGCGGTCACCCGGGGCATGGATGTCCTCCAGGAGATCAACACGGAGACGGCGGCCAACACCAGCGCGACCACCAGCGCCATCAGCAAGCTGGCCGAGCTGGCCACCCAGCTGCGCCGCTCCGTCGCCGGCTTCCGCCTGCCCCCCGTCACCTCCGCAACACCGCGCTCGGCTGTCAGCAGCCTGGCCCGCGAATTCCCGGCGGTGGACACATCCGCAGACGTCTTTGATCCCGGCATGCCTGACGACGAGCAGGCTGGCGAAAGCGACCCGGCGGCCGGCGAGACCCACGCCCACGCCCAGACCGCCCGGTTCACGGAGCCGGTGTCTTTCGTGAGCAAGCGCACCGCCTGACCGTGGCCGCATTCCCCGATCCCAGTGTCGTTCCAGGTGGTGTGCCAGGCGCCATAGACCCGGTGCGGGAACCGTTGCTGCTGGTCGCCGACGAGCTGGCCGTCACCCTCAATGAGGCCCGCGTGGCTCTCGAGCAGTACGCCGAGGGCGAGGTGGGCAACCAGCCGCTGGAGCGCTGCGCAGCCCTGCTGCACACAGCCCGCGGGGTCCTCCAGATCACAGAGACCTGGGGCGCCAGCCTGCTTGCCGAGGAAATGGAGCTGACCTGTCGGCACCTGACGAAGACACGCCGGGACCAGCAGACCGACGACGGCATCGAGGCGCTGTCCCGGGCTGCCGTGCAGCTGCCCGCCTACGTCGAGCGGATCCGCGACGGGGGCCGCGATGTGCCCCTCGTGCTCCTGCCGCTCCTCAACGATCTCCGCGCCGCCCGCGGCCGGCCCCTGCTCTCCGAGAGCACCCTGCTCCTGCTGAACATCGCGCCCGGAGCCGTCGGGGGCGCCAAGGGCGCGTCCCGGGTCGTCACCCCGCCAGCGGCACCCGCCCGCCCGGCGTCCGGGGACGATTCGGCGGCGCTGGCCCGCAAGCTCCGGCCGCGCTTCCAGCTGGCGCTGCTCGGCTGGATTCGCGGCGAGGGCGGTTTCGACTCCCTCGCCCGGCTGCAGGACGTGGTCGGCCGGCTCGAGGCCGCCGCGGTCAACGACGTAGTCCACCAGCTCTGGTGGGTCGCCGGCGGCGTCCTGGAGGCCCTCGCCGACCGGGGACTCGACGCGGGCGTCTCGGTGAAGCGCCTGATCGGCCAGGCGGACCGGGAGATGAAGCGGCTGCAGAACCAGGGCGAGCGCAAGTTTGCCGCCCAGCCGCCGGTGGACCTTGTCAACAACCTGCTCTATTACGTGGCCCGGGCGAGCAGCGTCGGGCCCCGGATCACCGCCATCCGCGAGGCCTTCAATCTTTCCGGGCTCATACCGGGTGACGAGCAGGTGGAGGTCGCGCGGCAGAGTCTCGCAGCGCCCAGCGTCAAGCTGATGCAGACCGTCGCCGCGGCCATCCGGGAGGACCTGGCGCGCGTCAAGGACGTCCTGGATATCTACGTCCGCACCGGCATGGAGCGCGTTGAGGAGCTGGCGCCGCAGATCGACCTGTTGAAAAAGATTGGCGACACCCTGGGCGTGCTGGGCCTCGGCGACCTTCGCGAGAGCGTGCAGACGCGCCGCGCCGAGCTCGAGGAACTTGTCTCCGGCAAGCGGCAGCCCGATGAGCCCACGCTGGTTGGCATGGCGACGGCGCTGCTCGCGGTGGAGGACCGCCTGGAGCATCAGCTGATCGGCCTGATCTCGCCGGACGGCGAGGGTGGTGGCCAGGCGACGCCCGAGACTTATGCCAGCGTTGACCAGGCCCTGGTTACCCAGGCTGTGATGCGTGAGTGCCTCTCGAACCTGGCCCGTGTGAAGGAGGCGATCAGCGTCGTCACCGAGCGCTCGGGCGACGGTGCGGCCCTCGATTCCATTCCCGCGCTCCTGCGGGGGATCACGGCGGCGCTGCTGATCGTCGAGAAGGAGCGCGCCGGGCGCGTGGCCGAGCGCATTGCGGCCGCGGCCAGCGAGGTCGTGCAGCGGGGTGCGGGACCAGAGGCCCGGGCCGCTCTCGAGCGGCTCGCCGACGCGATCGTCAGCCTCGAGTACTACATGGAAACGATCCAGGCTGGCCGGCGGGAGCCGGGCTGGATGCTGGACAACGCGGCGCGCTCGCTGGACGCGCTCGTCCTGCCCGCCGCGGCCGCGCAGCCGGCCCTCGATGCGACCGGCCGCGTGTCGGCCGCAGACCTGCCCGCCACGCAGGTCATCGACCGGCTGACTGACGATCTCCCCGTGGACTTTCCGCTGCCGGACGAACCCACCCCCGTGGCGCCCTGGCAGGGGCCATCGGCCGACCGGCCCGTGGTGGCCGACACGGGCCAGAACATCGATCCGGACATCCTCGAGCTCTTCATCGAGGAAGCCCGCGAGGCCGTCGAGGTCATCAACGTGCACTTCCCGGCCTGGGAGCTCGACGAGAGTGAGCGGGAGTCGCTGCTGACGCTGCGCCGGGCCTGCCACACCCTGAAGGGCAGCGGCAGGATGGTGGGCGCCGAGCTGATCGGCGACTACTGCTGGAGCATCGAGCGCCTGCTGAACCGGGTTATCGAAGGCACCGTGCCACGCACCCCCGAGCTGATGAGCTACCTGCGGCGCAGCCTGCCCGCTATCGGCGAACTGCTGGAGCAGCTGGAAGTGGGTGCCACGCCCACCAGCGACATTCGCGCCCTGATGGCCGAGGCTGACGCGGTCGGCAAGCCGCTCGCGCCGGTGGCGAGCGAGGCGGCGCCGGACAGCGAGGCCACCGAAGTGCTGCCCATGCCCGACCTGGACGGCATGCTGGCGCCATCCCGGGCCGGCAAGGTCCCGGCCGCTGAGCTGCCGGACGCCGGGGCGCCGACCCTGGTGCTCGGGCCGGATGACGCGACGCTGGTGGTCCGCCTCCCACCGCACGGTCCGCCGCCCGTCATCCTCGGGCCGGACGACGTCACGCTGCTCGCCCCGTCACTGCCCTTGTCCCCGGCCAGCGCCCCGTCAATGGACCCGGTGCTCCTCGACATCCTCTCGCGGGAAGTGGCCGTGCACATCGGCACGATCCGGGATTTTGTCGCGAAGGCGGGCGAGGCCGTCTTCCAGCCGCTGCCCGAGCAGATCTTCCGCGCCTGCCATACCCTGCACGGCAGCTTGACCATGGCCGGCGTCGCTCCGGCGGTCGCCGTGGCGGCGCCGCTGAACGACCTCATGGCAGTGCTGTACACGGCCCGGCTGCCGGCGGACGCGCCGGTCATCGCCGCCGCCCGCGACACCGCCGATGTGGTGGCGCGGATCGTCGATCAGCTGCGCGAGACCGAGCCCGCTACCGTCCTTGTGACCGCCGGCCTGGAGGCAACGGTCGAGGCGCTCACCGGGCGTCTGCACGCGTTGCTTTCCCAGGCTGGCGAACGCGCGGCCGCGCTCTCCGCCGAGTCACTCGATAACGGCACGGCGTCCTTGCCGCTGCCGATCCTGTCCGAGCAGGACCTTAGCGATGCGGCCGACGACCTGGCAGAGGCCTCGCCCTGGTCCAGTAGCCGGCCTGCGGAGCCGTTCGACGGCCCACCCGGAGCCGACCTGACCGAGAGCTTCGACATGGGGGCAGGCGACCTGTCGCCGGGTTCGCTGCTGCCCGAGCCTGAGCCCGGGCCAGAGCCGGAACCCGCAACCCCGGCTGTGGCCGACGCCCCGGGCTGGGACGCGGAGGTGGCGGACATCTTTGCCGAGGAGGCCGCCGAGATTCTCGAGTCCTGCGACCAATCCGTCGTGCGCCTGGCCGACCGCCAGGACGAGGAACAGGCGCTCGCAGACCTGCAGCGCGGCCTGCACACGCTGAAGGGCGGCGCCCGCATGGCGGGGCTGTCCGCCATGGGCGACCTGAGCCACGATCTCGAGACGCTCCTGCTGCGCATGACCGATGGCCTGCTGCCCCGGGCGGAAGCTACCTACGGCCTCGTCCAGGCCTCACTGGACGAACTGCACGTGCTCCGGGACCAGATCCCCGCAGGCATTGCCGCGAGCCCCTCCGCGTCTTTGCTCACCCGGCTCGCGGCCGCCCTGCGCGGGGAGCCGGTGCCGGCGGACGAGCCTGCGCCTGCAGAATTCCCGGCGGAACCCCCGGTGGACGAGCAGGCGCTGCTGTCCGCCCCGGAAGAGGCCTATCCCGAGATCCTGCCGGACGAGCCGCCGCCCGAATTGCCGCCCGAATTGCCGCCCGAATTGCCGCCAGAATTGCCGCCAGAATTGCCTCTGGAGCAGCCGTCGGTGGAGCTGCCTGTTGCGGCACTGCCCCCGGCGCCGGTGCTGTCCCCGGTAATCCCGCCGGCCCTGGAGCGGCTTGGCGAGCTCGCCCGTGCACTCGAGGCGCCACCGACGCCCCAGGCGTTCCCGGACGTCGAGCCGTCCCGGCCGGGCGGCGGGCGGGAGCAACGTGCCGAGCCCCGGGACTTCACCCGGGTCGACGCGAGCCTCCTTGAGCAGCTGCTGAACGGCGCGGGCGAGATCAGTATTGCCAACGCCCGTCTCACCCAGCAGCTCTCCCAGATCCAGTTCAACCTCGATGAGCTGAACCAGACTGTCGTTCGCCTGCGGGACCAGTTGCGGAAGCTCGAGATCGAGACCGAGGCCCAGATTCTGCATCGCCACCAGAGCGAGCCGCTGAAGGAAACCGAGTTCGACCCGCTCCAGCTGGACCGCTACTCCAGCATCCAGCAGTTGTCGCGCGGCCTCGCCGAGACGGCCAGCGACGTGAGCAGTATCAAGGACCTGCTCCATAACCTGAGCGCGGACACGGAAGGCCTGCTGGTGCAGCAGGCCCGCACCACCACCGAGCTGCAGGACCAGTTGATGCGCACCCGGATGGTGCCCTTCGACCAGCACGGCACGCGGCTCGCCCGCCTGGTGCGCCAGACCGCCAAGGACCAGGGCAAGCTGGCCGAGCTGGGCATCGTGGGGAGTGGCGATCTCGACCGGCAGGTGCTCGAGAAGATGTTGCCGCCCTTCGAGCACATGCTGCGCAACGCGGTCATACACGGCATCGAGTCAGCCGCCGAGCGCGAGGCGCTGGGCAAACCCGCCGCCGGCACTATCCGCATTGCTATCCGTCGGGAGGGCGCCGAGGTCGTCATCGACATCGCCGACGACGGCCGGGGCCTCGATGTGCTGGCGATCCGGCGCAAGGCCATCGAGCTCGGCTTTGTCAGCCGGGATGCCGCCCTGACTGACGAGGAGGCCATGCAGTTCATCCTCCGTTCGGGCTTCAGCACCGCCGACCAGCTGACCCAGGCCGCGGGGCGTGGCATCGGCATGGATGTCGTCGCCAACCAGGTGGCGAAGCTGGGCGGCACCCTGGCCATCGCCTCGCAGCGGGGCAAGGGCACCACGTTCACGTTGCGGCTGCCGTTCACGCTGGCGGTCACCCAGGCGCTGATCGTGCGCGCCGCCCACGAGCTGTACGCGCTGCCGCTGCCGACGGTCGAGGGCATCATTCGGATCTCGCGGACCGAGTTCGAGGAGCGCCTGGCCCGGCCGGAGCCGTCCATCGAGTACGGCGGGCAGCGTTATTTCTTCCGCCACCTGGGTCAGTTCCTGGGTCTCGGGCCGTCGCGGCTGCCCGACGAACAGGAGCGGGTGTCCGTCATCCTCGTCCGTGCGGGCGAGAACTCCACGGCCCTGATCACCGACGAGATGCAGGACAGCCGCGAGATCGTCGTGAAGCCCGTCGGCGCCCAGCTCGCCACGATCCGCGGCATCTCGGGCGCGACCATCCTTGGTGACGGCCGGATCGTGGTGATACTCGACGTTGGCGCGCTGGTGCGCTCGGCCCGGCCCGCGCCGGATGCGCCCGCGCCGGTCGCGGAACCCGAGCAGAAGCAGTCCCTGGCGCTGGTCGTCGACGACTCGATCACCATGCGCCGGGTGACCCAGCGCCTGCTGGAGCGCAATGGTTTCCGCGTGGTTACCGCCAAGGACGGCGTGGAGGCCATTACCGTGCTCCAGGATCACCGCCCCGACATCATCCTTCTCGATGTGGAGATGCCGCGAATGGATGGCTACGAATTCGCGCGGCATGTCCGCAATGACGCCAGCCTCGCCAGCGTGCCGATCATCATGGTCACCTCCCGGGTGAGCGAGAAGCACCGGGCCCGCGCCATCGAGATCGGCGTCAACGACTACCTGGGCAAGCCCTACCAGGAGCGCGAGCTCCTGGAGGCCGTCCAGCATCAGCTGGCCGTGAAATGACGGGCACCCGATGACCGGCGCCAGCGACGAGCTATACAGCCTGCTCGTGCCGCTCAACCAGGAACGGCTCATCCTGCCGCGTTCCTGCGTTGCCGAGGTGGTCCGCTACGCACCCGTGCAGTCGGACGTAGTCGCGCCACCCTGGTTCAGGGGTCACGTGGCCTGGAACGGGCAACAGATTCCGGTGATCTCCTTCGAGGAGCTCGCGGGGCTCACGCCGGCCGAGCCTGGCGGGCGTACGCGCGTGGCAATCATTACCGCGATTGGCGGCCGACTCACTGCCGGCTTCTTTGGCATCCTGACCGAGGGCTTTCCGCAGCTGGTTCGGGTCAACCGTGAGGTGCTGCAGCCTGCGGCCCGCCAGGCCTGGCCCGAGAACGGCCCTGTAATCTGCCAGATCCGGATGATCAACGAGTACCCGCTGATCCCGGACCTCGAAGTCATCGAGGGGCTGATCGAAGACGCGGTGACCCCGGGCGAAGAGCTGCTCTCCTAGCCAGATCCGGACTCGTAACTGCAGTGCATCCCGCAGCCCTCGGCGCGGTCCTTGCTCCGTAGCTCGCGGCATCCCGCCGCTTCCCGCACTCCGTAGCCCGCGGCAGCCCGGGCGGGGATCCCTTTCGCCTACCGTGCGGCACGGTGTGCGGCGAAAGGGACCCCGCCCACGCTGCCGCTGCGGCGGGCGCGGAAATGAGGGATGGCCCCTTTTCTGCGCTGCAATTGAGCGGCCAGTGGCGGGTGCCTCGCCCGCGACAAGACGTGTACTCACGTCAGCGGGCGGGGTCTCCCGCCGATGGCCGCGGGATGTACCACGAGAATCCGGCATCCCCGACCGGGGTGCCGCGGGCTGCGACGTGCGCAAGGGTGCTCAGGACCCGGCTCCGAGGTCACCACGCGCGTACTGGAGAATCGCGAGCGCGGCGAGCGGTGCCGTTTCCGTGCGCAGTATTCGCGGGCCGAGCCGCAGGCCCCGGAAGCCTGCCCGGGCGAGGGACCGGAACTCGCCCTCGGTGAAGCCGCCTTCCGGCCCGATCGCCAGGGCGACCCGGTTACCGGGACCGAGGAGTCCTTCCAGCGCGCCTTGGCCCCCGGGGTCCAGCGTCAGGCCGGCGGTACCGGGCTCGAGATGCGCGAGGGCCTCGTCGAGCGAGCTGGCGGGCAGTACCGCCGGCAGTACGGAGCGTCCGCACTGCTCGCAGGCACTGATGACAATCCGGCGCCAGTGCTCCAGGCGCGCCGCGCCCCGCTCCGCGTCGAGCTTCACCACGCTCCGGTCCGCCAGCACGGGCCGGATGGCGCTGACGCCGAGCTCGGTCGCCTTCTGCACGATGAGGTCCATCCGGGGGCCCCGGCTCACACCCTGCAGCAGGGTGACGGCCAGCGGCGACTCGCAGGCCGTGGCCTGGCCTGCGCCGACCGCCGCTGACACACCGTCGCGTGCGACGATCCGGAGCACGGCGTCATAGTCGGTGCCGGTCCCGTCGAACAGGGTGATAGGATCGCCGGCGGCGAGCCGTAGCACCCGCGTGACGTGGGCAGCAGCCGATTCGGGCAGCCGGTGAGTGGTCCCGCTGCGCAGGGCCTCCGGCGTGTAGATGCGGGGACGTTGCATGGGACGGATATTACCGACAAGGGCGCCAGCGCGGACCGCGGTCCGTCGCCGCCGTCTCGGTCTCGATCCGGCCAGTGGCCTCCTGCGGGGGGCCCGGCTCGTGCCCTCGCCGAATTGCGACGACCGACCCGCAGGGGCCGTGCCGGAGCTCATCGTCGTGCATGGCATTTCGCTGCCACCGGGCCGGTTCGGCGGACCCCACATCGACCGGCTCTTTACCAATGCGCTGGACCCGGCAGGGGACGAGTACTTTCGGGAGATCGCCGGCGTCAAGGTTTCCAGTCACCTGCTGATTCGCCGTGCCGGGGAGCTCGTGCAATACGTGCCGCTGCACCGGCGGGCCTGGCATGCGGGCAAGTCCAGTTATCGCGGCCGCCAGCGGTGCAATGATTTCTCGGTGGGCATCGAGCTGGAGGGAACCGACGAGAGGGCCTATACGCTCGCCCAGTACCGGCGCCTTGCCAGCGTGATCCGCGCGCTCCGCCGGGGCATACCGACCCTGGCCCGCGCGCCCGTGGTTGGCCACAGTGATGTGGCGCCCGGGCGCAAGACCGACCCCGGGCCGGCGTTCGACTGGGCCCGGCTTGAGGACCTGCTTGCCCCCAGCCGGGGCCCGGCACGCCGGCAGCCCCGCCGGAGTCGCTAGACTGGCGCCATGAATTTTCTTGCCCTGTTGCTTGGCCTCGCCCTTGAGCGGCTGCTGACGCACCTGTTCCACCTCCGCGAGTTCCGCTGGCTCGATCCGCTCTTCGACGCCCACCTGCGACGCCTGCGTGCGCCCGCGCCCGGCACCGCGGCTCCCGTCCGGCGCTGGATAGCCCTGGCGCTGACGGCGCTGCTGGCGGCGCTCCTGGTCGCGCCGGTGGCGCTGCTCGCCCTGGCACTGCGCGGCGAGCTGCTGCAGGTGCCGTACTTCGCCTTTGCCGTGGTGCTGCTGTTGTTCTCGCTGGGCCCCCGGGACCTGGATGACGAGGTGGAGGACTACGGCGACGCCCTCGAGAGCGGCAACGTCGAGACCCAGCAGCGCGTGGCGGAGGAGTTGCTGGAGCGGACACCTTCGGCCCTGCCGGCGGAGCGCAACGCGGCCGTCGAGCGCGCCATCTACGTCCAGGCGAACAACCGGATCTTCGGTGTCGTCTTCTGGTTCCTGGTGTTGGGACCGAGCGGGGCGTGGGCCTTCCGGGTCCTGGACCTGCTCCGTCACCGGAGTGAACGCCAGGTGGGTGGGGACGGGGTCACGCCGACCATGGAGGCGGTCCGCACCCTGCATGGCCTGCTGGCGTGGATTCCCTCCCGCCTCCTCGCGCTGGGCTATGTGCTTGCGGGCAACTTCGAGGAGGCCATGGAGAGCTGGCGTAACCGGGGCCGGGAAGCCACCCTGTCCTTCGCGGACGGGACAGCGGAAATCATGGCCCGGGTCGGCATCGCCGCGTCGGGCCGCGGCGCCCTGGACGTGGCCGACACGGCCGAGGCGCGGGACCGGATCCGCGGTGCGCGCACCCTCGTGATGCGCACGCTGTGGATGATCTGGTGCCCGGTGATCGCGGTGCTGACGCTCTATGACTGGCTGACGTGAGCCCGCTCGGGGCAGCCCTCGCTGGCGCCGCCGCGCTGCTGCTCGCTGGCTGTAGTCCACCGGCGACGCCCGGGTCCGCCGCCACCGGCCAGCCCGCCCGCCGCATCGTCGCCCTCTCGCCGCACCTCACCGAGCTCGCCTACGCGGCCGGCGCCGGCGGCTGGCTGGTGGGTGTCGTGGAGTTCAGTGATCACCCGGCCGAGGCCCGGGCGCTGCCGCGGGTGGGCGATGCCTTTCGCCTGGACCTGGAGGCGCTCGCCGGGCTGCGCCCCGACCTGGTGCTCGGCTGGCCAAGCGGCAATTCGCCCGCGACGCTCGACCGGCTGCGCCGCCTCGGCTACCGGGTCGTCGAGTTCGAGCCCCGGCGGCTGGCCGACGTGGGCGACCAGATCGAGGCGATCGGCCAGCTGGCCGGCAGCGAGGACCAGGCCCGGAAGGCCGCGGCAGCCTGGCGGACCGGCCTTGCGGCGCTGCGGTCCCGATACGCAACTGCGCAGCCCGGGCTCGTCTTCTACCAGATCGCCCCGCAGCCGCTCATGACGGTGAGCCGCGAGCATTTCATCGGGCAGGCCATTGAGCTGTGCGGTGGCCGGAACCTCTACGGGGACGTGCCGGCGCTGACGCCGGTGGTCAGCGTGGAGTCGGTGGTGGCCGGTGCGCCCGACGTGATCGTGGCCAACGACTACACCCGTGGGCCCGGCAGTCCGGCGACCGGTTCACCACTCGATTCCTGGCGAGCCTGGCCACGGTTGCCGGCCGTGGCCGCCGGCCGGCTGTACCTGCTGGATCCCGATCTGATGAGCGTGCCCGGCCCGCGGTTGCTGGCGGGGATTACGCAGCTCTGCGCGGCGCTCAACGGGCTTGGGGACGGTCAGCCATAACGAGGCCGCTCGGACGGGACCCGGCGAGGTCCGTCAGCCCTTTGGCCGCGCCTTCCAGATCACCTCGGCGCCGCCGTCCACCCGGCACAGGACCCGCGACATGACGAACAGCAGGTCCGATAGCCGGTTCAGGTAGCGAACGGATTCCGGGTTCACGGCCTCGTCCCGCTGGAGGGTGATCACGCGCCGCTCCGCCCGCCGGCACACGGCCCTTGCCAGGTGGCTGGCGGCGGCCCCCGGCGTGCCCCCGGGGAGCACGAAATCCTTCAGCGGTGGCAGGTTTCCATTCAGTCCATCGAGCACCGCCTCGAGGTCCACGCTGTCGGTGGCGGCAATGACATCCCGGCCCGGGACCGCCAGTTCGCCGCCCAGGTCGAAGAGCCGGTGCTGGATGGCGGTGAGAGACTCCCGGATCAGCGGGGGCAGCCCGGGGGTCGCCAGGACCAGCCCGACGCAGGCATTCAGTTCGTCCACGGTGCCGTAGGCTTCGACCCGCGGGCAGTCCTTGGGCACCCGCTCGCCGGTGCCGAGGCCGGTGGTGCCGTCGTCCCCGGTGCGCGTGTAGATCTTCGTCAGGCGGTTGGCCATGGCTTCCCATCCCGTCGCTGGCTGTGCGCAGGGGAGTGTAACTGCGTCTGGCGGCGCGTTTTCAGAATCCCACCCGAATCCCGGCGTAGGCGCCGATACCCGGCGTGTTGTAGCCGTAAACGTCCTCATAGTCCTCGTTCAGCAGGTTCTCGACACGGGCATAGACACGGGCATTGCCGGTCAGCCGGTAGCTGGCCGCAAGACTCGCCAGGGAGTAGGAGTGCAGCCGGATAGTCTCGGTGCCGTAGGGCGGCGCCACCTCGAAAAAGGTGTCGGTCCGTTCGCCCACGTAGGTGACGTTCGCATTCAGTGCGGCCCGGCCGTCGAGGAATCGCCAGTCGCCGTTCAGGCTCGCGGAATGCCGCGGCCGGCGGATCTCGCGGATGTCGGCTCCGGTGACCGGGTCCGGCTGGGTCGCGTCCGTGTAGGTGTAGGACCCGGAGAAGCGCAGCGTACTGCTGATGTCGGTCTTCGCGGTGACCTCCACGCCCTTGCGGCGGCTCGTGCCGTCCAGGTTCCGCGCAGTAAACAGGAACGTGTCGGCGTCGAAGGCAAAGCCGTCGATCTCGTTCTCCAGCCGGTCAGCGAAGTAGGTGGCCCCAATGCTCGCCTTGCCATCCAGCACGGGCTGGTCGAGCCCGGCTTCCCAGCCCCGGGATTTCTCCGGCTTCAGTGCGGGATTGCCGAGGAACTGGTCCGGGAAGTAGCCGAAGCGCTCGATGAACGTCGGCGCCTTCTGTCCGCTGCCGACAGCGGCGTGCAGGCGGGTGCCAGCGCTGCGGGCTGTCCAGGCCAGCGTGGCGCGACCGGTGGCGACGTTCTCGAACTGGCTGTTGTCGTCGTAGCGGCCGCTGAGGGACAGCGACGTACGCGCGAACGGACTCAGCAGCAGTTCCAGCGCTACCGAGGTGTTATCCAGCTTCTGGTCCTGGTTGGGGTCGCCGTAGGGGGAGGCGGGCGCACGTTGGCTGAACTCCTGGCGCTCCCGGTCGAGAGCGAGGGTCACTGCGTTACCGGTTGACCCCGGTGCTTCGGGCGTGAACTGCCAGGTCGTCTGGTAGTAGATGCCGTACTTGTCGGCACCCGTGGAGCCGTTCGCCCCGGACTCGTTGCGGTTGTCGGTGTCCGTGGTGGTCCAGGTGGCCCGGGCGCGCTGGGTCCAGCGGCCCCCAGCCAGCCGCAGCGTACCGCCCGTGCGGAAATAGCCGAGCGCGACGTCCGTCACGTCGCCCGTGTCGGTGGGCAGGCCCGTCGAGATGAAGTCGGTGCCATCGAATTGCTTGGTCGTGCTGGTGTAGCGGCCGACGAAATCCAGTTCGAGGTTATCCGCGGGGTTGGCAGCGAGGGTCAGCGTTCCCGTGGTGTTCTCATAGCCGTCGTTTTCGCTGCCGGTCCGTGAGCTGTTGTCGCCGTTGGTGTCGAAGCGCGACAGGCTGAGGCCTGCCCGGACTCCGCCCAGCGGGCCTGCAAACCGGCCGCCGAAACTGCTGCTGTCGAAAGCCCCGAGCTCCGCAGAGCCCTCGGCGGCAAGCTCGGTGGTTGGCTGGCGGGTGATGATGTTGATCACCCCGGCCAGCGCATCGCTGCCCCAGAGGGCGCTCTGGGGTCCGCGCACCACCTCGATCCGCTCCACGTCCCAGGTGGTCAGGTCCTGGAAGGCGAACTCGTCGTTGCCCGCGGGATCGTTTGCCTCGATGCCGTCGATGAGCACGAGCACCTGGTTCGCCTCAGCGCCCCGGATGCGGACCTGGGTCTGGGCCCCGATGCTGCCCGAGCGGCTGACGATGAAGCCGGGAATGTCCTTCAGCAGGTCCACCACGAAGATCGCCTGCCGCGCCTCGATCTCGTCCCGGTCGATCACGGACACCGAGCTGCCGGCGGCGACAAGCGGCACCGGGATCCGTGAGGCCGTGACGACCAGCGTGTCACGGAATTCCTCCGCGGAAACTCTCAGGCTGGCGGCCGCTGTTGCCAGCAGCAAGAGTAAAGACAACGAAATACGCACACGATCCCCCATGTCACGCTCACACCCGAGCGCGATGCACGCCGGGCCGCGAGGCGGAGGACGGTGACAGCTGCGCCGGCAGAAGCCGGCGCAGGGGTAACACGCAGCCAACAGGGCTCGTGCCGTCACGCGGTCTCCACCCGAGACCTGACGATCCGATGACACCTGCCGGCCGGTATACGGGCTCGCGCGGGGGATCCGGACACGAACCGGCGAACGTGGCTCGCCGGGCGTTGTCTGCATCCGGGGTCACCGCCTTCCCAGGCGCCGTAGCGCCCAGTGGCTCGTGTGATGACCCTGATCCTGCGCTTACCGTTGCGGGGGCAGCGGCGGCGTTGTCGGCTTCCCTTCGAGAGGAGGCCGACGCACCGCACTTCCCGTTAAACCCTCGGGTCTGGAGGACCGTCAGGCACCGGCAGGAACAAATGGCAAGTTAGCTGCGCGGCCCGGTATCGTCAAGCGCCGCGGGCAGCAGGGCCGTGTCGCCCCGGGCGTTGATGTACGGCTCGTAGGGCGTGTCGAAGAGGCGCTCCAGATTTTTCGGCGTCACGGCGCCCCGGGTGGAATCGAGCAGCCACAGGCCATCCGGGAAGAGCAGCAGCGCGTGGCTGGCGAATCGCATGGCGAGGGACGGGTCGTGCAAGGTCATGATCACGCTGTGGCCGGCGCTGGCGAGCCCGCGGATATGTTCGAGCACGACGATCTGGTGGCGTGGATCGAGATGGTTCACGGGTTCATCAAGCAGCAGTACCCCCGGATCCTGGGTGAGCAGCCGCGCCATGCCGAGGCGCCGCCGCTCGCCGCCGGACAGGGTAGACACCAGCCGGTCTTCCAGGCCGGCAAGCCCCATCGCCGCCAGCGCGATGCGCGCCCGCTCCAGGTCGTCGGCGGAATCCGGGCCGGTAGCCGGCCGGTGGGGATGCCGCCCCATGCTCGCGGTCGCCAGTACCGTGGCGGGGAAGGTCTCGGTGTCGTCCTGCAGAAGCAGTCCCAGTCCCCGGGCAATCTCCCGGCGCCGCAGCTGGGTCAGGGGTGTGCCGCCGAGGCTGATGACACCCTGTGACGCCGGCCGCAGGCCTGCGAGGGTGTGGAGGGTAAGGGTCTTGCCCACACCGTTCGGACCCAGGATGCAGATGACGTCGCCCGCCGCGAGATGGAAGGTGAGGGCGTTGACCAGCCTGCGGCTGGCGACGCTCACGGTGAGTGCGGAGCAGGTCAGCATTGACCTCGCAGCTTACTACCCAAAAAAAACCCCGCCAGTGGCGGGGTGATACGGGTTTTTGTTGTTGTCGCGAATCCGGTCTAAGCGCGTGCGTCAGGATGTGGTGGTTATTGTTGTTATGTTGCTGCCGCTTCTACTTCTAATTGTTGGTTTCTTGTTCTTCTTGTGGGCTTCTTCTGGCTTCAATATCTGGTTGCAGATGTCGAGCTTCCTGTCGCGCGGCACAAAGACCTTTTTTGTGCGCAGGTACTAATCAGCAAGTCGCGTGCCAGTAGTGAAAATCTTTATATGCAGCAGGTGCCTGAGACAAATAACTGGTCTGACTTGCGACGTCGTTTCTGGGAATCGTAAGAAAAATCGACGGTCAGTCAGGTGCGCGGGGCCGACGCTGTTCTTGCCGGATCGG
This sequence comes from Gammaproteobacteria bacterium, assembly GCA_038214295.1. Lineage (GTDB taxonomy): Bacteria > Pseudomonadota > Gammaproteobacteria > Steroidobacterales > SHZI01. The sequence goes on from JBBQSA010000028.1 coordinate 35,185, forward strand.
GCGGAAGTCCCGGATTTACTTGGGTCCTGGGCGTCCCCTGCGAACGCGGCGCGTGCGAATCTCGATTAACTCCGCTTAATCAGCGCTTAATGGGCTCGATTTGCCCCGGCGAGCGCGCAGCAGACTGTAAAGGAATCCAACGGTTTCCCGGTTTTTCGCCTGTTAACGCAGCGGCAGACCGGTTACTCTCGCCGGCGCCATGGATCTGGAACAACTGCGCGACCAGCTGTCTGCGATCGACCGGCAGATCCTGGAGCTCGTTGCCGAGCGGCAGAGACTGTCGGGCGAGATCGGCACCCTCAAGCGGGCCACCGGCCGGCCCACCAGGGACTTTGCGCGGGAAAAGCAGGTCCTCGACAGGGCGCGGGCCCAGGCCACGTCCCTCGACATCCCGCCCGGGCTGGCGGAGGCCCTGCTCAGCCTGCTGATCCGCTCGTCGCTCGCCAACCAGGAGCAGGCGCGGGTCCGGGCCGAAGGCCGGGGCTCCGGCAAGCCCGCCCTCGTCATCGGCGGCAGCGGGAAAATGGGCCGCTGGTTCACGGAGTTCCTGCACTCCCAGGGTTTCGACGTCACCGTGGCGGACCCGGCGGGGCCGCTGCCCGGCTTCAGGCACGTCGCCGACTGGCGGGAGACCCCGGACGAATTCGCCGTGACGGTCGTTTCCGCGCCCATTCCGCTGACCGGCGGCATCCTGCGCGAGCTCGGCGAGCGGCGGCGGGCGGGACTGATCTTCGACATCGGCTCGCTCAAGTCGCCCTTTATCCCTGAGTTGAAGGCGCTCTGCGGGCAGGGCCTGCGCGCGACATCGGTGCACCCCATGTTCGGGCCGGACACCGACCTCCTGTCCGGCCGTCACGTCCTGTTCCTCGACGCCGGTTGCCCAGCGGCGACCACGGAAGCGACCCAGCTGTTCGCGCCGACGATGGCGGCCCTCATCCGCATGGATATCGAGGAGCACGACCGGCTGATCGCTTACGTGCTCGGCCTGTCCCATGCGCTGAACGTCGCCTTCTTCACCGCGCTCGCCGAGAGTGGCGAGACGGTGCCGAGGCTGGCCGACATCTCCAGCACCACGTTTGACGCCCAGTTGCAGATCGCCGGCCGGGTCGCCCAGGAGAATCCCCGGCTGTACTTCGCCATCCAGGCGGACAATCCCTTTGGCCTGGCCGCGCTCGAGGAACTGCAGCGGGCGGTTACCCGCATAGCGGCGGTAGTGCGGACCGGGGACGAAGCGGGTTTTGTCCGGATGATGGAGCAGGGGCGCGCCTACCTGGCGAGCCGTCGCTAGTTCAGCCGCCGTTGCGCAGGCTTCGGCGCAGCAGGAACAGGAAGGCCGGCACCCCGACCGCCGCGGTGATCGCGCCCACCGGCAGTTGACGCGGCGCCATCAGGGTGCGTGCCAGGGTATCCGCCAGGACCAGCAGCGTACCCCCCGCCAAGGCGGATCCCGGTATCACCACCCGATGGTCGCTGCCACCGGCGAGACGCACGAAATGCGGCACAATCAGGCCCACGAAGCCGACCACGCCGGCCGTCGTGACCGCCATGGATGTCAGCAGTGCCGCCAGCGCGTAAATGGCGCCCCGCATGCGCGCTACCTCGACACCGAGCAGCGCCGCCTGCCAGTCCCCCGAGCCGAGTACGTCGAGGGTGCGCGCGAGCCGGAGCCCCGCCACGAGCGCGGCCCCGGCCACGACCAGGATTGGCCACGGCTGCTCGACGAACGAGAAGTCGCCCATCAACCAGAAGAGCAGGCCACGGAGGCTGGACTCCGGGCTGATGGCCAGCAGCAGGCTCACGGCCGCGCTCCAGCCGGAGGCCACGACAATGCCGGTCAGCAGCAGCCGCCCGGCCGCGCCGCCGTCATAGCCACGGCCGTCGTACCAGGCGCCGCCGGAGCGGGCCAGGGCAAACACGAGCAGCGTGCTCAGCAGCGCGCCGGCAAACGCCGCCAGGTCGACGACCAGGCCCACGAACCCGAGCAGCATGGCGCCGAGTGCGGCGACGGCAGCCCCTCCAGACGTGCCGAGCACGTAGGGATCGGCAAGCGGGTTGCGCAGCAGAACCTGCATGAACGTGCCGGCCAGTGCGAGGGCGGCGCCAGTGCCGAAGGCCGCCAGCGCCCGTGGCAGGCGGAGCTGCACGATGATGTCCACGGCCGTCGGATCCGCGTTTCCCTGAAGCAGCGCACGAAGCGTGCCCGGCCCGGCGGGCGCATTGCCGGTGAAGAGCGCAGACAGCAGCGCGACGGCGCTGAGCACCGCGAGAATCACCAGCAGTCGACGGGGCGCGAGGTGCATGCCTGGAATGGAAACCGCCAGCCGTGCCGAAGGATTGATGCAGTGTACTGGATGCGTCCGGGCAGCCGTGACATGGCTGCGGCGGCTGTGGAAGAATTCGCCGAAAGAGCAGGGGTGACGCGTGGACCAGATAGATGCAGAAGGCTTCCGCGCGAATGTCGGGATCATCCTGTGCGACAGCCGTCGGCTGGTTCTCGTCGGTGGCCGCGTTGGTCAGGACGCCTGGCAGTTTCCCCAAGGAGGAATCTTGCGCGATGAATCCCCGGAGCAGGCCATGTACCGGGAACTCCGCGAGGAGATTGGCCTGGCGCCCGACGACGTCGCCGTCCTCGGCAGTACCGGGGACTGGCTCCGCTATCGCCTGCCGGAGCAGTACGTGCGGCGGAAAATGCGGCCACTGTGCATAGGCCAGAAGCAGCGCTGGTACCTGCTCCGGCTCCTGTCGGCCGATACCCGCCTGCGGCTGGACACGACGACCACGCCGGAATTCGACCGCTGGCGCTGGGTGAAGTACTGGCAGCCACTCAGCGAGGTCATCTACTTCAAGCGGGGTGTCTACCGCCAGGCCCTCGAGCAGCTCGGGCCCATCGCCTTCCCGGACGGACCGCCGCCGCCGCCCGCGGACCCTGTCGATGGCTGAGCAGCGCCGGGTCCGCCCGGCACCCGCCCCGGACGTCCTCGCCGCGGTAGATCTTGGTTCAAACAGCTTTCACATGGTTGTCGCCCGGTTCGACCACGGGCAGCTCACGGTCATCGACCGCCTCCGGGAAATGGTCCGACTTGCCTCGGGGCTGGACGCGCGGCACCGGCTGACGGAAGCGAGCCAGCAGAGGGCACTCGCCACGCTCCAGCGCTTTGGCGAGCGGCTGCGCGACATGCAGGCCGGCCGTGTGCGGGTTGTGGGCACCAATACCCTGAGGAAGGCCCGGGTCACCGGCCGGTTCCTGCAGCGGGCTGCCAAGGCGCTCGGCCATCCCGTCGAGATCATTTCGGGCATCGAGGAAGCGCGGCTGATCTATCTCGGTGCCAACCACAGCCTGCCCCGCGTCGACGGGACCCAGCTTGTCGTGGACATCGGCGGCGGGAGTACGGAAATCATTGCCGGCCGTGGCCTGGAGACCATCGCGATGGAGAGCCTGGCGATGGGTTGTGTTTCCCTGAGCGAGGGGTGCTTCCCGGAGGGCCGGCTCTCCGCAAGGAACTTTGCAAAGGCACGGTTGCAGGTGCGGCTCGAACTCGAGCCTGTCCGTTCCCAGTTCCGCAAGGTGGAGCCGGAGCAGGTGGCCGGCACATCGGGCAGCATTCGCGCCGCCCACGCGGTGCTCACGGCGCTTGGCCGAGCGCCGCAGGGCCTGACGGTGGAAGGGCTTGAGTACCTGATCGACGAGATGGTCGCGGCGGGTCGCGTCGCCGAACTGGGGCTTCCGGAGCTGTCGGATGACCGGGCGGAGGTATTCCCGGGCGGGGTCGCGATCCTCGTTGAGGTGATGCGGACGCTGGGGCTGCCGCGGATGACGGTGGCCGATGGCGCCCTGCGCGAGGGCATTCTCTACGACATGATCGGCCGCCTGACCGACGAGGACGCCCGGGTGCGGACGGTGCGGGCAATGGCCGCCCGCTATCACGTGGACATTCCCCAGGCCGAGCGGGTGGAGGCCACGGCGCTGCACCTGTACGGCCAGGCCCGGGAGGAATGGGAGCTGGCCGATGACCAGCGCCTGCTGCTCGCCTGGGCTGCCCGGCTGCACGAGCTCGGTCTCGACATTGCCCACGCTCATTACCATCGCCACGGCGCCTATGTGCTGGCGAATGCCGATATGCCGGGCTTCCCGCGGGAAGAGCAGCAGGTGCTCGCCTGCCTCGTCCAGGCCCATCGACGGAAGTTCGAGCGCAACGTCTTCAGCGGGCTGCCGCCCCACTGGCAGCGGCCCGCCATCCGCCTTGCGCTGCTACTGCGGCTTGCTGCGCTGGTGCACCGGAGCCGGACGGGTGGCGCCACGCCGGAGCTCAGGCTTCGCGTCCAGGGACGCACCCTGCGGCTGCAGGTCTCAGCAGCCTGGCTGCAGAGCAACCCGCTGACGCTGGCGGACCTGGAGCGCGAACGGGGATTCCTGGCGGACGAGGACTACAAGCTGGTCATCGAGCGGCGGACCGCCTCCTAGGGACGCGTTCGCCGTCTCAGGGGGCGAATGATTCCGCCAGCTGGCGCAGGAGCTGGTCCTGGGCGGACAGCAACTCCTCGTCCGGAGCCGGGTGCGCCAGGCGATAGGTGCCATTCGCGCCCAGTTCCCATGCCTGGCAGTTGTCCGACAGGGCCAGGTCCAGGTCAGCGATGACGCGCGCCTTCAGGTTCTCGCTGAGTACCGGGAAGCACACCTCGATCCGCCGGAAGAAATTGCGGTCCATCCAGTCTGCGCTGGAGCAGAAGATCAGTTCCTCGCCGTTCGCGTGGAAGTAGTAGACGCGCGAGTGCTCGAGGAACCGTCCCACGATGGAGCGCACACGGATATTTTCCGAGATGCCGGGGACCCCGGGCCGCAGGCAGCAGATGCCCCGCACGATGAGGTCAACCATTACCCCGGCGCAGGAGGCTCGGTAAAGGGCCCGGATGACCTCCGGTTCCACCAGCGCGTTCAGCTTCGCGATGATGTGGCCGGCGCCCCCCGCCTCCACGTTGCGGATTTCCTGGTCGATGTGCTCGAGCATCCGTTCGTGCAGGTTGAAGGGTGACTGGTACAGACGGCGCAGTGGCGGGGTCTGCATCAGGCTCGTGAGCTGGAGGAAGACGTGGTGCACATCCTCGCCCAGGGCCTCGTCCGCTGACAGCAGGCTGTAGTCCGTGTAGAGCCGGGCCGTGCCAGTGTGATAGTTGCCGGTCCCGAGGTGTACGTAGCGCCGGAGGCGGCCCGCCTCGCGACGTACCACGAGAGCGAGCTTGCAGTGGGTCTTGAATCCGACCACGCCGTAGACGACGTGTGCCCCGGCCTCCTGCAGGCGGTTCGCGAGCTTGATATTGGCGGCCTCTTCGAAGCGTGCCCGCAACTCGATGCTTACGGTCACCTCCTTGCCAGCCTGGGCTGCCCTGACGAGGGCGTCGACGATCGGTGAGTCGGCCCCGGTGCGGTACAGGGTCATTTTCAGCGCGAGCACGTCCGCATCGACAGAAGCCTTGCCGATGAACTCGATGACCGGGTTGTAGGACTCGTAGGGGTGGTGCAGCAGGATGTCGCGCTCGGCGATGGCGGTGAAGAGGTTCTCCGCGGAGACAATCGCCTTCTGCTGCCCGGGCGCGAAAGCCTTGTCCCGAAGGTCGTCCCGGGTGGTCAGCTGGTAGACGGCCATCAGCCGGTTGAGATTCACAGGGCCATCGACCAGGTAGAGATCCCCGCGGTCGAGCTCGAACATTTCGAGGAGGTAGTCTACGTGCTCCGCCGGGCAGTCGTGGGCGACCTCCAGCCGGACCGCCTCACCATAGCGGGCCGAGATCAGCTCGCCCTCGACGGCGCGCATCAGGTCATCGACCTCCTCGTTCTCGACGTAAAGGTCGCTGTTGCGGGTAACGCGAAACTGGTGGCAGCCCTGGATCTCCATGCCGGTGAACAACTCGTCCAGGAAGGCATGGATCACTGACGAGAGAAACACGAAGTCATTCGGGCCGGTGTCGGGCAGCGCCGGGTCGAGCCGGATCAGGCGCGGCAAGAGCCGGGGCGCCTGCACGATGGCCCGTTGCACGGGGCGCCCGAAGGCGTGCATGCCTTTAAGGCCGACGATGAAGTTCAGACTCTTGTTCAGAATCTTGGGAAATGGCCGGGCGGGATCCAGCGACGTCGGGCTGAGCACCGGCTCGATCTCCCGGTGAAAGTAGTTTCGCAGCCAGTCCCGGTGAGCCGGCCGCCAGCGCGTGCGCCGCACGAAGCGAATACCTTCGTTTTCGAGCGTGGGGATCAGTTCCTCGTTGAGAAGCCGGTACTGCTCGTCCACCAGCGCGTGTGCGCGCTGGCTGATGTCGCTCAGCACCTGCCTGCTTGTCAACATGTCCGGACCCTGGGGAGGCAGGCCGAGCTCGAGCCGTTGCTTGAGGCCGCTGACCCGGATCTCGAAGAACTCGTCGAGATTGGTCGAGACGATGCAAAGGAACTTCAGCCGCTCGAGAAGCGGTATGGCCGGATTCTTGACCTGATGCAGTACGCGCCGATTGAATTCGAGCGCACTGAGTTCCCGATTGATGAAATGGTCGGGAAGTTTGAGGTTTGGCGTATCCAATGCGAGGAACCCGCGGAGCCGACAAAAACTATAGCAGCCCCCCGCTGGGACCGGGTTGCGCACGTCACACTTGGCATGACGCCGCAGCCCGGCAAGAGCCCGAGGCGGCGGATCGGCGTTCCGGAGCGGAAGTCCGGAGGTCCGTCAGCCGGGCATAGCGTGCCCGTGCCGTGAGGCTACTGCCGGGGCCGATTGGCGGCCAGCATGCTGCCGGGGGCCTCAAGCCGCTGCATAAGGGGCTGGGCGGCGGAACGGAAGGCTGTCAGTTCCTGGCCTCGCAGGGGTTCGGCGTTGGGCAGGATGACGGTGCTGGGATTCAGGTGCACGCCGTTCTTGCGGTACTCGTAGTGCAGATGGGGCGCCGTGGCGAGGCCCGTGGCGCCGACGAAGCCAATGACATCGCCCTGCCTTACCCGGCTGCCGTAGCTGCGGTCGCCGAAGCGGGAGAGATGCCCGTACAGCGTCGTGACGTTACCGCCGTGCTGCAGGATGATGGTATTGCCGTAACCACCCTTCCAGCCGCGGAAAATGATCTTGCCATCGCCCGAAGCCTTCACCGGCGTTCCCTTGGGGGCGGCGTAATCCACGCCCTGATGTGCGCGGATCGTATTCAGGATCGGGTGCAGGCGGCCGGGATTGAAGCCGGAGCTGATGCGGGTGAAGGCGACCGGAGCGCGCACGAAGGCCTTGCGCATCGGCTCGCCGTCATGGGTGTAGTAAGAGGCTCGTCCGCTCCCGTCGTCGTAACGTATAGCCGTGTAACGGGCACCCCGATTGACGAACTCAGCGGCCAGGACCTCGCCCTCGCCCAGCTTGGTGCCGTCGCGCCAGAGTTCCTCGTAGACCAGCGCGAACTGGTCGCCAGCGCCGATATCCCGGACGAAATCGATGTCGTACTCGAAGATGCGCGCCAGTCCCATGATCAGCTTTTCTGAGACCCGGAATTCCTGGGCTGCCTCGAACAGTGACGTGCGGATAGTGCCGGCCACCTTGACCATGCGATGTTCGATCGGCAGGTCGACGATGTTGGCCTGGAAGCCGGAGTCGGTCCGCCGGACTTCGAGCTTCGAGCGAATATCCAGCTCGCGATCCAGCGCCAGGACCTGTCCATCCTTGTGACGGATCTTCAGCACGTCGCCCGGACGCAGCACCCGCAGGTTCTTGCGCGCCACGTCCAGTTGCAGGATTTCAGCAAGATCGACCAGGTTGAGGTCGATGTCCCGGAACAGACTGTCCAGGGAGTCGCCACTGGCGATCTCGAGGGCAATTTCCTCGACGGGGTCCGCAGCGGGCGGGATCTCGGCGGCAGGGGGCGCGGCGGGGCGGATCACTGCAACGGCCGGACGGGCCTGCAGGGACTGGTTGATCTGGGCGCTGAGCTGGTAACCGGCGACGAGGGCGACGGCCGTGGCGCCGGCGAGGATCAGGCCGGCCCGGACCGGGTTACCGGCCCGCACCAGCGTAAGGCTCGTCGGCTTCTGCCGGGACGATTCTGAATCCATATCTGGTCTGCCCTCTCCACACCGCAACGCGATCAGCCTGGTGCGGAATGCCAAGGGCAGTCCGGCAGAGCTGCAAGTCATTGATTTATCTGCGGCGCCTTTGTACCAGCCCTTGGCTATCGGGTCAACCGACCAACCGCCGGATCCAGCTATTCCAGGGCCACTGCCGGCCCGGACCCGGCGAACCGGTGGCGCCCGGGAGGAGTCGGCAGGGCAGGCCCAAGACTTGAGTTCAACCGGCGCCGGACGCCCCTGCCTTCGTGACCGGGCCCCCGGAATCGGCTATCTTCGGCGGCCCGCGGCGCCGTGCCCCCCTTCTCACCCAATCTAACCAGGCCAGGCATGCAGCTTTCCGTCGACGACCAGCTGGCTGAACTCTGTCGCGGCGCCAGCGATGTCCTGCTGGCCGCCGAGCTCCGGACGCGGCTGGAGGCTGGCCGGCCGCTCATCGTCAAGGCCGGTTTCGATCCCACGGCCCCCGACCTCCACCTTGGCCACACCGTGCTGATCAACAAGCTCCGGGCCTTCCAGCAGCTCGGGCACACGGTAGTTTTCCTGATCGGTGACTTTACCGGCCTGATTGGCGACCCCACCGGGCGCAATGTCACCCGCCCGCCCCTGACCCGTGAGGAAATCGCGGCCAACGCCGCCACATACCAGGGCCAGATCTACAAGATCCTGGATCCGGAGTGCACGCGGATCGAGTTCAATTCCCGCTGGATGGGCGCCATGAATGCCGCCGGCCTGATCCAGCTGGCATCGCGGCATACCGTGGCGAGAATGCTCGAGCGGGACGATTTCCAGCAGCGCTACGCGGCCAACAAGCCGATTGCCATCCACGAATTCCTCTATCCCCTCGTGCAGGGCTACGACTCCGTGATGCTGAAGGCAGATGTGGAGCTGGGCGGTACAGACCAACGCTTCAACCTGCTGGTTGGCCGGCAGCTGCAGCAGGATTACGGCCAGCCGCCCCAGGTTGTCCTAACCATGCCGCTACTGGAGGGTCTCGATGGCATCAACAAGATGTCGAAGTCCCTGGGCAACTACGTCGGGATCACCGAGCCCCCGGCGGAAATGTTCGGCAAACTGATGTCGGTTTCCGATGACCTGATGTGGCGGTACTTCGATCTGCTCAGCTTCCGGTCCGCCGCAGAGCTGGCTGGCCTGCGCCAGCGGGTCGCGGATGGCATGAATCCCCGGGATGCAAAGTTCGAGCTGGCCCGGGAGCTGGTGGCGCGCTTCCACGGCGCGGCCGCCGGCGATCAGGCCCAGGCTGATTTTGTGCACCGCTTCCGGGACGGAGGGGTGCCTGCTGACCTGGAAACCGTGGAAATCGGGGTCCCTGCGGGCGCCGGAATGGGCGTCATTCAGGTCCTGCGACAGGCCCAGCTGGTGACCAGCAACGCGGAGGCCCTCCGCATGATCGAGCAGGGCGCCGTGCGTATCGACGGCCAACGGGTCGAGAGCCGGGACCTCCTGCTCGCCGCCGGATCCGACTGTGTTATGCAGGTTGGAAAGCGCCGCTTCCGGCGGGTCCGGCTGCTGCCAGCAAAGCAGGAATGAGGGTGCGCCCGTCGGCCCGCCGGAACATAAAAAAATAGTTCGCGACTGTATTGACCGAGTTCGATCGCCCTGTATACTTGCGGGCCCGCCCACCACGAAGTGGGCTCGTTATTTAAGACTGCCGAAAACAGGTAATTTGTGTGGGTACTCGCGTCAACGGGCCGAGTCATCGGTCCATAACGTCAGGTAACTGACGTCGAGTAACTGGACTACTCACCGGATGGAGAGGGCTTGCCTTCTCTGGATGGTGCTGAAGTTCGGATCTCTCTAAAAGCTCAAGTACTTTTCGAAGACTTGAATTGAAGAGTTTGATCCTGGCTCAGATTGAACGCTGGCGGCATGCTTAACACATGCAAGTCGAACGGTAACGCGGGGGCAACCCTGGCGACGAGTGGCGGACGGGTGAGGAATG
>JBBQSA010000029.1:0-43653 GCA_038214295.1 Gammaproteobacteria bacterium
GCATGCTTGCAACCGACATCATCCTCGAGGCCGACCTCACCCCGGACCAGGTGGCCGAGCTGGCGGTGCTTGCCGAGGGCTACGGGATCCGCGGTGTCTGGACCCAGAACTACGCCAGTGGCCGGGATCCCTTCCTCTGCCTGATGCCGGCGGCGGCCGCCACGACCACGATCATGCTGGGCGCGGTCGTGATCAGCCCTTACGAAATGCACCCGCTGAAGATCGCCAACGCGGTCTCGACTCTGAACGAGTACGCCCGGGGGCGCGGCATGGTGGTCATCGGTGGCGGTGGCGAGTGGCCCGGAGTGCTGGCCGTGAAGTACGGCAAGCGTGTCACCGGCTGCGGCGAGGCCGTCGCCATGGTCAAGCGCGCCGTAGCCGGCCAGGTCGTGAAGTGGGACGGCGAGGTCTACAAGGCCCGCTACTTCCGGTCTGCCTGGGTCAAGGGCCCGCCGCCAGTCATCTACGCGGGCGCGACCGGCCCGAAGATGATGGACATGGCCACGCGTTTCGCCGACGGCACGATGCTGAGCGACATGATCCTGCCGATGCTCGACCGCACGATGGGCTACGTGCGTGCGGGCCTCGCGAAACACGGGCGGGAGACAGGCAGCTTTCGCGTGAACAACTTCTGCGCGTTCCACATCAAGCACGACCGGCAGGCCTCGTTCGCCGAGGCACGCCGGGAATTGATGCTGCGCGGCTGGCTCGACGCTGCCTGGTACGAGCCCTTCCTGACGGCGGAGGAGACGGCGCTCGTGGCGGCGAACAAGCACGCTTTCCTGACGGCCTTTCGCACCCGCAGCGGCACGATCCAGGGCGTGCCGCCGGAGATCTGCGCGAAGCTGGTCGAGGGCCTGTCCCTGGCCGGCGACCTCAGCGACCTGGACCGCCACGCGGCACGGCTCCGGACCTTTGCCGCCGCAGGCGTGACCGAGAACGCGCTGCGCCTGCACGACGACCCCGCCACGGCCATACACATTATTGGCAAGGAACTGCTGCCCCGGCTACGCGGTGCTTGACCTTCAACCCGGGTCGAACACCTAGCATGACGTCATGCGCACTATCTCGCCGCTTCTCACCGTCCCGATACTCCTGTCCGCCCTGGCAAGCCCCGATCTGCTCGCACGGGAAGTCACGTCCCCGGGTGACACCGCCGCGCGCTGGTACTCTGCCGCTGAACTCGAGCGGGGCAGGACGCTCTTCCAGGCCAACTGCGCCGCCTGTCACGGCGACCGGGGCCAGGGCCAGCCCGGCTGGGAGGAGCGGGACGAGTCCGGTTACTACCCGGCGCCGCCGCTGGACGGCACCGGCCACTCCGCCAATCATCCAATCGAGCAGATGCTGCGAACCCTCGATACCGGTGGCGGCCCGATGGGCGGCACGATGCCGTCCTTCCAGGACGTCCTCGACGACGCCGGCAAGCGGGCCGTGATTGCCTGGTTCCAGAGCCTGTGGCCCGCGGCCACCTACGAGGCCTGGACCCGGCTCGCCAATGACTGAAGCGAGGGGAGAACGAGCGATGCAGCGTGCAGCCCAGCGACTTACCGCAGCCGGTTGGCTGGCCGTCCTCCTGGCCGTTTCTCTGGCCGCTCCGGTAGCCCGCGCGCACGGGCCCGTGGCCCGCAATGCCGAAGGCGACGCCGCCTCGGCCCGCCTGTTCACGTCGGATTCCGCCACGGGGGAGGTGATCGCCGTTGACCTGCCCTCGGGCAAGGTCGTCACGCGGCTCGCGACCCCGCCCTACGTGCTTACCCTCGGCCTCACCGGCGACGACCGTTACCTCTTTGCCATGCGGGGCCGCGACACGACCCGCGACACCGTGACCGTGATCGACACCGGGCTCGATCCCGCGGGAAAGTTCCTCTTTCCGGCGATCGTCCGCACCTGGGTCGGCAACGCGCCTGGCGGCGTTCATGACGGGCATCTCGCGAGCGTCGGGGGCCAGAACGCGGTCTTCAACGAAGGCAGCGGCGAGGTGCAGATCTACGGCGCCGAGGACTTCGGCTCGCTGGACGCCGTGCCGGTGCGCACGCTGAAGCTCGCTGCGCCGGATCATTATCACTACCAGGAGGCCGGCAAGTACCTCTACGTGGGGCACCTGGCGAAGGGCCTCGTGCAGATCCTGGACCGGGAGTCCGGCAAGGAAGTTGGCCGGGTGACGGGTTGCCCGGTGCTCCACGGCATGTCCAGTGACGAGGCCACGGGACGCCTGCTGTTCGCGTGCATGGGTAACGTCGTCGTCGTTGGCACCCGCGGGGATGAAGCGAATCGCGAGGTGGCCCGGATTCCCTACCCGGGCAAGCAGCGCGCGGCAGTCTTCGTGCACGGCAAGGATGGCGTGATTTGGGGCTCGTCCGAGGGTGCCAATCCTGCGATTCTTCGCCTCGACGGCCGCCAGCAGCCCTGGGAGTTCCAGGCCGTCCCGGTGAACGCCGCCATCCAGCGCGGCGTCACGGAGGACGGCAATTTCATCCTGCTCTATTCCCGGGACGGCACACTGGACATCCGGGACGGCGGCACGGGCGAGTCCCTGCGCACCCTGCCGGTGTCCCGGCCCTTCGACAGCGAGTACCACGAGCATGTGGACAAGGCGCTGTTGCCGGACATCGTCACGCTGGGCACCACCGCCTACATCACGATCCCGCCGGAGGGCGTGATCGTCGAGGTGGATATCCTGGCGGGCAAGGTGCTCCGCCGCCTCGAGGTGGGCGGTCAGCCGACGCGGCTGGTGGCGGTCAGTGCCGGCGCGACAGCGGCCGCGACGAGCCGCAGCGTCGCTTCCGGCTCCCCGTAGAGCCGGAGGCCGACTTCGGTCACGCCGGCGGCGCGGAAGGCGAGCAGCTCGTCGATGACCGTGGTCAGATCGCTGCTGGCGCCGGTCAGCGTGAGTCCGTCGACCAGCGCATCGAGGATTTTTCGGGGCACCACGCCTGCTGGGTCATCGCCGCGCTGGTAGGCGAGGGCGAGACCGGGCAGGTTCCTCTCGATCAGGTCGCAGTCGGCGGCATCCACGAAGGGCGCATTCCGGGCCCGTTCCCAGATCCCTCGCACCCAGAGCTTCCGGCGGGCCTCGGCATAGGCCGCTTCCCGGTCCTGCTTCACGTGCCAGGCGAGCAGGTTGTTGATGCGCAGGCTGCCGGGCCCACGGCCGGCAGCGGCCAGGCCCTCGCGCAATGTCTTCGTCGTGCCGGCGATGTGGTGACGGGAGATATCGCTCAGCATGACTCCGTCGGCGAGTTCGGCCGCCAGCCGCAGCATCCGCGGCCGGTTGGCGGCGATGTAGAGGCGGGGCGCCGGTGCCGTGGCCCAGTCCGGCAGGTAGTGCTGCACCTGGAAGAGCTTGCCGTTGAAGTTCAACGGCACCGTGGGCGACGCACCGCGGAGGAATTCCAGGCACTCGCGGACGCCCTCCACCATGTGCGGGTGGGTCGCCCGCCGGTCGGGTTTCAGTCCCATGCCGATCATGGTCCCGCCGCCGCCGCCGATCACGATGTTTGCGCGGCCCGTCGCCAGTTCGTTGAGAGTCAGCAGGGCATTAGCGATCTTCAGGGGATGCAGCTCGAAGGGGCTGATGGCGACCGGCCCCATGCGCAGTGTCGTCGAGTCCCGCGCCAGCATCGAGAAGGCCAGGAACGGGTCCCGGGCGGAAAGGATGTTCGGGGTCCATACCGCCTCGAAGCCGAGCTGCTCGGCCAGGAGGCCGAGATGCCGCAGCCGCTGCGGGGAGTCGGGTTCGAAAATCAGGTGCAGGCGCATCAGCGTGCTGGCGCGAGGCCAAGCACCCGGCGGCTCTCGTCCCGGGCAGCCGCGAGGTCGGCCCGGAAGCGGGGGTTCTGCAGGAGGACCGCGGCGATGATCTTGCCGCTGGTGCAGCCGGCAGCCACATCAGTCGGGTAGTGGGCACCACCCACCACGCGGTTCCAGGCGAAGGCGTCGCCGCGCGCCAGGAGCGCGGCCCGCTGCTCCGGCACCATCAGTCCAAGCAGGGCCCCCACCAGGCAGCCGTACAGCGCGTGGCCGCTCGGATAGGAGTCGTTGCTGGTCGTCTCCACCACCGGCTTGACCCGGTCGCTGGCCTGGGGTGGCCGCGGCCGCTTCCAGTATTTCTTGGCGCGAACGACAACGGCCGTGGCATCGCGGCCGATCTCCCGGTAGAGCGCCGTGGTGAGTGGCAGGCGGGAGGTGTCGAAGGCCGGACCGAGGACATCCCCGACACGGAACACGGACACCTGGGCGTCCGCCTGCGCGGCGGCGGTGGTCGCCGGGGTGCGGGCCTCCTGGGCGCGGAGGACGGCCTCGAGATCAGCCTCGTCCGCGGGTGACCCGGCCGCCGGTGGGGCGGGGAGCAGGGCCCGCAGGTCCACGGCGTCCTCCGCCAGGTAGCGGGCATCGAGCGCGGCGGCCGGGCCGGCCAGCAGGAACTGGGCGAAGAGCAGACCGCAGGCTGCCCGCACGACCGAGCTGGTGCGTGCGGCCGGCATGGTCAGTAGCGCTCGAAGTGCGGCAGTACGTGCTCCGCGACGATCTTCAGGCCCGCCATCGGCTCGTCGAAGAGCCGGATGGACAACTCTGTGAGTCCCGCCTTTTCGAAGACGCGGAAGCGCTCGATCTGGTGGTCGATATCGCCGAGGTCGCCGGCCGAGGAACAGGCGGCGATCAGCCGGTTGACGATCGACTCCGGCACGTCCTCGATCTTGCCGGAGCGGGTCCAGAATGCTTTGGCGAAGTTCTGCCACTTGTCGATAACCAGCTGGCGTTCCTCGGCGGTGACGTAGGGCTCCATGTCGTACTTCGGCGGCAGCAGCTCGCCGCGGAAGACCAGCTCGCGGCGGGCCTCGTACATGGACTTGTCGCGATCAGCCTTGATGTGCCAGGCCCAGAAGTTACCCACGCGGAAGTCGTCGGCGGGCTGGTCGCGGGCGGCGAGCCCGGCGCGCAGGTGTTCCATGTGGTGCCCGATCTTCTCGGGGGTGACGTCGCTCATCTGGGTGCCATCGGCGATCCTGCCGGCCATTTCCAGCATCTTCGGGCCGGTGGAGCAGGTGAATACGGCCGGCTTTGGCGCCTTCGCCCAGCCGCTCTTCAGCGGGCGGGTGAGCTTGAAGAGTTCGCCGGGGTAGCCCTGGACGAACTTGCCGGAGGTCACCTGCTTGACCATCTCGACGGCCTCCCGCACGCCGCGGAGCATGCGCTGGGCCTTCGGGTCCATCTTGATGCCGGTGGCACCCATTACGGAACCACCGCCACCGATGGCGACGACGGTGCGGCCGTTGCTGATCTCGTTCAGGGTGAGCACCGCGTTGGCGATCTTCAGCGGGTGCATCTCGTAGGGGCTGACGGCCAGCACGCCGAGCCGGATCTTCTTCGTGGCCAGGGCGGCGGGCACGAGGGCGACGAAGGCGTCCGGGTTCTGGTGGTAGTTGGAGTGCCAGAGCGTCCGGAAGCCGTGGTTCTCCGCGGCGACGGCGATCTCCGCCACCTGGGCAGGACTCAGGTCGGGCTCGAGGATGATGTCAATCTGCATGAAAAGGTACCGGACACCCAGTTGTGTTAGTTGTGTTAGTTGTTCGGTTATCTTGGCTGGGCAACCAGCCAGCTGCAAGTCAGCCAAACAACTAACACAACTAACACAACTGGGTGTCCGGTACCTTTCGCCCATGAACATCGACATTGTCGTGAATGCGCTGGCGGCGCCCGGGGAACTCGCCCAGCTGGCGGTGCTGGCCGAGGGCTATGGCCTGGGCAACGTGTGGACCGCCAGCTACCTGGCGTCCCGTGACCCCTGGTCAAACCTGGTCGAGGCGGCGCAGGCCACGCGCCGTATCGGCCTCGGGGCCATCGCGGTGAACCCCTACGACACCCACCCGGTACGCATCGCGACCGGCCTGCTCACACTGAACGAGTACGCGACCGGACGCGCCCGCATTGTCGTCGGCGGCGGCGGCGAGGCCCTGCAGGCGCTGGGGATCAAGCCGGAGCGGCGTGTGCGGGCGGTGGGCGAGTGCGTGCGGATCCTGAAGGGCGTGACGCCCGGTACCCCGTTCTCCTTCAACGGCCAGGTCCACAAGGTGCAGGGCTACAACCCCTCCTGGGCCCGGGCGCCGAAGCCGCCAATCTACGTTGCGGTGAACAAGCCCCAGATGCTGCGCATGGCGGCGCGCCTCGGCGACGGGATCATGCTGTCGGATCTCACGCCGCCCATCTGCGCGGAGCGCATCGGCTGGGTCCGCGCTCATCTCCGGGAGTTTGGCCGCACCGTCGACCCATTCCGCTACTACAACTTCGTGGCCTGGCACGTCTATGCCGACCGCGAGCGGGCGCGGCGCGAGGCGCGGATGTGGCTTGGCTACCGGGGCCTGTTCCGCCGCTGGGTGCTCAATACCTTCATGAGCGACTCCGAGTACGACGTCATCGAGGCCCACAAGGCGGAGATCTACGGGATGGTGCCCAGGCAGGGCTGGTCCGTGCCAGGGGTGCCCGATGCCCTGCTCGATGCCTGCGTGGACAACCTGACGCTCGCTGGCACGCCAGCGGACATTCCCCGCTTCGTGGCACATCTGGAAAGAATGCGGGACGCCGGCTGCACCGACATCGTTCTCGAACTGCACGACGAGCCCGCCGAGGGCATTCGGCTGATTGGTGAACGGCTCATACCCGCCCTGGCATCCGCGCCGGGATTGCAAGAACATGCGCACCTGCGCTTCACGGGAGGACTCGAATGAACCTGACGCTCTATACCAGCCTCGGCTCCGGCAATGCCTACAAGGTGGAGCTCTTCCTCCGGCTCCTGCGCCTGCCCTACGAGATCCGCGCCGTGAACCTGCGTCAGAACGAGCACCTGAGCACGGCGTTCCTGGCCCGCAACCGCTTCGGTCAGATCCCCGTCCTGGTCGATGGCGACGAAGTGCTCACCGATTCCCACGCGATCCTGCTTTACCTGGCCGGTCGCTATGCGGAGTTCACTCCCCACGCCTGGGCGCCGCTCGATCCGCTGTGCCTTGCTCGGGTCGTGCGCTGGCTGACCGTGTCCGCCAACGAGATCCAGAACGGGCTCGCCATTCCCCGCGCCATCAAGTTGCTGGGCTGGCCGCTGGATTACAACCAGGCAGTCCGGACCGGCTACCGGATTTTGAAGATCATGGACGAGCATCTCGCCGACCGCGAGTGGCTCGCGCTCAAGCACGCCACCATTGCCGACCTGGCCTGCTACCCCTACGTGGCGCTGGCGGGCGAGGGTGGCGTGGACACGTCATCCTTCGTCCACGTGCGGCGCTGGTTGGCCGGCGTCGAGGCTATTCCGGGCTTCTGGCCCATGCCGCGCATCCCGGGCCTGCCCGCGGTGCCGCTGGTGCCGGTGCCTGCGTTCTAGGCGGAACGGCGCAGGAACACCCCGAGCGCCGCCGCCCAGACGATGGTCAGCTGCAGGTAGATGAAGCCGGCCGGCGGGAACGGGAAGCTGAGGATTCCCGGCAGCACCATGAGCCAGCCAAACCAGACAAACCAGCCAGGGAACTCCCGGGTCTGGCGCGTGAGCCAGGCCAGCTGCCCGGCAAGCCAGCTCAAACCGACGATCGCCAGCACGTTGACGACGCTTCGGATCAGGGTGTTGATCAACATGATCGTGGCGGCGTGGTCGGGGTTCTGCTCGCGCAGGATCTTCGCGTAGACCGCGCCCGGAATGTCGCTGATGCCCGTCAGCAGGAAGCCCAGGCCCGAGAGCAGGGCGGCCAGCATGAGCATCTGGGAGGCCACCGGATGCCGGCCGCGGAAGCGGTTGTAGAGGCCGAGACCGAGGATCAGTAGCGCGAACCCGCAGACGATGTGGGCAATGCCGCTCGAGATGAAGGAGACGGAGAACTGGGCGTTCAGGATCTTGCCCATGTCCCCGTAGTCCTTCGCCTTGTCGACGAAGCCGAGGTAGGTGGGCTCCAGCCACAGCGCGTTCATGTTGTGAATCAGCATGCTGACCACGATCAGCCAGGCGGCGGTACTGGCGGCCTTGTTGAGTGTCTTCATTCGTCGCTCCCCGGTAGCGTGCCCGCTATTTCTGGTGTTGCGCTTTCCATCGTGCGTAGGGCATGCCGTAGATGCGCTCCCGGGCGGCCTCGTCGGAGACGTCAATGCCCCGCTCATTCGCCGCATCCCGGTACCACCTGGCGAGGCAGTTGCGGCAGAAGCCGGCCAGGTTCATCAGGTCGATGTTCTGCAATTCCCGGTGCTCGTCGAGATGCTGGAGCAGCCGCCGGAAGGCGGCTGCCTCGAGCTCGGTCTGCGTGTGCTTGTCCATATGGCGTGCCGCTACTCGACGGCGGCGCACTTGTCCTCGGTGCGCGGATTGCCGTCGGACGGGCACTCGATCCCTTCCTTCGCGACCCACAGGGGCGTGCCGGTGACGATCAGCGTGTGTACGGACTTGTAGCCCTTGATGCCGCCGATCGACAGGCTGGGCAGCGGGTTGATGATGAGGTCGGCCTTGCCCGCCTGCACGTCCTTGTCGCAGCCGGTGAGGTCATTCAGGTACTTGGTGGAGATCGTGTGCTGGGGGAAGAAGGCCCGCGCGGTCTGCGTGGCCAGCGGCCCGGTGCAGATGCGCAGGCCCTTGCGCTTCGACAGGTCGTCCACGGTGTTGATCTGCTTCGCCAGCGCTGACTTCGCCGGGATGTGGATGTACTGGCTGATCGCACTGATGGTGCAGGTGAAGCGTCGCGAGCTGCGCCGGCGCATGCCCTGGGTATCGCCGCCGATGGCATTCAGCTGGCTCACGATGTCTGCCTTGCCCTCGACGACCAGCGAGGTGGTCGGCGCCGGCCCTGGCGGAATCGTCACGTCCTCCACCTTCAGTGGCACCTTGTAGTAGTTGCGCATCTCGTCGAGCATGGCTTCGAAGAGGGCGTCGCTGATCGAGGCGAAGAAGAACGAGGTGTCATTGGGGGAATTGGTGGTGGTCTGTACCACCTGCCGGATCGTGCCCCGGTCGAGGATCTCCTTGAGCAGGCCCACCGGCTTGTCCGGGAACGGCACGTTCTCCGGCTGGGGCAGGCAGTCGGCCAGCGTCACCATGTAGGAGAGCGCGGCGCCGGGCTTCGACGGGGGCTGCTGGGCGAGGATCTCCCGGTCCTTGCCGCTGGCGACCACGCGGACCCAGGCCGCGTCGAGCGCGTCCACGAGTTGCTGGCGGCCCCTGGCGAGGTTCGGGTCTACCTGCGGTTTGACCGGGCCGCTGGCGGCGCAGCCGCTCAGCAGGGCGAGGACCAGGAGGGCGGGCAGCGTGGCGTTCTGGTAGGTCATCGGCGGAGGCTCCGGGCAATGGGTGAGATGGATCGGGAATCTATACCGGGTCAATCCGGCAGATGAAAGCGGGGGCCGCGATGCTGGCCGGGCGTGCGGGGCCCGATCTCCGGTTTCAGGCGACCGTCGGGGCCGTAGTCCTCGAGTTTCTGGAAGAACAATGGTGTGTCCTGGTCCAGGTGCTGGAGGCGTTGCCGGTAGTCGTCAAGGATGGCGGCGCGGCGCGGGGCGTCGACCCAGCGCACTGCGTGGGCGACAAAGGGCGGCAGGACGTCGTAGCCGCACAGGGCGAGGACCCCTGCATGCAGCGGCCAGAGCGTGCGCTCCAGGTCGCCGTTGCGGCCGTCGGGGAGGGATGACGTGGGCGGGGCGCTCGTCGTGAAGGCCAGCAGCGCGCGGCGACCGCGGAACACGCCGCGGTCCCAGGTGCGGCCGAAGTCGTAGGCCACGCCGTAGGCGAATACACGGTCGATCCAGCCCTTCAGCATGGCGGGCACCGAGTACCACCAGAAGGGGAACTGGAGCAGCAGAAGGTCGGCCGCCATGAGCTTGTCGATCTCGGCCTGCACGTCCGGTGCGAAGCCACCGGTGCGGGCCGCGTGGGCCTGCTCGGTGCCAAGGTCGAGGAGGGCAGGATCAGCGCGGTGGGTGAAGTCGTGGGCGCCCGCAACGGGGTTGAAGCCCTGGGCGTAGAGGTCGGACACCGTCACCTGGTGTCCTGCCGCTGTCAGCGTCTTCACCGCCACGTCCCGCATCGCGCCGCTGAACGATTGCGGCTCCGGGTGGGCGTAAACGATCAGTGCGCGCATCAGAAAAGGTACCGGACACCCGTTTGTTTAGTTGTTGCGATGCGTCTCAACAACTAAACAAACGGGTGTCCGGTACCTGGTTAGTTTAGTTATCAGGCGACCGGGACGGGCTTCTGCTGCCGGGCGTAGTGCTCGAGGCTCGAGTGGCTGGGGCCGTAGTCCTCCGTTGGCGCAGACAGCATCGTCGGGCAGTGCTTCTTCGCGTAGTCGAGCAGCACTTTCGGCAGATGCTCGGCGCTGTCGAAGGCTGTCATCGTCGAGGTGTACATGCAGTGGCCGGGCGTCGTGCCCATCAGCATCCAGGGCAGCCAGGGGGTGACCCGGTGCCAGGTGCCTACGAAGGGCACAGCCGTCAGCTTGGGATTCTCCAGGTCCTTCTTCGACACAAAGTACCGCATCATCTCGGACACCTGCGCGGTCGGGCCGGCCGACTCCCGCGGCCACTTGTCCGGCTGCAGGGGGTTCGGGTAATTCAGGTGCATGTCGGTGGAGAGTACGAAGGTCTCGCCGTTGAGATCCTGCCAGGGGAAGATCAGCGGAATTTTCGGCAGCTTGCTCTTGTCACCGGGGAAGTCCTCCGGCGCCAGGATCAGCGTGTCGCTGATGGTGTAGTTGAACGGGTCGTTGAAGACCTGCACAACCTTGCACTTCTCCTTGGTCCAGGGATTCTCCCACTCCTCGATGATGTCGCCGGGCTGACCGAGGCGATTGAGGTTGGTGTAGAAAATCACTTCCTTGTTCAGGCGCCGGATGTTGCCGTCCGGCAGGGGTACCAGCCGGGTGGCAAGGAAGGTCTGGAAGCCGAGCAGGGGCCGCAGCTTTTCACCGGGCTTGACGCCGAGGATCACGCCACTGCAGTGGCCGATGCGCTCCTTGCTGGAGTCCATGTCGCCCTGAATACGCGACCAGGCGTCCCGGTTCCACCGGGGGTTCATGAAGTCGATCTTGGTCTCGAAGGGAATAATGGCCATCGTTACTGTGTTCCTCTGGGGTAGCACACTAGTCTAGCCGCAATGTCCCCGTGCAGGTACGGTAGGCGCATGCGCAATCACAAGGTCGTGCTTACCCGTTCACTGGCTGGTGTCCCCGGGGCTGCGGATTTCCGGGTGGTGGACGAACCGGTGCCCGAACCCCGGGACGGCGAGCTGCTGGTCCGGCACATCTACCTGTCCCTGGACCCGTACCAGCGCTCGGCGATGGCCGGCCGGCACATGGCCGGGCGCCAGCCGCTTGGTCCCGGCGACATGCCGGCCGCGGAGACTGTCGGCCAGGTCCTGCGCTCCCGCCATGGCGACTATGCGGAGGGGGACTACGTCCGCCATTTCGGCGGCTGGCAGGAATACGCCGTCTCCACCGGGGACCGCACCGCTCGGGTGGACCCGGGTGTCGCTCCTCTCTCCACCTGGCTCGGTGTGCTCGGCATGCCCGGCCTGACGGCCTGGGCCAGCATCATCGAGCTGGCCGAGGTCCGCGCCGGCCAGACCGTGCTGGTCTCGGCCGCCCTCGGCCCGGTCGGGTCCCTGGTCGGGCAGCTGGCGATCCAGCACGGGGCCGTGGCCGTGGGCATTGCCGGTTCCGATGAGAAGTGCGCCATCGTTACCAGGGACTTCGGTTTCCGCGCCTGCGTCAACTACCGGAAGGACGGCTTCCTGGATGCGCTCCGCGCCGCGGTGCCCGAGGGCGCGGACGTCTATCACGACAACGTTGGCGGCCAGATGCTGGCCGACGCCTTCTCGGTGCTGAAGATCAACGGCACAGTCATCCTCTGCGGACTGATGGAGCGCTACAACGATCCCGCCAAGTCGAAGCCCCTCGACCTCGCCCTGCCCATCCTCAAGCGGGCCGTTATGAAAGGCCTGGTGGTCTCGGACTTCGAGTACCAGCGGCCGGTCTTCGAGGCGGCGGTGGCGGCGGGCATCCGGGCCGGGCAGATCCGCTACCGGGAGGACCGGGCCGAGGGCATCGGCCAGGCCGGCAGCCACTTTGCCCGGCTGATGCGGGGCGAAAACACGGGCAAGTCCTTGGTGGTGCTGGGGCCGGAGCCGGAGCTTTAGCTGGAGCGGCTGGAGGGTGGCCTTGATCCGGCTTGACACCTTGGGGGCTTCCCGGGTTAAATCACATAAATGGGGTTAATTACCCCAATATGTTGCGGCGATAGTTTTTATGGATAGCCCGGTTTCCGGAATTCCGGTGGATGCCCTCGACCGGTCGGTCGTCGTCCAGACCTGCCGCGTGATCCTTCGGCCCATCGCCAGCCTCCTGCTCAAGTGCGGCATGACCTGGCGGGAGTTCGCCGAGGTTTCCAAGGGCGTCTTCGTGGCCGTCGCCAGCGAGGACTACGGCCTGAATGGCCGGCCCACCAACGTGTCCCGCGTGTCCATTCTTACCGGGGTCAGCCGCAAGGAGGTCGCCCGGGTCCGGGACCTGATCGCGAATGAAGCGGCACCCCTGCCTAACAAGACCACGGATGCCACGCGCCTGCTGTCCGGCTGGCACCAGGACCCGGATTTTGTGCTGCCCGACGGGTCGCCCCGGGTGCTGCCGCCTGAGGGCGAGGGCGCCAGTTTCGCGAAGCTCTGGGCTCGCCATGGCGGCGATGTGCCGTTGACGAGCATGCGCAAGGAACTCGAACGTGCCGGAGCTATCACCATCCTGCCGGACGGGACGGTTCGCGCCGAAAAGCGTTATTTCATGCCCCGGAGTTTCGACCCGCAGTGGGTCCAGAATGCAGGTAGCATGCTGCGAGACCTGGGCGCCGGTATTTCGAAAAATCTTGATGCTGGCCCAACGTCCGGAAGTGCTTTGCTCGCCCGGCGCTTCATCGGCCGGGCCAGCAGCGAAACTGTTGATCCAGCCGCGCTGGCGGAGTTCGAGTCCTTCGTCGAGCAGAACGGGCAGGAATTCCTGGAGAAGGTCGACAGGTGGTTGACCGAGCACGAGGCACGCGGGGCGCCGACTGGTGCCCGCAAGACGACGCGCCTCGGGGTTGGTGTCTTTCTGATTGCCGGAGATTGAGGGTTTAGTCATGAATTACGTAATGCGCAGGATTCTGGCGGCGGAGGCGGCGGCACCTTTGCCGGCATCGACCGACTCGGGGTCACCAACGGCACCATCACCGGCTTCGGTAGCATCATCGTCAACGGCATCGAGTACCAGACCAGCAACACCACCTACGACATCGACGACAACCCCGCGGGGCTGCCTGGCAGTCTCAAGGTGGGCCAGGCTGTCACGCTCCGCTGGTCCAGCAGCGACAACGGCGTCACGCGCCGGGCCGACGCGGTCATCTACGACGACACTGTCGAGGGACCCATCACGGCCGGCAGCATCAGCTTGCTGACCAGCTCATTCGTGGTGCTTGGCCAGACCGTCATCGTCGATGCGGACACCTCCTTTGCCTCGCCCCTGTTCGATCTCCGCAGCCTGGCGGACGGTGACATCGTGAAGGTCAGCGGTCTCTTTGACGGCGATGGCCTGATTCGCGCCACGCGCATCGACCGGCAGGCACCCGGCGGGGAATTCGAGATCCGCGGCGTCGTGGCGAGCCGCGCCGTGACGACATTCACCATCAACGGCCAGGTGGTCAACACCGTCGGCGCCTTTATCGATGCGCCCGGAGGCGTCATCAGCGACGGTGACTTCGTCGAGGCGAAGGGCAGCAGCGTGAACGGCAGCGGAGAACTGGTTGCCACCCGGGTGGAGCTCGAGGACGGGCAGACCCGGACCGGCGAGGACGGCGAAGACGCCGAAGTGGAGGGCTACGTGGATAGCCTGCCCGCGCCCACCAACACCTCCTTCTCGGTCGGTGGCATACCCGTGCTCAGCAACGTCACGCCCATCGGCGTCACCATCGTTCCCAGCATGAAGGTCCGGGTCGAGGGCGAGTTCAACGCGAGCGGCGCGATCGTCGCGAGCGAAGTCTCGGTCCGCAGCGGCGCGTCGGGCTCCAGTGCGACCGTCCGTATCGCCGCCAACGTGGACTCGGTGAACGCGGCAGCCGGGCAGTTCGTGGTGCTGGGGGTCACGGTGCAGGTGAATGCCGATACCCGCATCGAGGACCAGAGCGCCGCTGGCGTGCGCAGCTTCACCCTGGCGGACCTGCGTGGCGGCAGCAACCCGGACTTCGTCGAGGTCCGGGGCATTCCCCAGGGGAACAACACCCTGGTCGCGACGCTCCTGCAACGCCAGGAGCCGGATCTCCAGGGAATCCTGCGCGGGCCGCTGGGCAGTCTCAACAACCCGGACTTCACGATACTGGGCATCACGGTCCAGACCGATGACTTCACCGAGTTCGGCGGCGTGGACTTCTTCGGCGGCGCGGCCACGGTGGGCGACGGGGTGGAAGTGAAGTTCGCGCTGAACCCGCCGGGGGCGAGCACCCCGGTCCTCGCGGACGAGGTCGAGCTGGAGGACTAGACGGAGTCTAAGCCGCCGCCCACAGCGCCTGACAGCGGTGCCTGGAAGCGGCAGCCGGGAACTGCGCCTAGAAGCCGTAGGCCAGGTCGTACCGGCGGGCCGGCTCGTAGGCGGTGGCCGTAGCATTGCCCTGGACAGCACCGGATTTCGGTACGCCGTCATCGCCCCGGGCCTCCAGGACCTGGGTGATGGTGCCCGGCAGTGCGCCGAAGACGACCACGGGTCCGTGCAGGTTGTAGATGCCCTGCTCGAAGCCGATCTGGCCGCCGTAGGCGTGGGCCGGCTGCTGGTACGCGGCTGATGTCGTGTCCACCGGTCCCTTGAGGAAGCCTGCACCGCGCAGGTGCTTCCAGATCTTCCGGGACTCCTGCGTGTTGTTCGTGCTGTTCCAGGGGCCGGCGATCACGCCGTTGCCGTTGCCGTTGTCCGCGGCGCTCCAGTTGCCAACGAAGCGCGTGGATGCGGCCGGGTCGTCGCCCGGCAATACGCCGTAGCGGTCCTGGTACGCGAGGATCGCACTCGTGATGTTCCGGAAGTCGCTCTCGATCCGGGCCACCTTGGCGTTGGTGATCATCTGCTGGCCCTTCAGCGCGCCGCCGATGAACAGGCCCACGATGACCAGGACGACCGCGATTTCAGTCAGCGTAAGCCCGCGCTGACGGGAGTGCCTAACCATGCCGTGTTCCTCCGGGGAGGTGCGCCGGAACGCCCTGTTCCGGCCTTGCCCGATACCCGAAGGAAATACTGCGCACATCCCGCCCGGCAGAATGCCGGGCGGTTCACAAATTCGGGGGAATCAGCGCCACCCTGGACGGGGCCAGGATCAACCCTCAAGGCGAAGCGCCCTGCGGCGCTCCTTTACGGCTGGCCGAAGTGGTAGCTGAGGCCGAGGCCGACCGTCCAGAAATCTGCCCCGTCCAGGTCGTACCAGTTGCCCTCGACGCGGATGGCAATCTGCTCGGCGACGGCAAGATCCGCGCCGGCGCCCACCGAGAAGCCCTCAGTGCCCCGCGAACTGGCCGTCACGCCATCCACGGACAGCTCCTGGTCCAGGTCGTAGAAGCCCAGCTTGGCGAAGATCTGCATTTCGTTCGACGGGAGCGGCAAGTAGCCGACCGCGTCGATGCCGAAACCCCTGGCGCTCAGTGAGGCATTACCGCCGCTCTCGGCAGGCGTGGTGTCTTCCTCGAAGTCGCCGGTATTCAGGAAGGAGACTTCGACGCCGAAGTGGGGGTTGAAGCGGTACTGGCCCCAGGCCTTGACGCCCAGCGCGGTGTCGTCGAGGGCGCCACCGTCCAGCGAGTAGTTGCCAAACAGAACCGCTGCGCCGGCCCCGAAGCCCGTGTCGCCGACGCCCGCGTTAGCGGGCAGCGCGAAGGCCCCGAGGAGGAGCGCGGGGGCGAGCATCGGCCCCAGCCGGCGGGTGTAGCGACGCTGCATGAAGCTGGCCCTCCGCCTAGCGCTGGGTGAATTCGAGTGTCACGCGGCGATTCTGCGCCCGGCCGTCCGCGGTGTCGTTCGGCGCCACCGGATCGGCCTCACCCTTGCCGACGGCGGTGAGCTTGTCGGCCGGAATGCCCTTGTCTATCAGGTAACCGCGCACGGCCTCGGCCCGGCGCTGGGATAGCCTCTGGTTATCCGCGTCGGAGCCGACGTCGTCCGTGTGGCCCCGGACTTCCACGTTGAAGTTCGGGCGCTGCGCCAGGATCTCCACGATGGAGTCCAGGATCAGGGTGTCCTGGGGAGTAAGCGTGGCGGAGTTGGTCGAGAAATTCACGCCCCGCAGCACCAGTTCCTCCTCGCAGCCCACGGAATTGACCGTGGCGCCGGCGGGGGTGCCGGGGCACTGGTCACGGCCATCCACGACGCCGTCGTTGTCACTGTCGGCGGGGGGCGGCGGTGGCGGCGGGGGCGGTGCTGCGACTACCACCGGGGCTGCCACCGGGGCCGCGACGGCGGCCACCGGGACGGCCCTGGCCGGCCGGCCGAAGAGGTACTCGAAGCCCACGTTCAGGGACCAGAGGCTGCCGTCATTGATGTCGAAATAGTCACCCTCGGCGCGGATCGCGAACTCCTTGCTGATCAGCAGCCGCACGCCGGCACCAAGCAGCAGGCCATCCGGCGAATTGCTCGCCGCTACCGCATTGTCCACCACCACCTGCTGATCCAGGAAGTAATAGCCTGCCTTGCCGTAGGCCTGGAGATCCTCGCTGGCGAGGGGGGCGAACAGCATGGCGGAAAGGCTGAAGCCGTCAAGCTGTGCCTTGGCTTCGCCGCCGGGGTTCGGCGGATCCAGGTCTTCATTGAAATCGCCGAAGTTGTGGTACGCGCCCTCGATGCCAAACAGCTGGTTGAAGCGGTAGCCCGTGAACAGCTTGAAGCCGACAGAGCTGTCGTCGAGCTGATTGCTGTCGAACTTGTATTCACCAAAGCTCGCAGCCACGCCTGCGTTCCAGCCGCTCTCGTCGTCTGCCGCCAAGGCAGAAGTGGCGGCGAGTCCCAGGACGATGGCCGTCAAGTACCGTTTCATCACGCAGGCTCCTCTAGCAATGGAGTTCGGGAAAATGGATCTGCCAAGGGGAGTGACTGTACCCTCCCGGCGGCACCGGCTTTGGGGTGTCAGCGAGCTGTTCCCGGAGTGGTCACTATCGTTGTTGTCGGGATGTCGCGGTCCGCCCCCTCAAGATCGGCCCGCGCAGCGCCTTGAATCGTTGGCAGTATACGGTCGATGGTCGACCCGTCAACTTGGGGGTGGGCTGCCCGTGCGTGCGGGCGCCAGCACAGGGCCCCAGTTCGCCGGTCGCTCCGCGAGCCTCGTGACCGGGAGTTCCCCGCCACTCTCTGGCGCCGGCCGGTAGCCCAGTGCGTCCCGGAGCAGGGCTTGCCAGTACCCGTTAGCGCGCAGGAGGTCGCCCACCTCCCTGTGAATACCGGCATCGTCGAGGTCCGGTTCGACGGGCCGGATCCCCGCCGGTTCCCGCCGGAACCAGGGCGAGAACAGGCGGCCGTCGCGTACCAGGTGCCAGGCCTCCAGCAGGTGCCCGCCCGACCAGGCCGGCAGGAGGGGCGGCAGACCCTGTTCCCGCCAGTCGCGGATGTCGGCGGCGGACCAGTCGGGTGGGTCGAGCAGGATGACGCGCTGTGTTCCCGGCAGCTCGCGCGCCAGCTCGAGGGCAACCGGCGCGCTGCTGCCGACACCCAGCACCGTGACAGTGCTCCGCGCGGCGACGCTGGCCAGCGCGGCGCTCAACCGGGTGACAGTGCCGGCGAGGGCACCCGCTTCCGGCGGCGGCGGATCGCTCGCACCGTGCCCGGGCAGGTCCACGGCCAGTACCTCGGTCCACGCGGCCAGCTCGGTGGCCAGGTCCAGCAGCGCGGTGGCGGCCCCCGCCACCGGGTGTAGCAGCACCAGCAACGGGCCGCGCGGCCCTGAACGAGCCGGCAGGCGCAGCGCCCGGACCTGGCCGCCCCGGACGCCCAGGTACTCACTGGTGACGGCGGCCGCCTTCGTGGTCTGGTCACCGGTCTCGTCACTGGCCTGGTCACCGGGATGTGCGCGGAGGTGGGTGCGGGCGGATTCCAGCGCCGTGGCGGGATCCGGCGCGGGCACGAGCTGCACGCTGGGAGAATAGGCGCTGATCCGCGCGAGATGCGCCGCGAGCGGGTCCCGGGCCGCAGCGGTGATCAGCACGGGGACCGTCAGGGCCGGGAGGCGGAGCTCCGCCCGGTCGGCAAAGGCGGCTGCGTAGGCCACCGGGTAGTGGTCGCCGGCGGCGAGAAATTCGAGTAGCCCGGCCTGCAGGCGGTCGGCCGGGGGCATGGCGAAGCGCATCCGGGTGGCGGCCCGGCGGTCGTGCCAGGGGAAGAAAATGACCTGCTCCCGCATCCGGCCCCACAGCCACGCCAGGTGACCGCCATCCCAGCGCGGCACGAGGGGTGGGAGGTAGTCGCGCAGGATCGCGGCGCGCTCGTCCTCCGTCAGCACGACGAGGCCGTTGCCGGCCACCGCGGCCACCCGCTCGGGAAAGAGCTGGGCGAGCGCCATGCCAATGCTCGCACCGGTGTGAAAGCCGTACACGCCGAAGCGTCCGAGGCCAAGGGCATCGGCGAACTCGAGTGTCGCAACCGCGAACTGGTCCATGCTGGCGCTGGTGACCGGCTGACCGTCCCGCTGCAGCGGCTGGGAGCAGCCATAGCCTGGCGAGTCCGGGGCGATCAGCGTGCAGGCATCGCCCCAGGCCCTGATTAGCGGCTCCATCTCCCGGGAGGATTGCGGCGACTGGTGGAGAAGCAGGACCACGGGCCCACGGCCGCCGCGGCGGTAATGTACCTGCCGTGGGCCGAAGCGGCCCTCGACAGTCACGAAGCCCCGCGTCACGTGCGCGCCCGGGGCTGGCGGTGGCGAAGTTTCAGGTGGCCGGGCGCTTGGCATGCGGATCTCGCTGGCGGCGTGTGGGCGCTATCATGCCCGGGGATGAATTACTCCGTCACCCGATTCGATCCGACCGCGGGCCTGTTCCTGGCCCAGGCGCAGCGCCCGTCTCACCTTGCGGATGTCCAGCCGGACGAACTCTCGCCCCTGCAGCGTGCCCTGCTGGTGATCGACGGCACGGTCACCACGGTGCTGGCTGCCTGGGCGCTGGAACCCGTCCGGGTGACGGCGCTTAGCCAGGCCGCGACGGTGCTGCCCGTGGCCGCCCAGCCGGGGGCAGGCGAGTGGCTAGGCGCCCCTGCCGGTACGCCGGTGCTGGAGCGCGCAGTACTGCTCACGGGCGCCGAGAGCGGGCGGCTCTTTGCCTGGGCCGAGTCGATCATTTGCGTCGACCGCCTGCCGCCGGCGCTGCGCACGGGCCTGCTGTCCGGGGGCCTGAGCCTCGGGCAACTGCTGCTGTTGCCCGGCTTCGAGAGCCGCCGCGAAGGCCTCTGGTTCGGGCGCGAGCGGCCGGCGTCGGTGCCCGCACCGGTCGCGGCCCTCGGCGACGCGGATTTCCTGACGCGCACCTACCGGGTCAGTGCGGCGCGGGAGCCCCTGATGATGATCACCGAGCGCTTTCCCTGGCGTCCGCGGGATGCACCAGGCGCCTGATCGTGGCCGCCGGTCCGGTTGCCATGCTGTAGATTTGGCTACCGGTCGCCCCGTGAGCAATGCACCCATGTCGAATATCCGCCGCCTGCTTCCCGCTGCCCTGCTGGCCATCGCCATGCCCGCCACCGTCGCACTGGGCGACGGCTGGGCGCACTACGGCGGCGACGAGGGCGGCAGCCGCTTCTCGCCGCTCACGCAGATCAACAGGGACAACGTCGCCGGACTCGAGCTCGCGTGGCAGTACCGCACCGGTGCGGTCAAGGACAACCCGGCTCTCAAGCAGTACATCGACTTCCAGGACACGCCCACCCTGCTGCCGGCGACGGCCGGCGGCCACCTGATCGTCTGCGACCCCTTCAGCAAGGTCATCGCCCTGGACCCGGCGACGGGCAAGCCCCGCTGGGTGATGGACCCGAAGATCGACAAGACGCCCTACGCGGCCCGCTTCAAGTGCCGTGGCGTCGAGTACTGGGCGGATGACGCGGCGGCCCCCGGCGCGGAGTGCGCCTACCGCCTGTTCCTCGCCACGCCGGACAAGCGGTTGATCGCGATGGATGCCCGCAACGGGCGGCTCTGCCCCGGCTTCGGCGTGAACGGCGAGGTCAACGTGGACCCGCTGATCAGGGCCTCGGTACCGAACGACGGCTGGCAGCTCACGCAACTGCCGTCGCCGCCGACCGCCATCAACGGCATCGTCGCGGTCTCGTCCTTCGGCAACAAGTTCCGCAGCTCCAGTTCGGTGAACGGCGCGATCCGCGGCTTTGATGCCCGGACGGGTGCCTTGCGCTGGACCTTCGATCCACTGGTGCGCGACGCGTCCACCGGTTTCGAGCCGACACCTCCCGACGTCGGCGGTGGCAACAACTGGGTCCCGATGGCTGCCGACAGCCAGCGGGACCTGCTCTTCATCCCGACTGCCGCGCCTGCGCCCAACTACTACGGTGCGCACCGGCCCGGGGACAACCGCTACGCCAACTCGATCGTCGCGCTCAGGGCCTCGACGGGGCAGGTGGTGTGGCACTTCCAGACACTCCACCACGACGTCTGGGACCGGGACGCGGGCTCACCGCCGATCCTCGCGGACATCCGCAAGGACGGCCGGACGATTCCCGCCGTGATCCAGCTGGTAAAGACGGGCATGGTCTTTGCCTTCAACCGGGAGACCGGCGAGCCGCTGTTCCCGATCGAGGAGCGGCCCGTGCCCACGGACACGGAGGTGGTGGGCGAGAAACTGTCGCCGACCCAGCCCTTCCCGACCAGACCACCGGTCCTCGTGCGCAACTCCATTTCGCCGGACGATGCCTGGGGCTTCACCTTCCTCGACAAGAATGCCTGTCGCAAGAAGATCGAGTCCATGCGCCATGGCGGGCACTACGAGCCCATCAGCACCCGGGGCACGATCATGTACCCGCAGATTGGCGGCGGGTCCAACTGGGGCGGCGGCGCCTTCGACCCGGCCCGCAACCTGCTGATCACGCCGGTGTCGCAGATCCCCTACTACGTGCAGTTTCTCCCCCGGGACGAAGTGGACCCGGAGTACGCCAAGCGCCCGGAGGCGGGCGGGCCGATGCAGAAGCCGGGTTACCTGGGCGACACGCCCTACGGCGTGAAGCAGGGGCCGCTGATGTCGCCGTCGTTCACGCCCTGCACGAAGCCACCCTGGAACATGCTGGTGGCAGTCGACATGGCCGCCGGCGAGATCAAGTGGAAGATCCCGTTCGGCAAGCTGGACAAGCTGATGCCGGTGCCGATTCCGCTGAACCTCGGCGGGCCGTCGGCGGGCGGCCCGATCATTACAGCCGGCGGACTGATCTTCATCGGCGCCACGCCGGACAACCGGCTGCATGCCTACGATGTGGACAGCGGCAAGGAACTCTGGGAGGAAATGGCGCCAACTTCCGCCATGTCGACGCCCATGACCTACGAGGCCGGCGGCCGGCAGTTCGTCGTGTTCGCCGCGGGCGGCCACTCCTGGTACGACGCGAAGGGTGTGGATGACTACGTGCTCGCCTACGCTCTGCCGGTGGTGAAGCCCGCTTCCGTGAAGTAGGCCGCGGTTCCACGGGCTTAATGGCCCCGACTGAGAACTGGCGCATGGCGATTCAGGCGCACGCGCGGCTAGGCTCCGCCTTATGTTTGGCGGAGCCCTGTTCACCGATATCTTCGTGGCCGCTGCGGCGGTTGCCGGCTTTGCCGCGGGCGCCCTGCTGTCGAAACTGCTGGGCAGCGTCGCGTACCGGCCAATAGGCAAGCGGGCCGACGATCTTCATCACCGGATTCGCGGCCTCGAGGCGGATCTCCGCGTCGCGCAGCGGACGGCGGAGCAGGGCAGGCTGGAACGCGAGGCCCTGACCGCCGAGGTAGCGTCCAACGCGGCCGAGCTGGTGGCGCTCCGCGACCAGGCCGCCACCCAGACAGATATGGTTCGCAAGCTGAAGTCCGAGGTCCAGCACGAGTGCGGCAAGACCGCCCGGCTCCGCCAGGAGCTCGCCGACCGGGCCGAGGAGATGGTGCGCACCCACGTGCAGTTGCGGGATGTGCAGACGGAACTCGGCGTTACGCAGGTGGGTTCCGACGTCGTCATGGACCAGATCACGCGCCTCGAGCGTGAGCGTGACGACCTGAATACGATGGTCGAGTCCATGCGCCGGGAGATGTCGGCCCGGCAGCGTGGATCGCTCGGTCTCGGCACCTCCAGGAACCTCGACCAGGGCGACGACCTGCTGGTGGACTGCTGAACGATGACGTTCGCGGGTCTCATCTTTATTGGACTCCTATTCGGGCTGATTCTCGGCGGGAGCCTGGTGGGCTTCGTGGTCGTCCGGTCCGGCGGCCCGCTGAAGGAAAGCCTGTTCGGCAACGAGGCGCGCAAACCGGCCTTTGGAGCGCCGCCGCCGGCGCCCGAACTGACACCCGAGGTGGACAAGCGCGTCAAGTCGCTGCTTGAGGAGCTGCGGGTCGCCAACAAGCTCCTGGACCAGGATCGTGTCGAGCGCGAGGCAAGGGACAGGGCTGCAAAGGCCGCGGCGGACGAACTGGCGGCCCTGCGCGGTCAGCTTGCCGACCGGGAGGCCCGGATCGGGGAAGGTGACGTCGCGCTACGCGCTGCCAGGCAAAGGATTGACGAACTGGTGGGCGAGCTCAGCGACCGGACCGAGAACCTGGCGAAAGTGAGTCTCCAGCTGAAGGACGCCCGCATGGAACTCGATGTCACCGAGTCCGGTTCCACGGTGACATCGGCACAGATCGACCAGTTACAGCAGGAGCGCGACGAACTCTCCGCCCTCGTGGAGCAACTGCGCCCACGGCGAGTCGCGGGCCGGCCCTTCGGCTGATTCCTGAGGCATACTTCCCGCGACTTATTAAGGCTGCGGGAGAATTGCCGTCGACTTCGGCTTTCCGATTCCACAGGTTTTCCTCGCTGGCCAGGCCGATCTCGACCTGGTCCGGCGCACGCTGGCGCTTGGTGAGCGGCTGGGATTCCACAGTGCCTGGGTGCAGGACCAGGTGGCTGGCGATGTGCCGCTGCACGAGTCACTGACCCTGCTGTCCTATGCGGCCGGGCTGACGAGCCGGGTGCGGCTCGGTGTCTCGGTGCTGGTGTTCCCGATTCGCAACGCGGTACACGTGGCGAAGATCGTCAGCACCCTGGACAACCTCAGCGCGGGCCGCATCATCCTTGGCATCGGGCTCGGACACGTCATGGCCCCGGGCTTCTTCCGCACCTACGGCGTCGACAACCGGGAGGCCGTCGGACGCTTCAACGAAGGCGTTCAGGTGCTGAAGTCCCTGTGGACGGAGCCCGTGACGAATTTCGACGGGCGGTACTACCAGCTGAAGGGCGCCGGCATGTGGCCAAAACCCGTGCAGCAGCCCCACGTGCCGCTCTGGTTCGGCGGCCAGCACCCGGATGCGCTCCGGCGTGCGGTGAAATTTGGCGACGGCTATACCTGCGCAGGCCCCAACACTACGGAAGACTTCGCGGGCTTCGTCGCGCAGATCCGCCGCTTCCTCGACGAGGAGGGCAGGGACCCGGCCACGTTGCCCCTGTCGAAGCGCGTCTATATCGGCATCGACAGCGACGCCGCCAGGGCAAAGCGCCGGCTGGACGAGTTCTTCGGCACCCGCTACCCGTGGCAGATCCAGCGGAACCCGGACTTCGTGGCCGACATCTGCGTCTGGGGCAGTCCGGCCCGGGTGGCCGAAGGCCTCGCGCGGGTGGCGCGCCTCGGCGCCACGACGATCATCACCAATCCCCTGTGGGACTTCGAGGAGCAGCTGGAAGCGCTCGCGTCCGAGGTCATTCCCGCGGTTCTCCAGTCCCTGTAGTAGCGCCGGACGGCGCAGTGAGTCCCTGATGGAAATCGACGTTATTCTCGACACGCGCGCGAAGGCCGAGGAGTTGGCGGAACTCGGCCGTCTCGCGGAACGCTTCGGCCTCAGCGGCGTGTGGGTCTCCAGCCTGCTGGATTCCCGGGACCCCTTCGCAAACCTGGCCCTGCTGGCGCAAACCTCGTCCCGGATCCGGCTCGGGCCCATCGCCGTGAATCCCTTCGATACCCACCCGGTGAAGACCGCGGCAGCGCTGCTCACGTTGAACGAGATGGCCGGTGGCCGCGCACGGATCGTGATCGGCGGTGGCGGCGAGGCGCTCCAGGCGCTCGGCATCAGGCCGGCGCGGCGGGTACGGGCGGTGCGCGAGTGTGTCGAGATCATCCGTGCCGCCGCCACCGGCGAGCGGGTGAGCTACGCGGGCGAGTTATTCCGGGTCGACAACCTGCAGCTCCGCTGGCTGGAGTCGCCGCCACCGCGGATCCTCGTCGGCGCGAGCCAGCCCCAGATGCTGCGCATGGCGGCAGGCTGTGCCGACGGCATCATGATGAGCGACATGCCGCCGGGCCCCGCGACTGCCGCAATCGCCACGCTGGACGCGGCCCTCGCGAACTCCGGCAAGCAGCGGCCCGCGTTCCACACCACGGTTTTCACGGCCTGGCACGTCCACGCGGACCGGCAGCAGGCGCTGCGCGAGGGACGGCGCTGGCTGCTCCTCCGGGGCATCTTCCGGCCCTGGCTGCTGGCGGAATTCCTGGCGCCTGACGATGTGGC
This sequence comes from Gammaproteobacteria bacterium, assembly GCA_038214295.1. Lineage (GTDB taxonomy): Bacteria > Pseudomonadota > Gammaproteobacteria > Steroidobacterales > SHZI01. Next base: position 24,709 of record JBBQSA010000029.1, read on the forward strand.
GCTGGTCATGGCGAGCCAGCCGGCGTTCGCGCGGGCTTTCGCCTCTGGAAGCCACGAGGTTGCGGGCGTGCCGGACCGGGTCCTTGATGCACTGGTGGACAACGTGACCGTTACGGGCACGACCGACAACCTGGCGCCCGTGGTGGCGAAGCTTACGCACCTCAAGGCAGCGGGTCTCGGCGGCGTTGCCCTGCGACTTTACGCGGACCCGGCGGCATCGATCCGGCTGATCGGGGAGAAGATCCTGCCGGCGCTCGCCTGATCGGGACTAGTCCGGCGGCGTGCGCCGCAAGACTTTCGTCCGGCCGCGCAGCTGCTTGTCGTCCAGCCGCCGCTGCCGCGAGCCCTTGGTAGGCCGCGTGGCAACCCGCGCGCGCGGCACGCGACCGGCCGCCGCCACCAGTTCGTTGAGCCGGGCAAGGGCGTCCTCCCGGTTCTGCTCCTGGTTACGGAAGCGCTGCGCCTTGATCACCAGGATGCCGTCCCGGGTCAGCCGGCGGTCGTCCAGGGCGAGGAGGCGGGCCTTGACAGGTTCCGGCAGGGACGAGGCCCGGACGTCGAAGCGCAGGTGGATCGCGCTGGCCACCTTGTTGACGTTCTGGCCGCCGGCGCCCTGGGCCCGGACCGCCGTGAGTTCCACCTCCTCGGGCGGTACGGTGACCATCTTTGGCTGATTTGACATCACTTAAATTGTGCCGGGCTGCTACCCCTCTTAGAATGGGCCGGAGCGGTACGCTCGTCCATGCCCCGGTGACCCGAATGCACAAGTTCCGTCTGCCCCTCGCCGCGCTCCTGGCGCCCCTTGGTCTCGGGATCCTGTTGCACGGGGACCGGGCCCGGGCTGATCTCGCCCTCGATACGGCTTTCGATACCGACGGCATTGCGCAGATCGACGTGGCGCCGAGTTTTGACCTGTCCCGGCACATCGCGGTCCAGCAGAATGGCGCGCTGCTGCTGGCGGGCCGGAGCCGCCAGGTCGCGGGCGCCGACACCATCGACTACGTGACCGTTACGCGTCTGAACGGGACGACCGGCGCCCTCGACGGCAGCTTCGGTACTGGCGGGATCGTGAGTCTCCTCCCGGGGCCGGCCCCGGCCAGCGGCTACGGCGGCGAGGCCCGCGGACTGGCCGTCCAGCCCGCCGACCAGAAGATTGTCGTGGCTGGCAGCTGGAAAGAGAATGAGGCCGGTGCCACCCAGGTCTTCGTGGCACGTCTCGATGTCAACGGTGCCCTCGATCCTTCCTTCGGCACGGGCGGCATCGTCCTGTTCACGCCTGCCGGCATCACCAGCCCATTCCCGAATGCCGTTGGCCTGCGCAGCGACGGCAGCATCATCGTGGCCGGGTCCGGCACGGCCGGCGGCGAGAGCGTCGGCTTCATCGCCGGCGTCGACAGTGACGGCCTGGCGATAGCCGGCTTCACCGACACGCTGGTTTCGAATCCCCTGTCCGGCGGCGGCGACTTCGGCTTCAACGCGGTCGCCATCCTGCCCGGGGACTACATCCTGGCTGGCGGTGGCGGCGGCGACCTCACGCTGGCGCAGTTCACCAGCACCGGCACGGCGGACCCGGCTTTCGGCACGGCGGGCATCGCCACTTTCAACTTCTTCACCTACGAAACCGCCACCGGCCCCAATCCCGCCTACGACGTCATCACCGCCCTTTCGATACAGAACGATGGCCGAATTCTCATGGCCGGCAGGACCGGAGCCAGCACGAACGCATCGAACCTCGATCGGGTCCTCGGCCGGGTTACCGCGGCCGGAACCCTGGATACGACGTTCGGGGCCGGCGGTTACGCGCCGCTCACGGACCTGGGTAATGACGAGGTGCCGCTGGCCGTAGTGGTTCGTCCGTCCGGCGACATCGTGCTTGCCGGGCAGGGCTTTGACCCGGTGCAGATCAGTCCCGGCGGAACTGCTCTAAGCATTTTCACGGGCGCCTTCAACGTGGTCGTCACCGATCTGCAGTTCGTGGGTAGCGGCGCAATCGTCGCGTCCGGCCAGATCGAGATCACGGCCAGCAACACCGCCTTCGCCGCCGTCCGCTTCACTGCCACCGACCTGGCCGACGGCGTCGACCGGGTTCCGGACCCGTTCGTGTTTGCCACCCAGACCGGGCTCGAGACGGATTTCACGGCCACGTCTGCGCCGGTAACGATTACCGGCCTCGCGGCGCCCGCGCGGATCAGCATCAGCACCAGCAACGGCGACCAGTACTCGGTTGGCTGTTCGACCTACACCTCTGCTCCGGGCACCATCAGCAATGGCCAGACCGTGTGCGTCCGGGCCGTGTCGTCATCCAGTGGCTCGACGGCGAAGCGTGCCTTCCTGCGGATCGGCGGGGAACCCGGGCAGACGCCCGGGCCGGACACGGTCACGGTGACCGGCCAGTTCACGCTGGTCACCGGTGATGCCACGCCGGACCAGTTCACCTTCGTCGACCGGGTTGACGTCATCGGCGGCGCGGACGTCACGTCAGACCCCGTCACGCTCACCGGCTTCGCCATCCGGTCGGGTATCTCCGTCACTGGTGCCGGCGGCTATTCCGTCGGATGCACCGGCACCTACACGACGTCTCCGGGCACCGTCGATCCGGGCGCCACGGTCTGCGTGAGGCACGCGGCCTCGCCGACCCCGGGCGGGATCAAGGCGACGACCCTCCGGGTCGGCAAGGGCACCCTGGTCAGCGACGAGTTCAGCAGCAAGACGGCGGGCGACATCACCCCTGACGACTTCAGCTTCGTCAACCAGACCGGCGTCGCGAGGGCTGCGGTGATTACCTCCGCGCCCGTGACCCTGACCGGCTTCACGTCACCGTCACCGATCTCGGTAGCCGGTGGGACCTACGCGATCGGCTGCACTGGTACCTATACCTCGGCTCCCGGCACGGTGGCGCCGGATTCACAGGTGTGCGTCCGGCACACGTCCTCCGCGTCAGGCGGGACAGTGGTGAGCACGACCCTGACTGTCGGGGCGGCGCAGGACGCGGTCGCCAAGTCTGCGACCTTCAGGAGTACCACCGACGGAACGCCGGACACGACGCCCGATCCCTTCAGCTTCCCCGCCCAGACCGGCGTGCCGTTGGCCACCGTGGTCACCTCCGCCGTGATTACGATCGGCGGCTTTGATACGGCGGCAACTCCTACGAATCTCACCATCACCGGCGGCAGCTACTCGCTGAACTGCGGCAGCACGTTCACATCGGCGCCGGGGCTGCTCCAGCCGAACAGCAGTATCTGTGTCCGGCACACGTCCGCGTCCATCGGGAGCACGGCGACCAATACGATCCTTACCGTGGGCGGTGTAAGTGGCACCTTCACCAGCACGACCATACCCGGCGACGCCATCCCGGTGGACTTCAGTTTCACGGACCAGACGGACGTGGAACTGAATGCCCTCATCGTCTCAGCCCCCGTGACGATCACGGGTATCGACATCGCCAGCCCGGTCGTCGTCAGCGGCGGGGAGTATTCGATCGGCTGTAGCAGCACGTTCACCACGGCATCCAGCACCATTACGAATGGCCAGACTGTGTGCGTGCGCCATCGCTCCTCCTTCAACGGCAGCACGGCTGTAGACACGACGCTGACGATCGGCAACAAGAGCGACACCTTCACTTCCGTCACCAAGGCGGGCGACCAGCTCCCGGACGACTTCAGCTTTGACAGCCAGACCGGCGTCGCGCTAAACAGTGTCGTCCGGTCCAACACGATCACCCTCACCGGCATCGATTCACCGGTCCGGATCCGGCTGAGCGGCCCCCGGGACCAGTTCGGCTTCCCGGTCTACGGCTATGCGAAGGATTGCGGGGATGCGATCGACGGCCAGGACGGGGACATCCTGAACCCGGGCGACTCGCTGTGCGTGGCCGTCCAGACCGCGGCGACCGACACGACGCCGGTGGTGGTCACTGTCACCATCGGCGGCGACACCGTGGGCGCCCAGAAATCGGCGACTTTCACGGTGACGACCGGCGACACCGCACCCGATGCCTTCACCTTCGTTGACCAGGTGGGTGTGCCGATCGACACGACCATCTACGCCGCGCCGGTCACGATCACGGGCATCACGGCGCCGGCGCGGGTGACGATCAGCCGCAACGGCCAGTACCAGCTCAACTGCACCGGGCCATTCGTGGTCACGGCGGGCCTCGTCGAGAACGGCAACACGATCTGTGTGCGGCACGTGTCGGCCAGCAGCCTGTCGACGCTCACCAATACCGTGCTCACCGTCGGCGGGGTGAACGATACCTTCACCAGCACGACGACAGCGGACGCCAAGCCCCTGCCGGGCAGCAGCGCGATGGATGTCTGGTCCCTGCTGTTGCTGGGGCCGCTGGTCCTGTACCGCCGGCGCCGGACTGGCGTGGCCGGAGGGCCGGAGGGCTAGGTCTGCCGGCGGAGGGCTGCGGGCGCGCTACTGCGCGCCGTGGCACTTCTTGTATTTCTTGCCGCTGCCGCAGAAGCAGGCGTCATTGCGCCCCAGCTTGGGGGCGTCCCGCCGGTAAGTCCCGACCACCGGCTGGTGATCGTGGTTGCAGTCCGGGCCGTGGACGTGCTCAGCCGCCGGGGCGGGTGGGGCCTGCTCAGGCTTGCGGGGCACTGGTTTGCTAGGCACTGGCCCGGTCCTCCAGCAGGGCACGGACAGCGGCCACGAAGTGCGCCTGCTCCCGGTCGCTGACCGGGCAGCCGCCGAGTTCCGACCAGTCCACGCCGGCCGTCGCCTGTTCGAGCACGAGGCGACCGTCCTTGCCGTTCCAGACCAGCCGCTGGCGCTTGCCGTCCCGTGCGAAGCGGATCAGCCAGCTACCGTAGGCGCCGGCAGCCGCCACATAGTCCTCCACGTCGCAGCCGCAGCCGGCACAGGCCGTGGTCACGGCCTCGGCGAAAGCCTCGGTGGTGGCCGGGTGCTCCACCGGCGCCAGGGTCGCGGGCCGGCGACCAATCCACATCACTTCATGTTCGGCCACGTTCGTTGTCCTCGGGGCTGCTCGGGCGGAAAGTCTGCATGTTACCCTCATCTCCATGCACGACGGCGTAACCGGCTACGAGCTGCTGCAGTACCTGCACGTTTTCCTGTTCGTGTTCTGGCTGGGGCCCGATGTGGCCGTCTATGCCTGGAGCCGCAAGGTGGTCGAGACTGCCGCCACGCCGGAGCAGCGGCTCGTCGCCGCCCAGATGATGGCAACGGTCGACTTCATTCCCCGGGTCATGATCAGCCTGATGCTGACCGTCGGCGGCCTGCTGTCCGAGTACGTCGGCCTCACGCACCCCTGGTGGCAGATGGCAGGGATCATCCTGCTGGGCCCCGTGTGGCTCGCGCTCGTGCTGGCCGGCATCTGGCGCGACGGCACGGTGTTCGGCGTCACGGCGCAACGCCTCGAGAGCGGGTTGCGCTGGCTGTTGATCGTTGTGGTGCCACTGTCGGTGGTCTGGTCGACGGTTACCGGCCGCCTCGCGCTGGCCCCGTACGTGGGCGCCAAGCTGCTGCTGTTCGCGGCGGTGCTGTTGTTTGGCAACCTGCTGCGGGCGCGGCTGGCCCCGCTGCGCACCGGGCTCAGGGAACTCGCCACTACTGGACCGACACCGGCGCTCGACGAGACGATGCGCGTCAGCGTGGCCCGGAGCCGCCCCTACACCGTGGCCATCTGGGTCGCCCTGCTCACGGCCGCGCTGATGGGCGTGATGAAGCCGGGGGCGCCGGTCGGGGCGGCGGAAGAGGGCGCGGTTCGCATCGACCAGGCGCTGGGTCCCGGCAACCCTTGAGACGATCCGGATAAGAGACGATCCGGATAAAAAAGGCCCCGGACAAGCCGGGGCCTTTCAGCGGATGGATCAGCCGCTCGCTGCTTCCGGATCCTGACGGACCGGTTCAGCGCGCAGCGACCTCAGGAAGCCCGCAGATTCGCTGCTGCCGGCTTGCCGCGCTCGTTGGTGACGTCGAAAGTCACGCTCTGGCCCTCATTGAGGGTTGCGAGCCCTGCCGCCTGGACGGCAGTCACGTGCACGAAAACGTCCTTCGAGCCGTCGGACGGCTGGATGAACCCGAAACCCTTCTGGGCGTTGAACCACTTCACAGTACCTGTAGCCATTAGTTAAGTCTTCCTTGAAAGCAATTGATAAAAAATTACATAAAACAACGGCCCCACCCGCTCCCGAAAGAGGGAAGGGTGATTCCGTACAACGTGGAATGTCTGGGAAGCATCAGTCGTGGAATATCCCGAACGGGAATCTTCTTGGTCCAAGGCAAGCCAAATAAGCCAATTGCGTCATTGACGGTATGCCATATCAGGCCACAGGTCAACCGACCGGTACCCGGTCCCGCCGGCAGCCGCCGGAAGCCTCTTGCAGTGCCGCGAACCGGCGGACCCGCTGCCACGGCGGCGGTGTTACGGGGACGGGCTGCCTGCCTGGCCGCCGCCGCCGCCACTCGCCTGGGCGCGCTTGGTTTCGATATTGGCCAGCAGTTTTTCGTAGGGCTCGATGAATTTCTGGATGCCCTCGTTTTCCAGCTGCCAGGCAACCCGCTTCAGGTCGATGCCGAGCGCCTTCAGGTCTTTCAGGACCTTGCGGGCGGCAGGCACTGCCCGGGTGAGATTCTTGCCGGGCTTGCCGTGGTCCGCGAAGGCGGCGGCGGTTGCCGCCGGCATCGTGTTGACCGTCTGCGCGCCGATCAGTGGCTCCACGTAGGCCACGTCGCTGTAGGCCGGGTTCTTGGTGCCGGTGCTCGCCCACAGGAGGCGCTGGGGCGTGGCCCCCGCTGCCTCGAGGGCCTGCCAGCGTTCGCCTCCGGTCAGGCGGCGGAACGCGGCGTAGGCCAGTTTCGCGTTGGCCACCGCCACCTTGCCCTGCAGGGTTTTCGGGTGCGGGTTCAGCGCCGAGCCGCCGTCGGGGCGTATCCGGTGCTGGAGCAGCTGGTCCACCAGCGTGTCGATGCGGCTGACGAAGAAGCTGGCCACGGAGGCCACGTTGTTCACCGGCTGGCCCTCCGCGTGCCGCCGCTCGAGCGCGCGCAGCCAGGCCTCGGCCACCGCCTGGTAGGTCTCGATCCCGAAGAGCAGCGTGACGTTCACATGGATGCCCCGGTACAGCAGTTCCTCGATCGCCGGGAAGCCTTCCGCGGTGCCGGGGATCTTGATCATCAGGTTGGGCCGGCCCACCAGCCGCGCGAGATGCGCACCCTCGGCAATGGAACTCGCCGTGTCGCGGGCGAGCAGGGGCGACACCTCGAGGCTCACGTAGCCATCGACACCGCGGGACTCCTGGTGCACGGGCAGCAGCGCATCGCAGGCGTCGCGGATGTCCTGGCAGGTGAGGTCCTCGTAGATCTGCAGCGCAGTGCGACCGCTGCGCGCGGCCTGCGTAATCTGTTCGTCGTAGGCGGTGCTGCCGCCAATGGCCTGGGCGAAGATCGCCGGGTTCGACGTGATCCCCCGCAGGCCGCTCTCGCGCATCAGCCGGGGCAGTTCCCCGCGGCGGAGCAGATCCCGGGACAGGTCATCCATCCAGTAGCTCTGGCCGTAGTCGGCCAGCTTGCAAAGTCGGTTCATGGAAGCGTCTCCAGTCACAGCGGGCAGCAGCGGGCTAGAATAACGCATGAACGATGCGGACCGGCTGGAGACCCTGGAGATCAAGTGCGCGCACCTGGAGCAGGCGGTCCAGGAGCTGAGCGACGTGGTCTATCGCCAGCAGCAGCAGCTCGACCGGGCCCTGGCGCGCAACCAGGAGCTGGCGAGCCAGCTGGCGGCGCTCGAGGCGGCGGCTGACGGTGCGGGCGGGCCGCGCACCGAGATCCCGCCGCACTACTAGGCCGGAGGAGGAGTACGCGGGTGCGGGTGATACCGGTCTGGGTGCGAGCACTCGCCGCCGTCGCCGGCGCCGCTGGCGTCCTTGCCATCGTCCTCCTGGTCCGCCACGCCCCGGACCAGGTGGCCGGCATCCCGGACATCATCGGGCTCGGCGCCCAGGCGATCCTGTTTCTCTGCATGGTGGTGCTGTTCGGCTACGTCGCCGTCACCGGGCTGCCACCGGCGCACCTGTGGGGCCCGTCGGGCCTCGCCTGGTGGTCCGCGGGCACCGAGCTCACGCTCACGCCAGAGCTGCAGCGCTTCCTGGCACTGCTGCGGCAGCGTCACCCGGGCCTGCGGGAATGCTGGCTGCTGGACACTGCCGTGCCCGGTGAATGGCGCCTGCTCGCCATGGCCGACGGCCCCGCGCTCGACGCGGTGCGTGGCGACTGGGATGTCCGGCGGAAGAATGCCCGGCTCTACCTGGTGGACGAACCCTCGCGGACCGTGGCACTCGCCTGGGGCCGGTCCAGCCCCGTTGCATTTGCCACCTGGGACTGGGAGCCCCAGAGCGACACGCTCGCCGAGTTTCGCTGTCCCGTGGCCGGCCAGGTCCGCCTCGCGCAGCGCCTCTGGAGTTGACGAGCGGCGCGGAGTGAGGTCACCGGCTCCGGCCGCTATACTGCCGGCCCCCGTTCACCCGATCCGCACCCGTGTTGTTCAAGAACCTGATCCTCTACCGTCTTCCTTCCGGCTTCAACCTGAGCGGCCCCGCCCTCGAGGAGGCTCTCGACCGCCGCCCCCTGCAGGCCTGCGGCAGCTTCGACATGCAGACCCGGGGCTTCGTCGCCTGTGGCTACGAGCAGCGCACGCTCTACACCCAGGCCCAGCAGCACCTGCTGTGTCTCGGTGTGGAGCAGAAGCTCCTGCCGGCCTCGATCATTAACCAGGTGGCGAAGGAGCGGGCGCTGGAACTCGAACAGCAGCAGGGGCACCCGGTCGGCCGCCGCCAGATGCGGGAGCTGAAGGCCCGTGTCGGCGATGAGCTGCGGGCCCGGGCCCTGACCCGGCGTCGGACCACCTTTGCCTGGCTCGACCTGCCCGCCGGCTGGCTCGTGGTCAACACGGCCAGCAACAGCCGCGCCGAGGAGCTGGTCGAGACCCTCCGGGACACCCTCGGCACGCTGCCTGTGCAGCCCTTCAACACCCGGCAAGCGCCCGCCGGCAGCATGGCCGCCTGGCTCACCCACGGGGACGCGCCGGGCCGCTTCACCCTGGAACAGGACCTGGAGCTGCAGGCCATCGACGGCGGCGGCGCGACGATCCGCTACCTCCGCCACCCGCTGGAACTCGCCGAGATCCGCGCCCACCTGGCCGCGGGTAAGTTGCCCACGCGGCTCGGTCTCACCTGGAACGGGCGCATCTCCTTCATGCTGCACCAGAACCTGCACGTGAAGCGCGTCCAGTTCCTTGATGTGTACAAGGACGACAACGCGAAGGGGGAGAACCCCCACGAGCAGTTCGACATTGATTTCGCGCTGATGACCGGCGAACTGTCCCGGCTGCTCGCCGAAATCACCACCGCCCTCGGCGGGGACCAGTCCGTCGAGGAGAAGAAGTCTGGCGAGAAGCCGTCCGAGGAGAAGAGGGCGGCCTGACCGGGTCCGTGCCGATGGCGGTCCGCAAGCTGCTGCGCCGTTTCTACGCCCGCGACACGGTGGAGGTGGCCCAGGACCTGCTCGGCAAGCACGTCGTGCACATCGTCCGCGGCAGGGAGCGCATCGGCCGCATTGTCGAGGTGGAGGCCTACCTGGGCCCGCACGACCGGGCGGCGCACTCGGCGCGCGGTCGAACGGCCCGCACCGAGGTGATGTTCGGCCCGCCGGGCCACGCCTACGTCTACCTCATCTACGGTATCCACCACTGCCTGAACATCGTCACCGAGCGGGAGGGCCATGCCTCGGCAGTCCTGGTCCGGGCACTCGAACCGGTACAGAACCTGCCCGGGAAAACCAGTGGCCCGGGGCTGCTCTGCAAGGCGCTGGGCGTGGACCGGGGCTGCAATGGGCTCGACCTGCTCGGCGGCCAGCTCTACCTGACGGCTCCACCGGGAGCAGGCGAGCTGCGCGTCGCGAAGCGGCCGCGAATCGGCGTCGACTACGCGGGGGCCTGGGCCCGCCGCCTCCTGCGCTTCTACATCCGGGGCAGCGCGCACGTGTCGCGGCCCTGAGGTTCCGGCTGACGGCACCGCAGAGTGCCCGGCGGCTGCTAAAGTAGCGGTTCACGGTCGGAGACCGGGCACAGGCGACAGGAAGCGGCGTGCGCGTCGAGCCAGGGATCAGGCATCACAGTGTGATCGACCCGCGGATCGTGCTCCGCACTTCTCTGCTGCTCGCGCTGGCTCTCCTGGGTGCCTGCGGGGGCGGCGGCGGCGGTGGCGCATCCCGCCCATCAATCACCTTCCGCGGTGCACCAACGGCCGTTCCCGCCGGCGGTACCGCCACGCTCACCTGGTCCACCACCGGGGCCACCCGTTGCGAGGGCTCCGGAGGCTGGACGGGTGTGAAGGCGGTGACCGGTTCCGAGGTAGTCGGCCCGATCCGCGCCAACACCGGGTTCGTCCTTAGCTGCGAGGGCGACGGCGGGAGCCGGCAGGCGGAGGTCCTGCTGAACGTGTCGGATCCCGTCAGCACGATTTCCGGCCGGGTCCTGATCGGCAGCACGGTCCAGGTGGACTCCGACGTCAATGACCCGCTGGCGACCCGCGTCAGCAACAACAGCACGGGCACTGCCCAGGTGCTGCCCAACCCCGCCATCGTCGGTGGCTACGTCGCGCTGGCCGGCCGCGGTCCTGCCGGCGCCTCCCAGCCGGATGGCGACCCGGTCGATTTCTACCGGGTGGCGCTCGCCGCCGGCCAGACCATCGAGCTCAGCATCGCGGCCGAAGACCCGGTGGCCGACGATCTCGACCTTTACCTGCGCAACACCGCTGGCGACGTGGTGGATTCTTCCCTCGGCATCGGCCGCCTGGAGCGCATCACCGTCCCGGCGACGGGCAGCTACTTCGTGGAAGTGCGCGCCTACAGTGGCGCCACCGGCGGGGCCGCGAAATACCGGCTGAGCCTTGGCCAGAACCTCACCACCAGCCTGGGTGGCGCCCTGCGGCTCAGTGATGACTTCGTTCCCGGCGAGGTGCTGCTGCGTCTTGCGGACGCCGAGGCCCAGGCGAGTGGCCAGGCGAGTGGCCAGACGAGCGCGCGAGCCACGACGGCCAGCGCCGGTGTCGAAACGCGCCATGGACTCACGCGAGTCGCTGGTGCGCCGGACCGGGAGCAGCTGTTCCGGATCCCAAGCCCGGGCACCGCGGCGCCGGCGGGCAGGGCGACGGCCCAGGCGGCCACGGCGGAACCGGCGGCCGCGGTTACTCCGACGCCTTCCTTCAAGACGGAGACCCTGCGCCGGAAGTGGGAGACGCTGGTCGCGCTGAAGGGCCTGCGCCAGGATCCCGCCATCCGCTGGGCCGAGCCCAACTGGGTGCTGAAGGCGTCAGCAGTGCCCAACGATCCCTCCTACAATCGCCAGCGCTGGCATTACGAGCAGGCCCGGCTGCCCGCCGCCTGGGACATCGAGCAGGGCAGCGTCAGCGTCACGATCGCGATCGTCGACAGCGGGGTGCGTCCGACCCACCCGGATTTCGTGGCGAAGCTCGTGGACGGCAAGGATTTCGTGCGCGGTGCCAACGCGGGGGATGGCGACGGGATCGATGACGACCCGACGGATCCCGGCGCGGCCGGTCCCGGCGGCTCGCTGACCTTCCACGGCACCCACGTGGCGGGGACCGCCGCGGCCGCGGGCAACAACGGCGTGGGCGTGGCGGGCGTGTCCTGGCGGGCGAAGATCATGCCGGTGCGCGTGCTCGGTAACGATGGCGCCGGCACCCTGGCGGACATCCTGCAGGGCATCCGCTATGCCGCCGGTCTTGCCAACGACTCGGGCACGATTCTCCAGAACAGGGCCACGATCATCAACCTCAGCCTCGGGGCGCTGCGTTCCTGCTCCCAGGCCGAGAGCGAGGTGATCGCCGCCGTCCGGGCCGCCGGCGTCGTGGTCGTCGCGGCTGCGGGCAACGATGCCACCAGCCTGCCGGCGTCGCCGGCCTCCTGTCCCGGCGTCATCAGTGTCGCGGCAGTGAACTCCGCCAACAGCCGTGCCTTCTACTCGAACTACGGCAGCCAGGTGCGCGTGGCCGCGCCTGGCGGTGACAGCACAGACCGCGATGGCGACGGTTTTCCGGACGCGATCTACAGCACCCACGCCGCGCTCAGTGCCGGATCCATCGTGAATACCTACGACTACCTGATTGGCACGTCGATGGCGGCGCCGCACGTGTCCGGGGTCATCGCCCTGATAAAGTCGGTGAATCCCTCGCTCACGCCAGCTGGCATCGACGCGCTGCTCGCGAGCGGTGCCATGACGCGGGACATAGGCCTGCCCGGGCCGGACGAGCTTGGTGTCGGCCTGATTGACGCCTTCGCTGCCGTCCAGGCCGCCAACAACACGCCGCCACCGCTGCAGCCGAAACTGAGCCTGTCGCCACGCTCGCTCAGTTTTGGCGATGTGGGCACCGAGGCCGAGGTCCTCGTCAGCAATGCCGGCGGCGGGTCACTGACCATCAACTCTATCTTCAAGGTGGGCAGCTGGCTGCAGGTGACGCCTGCGCAGGTGGACGCCACCGGCCTCGGCACCTACCGCATCACGGTGAACAGGGCGGGGCGCAGCCCGGGCACCTACAGCAGCTTCGTCGAGTTCCGTTCCAGTGCGGGCAACGAACGGGTGGAGATCCTGATGGAGATCACCACCAGCCCCGTGGTGGCCAATGCCGGCCGCCAGTACGTGGTGCTCGTCAACCCGCCCAGTGGCGAAATCCTGCGGCAGGTGCCGGTGGACGCGCGGGGCGAGTCCGTCAGCTTCAACTTCAGCAACGTGACGCCCCAGCAGTACCAGTTGCTGGTGGGCAGCGACATGGACAACGATGGCATCATCTGCGATGACGGCGAGGCCTGCGGGGCCTACCCGGTCTTCGGCGAGCCGACGCTGGTCCAGCCCACGGCGGCCGACCTGGCCTTCGAGACGGCGTTCCGGACTTATGGCCAGGCGGCGGCTAACGCGCAGCAGCGACAGAAGCCCTAGCGGCGACCGACCGTCCCGGCCACTCATCTGTTTCATCAATCATTCCAGGTTGAACAACGCGCTGGACCAATGGTTAGGCCGGACTTACGGTTCACTCTTCGAGATTCTGAGCCGCAACGGGAGATTGTCATGACCACCGAGATCAACACCGGCATTCCGGCCGCGGAGCGCAAGGCCATCGCGGCCGGGCTCAGCCGCCTGCTCGCCGACAGCTACACCCTCTATCTCAAGACCCACAACTACCACTGGAATGTCACGGGGCCGTTGTTCAACACCCTCCACCTGATGTTCCAGACGCAGTACAGCGAGCTGGCCATCGCCGTGGACGACATTGCCGAGCGAATCCGGGCGCTGGGCGAGCCGGCCCCAGGGTCCTACAAAGCCTTCGGGAAACTCACGGGCGTCCGCGAGGAGGACGGCGTGCCGTCCGCGGAGGAGATGCTGCGCCAGCTGCTGCTTGGCCAGGAGCAGGTGATCCGCACCGCGCGGGAGGTATTTCCGGTCGCCGAGAAGGCCAATGACGAGCCCACCGCGGACCTGCTAACCCAGCGCATGCAGGTGCATGAGAAGACGGCATGGATGCTCCGGGCCATGCTGGGCTCCTGAACGTGGCGCGGCGCCCACGAGTGTGATGCCCGCCGTGGATTATGGTGAAGGCTTTCTGCATACTCACTTGGCAAGGATGCCGGGGGTGTCCGTTGGAATCGAGTGAGCCAGCATGAAATCCCAAGTCTCGAAATTGTTCGCGGGGCTGGTGGCCCTGCTCTGTTCCGCGGCCAGCCTGGCTGCGAGTGTGACGATCACGGCCAGCACACTCACCCCGAACGTCGGCGACAATTTCACCATGACCGTCACGGGGGATGTCGGCAACACCTTTGCTGCAACGATGGCATTGTCCTTCGACGCCACCAAGGTGGCCTATGTGACCGGTGCTACTCTTTCACCGTGGAACGTGTTCACTAGGAACCCGGCTGGTGGGCCGTTTCCCAATCCGGGGGTGTTCGACGTGGAAACCCCCACCGCCACGGCAGCCAACCCGGGTGTCTACAACGTCGCGGTGCTGACTTTCCAGGCCCTTGCGGCCGGCGCTGCCAACATCGTGATCAACGATGACGGCGGCAACGTCTCCGGCTGGTTCGACGCCGACACGGCAGACTACATCCCGGTGACCTACACCCAGGCTTCGGTGACCGTGACAAGCAATGGGCCCGCCATTGTCGTCACCGACTCCGTCGCTCCGATGAATGACCTCCAGGTTCCTTTCGGGCAGGTCACCGAGGGCTCGACATCGGCGACCCAGACCGTCACTGTCACCAACGGCGGTAACCAGAACCTGGAGCTTGGCGTCGTGGCAAGCGCCAACCCGCTCGCCGGCCCGTTCACGATCGTCAGCGACAGCTGCTCGGGCATGACGGTGACGCCTGCCAGCAGCTGCGTCGTGGGTCTGGAGTTCTCGCCCGTCGCCATCGGGGCCGTCCAGGACAGCTTTGATATCCCTTCCAATGATCCGGTCACGGCGTCGGTGACCGTCCAGGTTTCCGGTACCGGCCAGGGGCTGCCCGCGCCCGATATCGCGGTTACGGATTCGGTGGCGCCCACGACTGACCAATTGGTGCCGTTTGGCAGCGTCGTGGTGAACCAGACGGCCACCCAGACCATTACCGCGACCAACGCCGGCACCGCAAACCTGACCCTCGGCCAGGTCGCGATGGCGAACCCGCTGGTAGCGCCCTTCAACACCCTCAGTGACGGTTGCTCGAACCAGGTGCTCGCGCCCTCCGACAGCTGCACGGTGCAGGTCCAGTTCCAGCCGACGGCGGTCGGAGGACCATTCAGTGATTCGCTGGACATCCCCTCCGACGATCCGGACACAGCCACCGTCACTGTCAGCGTGACGGGTACCGGGGCGCCCGTACCCGTGCCGAACATCGTCGTCACGGATTCCGTCAGCCCGGCGGCCGACCTGATCGTCGACTTCGGGGACGTGTCGCTGCCAGACGCCCCAACCCAGACAGTCACCGTGACCAACGGCGGGACCGCGAGCCTCGTGATCGGCACCGTGGCAGGCGCCAACCCGCTCGCGGCGCCGTTCAGCATCACCGCGAACACCTGCTCGGGCCAGGCGCTGGCGCCGGCGGCGACTTGCACGATCACGGTGCGCTTTGCCCCCGATGCGATCCAGCCCTACAACGAGGCTTTTGACATCCCGTCCAACGATCCCGATGAGGCCATCGTCACGATCACCCTTGCCGGCAGCGGCATGCCTGCGGCGTCGTTGCCGGACATCGTGGTGACCGATTCCGTCAGCCCTGCGGGCGACCGGGTGGTCGACTTCGGGGATGTGACCGCGCCGAACGTGGCAACCCAGACCGTGACGGTGACCAACGCCGGGTCGGGGAGCCTCGTGATCGGCACCGTGGCGGCGGCCAACCCGCTGGCGGCGCCGTTCAGCATCACCGCGGACAACTGTTCGGGCCAGACGCTGGCGCCGGCGGCAGCCTGCACCATCACGGTGCGCTTTGCCCCGGATGCGATCCAGGCCTACAACGACAACTTTGACATCCCGTCCAATGATCCTGATCAGGCCACGGTCACGATCACCGTCGGTGGCCGGGGCATCGCCCGCAGCTTGTCCGGTGGTTCCGCGACTGACCCCTCGACCCTGCTGATCCTCGGCCTGGCCGGGCTCCTGGCGGGACGCCGCCGGTGGTTGACGTCGGTGGACTGAGGGGGCAGCCTCCTGCGCCGCGACGGCAGCGCCCCGCAAGGGGCGTTGTCCGTTTCGGGTTCCAAATCCGGGTGGTCGCCGGGAACGAAACCCGCTTATGAACAAGAATTTTCATTGGCTGTTCCCGACCGGCGCCTGCCTGGCCTTACTGGCCGTCAGCGCCGCCGCCCACGTGCCCTTCCTCGAAGGGCCCGACTACAGCCCTGATAAGCCGTACATCGTCCACGACGTCACGAATTCCAAGTCTATCCACGCCCAGATCGGGACGCCCGGCGACGTGGACGTCTACCGCATCGACCTGGACCAGCCCACGCGGATCTACACCCAGACCGATATTCCCTGGTGTCCACAGTACGAGACCTTCGGCGTCACCTACGCGCTTGCCGGGCCGGGCCTGCCGCCGCCTGCTATCCCGCTGCCCGTCACGTTGCCACCCGGCTATGGCGCCGTGGTTGTTCGCGATACCGCGGCGGACGCCCGCGAAACCTGGCTGGAGCCTTTCAGTGGCCGGCAGATGTGGCTCGGCGCCAGTTACGCACTGGATGACGCCCCGCCCGGGATCTACCAGATGATCGTCTGGAACGAGCAGGGCAGGATCGGTGACTACATTGCCGTGATCGGCGAGGCCGAGAACTTCAATGCACCGGAGATCCGGCAGGTGGTTGCCACCTCGCCGCGGCTTCGTGGGGGTGCCAACCTGATGGTCAAGTGCGACCCGACGGTCGCGGAACCCAAGCGGCCACCACGCGGTACAGCGACTGCCGGTCCGGGCCGCCAGCCCGGAAGGCGCTGAGCAACGCCAGCCCGACGGGCTCACTGCAATCCGCCGGCCAGGCTGCGGGCCGCTGGTATTTCCCCGGGGACGTGACGCGTGGCCGCGACGTTTTCGGGACGCACTGCGCGACCTGCCACGGCGCACGGGCCGAGGGCGGCGCCTTGGGTGCGGTGGAGGTTCCGGCGCTGGACGGCACAGGCCATTCAGTACATCACGGTCTGGACTACCTCCTGTCGAAAGTAAATTCAGGCGGCTCCGGGCGGGGTGGCGTGATGCCGGCCTTCGGCGGCTTGCTGCCAGAGGCCGATCGCCGCGCCGCGATCGCTTTTGTGCAGAGCCTCTGGGCGGAGACGGTTTATCAGGACTGGCAGCGGCACCAGTCCGCCGCTCACTGACCCGCCAATCCTTCCCGCCAATACGGCCAGCCGCCGACCTTAGAGGTCGACGTGGACCATCCAGCCGAAGATCCGCGCCAGGACCGCTCCGCTACGGGTTGCGTTGACAGCCGGGCGAGAAGGCAAGCCTGCCGCTCGTTTGCATATACTGGGTGAAACCCCGACCCGATCCCCAGCGAGGAGCCCCGCCATGACCCCGTTGAACCAGGCCGCCGCCGGGCCCCACCCAGCCCCGGCCACCAGCACGGACTCGGTCGCCCGTACGGAGGTCGAGGCCGTCATCCACGCCACGGCGGAGGCCTGGAACTCCCAGGACTTCGCAAACGTGCTGAAGCTCTGGGATCCGGACGAGCCGGTGCCGTACTACCTCGCCGAGGAGCAGGACGACTGGTTCATCGGCTGGGACGCGCTGCGGGGTTACCTGGCGCCCGCCAAGCCCAGCCCGGCCGTGCAGGGTGTCCGCGAGGAGATGCGCGATATCCACGTCAAGTTCATCACTTCCGACGTGGCGCTCGCTGCCTGGTGGTTGCATTTCGAGATGAAGATCATCGGCCGAAAACCCATCGGCGAGGAGGTGCGCGTGAGCGCCGTGCTGCGCCGGACAGCAGCGGGCTGGCGGTACATCCACTGGGCCGAATCCCCGATGACCGCCTCCATGTACCTGGCGAAGCTCATGGAGCGGGACGTGGACCAGGAAAAGTTCGCCGCCTGCCACGAGCGCTCGATGCAGCGCTGGCGGGGACGCTAGGCGCGGGTTCCCTGGCGGGGCACCCGGTAATCCCGCGCGCTCCGGAATTGCAGCGCCGCGAGCGGCGCTGCCTGGTAGCTCTGCTCGATGCGCATCTCGCTCGGCGTGCCGTAGAGCGTGGTGCGTTGCTCGGGCCGGCGTCCGATACCCTCGATGAGCGCGTCCATCCGCTCCGGCTCCAGCTCCTGGCCGAAGCTCGCGCCGGCGGCGCGCGAGATGCTCTCGTTCATCAGCGTGCCGCCGAGGTCGTTGGCGCCCGCGTTCAGGATGCGGGCGGCGCCTTCGGTGCCAAGCTTTACCCAGCTCACCTGGATGTTCTTCAGCACGGGGCCGAGCACCAGCCGTGCGATGGAATGCATCAGCACGGTCTCGCGCCAGGTGGGGCCGGGCCGGGCAAGGCCGCGGCGGTACATGGGCGCTTCCATGTGCACGAAGGGCAGGGGCACGAACTCGGTGAAGCCGCCGGTCTCGGCCTGCAGCCGGCGGATCGCGAGCAGGTGCCGCGCCCAGTTTCGGGGCGTCTCCAGGTGTCCGAACATGATCGTCGACGTCGTGCGCAGCCCGAGCCCGTGGGCGGTGCGCATCACCTGCAGCCATTCAGCCGTGTTCACCTTGTCCGGGCAGATGTACTGCCGCACCTCGTCGTCGAGGATCTCGGCCGCGGTGCCGGGCAGGGTGCCGAGGCCGGCGGCCTTCAGCTGCCGCAGGAACACCTCCAGAGTGATGCCGAGGGTCTTCGCGCCCTGGGTGACTTCGAGCGGCGAGAAGGCGTGCACATGGATGTCCGGTGCCGCTTCCTTCACCGCGTGCAGCACGTCCAGGTAAGTCTGCCCCGTGAAGGCCGGGTGGATGCCGCCCTGGAGGCACACTTCCGTCGCGCCCCGCTGCCAGGCCTCCTCGGTGCGCCGGGACACTTCCGCCATGTCCAGCACGTAGGGCGCGCCGCGCAGGTCCTCGTCGGTCTTGCCCTTGGAGAAGGCGCAGAAGCTGCACTTGTAGGTGCAGAGGTTGGTGTAGTTGATGTTGCGGTTGACCACGTAGGTGACGGTGTCGCCGCAGGTGTCCTGGCGCAGGTCATTGGCAAGCGCAGCGAGGCGGTGGAAGTCCGCGCCGCGGAGTTCGAACAGACGGGTAACCTCGCCTTCGGTCGGCTCCGCCGACAGCAGCGGCGGTGCCGGCCGTGGGGGGGGGGGGTGGCGTTCAGGCGGCGTTGGGTCCGGGGGGCCTCACGGGCGGGGGGGCCGCTCCCCCGCGGGGGGCGGCTGGGGGCGCCCCCCGGCGACGCCAGGAAGGCGCGCACCGAGGCGGTGCCCTTCTCCT
>JBBQSA010000030.1:0-43270 GCA_038214295.1 Gammaproteobacteria bacterium
GTCTGCATGGGAAATATCTGCCGGTCACCCATGGCCGAGGGGATGCTGCGCTTGCGGCTCGCTGAGCGCCAACTGCCGCTGCCCGTCGAGATCGACTCGGCCGGCACACACGGCTATCACGAGGGCGCGCCGCCGGACACGCGGGCCCAGGCGGCGGCGCTCCGGCGGGGCGCTGACATCTCTGCCCTGCGTGCCCGGCGGGTGATAGCAGCTGATTTCGAGCGCTTCGACCTGGTGCTGGCCATGGACGAAGAGAACATCGCGGCCCTGCTGGAGGTGGCCGGCGAGGAGCAGCACCCGAAAGTTCGCCTGCTGCTGGAGTTCGCGGCCGGCGAGGGCCGCCGCATCGTGCCCGATCCCTATTACGGCGGCATGGTGGGCTTCGAGCGGGTGCTGGACCTGGTCGAGGAGGCGATGGCCGGCCTACTGGACGAACTCGGGCGCATGGCTGCCCGGCGCGTTGCGGAGCTTGCGGACAGCAATGCGGCAGAGGGCGCCCCCGCCCCGGAAGGTGGCGAGGGCGACCGCTAGCCGTCAGTCTGATCCAGGCTCCCGGCTTTCACCGTTGGTGCCGGTCCACACCGTGTGCGTCGTTGCCGGCCGGGCGGGTGCCGGCGCGGGAACTGCGCCGGTTTCCCACGGCAGGCGCCGGTCCGTGCCGCGCTCGATATAGGGCTCGGGAGCTGGCGCGGTGGACGCTGGCTGGGGTGCCGCCGGTGCTGGTGTCGGTGTCGGCGCGGGTGCCAGTGCCTGAGGTGGCGGCGGCACGGGAGCCTGCTGCGCCTCGCGCACCGGCGCTTCCAAGCGCGGTTCGCCGCGAGGTGGCGCTACGCTGGGATGGACCGGGATCAGCATGGGCATCGTGTCCTCGTGCTGAAAAACACTGTCGCCCTGGGCCGCGTTGCGAGGCCGCGTGTCCGCGGGCGGTGGTGACGCAGCCTGATCCAGGCGATTCTGATCCGGGCGATTCTGGTCCGTATGGTTCTGGTCCGTATGGTTCTGGTCCGGGTGGGCGGGTCGCTCGCGAGGCCCCTCAGCCCGCGCGCCGTCCTGGCCGTCCCGATCGCCGCTGCCGCCGCGCCGCCGGCGATTGCGCCGTGGGCGATCACCACCGCGATTGCCGGTGCCGGGGCCCGGACCCTGGCCTGGACCCTGGCCTGGGCCCTGAGCACTGGCGAGCCCATTGCCGGGTGACGCGGCCTGATCCTGAGCCTGAGCCTGGACCGGATCGATCCCGGCGTCCTGGCTGGCATTGCGATTGTCATTTCGACTGTCGTTGCGATGGTTGCCGCGGTTGGAATCCCGCCGCTGTTCCGGACCGGGGCGGTCCCCCGCCTGCCGGCCGTCGCCGCGCGACTCGGTGGCTCGTCCGTCGGGCTGGGCTGGACGTGGCTGGTTCGGATCGAATTCCCGACGGGGTGGCCGGTTGCCACGTCGCGGACCCGACCGATCGGCACCGGGACCCCGATGGCGCCCCTGCTGGCGGCCGTCGCCACGGCCACGCTGACCGGAGTCCTGCCGGCGGGGAGCCTCGACCTCCGGGGCTGCGGGCGCTGCCGGTGTGCCGGATCCAAACAGGAAGACCTTCAGGCGGGAGAAGAGTCCGGGGACGGGTGCGGCCGCGACTGCCGCGACCGGTATCACTACTTCCGGGGCCGGAGCGGGTGCGGGCGTCGAAGGCAGCACGCTGGCCACCGCCGGCGCCTGGAGCTTGGGCCGCTGGGCCCCAAAGTCGTTCGCTTCCTGGGCATTGTCTTCCCCGGGCTCCACGAGCTCGTAGCTGGCCCCGGTGTTCTCGGGCAGGGTGGTCTGGTCGTCCCGGACTCGCCGCAAGGTGAAGTTCGGCGTCTGCAAGTCAGCATTGGCAACGAGCACGATCTCGAGGTTGTCCCGCGCCTCGATGGTGCGGATCCATTCGCGCTTCTCGTTCAGCAGGAAGTTGGCGACGTCGACCGGCAGCTGCGCAATGATCTTGGAAGTGCGGTCCTTGCGGGTCTCCTCGCCAATCAGGCGAAGCACGGCGAGGGCGAGGGATTCGACGCTGCGAATGTGGCCCATGCCGCTGCACCGCGGGCAGGTCTGGTGGGCGGATTCACCCAGCGACGGGCGCAGCCGTTGCCGGGACATCTCGAGGAGGCCAAAGCGGGAGATCTTGCCGATCTGGACCCGGGCCCGGTCCATCCTGACGGAGTCACGGAGCCGGCTCTCGACTTCCCGCTGGTTGCGCTGGGGGCCCATGTCGATGAAGTCGATGACGATGAGGCCGCCCAGGTCCCGCAGGCGCAGCTGGCGGGCGATTTCCTCGGCAGCTTCCAGGTTGGTGGCGAAGGCTGTGGCCTCGATGTCACCGCCCTTGGTCGCGCGGGCCGAGTTGATGTCGATGGAGACGAGTGCCTCGGTGTGATCGATCACGATGCTGCCACCGGAAGGCAGTTCCACCGTGTGGGAGAACGCCGATTCGATCTGGCTCTCGATCTGGTAGCGGGTGAACAGGGGCACCGGGTCGTCGTACTGCCGGAGCTTGCGCAGGTTCTGCGGCATGGCCCGTTCGACGAACTGGCGGGCCTCTTCGTAGGCTTTCTCGTCGTCGATCAGGATTTCGCCCACGTCATTCGCGAGATGGTCCCGGAGTGCGCGGATGATGGCGTTGCTGTCCTGGAAGATAAGGAAAGGTGCCGCGCGGCCGACAACCGCCTTCTTGATGGCCTCCCAGATTCCCAGGAGGTAGTCCATGTCCCACTTGAGTTCCTCGGGCGTGCGGCCGACACCGGCCGTACGCACGATCACTCCCATGCTCTCGGGAACCTCGATGGCATTCAGTGCATCGCGCATCTCGTCGCGCTCGACATCGCTGATGCGGCGGGAAACGCCGCCCGCACCGGGGTTGTTGGGCATCAGGACGATGAAGCGGCCCGCAAGGCTTATGAAGGTGGTCAGCGCGGCGCCCTTGGTGCCCCGTTCCTCCTTCTCGACCTGGACGACGATCTCCTGGCCTTCGCGGAGAACCTCGCGGATGTTGATCCGCCCGTCGGAACCGGGCTGGTTGACGAAATACTCCGGGGAGACTTCCTTCATGGGCAGGAAGCCGTGACGGTCGGCGCCGTATTCGATGAACGCCGCGTCCAGACTGGGTTCGATCCGCGTTATGCGGCCCTTGTAGATGTTGGCCTTTTTCTGTTCCCGGGACTGGCTCTCGATATCGAGGTCAAACAGCCGCTGGCCGTCGACCATGGCAACGCGCAACTCTTCTTCCTGAGTTGCATTGACGAGCATTCTCTTCATATGACCCTGCATGCGCAAAGATGCGGGCGACGGTACCGCTGACGGTACTCGTGCCTGCACTTGTGTGTGGAATCAGGCCTCGCTGATGCGATCGGTCAGGGCACGGGGCGAGGAGGACTGGGGACAACTGTCCTGCCATTCCGTGCCCGGAATCGAGTCTGAGGTGAGTCATCGGTGCCTTGCGGCTTGCCACGCGTCAGATCCTCGGAATTCTTGCCTGACCGACTCTCGCCCGGCTGCACTGGTTTACCAGGTCAGCCACACCAGTAGGAGGCCCGCTCTTGCCCGCCCTCGGCGGACCTTCGCCTTACGACCCGACAAGGGCGGATCGTTGGAGACTGCGTTGGCCACTCGGGAGCTGGACAGCCGCGGTGTCTTGCAATCGCAGGGCTTGACAGCTGCCGACGCTTGGCCTAGCAGTCCGCTACTATAGCAGCGGTCAATAAAGCCGGCAATGCAATATGAGGCCTAACCCCGTGCAGCCAGAGGAAATCCGGTGAACCCAGAGGTCCCCCGGGCAGTCCGGGTCACCGCGGGCGAGGACGAGGCGGGACGGCGGCTCGACAATTTCCTGATGACGCGGCTGAAGGGTGTGCCGCGTACCCACATCTACCGGCTGATCCGCAGTGGCGAAGTCCGCGTGAACAGCCGCCGGGTCCAGGCGAGCTATCGACTCGTCTCCGGCGACGAAGTCCGGGTGCCGCCCGTGAGGCTGGCCGACGCGACCAACACGCCGCCACCGAGCCGCCTGCGCACCGACTGGATCGAGGCGCTGGTGCTTCACGAGGATTCCGAGTTGCTGGTGCTCAACAAGCCGTCGGGGCTCGCAGTCCACGGCGGCAGTGGTATCAGCCTCGGTGCCATCGAGTTGCTGCGCGCAACCCGCGGCCCCCACAGCCAGTTGGAGCTGGTGCACCGCCTCGACAGGGACACCAGCGGCTGCCTCCTTATCGCGAAGCGCGCCGCAGCCTTGCGCGCGTTGCACGCCCAGTTCCGCGAGGGCACGATCGACAAGCGCTATCTCGCCTTGCTGATCGGCCGGTGGCCGGGAAGGGCTCGCACTGTCGATGCACCGCTCGTGACTTCTGAGCGTCGGGGTGGTGAGCGTCACGTCCGTGTCGACGCTGCCGGCAAGGAAGCCATCACCCACTTCGTGCCGCTGGAACGGTTTCCGTCCGCGGTACTCGCTGAAGTGCACCTGACCACCGGGCGCACCCACCAGATCCGGGTGCATGCCGGATCCATCGGTCACCCGGTGGCAGGGGACGACCGTTACGGACCGGCGGACGATCCCATCGTGGCGCAGTTCGGACTGAAGCGGCTGTTCCTGCATGCCCGGTCACTGGGCTTCACGAGCCCCGGCAGCGGCGAACCGCTGGCGGTCGAAGCGCCGCTCAGTGACGACCTTGCCGCCACCCTCGAGCGACTGCGGGTCAAAGCAACGGCACTCCCCGGCTGAGCAGCGCGCGTCCGACCCAGATCAGCGGCAGGCCCTGGATGGCCGTCGGATCCTCGCTCGTCATACTGTCGAGCAGCAGCACGCCGCGGCATTCCGCCTTGAAGCTGCCGGCGCAGTCCAGGGGCTGGTCGGCCGCGACATAACGCTCGGCCTCGATGCGCGTCAGCGGGCGGAAGCGGACCCGCGTGGTATCGATGTGGGTCAGCTCCGGGCTGTCGCCCGGGCCGGCGAGGCAGACCGCCGTGTGAAACTCGACCAGCTGGCCGGAGCACTGGAGCAGTTGCTCGACTGCCCGGTCCGCGGTTCCGGGCTTGCCCAGGGTGATGTCGCCCAGGGCGGCCACCTGGTCGCTGCCAAGGACCAGTGCATCCGGCCGGTCGCGGGCACCGGCCGCGGCCTTCAGACGGGCAAGGCGCAGGGCCAGCGTCCGGGGCGCTTCCCCGTGCAGGCGCGCTTCGTCGACCCGGGGTGCGAGGGTCCCGAACACGGCCAGAAGCCGTCCGAGGAGCTCGCGCCGGTAGGGGGACTGGGAAGCGAGAATGACAGGTGGCGGCATAGGTGGCAGGGAAGGGGCTCCAAAGACCCAAGCGGTTGAATTTTGACACACTCCGGCACGGTACCTATCATGCGTACCGCGATGGGGTTGTGGCAGATCGGATCGGCGGAGCTTGCGGATCTGGTGGCCCGCCGGGCGACCGTTGACTACAGCCTGCCTGCGTCCGCCCTGGGGCGCCTCGTTGCCCTTGGTCCCGTGAATCTTGGGAAGGATCGCGGGAAGGATGGCGGGCAGGCAGACCTGAAGGTCCACTGTGCTTTCGAGTCAGGGCCCGAAGGGTTTCCCCAGGTTCGACTGACAGTGGCAGGGACGCTGACCCTCGTGTGCCAGCGCTGCCTGCAACCGCTGGTCTGGCCGGTCGAGGTCGACGGGCTGCTGACGGTGGTCCGCAGTGATGCCGAAGCGGCGGGCCTCGCGGATCCGTTCGAGACAGCGCTGCTGACGGACGCTGGCCTGGAGATGGCGGCGATCGTGGAGGACGAAGTGCTGGCGTCGCTGCCGTTGTCACCAAGGCATCCGGAAACGGCCGCCTGTGCGCGGCAAGAGCTTATGAATTCGGGCGAGACACACCGGCCACTGGCCGGGCTTGCCGACCTGGTCGGTCGTGGTGACCGGCAGGGTGATAAGTGATTTACCAGGAGATCTGCAATGGCGGTACAGAAAAGTCGCGTGACCCCGTCGCGCAAGGGCATGCGTCAATCCCACGATCGGCTGAAGAGCCCTCCCATATCGATCGAGCCGACGAGCGGCGAGACCCATCGGCGGCATCACATCAGCGCCGACGGCTATTACCGGGGCAAGAAGGTCATCGAGACCCGCGACGACAGCGACGCCGAGTAGTCAAAGTCACGGCTCCGTCATCTGGCACAAGGGGCCCTTGATGGCCGAGCCCACCACGATAGCCGTCGATGCCATGGGCGGCGACGCCGGGGCGGCTGTCTGTGTGCCCGCGTCCATCGAGTTCGTGCGCCAGCATCCGGACGTGCGGATTCTGCTCGTCGGCCAGCGCGCAGTCCTCGAGCCCCTGGTGGCCGCCGCCGGCAGGCTGCCATCCGGCGTGGAAATCCGCGATGCCAGCCAGGTTGTGGCCATGAATGAGCCGCCCGCGGATGCACTGCGCAAGAAGAAGGACTCTTCGATGCGAGTGGCGGTGGACCTCGTCAAGGACCGGAGCGCCCACGCCTGTGTCAGCGCGGGCAATACCGGGGCGCTGATGGCTACCGGCCGTTTCGTATTGAAGACGCTGCCCGGCATCGAGCGCCCGGCAATCATGGCCCGCCTGCCCACGCGCCACGGCGCGATTTACATGCTCGACCTCGGCGCCAACGCCGACTGCACGGTCGAGCAGCTCTACCAGTTTGCTGTCATGGGTTCGGTGGTCGCCAGCGTGACCGAACGCATCGACCGGCCCCGCATCGGCCTGCTGAACATCGGCGAGGAAGATATCAAGGGCAACGACACCGTCAGGCAGGCAGCCGTACGCCTGCATGCGAGCCGCCTCAACTACGTGGGCTTTGTCGAGGCCGATGCGATCCAGGACGACCGGGCGGATGTGGTCGTGTGCGACGGCTTCAGCGGGAACGTGGCGCTGAAGTCGATGGAGGGCACGGCCAAGCTGATCCGGCACTTCCTCGAACAGGAGTTCCGCCGCGGGCTCTACGGGCGGATGGCGGGCCTGGTTGCGTGGCCCGTCCTGCGTTCCCTGGGCCGCCGGCTCGACCCGCGCCGCTACAATGGTGCCACCCTGGTGGGACTCGACGGCATCGTCGTCAAGAGCCATGGTGGGGCTGACGTGCTCGCCTTCCAGCAGGCGATTTCCGTCGCCCGCGTGGAAGCCGAGAAGGGCGTCCCGAACCAGATCCGTGAACTGTTGACCGGGCAGGCGGCATGACCTACTCACGTATCGCCGGCACTGGTCGCTACCTGCCCGAGCGCGTCCTGACCAATCGCGAACTCGAAACGATTGTTGATACCACGGAGGAGTGGATCCGGACCCGGACCGGCATCGAGCGCCGCCACATTGCGGCCGATGACCAGTTCACCAGCGACCTGGCTGAACAGGCGGCTCGCCAGGCGATGGATGCAGCCGGGATCACCGCCGCCGACATCGACTTCCTCGTGGTCGGGACCACGACTCCGGACCTGGTATTTCCCAACGTTGGCTGCCTCGTCCAGCGCCGGCTCGGGATTCACGGCTGTCCGGCCTTCAGCGTCGAGGCTGCCTGCTCAGGTTTCATCTACGCTCTCAGCATGGCGGACCGCTTTATAGCGGGCGGCATGGCGAAGTGCGCCTTGGTGATTGGCGCCGAGACGCTCTCCCGCATTGTCGACTGGAATGACCGCGCCACCTGCGTGCTGTTTGGTGACGGCGCCGGCGCCGTCGTCCTGAAGCCGGCCGACGAGCCTGGAATCATGTCCTGTCACCTGGGCGCCGACGGCCACTACGGTGATCTGCTCTACCACCCCTACGGTATATCCCGGCCGCAGCGACCGAATGACCTTGAGCGGCCCTTCGTGCAGATGAAGGGCAACGAGGTCTTCAAGGTAGCGGTGAAGACACTCGAAGGCATCGTGGACCAGACGCTCGCCGCGAACCAGCTGGACCGGTCCGCCATCGACTGGCTGATCCCGCACCAGGCAAACATCCGCATCATCCAGGCGACCGCGAAGCGGCTGGAGATGCCGATGGAAAAGGTGATCCTGACCCTGCAGGATCACGGCAACACCTCCGCCGCGTCGGTCCCGATGGCGCTGGATGTGGCGGTCCGGGACGGCCGCGTGCAGCGCGGCGACCTGCTCCTCCTCGAGGCGTTTGGCGGCGGCCTCACCTGGGGCTCCGCACTCGTCCGCTTCTGACGGCTTCCCGGCAAGTGCGGCCTGCCTGCTTTGCAGCGAGCTGCGGCTTCATGCTGCCGGTGGTCACGCCCCCCACTGCCATTGCCTACGGAACCGGCCTCGTAACTCCCGGTCAGATGGCTTGAGCAGGTTTTCTTCTGAATATGCTTGTTATCGTGTTTATATCCGCGGTGACATGCGGGATCATTATTCCTCTCATGGGAGCGACTTGATGCAGCGGCGAATGGCGGACGTCCGGTCCGGAGTAATGGTGGCACTGGCGTGCATGCTGGCGGGCACCTGCCTGCCGACCGCCGCCCGGGCGACGGCGGACACCTTCGTTCTCGTGCCTGATGTGCAGGTGGTGGGCGAGACCAGTTCGGTCGTTGCCAGTCACGAGGATACCCTCACCGACATTGCCCGCCTGAATGGACTCGGGTACGAGGAAATCGTCTGGGCCAATCCGAAAGTGGACATCTGGTTGCCCGGGGACGGCACGAGCGTGGTGCTGCCCAAGAAGTTCGTGCTCCCGGGCGCGACGCGGGAAGGACTCGTCGTCAATATTGCCGAGTACCGCCTCTACTATTACTACAAGGCCAATGGCCGGATGATGGTCTCGACCTTTCCGATCAGCATCGGCCGCATGGACTGGGCCACGCCAATTGGCCGCTGGGCGGTGACGTCCAAGCAGAAGGACCCCAGCTGGTATCCGCCGGAGTCGATTCGGCAGGAGCACCTGGAGGATGGCCGCGGCTTCCTGGAGAAAATGATTCCGGCGGGACCGGACAATCCGCTCGGGCAGTACGCCATGCGCCTCAGTGCTAGCGGCTACCTGATCCACGGCACGAATCGGCCCGTGGGCATCGGCATGCAGGTGACCCACGGATGCATCCGGATGTACCCGGAAGACATCGCGTGGCTCTTTCCCCAGGTGCCAGTCAGCACCGCGGTGACGATCATGAACCAGCCCTACAAGTTTGGCTGGCTGGGCAATGACCTTTACCTGGAAGTGCACCCGCCGCTGGACGATGATCACGCGACCCGCGAGCGCGAGATGACGGCGCTCACCGAGCAGTATGTGCTGCTGACCCGGGATCGTCCGGCACGCATCGACTGGCAACTGGTGGAAGGGGCCTATCGACGCCGCGATGGCATCCCTGTGCGCGTGGGTTCGGGCCTTGCCGCCGAGCGGGCGGTCACCGCCGCTGACTGAGGGCGAAAAAAAAGCCGCAGCGATTGCTGCGGCTTTCTTGTTCCAGTCCCGTTCCCGGGACCGGCAGCGTTTTCAGGACTGTCTTACTTGGCCTGGCTGCGCTTGAACATGCGGTCGATCTTCTCGTTGGTCGCGTCGCAGCAGGACTGAGACTGATTGGCGGCGTTCAGTGCCTGGTTGGCCGTGCTCTGGGCACCGGAAGCCGTCTGCTTGGCTTCGGATGCGGCAGCGCTAGCTGCATCGGCAGCCGACTTGGCAGCAGAAGCGTCACCAGCTACGCGGTCCAGACGGGCAGAGAGTTCGTCGAGCTTCGTCGTGGACGAGCAGCCGGCGGCCACCACCATAGCGAGCGCCAGGGCGCCCCCCTGAAGAGCGGTTCTGATTTTCATAGCAAGATTCCTTAACAACAGAATTTAAGAATTAAACAACAAACCCGGAGAAAAGTTAGTCGCCGAGAATAGTGAAGAAACGGTCATTGACAGTTTCCACGTAAAATCATGAACGAAACAAGGTTAAATCGCAAACGGAAAGTCGCGCGGGGCTTGGCGTTCAACCGGATTGCATGTTGCTTATGTGGCGCTTACGGGACGGTGACGACGGCGTTGTGCTGATCCGGAACGGTGGTTGTCAGGGCCGGATGACGAACGGGCAGGGCGGGATGCCGGACGGGCTTGCGGGCTCCCGCCAGCCCCTGTATATACTGCCAGTGCTGTATGGATGTACAGGAACCTGAGCATGTCCTCCTTGCCCGATCTCACCGCCCGACAAGCCGAAATTCTTCATTTTATTCAAGGTTTTATTGCAGAAACCGGGATGCCACCCACCCGGGCAGAAATTGCCCGGCAGCTGGGTTTCCGGTCGGCCAACGCGGCCGAGGAACACCTGCGGGCCTTGCAGCGCAAGGGTGTCCTCGAACTCCGGCCCGGAACGTCCCGGGGTATTAAGCTCCTGGAAACGTTGGCCGAGCCAGGGGCCGGACCAGGGTCCGGGGAAGAGGAGGGTTTGCCCCTGGTCGGCCGGGTCGCCGCCGGCCAGCCCATCCTGGCCGCCGAGCACATCGAGGCCCGTTATCGCCTGGACCTGGCGCTCTTCAATCCGCGGCCGCATTACCTGCTGCGCGTCCAGGGCATGAGCATGCGCGATGCTGGCATCCTCGACGGGGACCTGGTGGCCGTTCGTCGCCAGCCTGATGTGCGCAATGGGCAGATCGTGGTGGCGCGACTCGAGGAAGAGGTCACGGTGAAGCGCTATCGCCAGACGGGCACCACCGTCACGCTGTCCCCGCAGAACCCGGACTACCAGCCGATCAAGGTTGACCTCAAGGTCGAGCACCTGGTCATCGAAGGCGTGGTGGTGGGCGTCATCCGCAACAGCCTGTCTGCCGCCGCGTGATGTGCCGTGTCCGGGCTCGTCTCGCCAGCACTCACCCGGTTGCCGACGGGCTTTCCGGCGCTCGATGCCTTGCTCGGTGGCGGCTGGCCCACCGGGACACTCACGGAGTTGCTGGTCAGTGAGCCAAACGGTGCCGAGCTTGCGCTGCTGACTCCGGCCCTCGCACCGCTCACCGCCGCCAGCTGGATCGTGCTGATCGCTCCTCCCTGGATTCCCTATCCCCCGGGGCTCCGCTGGCAGGGACTCAACCTGGACCGGGTCCTGGTTGTCCGGGTCCGGCAGCCGGGGGAGGTGCTGTGGGCGATGGAAGAAGCCCTCCGGTCCGGGGCTTGTGCCGGGGTGATCGCCTGGACAGGCGCTGCCGCCACCCGGCCCGGAGGGCGCTCCCTGTTGCAGCGACTGCATCTGCTCTCGGGCCGGCAGCAGGCCTGGGCCGTCCTGGTCCGGGGTGCACGGCTGCGCCGGGAACGCTCGCCGGCCCGTCTGCGCCTGCAGTTACTGGGGGCATCGCGAGCCGCGTTGCAGGTCGAGATCTTCAGGAACGGCTGGCGCGGTACGGGGACGGTCAACGTCGAACGCCGGTTCTAGATCAGTTACTCAATCGGAGCCACCACCAAAGAAGTGGCGCATTTATTGTCATGGCACGTTTACCGAAGGTGCAGGCCCACTTGCCTGTCACGTACCCGACCGGGCCTGCCGGGCCGCCGTTCTCTCCGGTCGCGCAAGCACGCCCTGAAAAAACGGCGCGGCTCTGGCTCTGCCTGCAACTGCCCCGGTTGCCACTGGAGGCCTGCCGGCCAGCCCTGAGTGCAGAGGCGCCGCTCGCGGTTTACGCGGAAGACGGGCGCCAGACCCGCATCCTTGTGCCGAATGCCCTGGCCGCTGCGCTGGGGGTGGCGCCCGGCATGCCGGTCAATTCAGCCCTGGCACTGGCGCCGGGCCTGCTGCTCGAGCCGCGCAGCGAGGTACGGGAAACCGCCGCACTGGCCCGGCTTGCCAGCTGGGCAGGCCGCTTCACGCCGACCGTCAGCATCAGCCCGGGTCACGCCCTGCTGCTCGATATCCAGGGCAGCCTGCGGTTGTTCGGCGGGCCCGAGGCGCTGCGGGCCATGGTGGCTCGCGGCTTGCGCACGCTGGGGCACGAGGCACGCATGGCCCTGGCTCCCACGCCCCGTGCGGCCCTGTGGCTGGCCAGGTCGGGCATCGAGCTTCCGGTGCTGAGCACAGGTGAGCTGCGCCAGGTCCTGGCTGGTGTTTATCTCGAGCACCTCGGCTGGCCCGCGCGCACGGTCCGGATGCTGCGGCAGATGGGTCTCGCGACGGTGGGCGACTGTGTGCGGCTGCCCCGCGACGGTTTTGCCCGGCGCGTCGGTGCCCGCCGCCTGGACGAGCTGGATCAGGCCCTGGGCCGCCGACCGGATCCGCAGCTGTTGCACGTGCCACCCGCCCGCTTTGCCGCCGCGCTGGAACTCCCCGTGGAAACCACCGATGCTGCCTGCCTGCTCGAGGGCTTTCAGCAGCTGTTCCAGCGCCTCGGGCGGGAACTCGATGCCCGTCAGGCCAGCGTCCGTAGCGTGTGGTGCCGGTTCACTCACGGGGATGGCGGGGAAACACGCCTGCGTCTCGCGTTGAGCCAGGCAGCGGGAGTGGCGTTGTTGCCGGGCCTCCTGCGGCTGCGGCTGGAGGCCGGCGCCTTGCCTGCCCCTGTGATCAGCCTGGCCTTGCAGGCCGAGCCGCAACCCGGCCAGCAGGCTGTCGGTACGGATCTGCTCGGCCAGAGCCTGCAGCCGGAGGGTGCGCTGCCCGGCCTGCTGGCGCGCTTGCGCGCGCGGCTCGGCGAGGCGGCAGTGCAGGGCTGCGCGTTACGTCCCGATCACCGGCCGGAGAGTGCCTGGCAGGCTGTGCCAGAACCCCTGACAGAGCCCCTTACAGAGCCCCTGACAGATGCAGGCAGTCCTGCCTGGCCGGCCACCACCCGGTCCCGCCCCGTCTGGCTGCTGCCGTCCCCGGAGCCGCTGGGCCTGATTGCCGGGCATCCAGCCTGGCACGGCCGGCTGGTTCTGGAGTGTGGGCCGGAACGGATCGAAAGCGGCTGGTGGGATGGCACGGATGTGCGCCGCGACTACTACCGGGCCAGCAACCCGCGGGGCGCGATGCTCTGGATCTACCAGGATCTTCGCAGCCAGGGCTGGTACCTGCAGGGGCTGTTCGGGTGAGCGCCTACGCTGAACTCCATTGTGTCAGCAACTTCAGCTTTCTCCGGGGCGCCTCCCACCCGGCCGAACTGGTCGAGCGCGCAGCCACTCTTGGCTACACCGCCCTGGCGCTGACCGACGAGTGTTCCGTGGCGGGGATCGTCCGGGCTCACGTGGCGGCACGACGTCACGCCCTGCGGCTGATCATCGGCAGCGAGTTCTGCCTGGCAGATGGCCTGCGTCTCGTCGTGTTGGCGGCCGACCGGGAGGGCTACGCGGCACTCTGCGGGCTCATCACCCGTGGCCGCCGGGCAGCCAGCAAGGGGTCCTACCACCTGGTGCGCGGCGACCTCGAGCAGCTGCCCGCCGGTTGCCTGCTGCTGTGGCTGCTCGCGGACGTCTCTCCGCAGGACTCCCGGGAATTACCCGAACGGGCCGATGCCCGCTGGCTGCAGGCCCATTTCGCCGGGCGGGCCTGGCTGGCGGTGGAACTGCACGCGGAGGGTGACGAGCAGAACCGTTGTGCCCGGTTACTGGCGTTTGCCAGCGACGTCGGCATGCCGGCAGTGGCCGCCGGCGACGTGCACATGCATGTGCGCGGTCGCCGTGCCGTGCAGGACACCCTGGTCGCAATCCGCCGGAAACTGCCGCTCACCCGTGGCGCGATGGGGCTGCATCCCAACGGCGAGCGCCATCTGCGCACCCGTAGCGCGCTGGGGCGCCTCTATCCCGCCGCCTTGCTGGAGGCCACGCTGGAGATCGCCGGGCGCGTGGATTTTTCCCTCGACGAGCTGCGTTACCAATACCCTCGCGAACTGGTGCCGGCCGGCCACACACCAGCGAGCTGGCTGCGCCAGCGGACGCTCAAGGGGCTTGAGGAGCGCTGGCCAGCCGGTGCCGGGAGCCGCATCCGGGAGATGGTGGAGCACGAGCTGCGGCTGATCGGCGAGCTGCACTACGAGCCCTATTTCCTGACGGTGGACGACATCGTCCGCTTTGCCCGTGGCCGCGGCATCCTCTGCCAGGGCCGCGGGTCGGCCGCCAACTCGGTCGTGTGCTTCTGCCTCGGCATCACCGAGGTGGACCCGGCGCACATGTCGTTGCTCTTTGAGCGCTTCATCTCCCGTGAGCGCAATGAACCCCCCGATATCGACGTAGACTTCGAGCACGAGCGCCGTGAGGAGGTGATCCAGTACATCTATGCCCGTTATGGCCGGGAACGGGCGGCGCTGACGGCTGCCGTGATCACCTACTGCCCCCGCAGTGCCACGCGGGACGTGGGCCGTGCCCTGGGCCTGTCCGAGGCGCAGCTCAGCCGCGTGGTGCGCAACCTGCAGTGGTGGGATGGCCAGGCCGTGGCGCCAGCACGTCTCCGGGAGGCCGGCTTCGATCCGGCCAGCCCGGTGATGCACCGGCTGGTGACGCTGGCCGGCCAGCTGCTCGGCTTTCCCCGGCATCTCTCCCAGCACGTTGGCGGCTTTGTGATCTCCGAGGAGCCGCTGTCCCGGCTGGTGCCCATCGAGAACGCCGCCATGGCCGACCGCACCGTCATCCAGTGGGACAAGGATGATCTCGACGAGATGGGGCTCCTCAAGGTGGATGTGCTGGCGCTTGGCATGTTGTCGGCTATCCGCCGCAGCTTCGGCCTGCTGAGGCAGCACAAGGGCCGCGATCTCTCCCTGCACACGGTGCCCGCCGGGGATCCGGCGGTGTACGCGATGATCAGCCGCGCCGACACGATGGGAGTTTTCCAGATCGAGTCCCGGGCCCAGATGGCCATGTTGCCGAGGCTGAAGCCCCGGTCCTACTACGACCTGGTGATCGAGGTGGCGATCATCCGGCCGGGGCCCATCCAGGGGGACATGGTGCATCCTTACCTGCGCCGGCGGAACGGGGAGGAGCCGGTGACCTACCCCAGCCCGGAAGTGCGGCAGGTTCTCGAACGCACCCTCGGGGTGCCGATCTTCCAGGAGCAAGTCATGCAGCTCGCGGTCGTCGCGGCGGGGTTTACGCCCGGGGAGGCGGACCAGCTGCGCCGGGCCATGGCCGCCTGGCGCCGTCGTGGCGGCCTGGGCCACTTCGAGGAACGGCTCATCTCCGGCATGCGGGCGCGGCACTACTCCGTGGAGTTCGCCCGCCAGATCTTCAACCAGATCTGCGGCTTCGGGGAGTACGGCTTTCCCGAGTCCCACGCGGCCAGCTTCGCGCTGCTGGTGTACGTCTCGGCCTGGCTGAAGTGCCATGAGCCCGCCGTGTTCACCTGCGCGCTGTTGAACAGCCAGCCCATGGGCTTCTACGCGCCGGCGCAGCTGGTGCAGAGCGCGCGCCGGGCTGGCGTGGAGGTGAGGCCGGTGGCGGTGAACAGCAGTGACTGGGACAGCAGCCTCGAGGCCATGCCGGATGGCCGGCACGCTCTGCGGCTTGGCCTGCGCCTGGTCAGCGGACTCGGGCGGGCAGCGGGCGACCGGATCATGGGACAGCGCGCGGACCGGCCTTACCAGGATGCCCAGGATCTCCACGAGCGG
Organism: Gammaproteobacteria bacterium; assembly: GCA_038214295.1. Classification (GTDB taxonomy): domain Bacteria; phylum Pseudomonadota; class Gammaproteobacteria; order Steroidobacterales; genus SHZI01. Next base: position 15,458 of record JBBQSA010000030.1, read on the forward strand.
ACGGGGTTGCCCCAGCACGAGCTTGGCGCCCTCGCGGCGGCCGGCGCCCTCGCGGGCATTGCCGGGCACCGCCACCGGGCCCGCTGGGCGGTGGCCGGTGCGGAGCCGCCCTTGCCCGTGTGGCCGGTATTGCGGATCGCTGAAGGAATTCCCTTGCTTCGGCCACCCAGCGAGGGGCAGGACATCGCTGCTGATTACCAGAGCCTGGGGTTGACGCTGGGGCGGCACCCCCTGGCATTGCTGCGGGCACGGCTGCACGGACTGGGTATCAGCGCGGCGATGCAGTTGCAGGAGATGCGTGACGAGACGGCTGTGCATACGGCGGGGATCGTCACGACCCGCCAGAGGCCGGGCAGCGCGGGCGGCGTCACCTTCGTGACACTCGAGGATGAAACGGGTTACGTGAATGTGATCGTCTGGCGCCAGTTGGGGGATCGACAGCGGCGGGTCTTGCTGGAGTCGCGCCTGCTGGGCGTGCGGGGCCGGGTGCAACGGCAGGGCGATGTGCTGCACGTCGTGGCGGCACATCTCGAGGATCACAGTGAGCTGCTGGGCCAGCTGCCCACGAGGAGCCGGGACTTCTCGTGAGGGTCCACGAGCTGCCGGAATTCCGCCGCCCTCAGTCCTCGACCACGAAGTCCTCGAAGTCTTCCAGTTCCTGGGCGATGCGCTTGCGCTCCAGGTAGTCCTCCAGCTTTCGGCGGGAGCACTGGACTTCGCGCGAGCTGCCGTGGCCCGAATCGGCCTCCAGCTCGGCGATCAGGCTCTCTACATTGATCTCTATGGACTGCTCACCGACGTTGTCGGTGATCGTGGCATCTGCGTCCAGCCCGTCTTCGGCCACTTCATCGACCACCTCCGGTGGCTCGTCAAAGTCATGGACACCGTCCCGGACCTCGTCCGGGACGGCCATGGGGGGCAGCACTTCCGTCCTTGCCAATACCGCAGCTTTGCGACTCATTTGATCAATCCTTATGTTCAACGAGCAACGCCGACGGCCGTTTTATAATTGGCTTATCCGGGGATGACAATCCTCATTTCTTGGTTTCGTGAACTGTTTCCGGGGTTACCGCACACTGGCAAACGCCGGGCGGGCCGGTCAACGAACGAGCTGGTTCAACTCGAAGATCGGCAGCAGGATTGCGAGCACTATGACCAGCACGATGATGCCCATGGTCACGATCAGCGCGGGCTCGAGAATGCCGAGCAGGGCGGCGATGAGGCCGTCCATCTCGCGCTCCTGGTTAGTGGCTGCCCGGGTGAGCATGGTCTCCAGTTCGCCGCTGGCCTCACCGCTGGAGATCAGGTGCACGCAGAGTGGCGGGAAGTAGCCGCCAACAGCCAGGGACTTGCCAATGGGCGCGCCCTCGCGCACCCGGGCAGCGGCTCCATCGACTGCCTCCCGCATCGGCACGTTGGTGACCACTTCCGCCGAGATGCTCAGCGCCTCGAGAACGGGAACACCGCTGCCTGTCAGGATGCTGAGAGTGCGGGTGAAGCGCGCGGTGTTGGAGCCGCGGACCAGCTTTGCCACCAGCGGCAGGCGCAACAGCAGGCTGTCGCGCCAGCGACGGGGTCCCGGCCGCTGTAACGCGCGTCGCGCGGCAAACCCTGCTGCGATCAGGGCTGCCACCAGCACGAGGCCATAGTCCCGCAGGAAATTGCTGAGACCGATCAGGAAAACCGTGAGGCCCGGCAGCTCCCGTCCGGAATTGGCAAACACGCCGACTACCTTGGGCACTACATAGACGAGCATGCCACTGACGATCATCAGCGCGAGGACAGTCAGCACGATGGGGTAGATCATCGCGTTCTGGATCTTCTGCCGCAGGATCTGCCGGCCCTCGGTGTAGTCCGCCAGCCGCTCCAGGACGGCGTCGAGGTGGCCGGACTGCTCGCCGGCGGAGACCGTGGCGCGGTAGATGTCGGGGAAGGCCTTGGGGAAATCGGCGAAACCGTCCGCCAGGGTGTGGCCCTCCATGACCTTGGAGCGCACGCCAAGGAGGACGCTCTTGACCCGGGGTGACTCTGTCTGCTCCGACACGGCCAGCAGCGCCTCCTCGAGTGGCAGCGACGACTGCACGAGGGTGGCGAGCTGCCGGGTGACCAGCGCCAGGTCGTTTGGCGACATCGTCGGCCGGAGCGAAAAGGACTGCTGGCGGGAGGCCTCGCGCTCGGCGATCTCGGCGACCGTAAGCGGGAACAGCTGCCGCTCGCGGAGCAGCTGGCGCACCTGCCTGGCGGTATCCCCCTCAAGTACACCCCGGCGTTCCTTGCCGCTGGCATCAACCGCGGTGTATTCGAATGCTCCCATCAGTCGGAGCGTGTGACGCGCAGGACCTCTTCAAGGGTCGTGACGCCTTCCAGCGCCTTGCGCAGACCATCGTCACGGATGCTGGGGCCGCGGGTGCGGGCGTAGCGCTCCAGTTCGTGCTCGCCGGCGCCGTCATGAATCATGGTCCGGAACTCGTCGTCGATGGTCACGAGTTCGTAGATGCCCGTGCGGCCCCGGTAGCCGGCGCCGCCGGCTTGCATGGCGGCCTCGTCCGGGTGGTAGAGCGGCGGGGGATTGGCGGGATCGATACCGAGCGTCCGGCATTCGTACTCGCGCGCGGTGTAGGCCACCTTGGTGGCTGGCTCGATGACCCGCACCAGCCGCTGCGCCAGGACGCCAACCAGGCTGGAGGAGAGCAGGAAAGGCTCGACGCCCATGTCCCGAAGGCGGGTCACCGCGCCGACAGCGGTGTTGGTGTGCAGAGTGGAGAGCACGAGATGCCCGGTAAGGCTGGCCTGCACGGCGATCTCGGCGGTCTCCAGGTCGCGGATCTCCCCGACCATCACCACGTCAGGATCCTGGCGGAGGATGGCCCGCAGGCCCCGTGCGAAGGTCATGTCGGCCTTCGTGTTGACCTGGGACTGACCGATGCCGTCGATGTAGTACTCGATCGGATCCTCGACGGTCATGATGTTTCGGGTGTTGTCGTTGATGCGTTCCAGGGCGGCGTAGAGGGTGGTCGTCTTGCCGGAACCCGTCGGACCGGTAACGAGGATGATTCCGTGGGGTTTGTGGATCAGTTCGTCGATCACGCCGCGGGTTGCCGGGTCCATCCCCAGGCTCTCGAGTTCCAGGCGGCCGGCGTGCTTGTCGAGCAGCCGGAGCACCACCCGTTCGCCATGCCCGGAGGGCATCGTCGAGACCCGCACATCCACGGCCCGGCCCGCGATCCGCAGGGAGAACCGACCATCCTGTGGCAGCCGCTTCTCCGCAATGTCCAGCTTAGACATGACCTTGATACGGGACACGACCAGCGGCGCCACGGCGCGCCGTGACTGCAGTACCTCGCGGAGGACTCCATCCACCCGGAAGCGGACGACGAGCCTGTTTTCGAAGGGCTCGATGTGGATGTCCGACGCGTTCTCCTTGACCGCCGAGGTCAGCAGGGCGTTGATCAGCCGGATGATCGGCGCATCGTCGTCGCTTTCGAGCAGGTCGGAGGGTTCTGGCAGTTCCTGGGCCACGCGGAACAGGTCCGTGTCCTCGCCGAGGCCATCCACCATCTGCATGGTGTTGTTCGATTCGCGCTCGTAGGTCTGCTGCAGCTGCCGGTCGAACTCCGCCGGCGGGACCACCTGCAGGCGCATCGGTCCGTCGACGAAGCGCCGGACCTCCGAGATCGCCGCCAGCCTGGCGTCCGAGCGCACGATGGTCAGCGGCTGGCCGTCCAGCAGTCCGTTAATCAGGACGCCGTGCCGCTTCGCAAATGCAAACGGCAGGACATAGCGCCGGACCTCGGGAGGCAGCTGGGCAGCTGCCACGGCGGCACTTGCGGGGATGCGGACCTCGGGCAGTTCGATCAGGAGTTCCGGTGCTGCTGGGGTCACGGACGGGCACTCCCGGGGTCGTCGCGGAGGTCGATCACGGGTGCAGCGCCGGGCTCCATTGGGGAGATCTCGGCCGGGGCGGGCTCCGGCAGCGTCGCGGCGGCCGGCGCCTTGGCGGGCTTTGCGGGCGGCAGCGTAGGCCTCGGCGTGAGCGGCATCAGGCGCGGACGATTGGGCTTGATGCCCAGTTGCTGGTCCCGGATGTAGTTGTACTTGGCGTTGGTCTCGAAGGTTGCCTGCACGTTATCGCGGAGAATCGTCGGCTTGATGAACACCATCAGGTTGGTCTTCTTCTTCGTGGTCTGGTCGGAACGAAACAGTGCTCCCAGGAGCGGAATCCGGCCAAGAATGGGAACGCGCTGCTGCTTTTCAGTGACCTCGTCCTGGATCAGGCCACCGAGCACCAGGGTGCCGCCATCCTCGACGATTACCGTGGTGTTGATCGAGCGGTTCGACGTGATCAGGTCCACCGCCTGGCTGCTCGGCGACAGGGAGGAGATTTCCTGCTCCACCTTGAGCCTTACCGCATCGCCTTCATTGATCTGGGGTGTGATCTTCAGCGTCAGGCCCACCTGTTCCCGCTGAATCGTCTGAAAGGGGTTGACGGACGAGGTACCGCCGCCGCCGCTGGTGGCACCGGTGTTGGTGAACTGGCCAGTGACGAAGGGCACTTGCTGCCCGACCTGGATCTGGGCCTCCTCGTTGTCGAGCGTGACGAGCACCGGGGTGCCAATAATGTTGGCGCTGCCGTCGGACTCCAGTGCCTCGATCAGGGCGACGAAGCTGATGCCGGAACTCCGCAGCTTGCCGACGCCGAGGGTCAGGCCAGTGCCGATTAGACTGGCCGCGTTCGCAGTACTGCTCGAGTTCGCCGATGTACTACCGGAACTGCCGAGAATCGCGCCGGCCACGCCGGTGACCCCGGTAGTGTTGTCAAACTTGGTGAGACCGACCGCATTATTGAGATTGCCGTCGCCCATAGCCCAGGTCACACCCAGCTCTGCAGCCTTGTCGGAGGACACCTCGACGATGACAGCCTCGACGAGCACCTGGGCGCGGCGGATATCCAGCTTGTCGATAACCGCCATCATCGATTTCATGGTCTTGGGGGGCGCAGTGAGGATCAGCGCATTCGTCGACTCGTCAGCCCAGATGCTGATGTCGCCGCGCTGGGCGGGCGGCGCCGCATCCTTCGCCGTCGCTGCCTGGGCCCCGCTGCCGGAATACTGGCTCTGCAGTTTCGTGGCCAGGTCGACGGCATTCGTGTAGCGCAGGTAGCGGACCTGGGTGTCGCCGCCTTCTTCGAGAGGGGTGTCCAGGTGCGTGATCAGGGCGCGGTAACGGAGCCGGTCGTTCTTGTCGCCGGTCACCAGCACGCTGTTGGTGCGTTCATCGGCCACCATGGTGATCCGGGGTCCGCCGCCGCCTTCGCCGCCCTGCTGGGCACCCTGGTTGAGCGCCGCCACGATCTTCACGATCTCACCGGCCGAAGCATGCTCCAGGCGGATTACCTCGTAGTCCTGGTCGGCAGCCTGGTCGATGCGCGCAATGATGCGCATCAGCCGGTCGACGTTCGAGGCCCGGTCGCTGATGATGAGCAGGTTGGACGGCGGATGCGCGGCCAGGTGACCGTACTGGGGGATCAGCGGACGCAGGATTGGCACCAGCTGGGCCGCGGCCACGTTCTGCACGGCGATGACCCGGGTCACGATGTCATCCGGCCGGCCACCGCCGCGCTCTCCCTCGGCACCCGGCACCTGGCGGGCATTGGCGTCGGGGAGAATCTTGATCACGTCACCGGCCGGCACCGCGACGAAGCCATAGACGGAGAGGATGGAAAGAAAGGCCTCGTAAAAGGCGTCAGGGCTCATCGGGGCGGCCGACAGCATCGTGACCTGGGCCTTGACCCGCGGATCGAGGATGAAGTTCTTGCCGGTTACCTCGCCGACGGCCTCGATGACCTGGCGAATGTCCGCGTCCTTGTAGTTGGGCGTGATCGTGGCCTGCTCGGCCTGGAGCACCGGGCCGCCCATGAGCAACAGGGCGAGCAGGCAGGTGCTTGCCAGGCGCGGGCGACGGCGGCTTGCGGGCGAAAGGGGGGCGGGTTGGGTCACTGCGTCGCTCCAGCGGCGTTGATCTGGGTCATGTTGAGCGAGAGCACCTGGGGCTGGCCATCACGCTCGACGGTGACCGTGACCTGGGCGGTTTCACCCAGGCTCCGAAAGACTTCCATTCCCTGGGCCGGATTATTCAACGCCACGCCGTTGATTTCCGTGACGAGGTCGCCCGCGCGCAGGCCGAGGGCGGCGAACTGCTCGCGGTTCGGGCCCGGGTAGATGCGATAGCCCTTGAGTTGCCCCCCGGGCATGAAGGGCTGCGGGCGTACGACGTCGAGGAAGGCGGGGGCGTTCCGCGCGACCAGTTCCTGCACATTCTGCGCCGGCGGCGGCGTGAACGAACGGGGCGCCATGCCACCGGCAGGCGCGGCCCCGCCCTGGCCCTCCCGCGGCAGGCGCAGGACCTCCAGCTGTCCGGCGCGAGCGAGGATCACGCGGTCCGGCTGGATCTGCTGGAGGGTTGCGCCGCCTGGCAGCGTGGCGTTCACGAAATAGACTTTTTCATTGCCGCTGCTGTCCGCGATGATGGCGTGGGCAAAGCGCTCGTCCGGGGTGGCGATGGCACCGCGCAGCTGCAACGACAGGCTGGTATCGGGTGCCGTCAGCGCGGCATCGCCGTCGAGGCTCGGTGGCTCCTTCGAGGCTTCGCCAAACAGATGGGCGGCCGCGATGGTCGAGTAGTCAGCCGTACCGGCCGTCGTCACGCCGGACGGGTTCATGGCCGGGGGGGGCTGCCAGGGTGGTTGCGGACCCGCCGGATACAGCAGCCAGAACAGGCGGGCAAGATAGTAGCCGATCAGGATCACCGCAAGCACGGAGACGGCCAGCGGCAGGTGCTGGTTGGCACGCGCCACTGCCACCGTCGGCGCCGATCCGCCGAAGCGGGAGACCAGATCCTGAATGTTCACAGAAACCCAAGAAACTTAAGGGGATTTAGCATAATCAGGTACCGGAGGGGGAGCAACCCGGGAATTGCCCCCCACGACCCGTCATGACCCGCCAGACCCCCGAATTAGAGTCTTCCGGATCGCCGCGGACCGTGACCGGCTCCACACACCGGTACGCAGCATGGTTCATGGCGGGTTAACGCGGCCTTTACGCGGGTTTTCGCGCTGCGGAATCCGGTCCGCCACCCGGAAACGAATCAGTTACTATCGTTCGCTATTCAAGATTTCGAGCAGAGGGACGACTTGGTATTGCGAGCCGCGACGATGGGCAGCGACAACGACAACGACAAGGACCTCACCCGGCGCGCCGATGATGGCCGGGGCCTTGCGCTGGAGGAGGCCCGCCCCCAAGTCAAACGTCCGCCTCTCTATCGGGTCGTCCTGCTGAACGACGACTACACCCCGATGGAGTTCGTTGTCGAAGTACTGGAGCTGATTTTCGCCATGGACCGGCAAAAAGCCACTCGCGTCATGCTTGAAGTCCACACCCGGGGCAAGGGTGTGTGCGGCGTATTCACCTACGAGATTGCTGAAACCAAGGTGGCGCAGGTGGGGGCTTATGCCCAGCAGCACCAGCACCCCCTTCTTTGCACGCTTGAGGAAACCTGAACGTCATGTTGAGCAGTGAACTGGAGTTCTGCCTGAACGAGGCCTTCCAGCAGGCCCGGACCAAGCGACATGAGTACATGACGGTCGAGCACCTGCTGCTCGCCATCGTCGATGTGCCGACGGTCACCGAGATCCTGAAGGGCTGCGGTGCCGACCTGGTGCGCCTGCGGCGCGACCTCGAGCAGTTCATCGAGGAATCGACCCCGCGGCTGGCCGAGGGCAGCGAGCAGGATGTCCAGCCGACGCTGGGCTTCCAGCGCGTACTGCAGCGCGCCGTGTTCCACGTGCAGTCGAGCGGCAAGAAGGAGGTTCGCGGCGAGAACGTGCTCGTGGCGATCTTTGGCGAGAAGCAGTCCCACGCTGTCTACCTGCTGGGACTCCAGGATGTTACGCGGCTCGACGTCGTCAATTTCATCTCGCACGGCCTGTCCAAGCTGCGGGACGATGCGGCCGGCCCCAAGTCCCAGCCGGGGGAGGGCGAGGAGGGCGAAGGCGATGCCAGCGGCAGCGCCCTGGACAACTACGCCACCAACCTGAACAAGCGCGCCCGCGAAGGCAAGATCGACCCCCTCATCGGCCGCGAACTGGAAGTGGAGCGGACCATCCAGATCCTCTGCCGGCGCCGCAAGAACAACCCGCTCTACGTGGGCGAGGCGGGAGTCGGCAAGACGGCAATCGCCGAAGGGCTGGCCAAGATGATCGTGGACGGCAAGGTGCCCGAAGTTCTGGCCAACTGCACGATTTACGCCCTGGACATGGGTTCGCTGCTCGCGGGCACGAAGTACCGCGGCGACTTCGAGAAGCGTTTCAAGGCGGTGATCAAGGAATTGGGCAAGGACCCGGGTTCCATTCTCTTCATCGATGAAATTCACACAGTTATCGGTGCCGGGGCGGCCTCCGGTGGCGTGCTTGACGCCTCCAATCTCATCAAGCCGGTCCTTTCGAGTGGCGAATTGCGCTGCATTGGCTCGACGACCTACCGGGAATACCGGGGTGTCTTCGAGAAGGACCACGCCCTGGCCCGCCGCTTCCAGAAAATTGACATCGTCGAGCCGACCATTCCGCAGACCATCGATATCTTGAGGGGCCTGAAGACGCGCTTCGAGGAGCACCACGCGGTTACCTACACTGATGAGGCCATCGTCGCCGCCGTCGAACTGTCGGCCCGGCACATCAACGAGCGGCAGCTGCCCGACAAGGCCATTGATGTCATCGACGAGGCCGGTGCCAGCGTGCGGCTGCAACCGGCGGCGACCCGGACTACCGAAGTGGGCGTCACGCAGATCGAGAATGTCATCGCGAAGATCGCCCGGATCCCGCCCAAGAGCGTTTCGGCCTCGGACCGGGACCAGCTCCGGAACCTGGAGAGGGACCTGAAGCTTGTGATCTTCGGCCAGGACAAGGCTGTGACCGCCCTGTCCTCTGCGATAAAGATGGCGCGTTCGGGCCTGCGGGAAGCGGAGAAGCCCGTCGGTGCGTTCCTTTTTGCGGGCCCGACCGGCGTTGGCAAGACAGAGGTCACCCGGCAGCTGGCGCATTGCCTCGGCATCGAGCTGATTCGCTTCGACATGTCCGAATACATGGAGCGGCACACCGTGTCGCGGCTGATCGGCGCGCCCCCGGGCTACGTGGGCTTCGATCAGGGCGGGCTGCTCACCGAGGCGATCAGCAAGAACCCCCACGCCGTCCTTCTGCTGGACGAGATCGAGAAGGCCCACCCGGAGGTTTTCAACCTGCTCCTCCAGGTCATGGATCACGGCACGCTCACCGACAACAACGGCCGCAAGGCAGACTTCCGCAACGTTATCCTCGTGATGACCACGAATGCGGGCGCCCAGGAGATGGGCAGGGCATCGATGGGCTTCACCGTGCAGGACAACACCTCGGATGGCATGTCCATCATCAACCGGATGTTCACGCCCGAGTTCCGCAACCGGCTGGATTCGATCATCCAGTTTGCCCCGCTGGGACCCGAGGCGATCCTGCGCGTCGTGGACAAGCTGGTGATGGAGCTCGAGGCCCAGCTGGACAAGAACGATGTGACGATCGAGCTCGAGCCGGCGGCGCGGCAATGGATCGCGGACAAGGGCTACGACCCGAAGATGGGTGCCCGGCCGATGGCGCGGGTGATCCAGGAGCAGATCAAGCGGCCTCTGGCCGAGCAGTTACTGTTCGGTGAGCTGGCCAAGGGAGGCCATGTCCGCATCACGCTGGACGAGGCGGGCGAGCTGAGCCTGGTAACGACGCCGACGATCCGGGCGCTCGAGCACATTCCCGACCCGGCCTGATGCCAACCCGGCCTGATGCCTGGGCGCGTGGCGGGGGGAGTTCCGGTCGGGGACCGTTTTAGAGCCGGATCAGCGAGAGCGGAAGGTGATGCGACCCTTGCTCAGGTCGTAGGGCGTCAGTTCAACGGTGACGCGATCGCCCGTCAGAATGCGGATGTAGTTCTTGCGCATCTTTCCCGAGATATGTGCCGTGACGATGTGGCCGTTATCGAGCTTTACCCGAAACGTCGTGTTGGGAAGGGTCTCGGCAACGACCCCATCCATCGTGATGGCTTCTTCTTTCGACATGGAGACTCCGGCGAACGGGCCGCGATTGTCGTCGAACTCGTTCAGAGGTGCAAGCGAGCCGCCGCGGGCAGCAGTCCGGCAGTGGGCGCCAGCGGCTCCGGCCAGGGGCCGACTATCCCGGTTCGGGTGCAGAGGGCCCGAACGACGTCGAGAAACGCGGTGCGGGGCATCAACTCGCTGCCGAGCGATGCCAGGTGAGGATTCGCGACCTGGCAATCGATGAGGCGCAGGTCACGGTCCTCCGCCAGGCGCACCAGGCGCACCAGCGCCACCTTGGACGCATCCGTAGCGCGGCTGAACATCGACTCACCGAAGAACAGTTGCCCGAGGGCCAGCCCGTACAGTCCACCCACCAGTTCGGAACCGTGCCAGGTCTCAACCGAGTGCGCGTACCCCAGTTCATGCAGGCGCAGGTAAGCGGCGCGCATCTCGGCGGTGATCCAGGTGCCCGGGGTGGCCCGGGCGGCGGCGCAGCCGTCAAGGACCGCGGCGAACGCCTGATCGACGGAAACCCGGAAGCGATCGCTGCGCACGGTGCGCCGCAGTGACCGGGAAATGCGCAGCTTCGACGGGATCAGCACCGCTCGCGGATTCGGCGACCACCAGAGTATGGGCTGGCCGGCCTCGTACCAGGGAAAAATGCCCCGGTGGTAGGCGGCGAGCAGGCGCTCCGGCGACAGGTCGCCGCCGACGGCAAGCAACCCGTCCGGCTCTGCTGCCGCGCGCTCGGCATCGGGAAAGGCATCCGGAGGGTCGTCCGGTTGCAGAAAGACAATCTCCAGATTCGAGCCTGACGCCGGGCTCGTCATGCCGTGCCTTTGCGGTAGGGGACGTGGTCCCGGGCGGACTCGATGTACTCGTCGATATGCGCGCGCTCCCGGTCGAGGTAATGGTCGATCGCGGTCGCAAACTGCGGGTGGGAGAGCCAGTGGGCCGACCAGGTTTCCGTGGGAACGAAGCCGCGGCTGATCTTGTGCTCCCCCTGGGTCCCCGGCTCGAAGGTCTGCAGTCCCTGCTCGATGCAGTACTCGATGCCCTGGTAGTAGCAGGTCTCGAAGTGGAGGCTGTGGAAGTCCCCCTGGCTGCCCCAGTAGCGGCCGTAAAGGGTGTCGGCGCTGCGGAAGCACAGTGCCGTCGCCACGGGTTCGCCGCCCAGGTTTGCCACGATGGCAAGGACGTTGTCCGGCATGACCGCACCGATCCGGCTGAAGAACGCTTCTGTCAGATAGGGTTCCCGTCCACGGCGCCAGAATGAACTGGCGTAGAGGGGCATCAGTTGCCGCCAGAGCGCGGCGTCGATCTGGTGGCCGCTCAGGCGTGTGAAGCTGATGCCGGCCTCGGCGACCCGGCGCCGTTCGCGCTTAGCCTTCTTGCGCTTTTCGGCGGTGAACTCGCCGAGGAAGGCGTCGAAGTTTGCATAGCCGCGATTCCGCCAGTGAAACTGGCAGTCTTTCCGTGCCAGGAAGCCGGCACGCGCCAGGCTGGCATTGTCCCCTGCGGTCGGAAATAGCACGTGGACTGACGAGGCGCCGACCTGGCGGGCAAGCTCGACGGCGCCGGCGAGCAGGCCGGCGCCCACGGCCTCCTGCTGCTGGTCCGGGGCCCAGAGGAGGCGCGTGCTGGTTGCCGGCGTGAAGGGCACTGCCGATACCAGCTTGGGAAAGTAGTGCAGGCCGGCCCGCCGGTAGGCGTCAGCCCAGGCCCAGTCGAAGACGAACTCGCCGTAGGAGCTGCTCTTGCTGTACAGGGGCATGGCGCCGATGAGGCGTCCCTCGTCGTCCCGGAGCAGGAGATGGCAGGGACGCCAGCCTGAAGTGCCGCCGACACAGCCGGTTTCCTCCAGCGCGAGCAGGAATTCGTGGCGGAGAAAGGGGTATTCGGTGCCGCGCAGCTGGTTCCAGTCGGTGACCGGAACGCTTGCCAGGGTCTCGACGACTTCAATACGCAAGGTCGCGCTGCGTCCGATTGCTCACCCGGCGACGTGGTCCAGATACTTCTCGACGTCCAGGGCAGCCATGCAGCCAGAACCCGCCGACGTGATCGCCTGCCGGTAGACGCTGTCCGCCACGTCGCCAGCCGCAAAGACGCCGGGGATACTGGTGGCCGTGGCGCCGCCGGCGCTGCCGCCACGGACGACGATATAGCCCTTGTCGAGATCCAGCTGGCCCTTGAAGAGCCCGGTGTTCGGGTCGTGGCCGATCGCGATGAACAGGCCCGTGACGTCCACCGTGCTTACCGCCGTGCCTCCGTCCGTCGGCTGCACCCGCACGCCGGTCACCCCCGACGCGGTGCCCACCACCGACTCCACCTCGTGATTCCAGAGCACGGAGACATTGCCCCCGTCGCGGGTGCGCGCGAGCAACTTGTCCTGCAGCATCTTCTCGGCTCGCAGCTTGTCGCGCCGGTGAATCAGGGTGACGTGAGAGGCGAGATTCGACAGGTAGAGCGCTTCCTCGGCTGCTGTGTTGCCGCCGCCCACGACCGCGACGCGCTGGCCGCGATAAAAGAAGCCGTCGCAGGTGGCGCAGGCGGACACGCCCTTGCCGCGGAAGCTCTGCTCGGAGGGCAGTCCCAGGTAGCGTGCGGATGCGCCGGTGGCGATGATCAGCGCGTCGCAGGTGTAGCTCAGGGAGCCGCCGCGCAGGGTGAACGGCCGGGTCCGCAAGTCCACGCTTTCTATCTGGTCGAGGACGCCCTGCACGCCGAGCCGCTCCGCGTGCTCGCGCAGCTGGTTCATCAGCTCCGGGCCTTGCAAGCCGTGGGGACCGCCCGGCCAGTTGTCCACGTCCGTCGTGGTCATCAGCTGCCCACCCTGTTCCAGGCCGGTGATGAGGAGGGGCTTGAGATTGGCCCGGGCGGCGTAGACGGCGGCGCTGTAACCGGCGGGCCCCGATCCCAGGATGATCAGGCGTGAGTGGCTGGGCGTTGTCATTCCGCCAGTTTAGGCCAAGGGCTGCGCTTGCGTCCAAGCGACGTACTGCTATGATCCTTGGCGTTATCTGCTTGACGGGCAGGCAGTTAACCTCATTTGTTGTCGCGTCTTCTATTGTGTCCGCCGCTACGGCGTCTGCTCAGGGAATAGAGTGGCCAAAGCCATTGGATTGGAAAGTCGCGGCCTTGCCGCGCCTCTGACGCACGCGGTGCGCGAGGCAGCCCTCTGGGTCCTCGGTGCCGTGGCACTCATCATGCTGGTGGCTCTGCTGAGCTACAGCCCCCAGGACCCCGGCTTCAGCCAGACCGGCGACGGCGGGCCGGTGCGTAACCAGATCGGTGCCGTGGGCGCCTGGTTCTCCGACATCGCCTACAGCCTGTTTGGTGGTCCCGCGTTGCTCTTCCCGGCAATGATGCTGCTGGCCGGCTGGATCGTCTTCACCCAGCGCAGCACACCGGGGCCGGTCGACCGGGAGATTCTCTTCACCCGCCTGTCCGGCTTTGCCCTGACGCTCGCCACGAGCTGTGCCCTGGCGACGCTGCACTTCAGCGCCCACGGCCTGCCCCAGAGCGCCGGCGGGGCCTTCGGCGAGTTGCTTGGCGACGGCCTGAAGTCAGGCCTTGGGTCGCTCGGCGCCACCCTGCTGCTGCTCGCGTCATGGCTGGCTGGCGTATCTCTGTTTACTGGCCTGTCCTGGCTGGCCGTGATGGACCGGGTGGGCCACTGGGTATTCGAGGGCGTCGACCGGGCCCGGGTCTTCATCAGTGACTTCCGGGCACGGACCGAAGTGCGGCGCGTCCAGGAAGAGCGCCAGGAAGTCGTGCGCAAGGAGCGCAAAAAAGTCGAAAAGAAGACGCCGCCGCGCATCGAGCCCGTGCTGGCCCCGCTCCAGCCGAGCCAGCGCGCCGAGAAGGAACGCCAGGTACCGCTGTTCGAGGGCGTCGTGCTGCCCGGGCAGTTGCCACCGCTGTCGCTGCTCGACGATCCGCCGGAACACGCGCCCGGCTACTCCAGGGAGTCGCTGGAGGCCATGTCCCGCCTCGTTGAAATCAAGCTCAAGGACTTTGGCGTGGAGGTCGAGGTCGTGGCCGTGCAGCCCGGTCCGATCATCACGCGCTTCGAACTGGCGCCCGCGCCCGGCGTCAAGGTGAGCCAGATCAGCAACCTCTCCAAGGACCTGGCCCGGTCCCTGTCCGCCATCAGCGTGCGGGTGGTCGAAGTGATTCCCGGCAAGCCGACGGTGGGCCTCGAGATCCCCAACGAAACCCGCGAGATGGTGACGCTCGGCGAGATCCTGCGTTCCCGGGCCTACGAGGAGATGGCCTCGCCGCTCACGCTTGCCCTCGGCAAGGACATCGGCGGCAAGTCGGTCGTCGCGGACCTGCAGCGCATGCCGCACCTCATGATCGCGGGCACCACCGGCTCGGGCAAATCCGTCGGCATCAATGCCATGGTGTTGAGCCTGCTCTTCAAGGCAACGGCCGAAGAAGTGCGGATGATCATGATCGATCCCAAGATGCTGGAGCTCTCGGTCTACGAGGGCATCCCGCACCTGCTCGCGCCGGTCGTGACCGACATGAAGGAATCCGCCAACGCTCTCCGCTGGTGCGTTGCCGAGATGGAACGCCGCTACCGCCTCATGGCGTCGCTCGGTGTGCGCAACCTCAGCGGCTACAACCGCAAGGTTAAGATTGCCATCGACAAGGGCGAGCCCATTCCGGATCCGCTTGTGGGCACCGAGTTCGCGCCCAAGGTCACCGTCGACGGCGCGGTGGCCACCCTGACACCGCTGCCACACATCGTCGTCATCATCGACGAGCTCGCCGACATGATGATGATCGTCGGCAAGAAGGTCGAGGAGCTGATCGCCCGGCTGGCGCAGAAGGCGCGGGCGTCCGGCATCCACATGATCATCGCGACCCAGCGTCCCTCGGTGGACGTGATCACCGGGCTCATCAAGGCCAACATCCCGACGCGCATTGCGTTCCAGGTGTCTGCCAAGGTCGACTCCCGCACGATTCTCGATCAGAGTGGCGCCGAAAGCCTGCTCGGCCACGGCGACATGCTGTTCCTGCCGCCCGGCACGGGCATGCCGCTGCGCGTGCACGGCGCCTTCGTGTCCGACCAGGAAGTGCACCGGGTGGTGAAGCAACTGAAGGGCAACGGACCGCCGGCTTACCTCGACGAGATCACCGAGGGCCCCGCCAATGGCCTGCCTGGCGTCCCGGGGGACATGCCCGGTTCGGGCGGCGACGAGGAGGGCGAGGCGGATGCCCTCTATGACCAGGCAGTGAAGATCGTGTGCGAGACCCGCCGCGCCTCGGTGTCCGGCATCCAGCGGCGCCTGAAGATCGGCTACAACCGCGCTGCACGGCTGGTCGAGTCCATGGAGGCCGCAGGCCTCGTGGGTTCGCTGCAGTCGAACGGCTTCCGGGAAGTTCTCGCGCCACCGCCGCCCGATTCGGACTGACGCAGTCCGCAGCGCCATGCCTCACGCATTTCGACCCCTGTTGACCCTGCTGGTACTCGCCGCCTCGCTGGCGTCGGGTGCACCGGCCGCCGACTCGGGCGAAGCCCGCCTGCGCGACTTCCTCAAGGACGTCCAGTCGCTCGACGGCAGCTTCCGCCAGCAGGTGATCGATTCCCGCGGCCAAGTGCTGGAGGACGCCTCCGGCACCGTGGTGATGCAGAAGCCGGGCCGCTTTCGCTGGGACTACAGCAAGCCCTTCGAGAGGGTCATCGTGGCCGATGGCGAGCGGGTCTGGCTGTACGAGGCGGATCTCGACCAGGTCACGATCCGCCGGCTCACCGCCGGCATCGGCGACACGCCGGCGGCGCTACTCACCGGCAAGGCAGGCGTCCTCGACCGTTTCACGGTGCAGCGATCCTGGAAGGAGAACGGGCTCGCGCTGGTTCGACTCGTGCCCCGGTCGGCGGAATCGGACTTCGCCGGCGTGACGCTCGGCTTCGGCGGCCGCGACCTGCGGCTGCTCCTCCTCGACGACCGGCTCGGCCAGCAGACGCGCATTGACCTGCGCGACACCCGTATCAATCCGCTGCTGTCTCCGGATGCCTTCCGGTTCGACACGCCGGCGGGCGCGGACGTCATCGACGACAGCGAGCTCTGAGGTTGCAGGTCCTGCAGCCGCTCCGGTATCCGCGTATGTGGTTTGGCACCGGGCTGTTTCTGCTCGGGCTCGGCCTCTACGTGGCACTTCAGCCCTCCACGCCCTTCATTCCGGTTGCGATCAACGACAAGTTGCTCCACGCGGGCAGCTTCATGGCCTTCATGGTCTGGTTTGGCGGGGTGTTCGAGGCGCGCCGTGCGCCGCTGCTCGTGCTGGCCCTCGTGGGCTATGGCGTCCTCATCGAAGTGCTGCAGAGCTTCACCCCGACCCGGCAGGCCGAGTTCATGGACGTCGTCGCTGACGTGACGGGCGTTCTGCTAGGCTGGCTCCTCTGCACGGCGGGCTTCGCCCGCTGGTGCCGGACGGTGGAGTCATGGTTCGCAAGCCCGCATCCATAAGCCGAACGACCCCGGACGAGTCAGCCGCTGCCTGGCGCCCGCTGGCGGACCGTATGCGGCCGGCCAGCCTCGCGGAGGTGGCGGGGCAGGGCCACCTGCTGGCGCCGGGCCAGCCACTCACGCGGCTGCTCAGCGGTGAACTGCACTCCGCCATCCTGTGGGGGCCGCCCGGTTCGGGTAAGACCACGCTGGCCCGGCTGCTGGCTGACGTTGCCGGGGCGCAGTTTGTGCCACTCTCGGCCGTCCTCGCCGGCGTCAAGGAAGTGCGCGAGGCCGTGGCCTTCGCCCAGGCCCATCCCGGCCAGCCGACCGTCCTGTTTCTCGACGAAGTGCATCGTTTCAACAAGGCCCAGCAGGATGCCTTCCTGCCCTTCGTGGAGGACGGCACGCTGATCTTCGTCGGGGCGACTACCGAGAACCCGGCCTTCGCCTTGAACAACGCACTGCTCTCCCGGGCGCGGGTCTACGTCCTGAAACCGCTCGCTGACCAGGCGCTGGCGGGCATCCTGGCCGCCGCCCTGCGAGACGGGACTCGCGGCCTCGGCGCGCGCCGGATCGTCGCCGCTGAGGCCGAGCTGCTCGGCCTGGCGCGGGGCGCCGACGGGGATGCGCGCCGCGCCCTGAACCTGCTCGAGATCGCCGCCGGCCTGGTCGGCGAGGACCACGCCCTGACGCCGGCGATCGTCGCCACCGTGCTCGCCGGCAGCTACCGGCAATTCGACCGCCAGGGCGACGTCTTCTACGAGCAGATCTCGGCGCTGCACAAGTCGGTCCGGGGTTCCGATCCGGATGCCGCGCTGTACTGGCTGGCGCGCATGCTGGACGGCGGCTGTGACCCGGCTTACGTTGCCCGGCGCATCGTGCGCATGGCGTCGGAGGACATCGGTAATGCGGATCCGCGGGCCCTGACCCTGGCCCTGGAGGCCTGGCAGGCCTTCGAGCGCCTCGGCAGCCCGGAGGGCGAACTCGCACTGGCCCAGGCCGTCGTGTTCCTGGCCTGCGCTGCCAAGAGCAATGCGGTCTACACGGGCTGGCAGGCGGCCCTGGCCGATGTGCAGTCCCACGGCAGCCTGCCGGTGCCCCCGGAGCTGCGGCCCGCGTCCACGGCGCTCGCCCGCAGCCTCGGTCACGGCAGCGGCTACCGCTATGCCCATGACGAGCCGGATGCATTTGCCGCCGGGGCCAGCTACTTTCCCGCCGAACTTGGTCAGCCCGAGTATTACCAGCCAGTGCCCCGGGGCCTGGAAATCCGCATTGCGGAGAAGCTCGCCGATTTCCGCGACCGGAACCGCGCCGCCCGTCGGGCCAGGCCCCCGGTGTAAACTGCGGCCCTGTCAGCCCGCCTGCATTCCGGAACACAACGATGCTCGATCCCAGACTGCTCCGCACCGACCTGGACGGCGTGCGGGCTAACCTTGCACGCCGCGGCTTTGTCCTCGATGCGACCGCCTTTCAGTCCCTGGAGGACCGGCGCAAGGCCGTCCAGGTCCGCGTCGAGGAGTTGCGCTCGGAGCGCAACTCCCGCTCCCGGGAGATCGGCAAGCTGAAGGCGGCCGGCCAGGATACGAGCGCCCTGATGGCGGCGGTCAAGCAGCTGGGCAACGACCAGGCCGACCTTGAGGCGCAGCTGGCGACGCTGCAGGATGTGCTTGAGGAACTGCAGCTTGGCCTGCCCAACCTGCTCCAGGCCGACGTGCCCGAGGGCCGGGATGAGGCGGCAAATGTCGAGGTCCGCCACTGGGGCACTCCCCGCGCGTTCGACTTCACCCCGCGGGATCATGTCGACCTCGGCGCCGGCAACGGCCTTCTCGATTTCGACGCCGCCGGCCGGATCGCCGGCGCACGCTTCAGCGTGCTGCGGGGCCCGCTGGCCCGACTGCACCGGGCGCTCATCCAGTTCATGCTGGACCTGCACACGGGCGAGCACGGCTACACGGAGGTCTACGTTCCCTACCTCGTGAACCGGGACAGCCTGCGGGGGACCGGCCAGTTGCCGAAGTTCGCCGCCGACCTGTTCGCGGTGGGCGGCGAGTCCGACCTGCTGCTGATCCCGACCGCCGAGGTGCCGGTCACCAACCTCGTCCGCGACAGCATCCTGGAAGCAGCGGCCCTCCCGGTGCGCTACACGGCCCACACGCCCTGTTTCCGTTCGGAGGCGGGCTCCTACGGCAAGGACACCCGCGGGATGCTTCGCCAGCACCAGTTCGAGAAGGTGGAACTCGTGCACATCGTCCGCCCGGAAGACTCACCGACCGCGCTGGAAATACTCACGGGTCACGCGGAAGCCGTGCTGCAGAAGCTCGGCCTGCCCTACCGGGTGATGGCGCTGTGTGCCGGCGACGTAGGCTTTGCCTCGGCCCGCACCTACGACCTGGAAGTCTGGCTGCCCGGGCAGGGCCGCTACCGGGAGATCTCCTCCTGCAGCAACTGCACGGACTTCCAGGCGCGGCGCATGGTGGCCCGCTGGCGCAACCCGGTCACGGGCAAGCCGGAGCTGGTGCACACCCTGAACGGCTCCGGGGTCGCGGCCGGCCGCGCGCTGATCGCCGTGATGGAGAACTACCAGAATGCCGACGGCAGCATCGCCGTGCCGGATGTCCTGAAGCCCTACATGGGGGGGCTCGCGCAGCTGCCCGCGGGCCTTGCGGCCGGATGACGGACCGCCCAGTGGCGGACGGCCAGGTCGCGGACGGGAAGGGCGGCGGTCCGCTGGCTGGCCTCGTCGGACTCACCTTCTGGGGCGCGGCGCTGGCCGCGCTGTTCATCGTCGTGGCTGACTCACCGGGTCCGCGGGAGTATCCGCCGCTGCCCGTGTACCCACCGGCGCCCCGCGGCGACACTGTGGATGACTACCACGGCATGCCGGTGCCGGACCCCTGGCGCTGGCTCGAGGACATGGACTCGCCCGCCACGCGGGCCTGGGTCAGCGCCGAAAATGAGGTGACGGCCCGTTACCTGGGCCGGCTTCCCGACCGGAACCGCTTCGCGAGCCGGCTCCGTGCGCTGCTCGACTACGAGCGCCGGGGCGTCCCGGACCGGGAGAACGGCGTCTATGTCTACGCCTGGAACCCGGGGCAGGCCGAGCAGGACGCCCTGCGGGTCACCCGTAATCTCGCCGAGCCGGGCCGGGTGCTCGTGGATCCGGCGGTGATGCGCGCCGACGGCACCGCGTCGATCGCCGGCTTCAAGCTGAGTCCGGACGGTAGCCGGCTCGCCTACGGGGTCTCCGACGGGGGCAGCGACTGGACGACCTGGCACATCCGGGACGTGGCGACCGGTGTTGATGCGCCGGAAGCGCTGGTGGGCATCAAGTTCACGGCGATGAGCTGGGCCCGGGACGGCAGCGGCTTCTACTACAGCCGGTACCCGCAGGGCGACTCGGGCTACGACGACCGGAAGCAGGTGTCGGTGTATTTCCACGTGCCGGGCACGTCCCAGGCCGACGACCCGCTGGTGTATGCGATCACCGATCACGCGACCCGGGACCCCTACGCGACCGTGACGGAAGACGGCCGCTTCCTCGTGTTCAAGATCGAGGACGGCTACGTCACCAACGGCATCTACTACCGCCGTCTCGATTCACCCCGCCGCAATCCCCGCGTCGTCCGGCTGCTGGATGCCTGGGACGCGCGCTACGAGTTCCTCGGTGCTGTTGGCGACGCCTTCTACCTGCTCACGACCAATGGCGCGCCACGCGGCCGCGTGATTGCCGTTGACCTGGCCGTGCCGGAGCCCGCGCGCTGGCGCGAGGTGGTGCCCCAGGACACGGATGCCATCGAGTCCGCGGCGCTGATCGGCGGTCGGCTGGTCGTCCAGTACATCAGTGACGTGCACGCGAAGCTCAGGATCGTCCGCCTGGACGGCTCCGGCGCCAGTGACGTGCAGCTGCCCGGCAAGGGCACTGTGTCCGGGCTGTATGGCCTGCCGGACGACCCGGAGGGCTACCTGAGCTACACCGACTTCACGACGCCGCGCCGGGTCTACCGGCTCGACGCGCGCTCCGGCGCCGTCACCCCGACGGGCGCGAAGAGTCGGGGCGTGGATTCCGCCGTCTACGTCAGTGAACAGGTGTTCTACGCCAGCCGGGACGGCACCCGCGTACCCATGACCATCGTCCGGCGGCGGGATGTGCGGCCCGACGGGCAGGCGCCCACCGTGCTCTACGGTTATGGCGGCTTCAACGTGGCGCTGTTGCCCGCCTACTCGGCGTCCCGGATGGCCTGGATCGAGGCGGGCGGCGTCTATGCCCAGGCGAACCTGCGGGGTGGGGGCGAGTACGGCGAGGACTGGCACCTGGCGGGCACGCGCCTCAACAAGCAGAACGTCTTCGACGATTTCATCGGCGCGGCGGAATGGCTGATCGGGAACGGCATCACGTCACCCGCGCACCTCGCGATCTGGGGTGGCAGCAACGGCGGGCTGCTGGTGGGCGCCGTGCTCAACCAGCGACCCGAGTTGTTCGCGGCCGCGGTGCCGTCGGTGGGGGTGATGGACATGCTCCGCTACCAGACCGCCAGCCTGAACGCGCGGAAGTGGTCCAGCGACTACGGCCTCAGCGAGAACCCGGAGGAGTTTGCGGCGCTTCGCGCCTATTCCCCGTACCACAACATCCGCTCCGGCCTGTGCTACCCCGCCGTGCTGGTCCAGGCTGATGCCAACGACGACCGGGTGGTTGCCTGGCACAGCTACAAGTATGCCGCCGCCTTGCAGGCGGCCCAGTCAGCGGCTGGGGATTGCCGGCGGCCGGTGCTTGTGCGCGTGGAGACACGCAGCGGGCACGGCGCCGGCGCGTCGGTATCGAAGACGGTGAACGAGTACGCGGACCAGTGGGCCTTCGTCGCGGCCGTCACCGGCTTGCACCCGTGACGGCCGCACGAGGTGTTTGCTAGTCGTCGCCGCCGAGACCGAGCAGCGCCAGCAGGTTGATGAAGATGTTGTAGAGGCTCACGTACAGGCTGACGGTGGCCAGTATGTAGTTAGTCTGGCCGCCGTGAATGATCGCGCTGGTCTCGAAGAGGATGCAGCCCGCCATCAGCATCACCACGGCCGACGAGATCGCCATCTGCCAGGCCGACAGGTCGACGAAGAGCCCCACCAGGATTACCCCCAGCAGGCCGAAGAGGCCCACCGTCAGGAAGCCCGCCATGAAGCTCATGTCCCGGCGGGAGCGGATCACGTAGGCGCTCAGGCCCGCGAAGAGCAGACCCGTGATGCCGAGACTGGTCATCACCAGCTCGCCGCCATTGGGCATGTTCTTCAGGTAGGCGCTGAGCAGCGGCCCGAGCGTGAGGCCCATGAAGCCCGTCAGGCCGAACACCGCGAAGATGCCTGCCGCGGAGTTCTTCAGGCGGTAGGTCAGGAACAGCAGGCCGAAGTAGCCCACGAGGGTGACCACCGGCCCCAGGTAGGGCATGCCGAAGGCCATGGCAAGTCCGGCCATCGCGGCACTGAAGAGCAGCGTGGCGGACAGCAGCAGGTAGGTATTGCGCAGGACCCGGTTGGTGGCCAGCGCCGAGCCCGCGCCGGTGTCAGTCGTGAGGGGCCTGGATCCGCCGGATCCGGTCTGGGTGGCCGGTAGGGTGCGGAAGTCCCGGTCTGCTGCCATGCGTGGTCTCCTCAAGGGTCAGGGAAAGAACACCGTATCAGACTGCGGTCCCGGGCCAAAGTTCGCGCCTCGCGGTGCTTGAATAAGGGTGCCGGGGTGCGGACAATCCCGCACTTCCACCGGAGAGGTGGCAGAGCGGTCGAATGCGGCGGTCTTGAAAACCGTTGAACCGCAAGGTTCCGGGGGTTCGAATCCCTCCCTCTCCGCCATATGTACCAACGGTTTCAGCCGTTTTCACCGAAACCGAAGAAAAGCCAGCTGGTGACTTTTTGGTGACTTTTCTCTAGAGTCAGACTCCACAAAGCACGAAAGCCGAAGCGCGTGAACGCCTCGGCTTTCTAACCGCACGTCACCTGTAGAGGAGGGGACGCATGGCTGACTCCAAGGCTATCACCACGCATCGGGATCGTGTCCAGAGGGTTCGCGATGCCGGCGGCAAAGTCACCGGCTACCGGGTGCAAATTCGCCGCGCCGGATTCCCGACCGTCACCAAGCGCTTCGACCGGCTCGAGGATGCCCGCGCCTGGCGCGAGCGACTCGCCCGCGAGATCGAGCAGCGCCAAATCGACCCGGTATCCCTGGCGTCCCGCTACACCGTCGGGGCCGCCCTCGACGCTTACCTCGCGACCGAGTTTCACGCGCTGAAGCCGAGCACTCGCCGGGATCGGCGGATCCGGGTGGAGTGGTGGCGGGAACGGATTGGCCCGGTTCCATTACGGGAACTGTCCCGGGGGATGATTCGCGAGCACCTGGCCGCGGTGGATTGCGCGGGTGCGACGAAGAACCGATACCAGACGGCCCTGAGCGCCGTCCTGTCGGCCGCCCAGGAGCGCGACTGGCTGAGCCGGAACGTGGCCCGCGAGATCAAGCGAAGCAAGGACGCCAAGCGCCGCGAGCGGGTTATCACCGGCGAGGAGTGGCGGAAGCTCACGACGGCTGCTGAGAAGCTGGCAAGGGCACCGGGCGCGACACTACTCACCCGGCAGCTGGCGAGCTACCTGCAACTGCTGTACGCCACCGGGATGCGGGCAGGCGAGGCACTGGCCCTGCGGTGGGCCGACGTGGACGAGAAGGGCAAGCGCGCCCGGCTCCGCCGCACGAAGAACAACATCGACCGCACGGTGCCGCTGGATGCCGAGGCGCTGACCGCGCTCGCGGGCCAGGAGGCGTTCCGCCGGGAGGGGTGGCCCTGGGTATTCGTTGGCCGGTCCCCGTTGGCGCCCGCCTGCCGCTTCAATGCCGAGTTCGACCGGGCGAAGAAGAAGGCGAAGATCGGGCTCGATGCCAACGGCGAACCGTTGGTGATTCACAGCCTGCGGCACTCCTTCGCCACGGAGCTGGCCGACGGTGGGGCCGACCTGTTCGAGCTCATGGCCGCGACCGGGCACACGTCGATACTGGCGGCGCAGCGCTACATCAAGACGCAGGAGAAGCAGGCGCTTCGAGCTCACGCAAAGCGGGTGCGGGCATGAAGCAACCGCCTCTTCTTCCGGAGTCAAAAGCCCTCATGGATGCGCCAGGCGTCAACGAGAAGGTGCGGCTCCATCTCCGCGCTAAGAGGGCCATTCGTCACTTCGTCGAGACCACTGAAGCGGGCACGCCCACGAATCCCGCAGTTACCAAGTGGTTGGCGGATGCCCTTCGGGAAATCTACTCTGGAACTGACCCGTCGAAGGCGCTCTTCCTTGGCGATCCCGGCGGACGGCCGAGGAAAACTGCGGAGCACGTACAGATTGCCCTGGAGGTGTACACCGAGCGGCTTGTGTCGGGCAGCCGCGGCGACGCATTGGAAGCTATCGCCGAGCGGCGCCATCTGAGCAAGAAGCAAATCGAGGGCATCTACGACCGCTATTCGCACTTGGCGCCAGCGCTTGCCGCCTTCGAGGAAAACCTCCAGAAGCAGCTGGCTCGGTTCAGGGCACCTAGAAAACCCAAGCCGTGATGTTCAGGTAGTTCGGGACTAATCCGCTATATAGATTAGGTGTCAATCCTACGTGAGGTTGACGCCATGCCCCAGCTCGAAAACCTTCTGACTGTGCCGGAGTTTGCCCGGCGCTACCCCAACATTGCCCCGTCCGAGCAGTCCGTCCGCTGGCTGCTCCGCAATCGGCACACGAACGGCCTCATCGAATCCGGCGCCGCCATCGAGGTGCGCGTCCGGGCGGATCAATCGCGGCCGCGCATCCTCTTGGACCCGGCGCGAATGATTCCTTGGATGGTTCGCGCCAACCCCCGCGCCGGCCAGGCCGCCTGAACCCCACACAGACGAAAGCCGCACGACCCGGGCAGGGATTGCGTGCGGCTTTCAGGAGCATCAGACATGGAAAGTCTACCCCCATTCCGGCGACGCGCAACCGTCCTCGCCTTCCCCCAGCGCCGGGCCCGCTGCCAGGCGCCAGAGTGCGGCGCTCCGTTCGTCCCGCTGAAGCCCTGGCACCGCTTGTGCTCGAACTGTTACCGCTGGGCCCGCATCGGCGCCTTCGTCATGGGCACCAAGCGACAGTTTGAAAAGCTGCGGGAGGCGGATTCGTCATGGCTGCGGTGAGGATTCATACCGGGCTCAATGGGGGCGAGTCAGCCGCGGAGGTGCCGCGAAATCAATGGCCGCGACTCGTTGAAGCCCGGAGTGGTCTTTGTCATAGCGGCTTCCGTCAGGACTGTCGGATGCTCGTCTTCTTCCTTGAAGACGCCGCGAAGAATGACTGGCTGGGCTACGCGAACCGCGAGGCGTACCTGCGCGACGGTCTGGAGTTAGACCCCACGATGGCCGAGTGGGCCGTTGATGGCCTGCGCCGGCTGGACGGCAACCAGGCCATGCCGTTCAACGAGGCAGTTGTGCTCGGCAAGCGGGGTGCCCCGAAGGGCAACGCCAATGCCGCGAAGGAAAGGGAAAACAAAGGTAATAATATAACCTTTGTAGATAGAGGCACCTCCGCCTCCTACACCCAAGCCCGCCTAAAGCGCGACCGGCCCGACCTCGCCGAGAAGGTCGTCGCCGGCGAACTCTCGCCCAACAAGGCCGCCATAGAGGCCGGCTTCCGCCGCAAGCCGCTCACGCTCTCCAGTGACGCCGACAAGGCCGCCCAGGCGGTCATCGAGGCCCGCGGGCTGGCCTGGGCTGACGAGCTCGTGGCCGCACTCCTGGTGCATCGGGAGGCGGCCCGATGATACGTAAACCCCTGCCACCCTACGGCGCCGAGCACCTGACCCGGGGCCGGAGTAACTGCGCCTTCGTTGCCATCGGCTCGAAAGCCTGGGGACTCGCCCGGCGGCGCCTGCCGTTCTACCCGGTCATGGTCCTCCCCGACGACTGCGAGCCCTCCGACTTCGCCTGGCCGGTGAACGGCGTGCCGGTGCTGCTGATCGAGGTCGGTTCCTTCGACACCGTGCGCCTCGAGCGCACCGGCCTCGCGCTGCTACTGGCTGGCGCCCCGATCGTCACCACGATCCGCGAGGCGCTACTCCCCGGCCATGCCCGCCCGCCTTACCGCGGTTCGCCCATTTTCGTGAAGGATGAAGTCTATGACCGTGTCGGCTGACCAGGGACTCGTCCGCCAATCCACGTTGTTGAAACAGCACCCCGGAGGTGCTGGTCTGCTGATCCGGCGACCCCTCGGGCCCGTGGTCTGGCTAGGTGACGTCAATCCGGTGCTGTCGCAGGCCGCGGTGGTAAGAGACGTGATCGCTCGCGCATCTGCGGTTTTGATATTCGGTGATTCCAACTCCGGCAAGACTTTCTTTGCCATCGACCTGGTGGTGCACATTGCCGCCGGCCAACCCTGGCGCGGGCACCGGGTGGAGCGCGGCCTGGTGGTCTACATCGCAGCCGAAGGCGGCCACGGCATCCGCAACCGGCTGGCCGCCTATCGCCAGGAAGCGCCATGGGCGCGCGGTGCGACCCTGGCGGTACTCCCCCAATCGGTTGACCTGCTGAATGCGCAGGCCGACACCGAGCCGCTAATTGCGCTGATCCGCGAGGCCGAAACCACGGCGGGGGAACGGGCGGTTGTAATCGTTCTCGATACCCTGGCCCGCGTCATGGTCGGCGGGAACGAGAACGCCAGCGAGGACATGAGCGCGTTCATTGCCAATGTGGACCGGATCCGGTCCGAGACCGGCGCGGCCGTCGTCATCGTGCACCATGCCGGGAAAGACGCCACCAAGGGCGCACGCGGGCATAGTTCCCTGCGCGCCGCCGTCGATACGGAAATCCTCGTGGAGGGCCAGGAGGGCACCCGGACCGCGACGGTGACCAAGCAGCGCGACCTGCCTAGCGGTCAGCGGTACGCGTTCGACCTGGTGCCCGTGGTGATCGGCGTCGACCCGGAGGACAACTGCCCGGTGTCGTCCTGCGTGGTGGCGATCGCTGACGCCCCAGCCCAATCCCGCCGAGCACCCACCGGCAAACAGCAGATCGCCATCCTGCGGCTCATTGAGGCCCAGTACCGCGCCGGCAAGCTGGTGCTCACCTCGGGCGAGATCAAGCGCCTGGCCCGGGACGGTCTCGGCGTCGCCAAGACGTCAGCGCAATCGGCCGTCATGGGACTAGTAGCCGGTGGGTTCCTCGTCAACACGATTGGCGGCCTGGCACTCACCGATCCACCGGGGGAAAAGGCATGAGGTACGAAAGTACGAAGCGGTACGAAACGTACGTTATCGTCCGGGCTCAGCGGTACGAAAAGTACGAGAACCCTTTAGGGTTCGTACTTTCGTACCGCCCCTCGTACTCCTGGCGTCATCCGGAAAAAACACCCCAGAAACCCTCCGCGAGATCCCTTGTCCGAAGTGTCCGAAACCGTCCGCCGGACACCTCCGGACATTCGGACACGGCAGAGTGGATTCACCCCATGCACACCTTGCACAGTGGCGTATCGAGTCAGGGAATCAGCCCGTGACGCGCTCGCGTATCGGCGGACGCCTCGACTACGCGCTACTCGCTGCCCTGACCGGCACGCCTGACCCTGCCCTCGAGCACCGACCCTCTGAACCTGACGAGCTGGCCGCAGTCGCCCGCGAGTTGGCAGGCCAGGGGTTATCAGTCGGAGACATTGCCGATGCCCTACACCTCACACCGGGCAGCGTGTCCGCGCTGCTGGCAAGGCCCGAAGGAGATACCAATGCGTGAGCTGGTCGATTCTCTGGTCGAGCTGGCGCCGGTTCCGCTGGTGGTGGTCTGGCTGGTGCTGGGTTGCCTGCGGGTGCTGGGGTGAAGGTCCAATTACTAAAAGGTACTCCTGAGCAAAGGAAACGTCGCGGGGCATTGGGCCGCCCTGTGTAAAAAAAATCCTATGCGCAGAATATCCGGGTCATGCAATAGCGATAGGACGTTCAGGTGCGGTTTCAGAACGTTCCCCGTTTCAGCATTCTTGCGCCCCACTGCACTTCATCCCCAACGCTGGAGTTCCGTACGCCAAGAGGTGCGCGATTTTGCAACCCGCGGTTCCTATCCCTCCGGAGGACCCGTCAATTCCTCATCCGCCCGCGGCCTGACCCTGACGTGCTTCCGCTTCGGCGGCGGTTCCGGGATGCCGAGCGCCTGCCGGCGTTCGCTGTCAGTCAGTCCGGCCAGGGCTTCCACCGCGCAGTTCGATGGCTTCGCGGCGAGGCGCTCGGCCACGT
>JBBQSA010000031.1:0-40549 GCA_038214295.1 Gammaproteobacteria bacterium
CCGTATCTACTACGTGTCCCGATCTTGCTGGCCGCCGACGTCCGGCGCAAGATCGCCCTATGGGACTTTTCCTACAACCTCGTTAGGTTGCCCAAGGTTCACTGATGGAGTTCGAATGGGATCCCGCCAAGGCGCAGGCGAATGAAGCAAAGCACAAGGTCAGCTTCGCCGAGGCCACCGAGGTATTCGTTGACAATCGCTCGTCATCCGCTCTGGACCCTGACCACTCCGTCGATGAGGAGCGTTTTGTAATATTCGGCCGAACCCTCAAAGACCGCTACCTGGTCGTGGCGTTCACGGACCGCGGTGCTAAACTCAGACTCATCTCAGCTCGGGAAATGACCCGCCGGGAACGCCAAGCCTATGAGCAATAAGGACAAGGAACTGCGACCCGAATATCCCGCGGAACTCATCCGTTCCGGCACGCGGGGCAAGTACGCCCAGCGATATCGGGACGAAGGGACAAACGTCGCCCTCATCGATCCCGATCTCCACAAGCTCTTCCCCGACTCGGACGCCGTCAACAGCGCCCTCCGCGACTATGTCGATAAGCGCCAGGGGTCGGCAACCTAACCAACGGTTCCAGCCGTCGCCCAGCGGCGCTTCGCGCCCCTGGGGTCCCTCGCTTACGCTCGGCGCGGCTGAACCGAGACGTTAGACCCCTGTATCGGCATCTGGACATTACATAGCATATACGCTATATTTGCCTCGTGAACTGGAAGGTCACTTTCTACAGTCCGAGGCTGGAAGAGGAGGTCCTTCAACTCCCGGCCGGCTTCCTGGCCCGCTTTGTGAGATACGCCGAGAGAATGGAAGTCTATGGCCCCGATCTCGGCATGCCGCATACCAAGGCAATGGGCCGCGGGCTTTTCGAGCTGCGACTCAAGGCAGCCGAGGGCATAGCCCGCGTCTTCTACTGCACTCTGGTCGGCAGGCAGATAGTGATGCTCCACCAGTTCACAAAGAAGTCAGAGAAGACGCCCCGTAAGGAACTGGAGATCGCCAGACGGCGAATGGAGGAAGTCACGAAATGAGCAAGAATCTCAAGCAGTTTAAGGCCCGCGCCCTGGCCCGCCCTGACGTCAAGGATGAGTACGACCGGGTTGCTGAGGAGTTCGAGTTTCTCGACGAGATCTTGAAGGCTCGGGCCGCCGCAGGCCTTACCCAGGCCGACGTGGCCGCCCGGATCGGCACCACGCAGTCTGCGGTGGCAAGGCTCGAGTCTGCTGATGCGAAGCACTCTCCCTCTATTGCGACCCTGCAGCGCTACGCATCCGCGTTGGGGTGCAAGCTGCAAGTTCGGCTCGTAAAGGGTCGGGGTCTAACTACCCGCTCAACCAGGACCGCCCGCAAGCGGGCGGCCGGTTAGCGGAAACGTTGAGGCTGTAGAAAAACCCCTTTTTCGAACGGCAGAGGTTGCCCCGAGGCGGTTGCTCCCCAGCCGGTGTTCGTTCCAGTGGTTTAGCGACGGGTGTTGGTGATGATCAACCCGGTGCGCTGACCGTCGTCACTGCGCGTAGCCCTGATGGGCCAGCTTCTCGATGTTGTGGACCAGGCAGAACAACTGCCACTGTGCATTCACCTTGGTGCGACCTCGAAGCGTGAAGCGATTCAGCCGCTTGTTGTGCCGGAGGTTGGCGAACACCGGCTCGACGATGGCAAAGCGGCGGCCGTAGAGCGCCCGGCCTTCGGGCGTGTCGATGCGCTGCTTCATGCGATCGGTGTGCGACGCTGGCGTCCCGGCGGCCTTGCCCTTGAAGAAGGCCACCTGCCGCGTGCGGGTTGTCTCAGGGGTCTTCAGGCAGCGCTCGCGCTGATCACAGGGCACGCAGTCCCGCACGGTGCCGTGGAACTTCACCGCCGCGTAACCGCGGAACACGCAGTCGCTGCCGTTGCGGTAAAGCTTCTTCCCGGCCGGGCAGACGCAGGTCTGGGCGACCGGGTCGTAGTGGAAGTCCTTCGGCGAGTAGAGCTTCGCAGGCTTCGGCTTGGCCGACTTGTCGTGCAGCGGATCCGGCCGGGTCTGGTGTCGGGCCTGACCGGCGAAGCGCTCATCACGCTTGCGCATGCCGTTGTCGGCGATCAGCGCGTTGAGCTTCAGTTCAGCCAGCTGCCGCAGGTTGGCTTCGCTGTGATAGCCGGCGTCCGCGGTGATCATCGAGTCGGGGCCAAGGACCCCCGCCATGGCCCGGACCACCGGCACCAGCAGCTCCTGCTCCGAGCCCGTGCCGTGGGCCTGGGCTTCGACGATGATCTGGTGCTTGCCATCCACCGCCGCCACGCCGGTATAGCCCTGGATCACGCCTTTGCTCGTTGCCATCTTGGCGCTCTCCGCGTCCGTGCGGTTGCTCTTGCGGACCTTGCCTTTTGATCCGCGCCGCTCCTCCGGGTTCGCGCGGAGCCACTGGCGCAGCTGAGTGGCTTCGCCCTGCAGCTGCTCGATGCGCTGCGCTTCCTTAACTATCAGGTCGGGTTCCGTGGCGCACCGATCCTCTTCTCGGTGCCGCTTCAGCATGCTCCGCACGGCCGCTTCGAGCTTCACCGCCTGGCGCTCGAACTCCGCCCGGGTGCCGCTTTTTGCCTTGCTGGCGTTGCTCGGCAGCTTCACGCCATCAATGGCGAACATCTCCCGGCCGATCAGCCCCTGACGGTCACAGATATAGAGCACCTGGGTGAAGATCCGGGCGATGTGGTCGCCGAGACCGCGAACGAACCCGGCCAGGGTCGTGAAGTGCGGGGCGTGATCCCCGGTCAGCGCCATGAACGTCACCTGCTCCCGGCAGGCGGCCGCGATCGCCCGGCTGCTGACGATCCCGCGCGAATAGGCAAACAGCACCACCTTGAGCAACAGGGCCGGTGGGTACGCGCTGGCACCGGTAGCGTCGTTGCTGAAGCGGGCATCGAAGCCGCTCAGGTCCAGTTCGTGGTCGAGCAGGTGGTTCAGCGCGTGCTCGAAGCTCCCCGGCGGCAACTGCCGCGCCAGGTCGATCGGCAGGAACCGCGGCTGGGTGTCGACTTCCTTGTAGCGGGCCATTGGCAGCGATCTCCGTATCTACTACGTGTCCCGATCTTGCTGGCCGCCGACGTCCGGCGCAAGATCGCCCTATGGGACTTTTCCTACAACCTCGTTAGACCATGCGCCACTTCCGACAAGGCCTTCTATCGACTCTCGGCATTCTCGCAGTGGCATTCGTCACGTACGTTGTCATGCGATTCGCGTTCACCCCAGTCGTTGCTGACTTCACCTCCTACGCGGTCGTGGTCGCCGGGCTGGTGGCAATGGGCTTTATGTATCGCCGGTGGAATGGACCATTGGTATTCACCAGGAATGGCGTCTCTCTCGGTCCTCTATACCGATTCGCACTAGGCGGAAGTGTTCTCCTCGGGCCACTAAATGTTGCGAGCGCCATCGTTGAACGCGGATCCGTGCCAGTTGTACTCGCCGTTGCTATGCTGGCGCTGGCACCGTTCCTATCCGCGCCCAGCCTGTTTGGACCGATGTTTATCGGCAGTTGGCTCTTTGACACTTGGATAATTCGGTCTAACAATCGGCTCCAGACCGACGGCCCACCTCCGGTGCGCCGCGGCTGAGCCGAGGCGTTAGGGATCTCAGATGCGAGGTAACGCGAAGGATCTCGCCTTCAGGTCACTCGGGTCTCTCTCGCTTGCCCTGTACGGCGTAGCTGCAGGATTCTTGGCAATCTTCTTGGCCACCTGGGATAACAAGGGTGCTGGTCATTGGTATGACGCCAAGGGTCCGGTCGATTGGCTGGCTGTTGCATGGTTGGTCCTATCCGCCGCGGTTGCGTTTTCAGCTGCCACGCATTGCCAAACTGGTATGCACGATCGCTCGCGCCTTAGAACCATGGCGATAGTATTCATAGTGCTCAACGGCGCCTTGTCACTCGCCTTCAGCAAGGGAGACATTGAGGCACTTCCCTATTTCGGGCTGCCCCTAATACTCGGCCTCGTTGGCATTTGGTCGTGGTCTAAGGTCTATTCCCATGAAACTGCCAGAGATCCCTAACCAATCGCTGCACCGGTCGCCTGACGCGTCTGTCACGCAGCTTGCCTTCGCAAGCCGCTGGCGGCTGCATTCCCTGAGGTTTTGCACAAACCGTTCATCCGGGTAACTGGGCCGACTGCCGCCTAAGTGCCTTCCCCATCTCTCGGCACATCGGCCTTACCGCGCCCCGGTAGGCATTCCTGGCTACCCGAGCCTTACCCGTTGCCGTCTTCGGCCCAGTGGATCGACTCCACGGCTTCCAGTTCCGAATTAGCTCGGCCTGCCGTGCTCGTCGTGAGGGTGTCCAGCCGTTCGCCATCGGTTACCTCCAATAGTTTGCTTGGCTCGGATTTGTTTTCGCTGGCGGGCGCAGGCACACCGTTGTTGACCTGTTGCGGCCCCGCTGCAATGTTGGCCTGCCGTACGTACGCCACCTGCGGCGGGTTCTTGATCGCCGCCAGAGTCTCCCAGGTCATCCGGGCCTGATTCTGCGCCCGCAGGGCCAGTTTCATGAACGTCTCGTACTGGTTGATCATCTCCACTCGGGATGCCGACTGGGCCAGGCGGTTGAAGATCGCGTCCAAGGCATGGGCCTGAGCAACCAGCATGGCCTCGCCGCGGGCCAGGTTCCCGTCCTGCACCGACTCGAATTGGCGTACCAGCTCATCCATGACCGCCACCGTGCTCACTTCCCCCTTGTAGGGGAGGAACTGCACTGCGGTGAGGGCGGCCTGCAGCGATGGCCGGAGGACCATGTTCGCCATTGCCTTCTCCTTTTCCCGGTCTCTTGGCTTTGGACCAGGCTTGCTGCCAGCCTTCTTCGAGGTTCTGCTCATGGGAAGTCATCCGTGTTTGCTGCGCCTGCTGTCGGGGTGGCAAGACTGGTGAACGAGGGGCAGTCGAATGGCACATCGGGCGCTGATTCAGTCCGCAGCGCCTGGCAATACCCCAGCGCCTGCCGTGGCGGCCCTTCGTAGTCCCGGCAGCGGAGGCAGAACACCAAGGTGCCGAACTGGATCGCCGCGGCAAACTCGGGGTGTGAGCCCTCCGGGGACTTCAGGTACTCGAGCAGCGCCGGCTTCGCCCTCTGAAGGCGCTCCAGTACCGCTGGGGTAAGGGCGGCTCGTACCCCGGCGACTTCCAGGTCATCGCCGGCCAAGACGACCTCTATCCCCGTGGCGGCCAATTCGGCAAGCAATTCCGGCGGCTTCACAGGCGGACCCTGGCGAAGTCCGCCCGCCCGGCGTCTGCCTGGCCGTCCGCCACACCGCCACAAGTGAGGCCTGGCCCGGATTCCGGGCCGGTTTCATCCGCCACAAGGGTGCACTCGTGTGGCGCTTCAAGATCCTCTGGAAGCCTTGCTGCGCCTGGGTTGTGGCGTTGTGGCGTTTCAGGGGTGAGATAGCGGGCGAAGGCATCCTCGAACTGCTCCAGGTGATAGCCCTTCGGCGTGCCGCCGGACTCCAGACGGATCGATCTGGACTTGATCCCGAAGTCTCCCAGCCACCCGGCCAGTTGCCGGGGTGTCATGGGCTTGCCCCGGCTGCTTTCCGGCCAGGGCCGCTCCTCCATGCCGGTCAGGGTGGCGACGATGTCAGCAGACGCCAGGCGGTCGACTCCCCGGTTCCGGAACAGGTCGCGGATGTCGGTCAGTAAGGTCGTCTTAAGCGACTCCCCGGTCTGCGTTTCCACAAAGGCGGCTGCCACCGTGCGGGCAAGGTCGGGCCAGCGTCCGCCGGCAGCGTCCGCGATGGCGCACAGGGGTTCCCAGTTGTCCGCTGCCCGATTGGTGAGGGTAGGTGGCAGGGTAGGGTTGGCTTCCCCGATGGCAATCCGGTGATCGTCGGCAAAGCGCCGGCAGCGGCGTGCGAGTGCCTCGAAACCGTCGGGACCGGCGTGCCGGAGGCTGGCCACGGACTCCCCCGGACCCTTCCGCCGCATACGCAGGATGACGGCCCGGTCCTCGATGGTGTCGGGCAGGCGGCCAATGGCGGCCAGGGCCTTCGGGCACCAGGTCGAGAAGTCCCGGGGTTCGTAGTCGTCACCGACGCACCGGGTAACGCTGGCGCTGGTCCGGGTGTGCCCCGAGTTGATGATGCCCCGGAGTTCGTCGGATCCCTTGAGGAACGAGTCGCCTTCGTCGATCAGGAAGGTTGGCTGAAACTTCTCGATGAACCGGAACAGCCCCGCGGGGTGAATGTTGGAGGTCGTACGTGCCCGCCAGCAGAGGCGTGAAAGGAACTCCATGACCGTCGTCTTGCCGCAGCCCTTTTCCGGGCTGTGCAGTACAAGGATGGGGAGTACCGATACGGCATCGGCCAGGTAAGTTAAGAGCACCCAGAGCGCCAGGACCTCGAAGCCATGGGTCGGGAGCACCAAGTACAGCCCGGCGGTGGCTGCGAGGTCATCCAGTAGCGCGGTACCGTTTACCGGCTCCGGCCATGGTTCAGGTTCAATGAAGGTGACGGGGCGGCCCTGGCCGTCGTCTACTTCGCCGCCCCGGACCCGAGCGACCTCCCGATCCAGCGTATCGACCCGGATCCCCAAGACTTCCGCGACGGACTTTCGTTGCTGGTCGTAGTCAATCGGCGACAGGACCGCCAGCCGGGTGACTTCGGGCAGCCAGTCCGGCTGACTGGCTCGGACCTCGGTGTCGCGGTCCAGGGCCGCCTGCTGTTTTGCGAGGCGCTCAGCGTCGCGCTGCACACTTGCTGGGGTGTCCGTCATCGCCGGTACTCCCGGATGTGCGACGCCAACGTCGTGATCCGATTCACCGCCTGTGCCAGCCGCTGCCAGTCATTT
Organism: Gammaproteobacteria bacterium; assembly: GCA_038214295.1. GTDB lineage: Bacteria > Pseudomonadota > Gammaproteobacteria > Steroidobacterales > SHZI01. Next base: position 6,809 of record JBBQSA010000031.1, read on the forward strand.
TCAGACAGGGGCTTCTGCTCAACGAGGTAGGCACCGACCAGTCCGACTACCAGGGCTTCCTGCTCGAGCATGAGTAGCAGGTCGCTGGCGGGAATACGGGCCGGTCCGGGGGGTACGCTGTGTGGGCGGTGGTCCCCGTTGTCGGGGAAGAGGTCGGCAAAGGCCAGGCCGACAGCGTCCAGGACCGCTTGGGTGTCACAGCCGGCAAAGCACCGGATTAAGACGGTGCCACCGGGTGTCTCCCTGACAGAGAGGGATGGGCTGCGATCCTGGTGCGCCGGGCACGCCACCACCCATCGGTTCGGCGCCGTCCGCCGGACTCGCTCGAGGCGGCTCAATAGCAGATCGATCGGGCGGCGAGGGTTGGTGGACTCTCGGTCCGTCTCTACTCGGGCTGGACGTTTGACACCCCTAGCCCCCGTTCTTTCAGGCCTCACTTCCCCTTTTCCAGCAAGGCCCGAATGTCCTCGACTCGCCAGACAGTGATCCGGTCTCCGAGCTTTATCGGTTTCGGGTAGATGCCTCGTCGGCATCCATCCCACCAAGCGGATCGGGAGATTGGAATTACTCCCGGGCGCCCTTCATTGGGACAACCAATGATCTGAGCTAGTCGGACGTATCCTTCGCTTGGGAGGCTTCTAGTTGACACTGACCATCTCCGTGCAATGTTGAGCAGGGAGAACTATCGCGTGTCATTAGTGTTGGTTGTCCAAGATTTGGATTACTGCAGCCCAAATTTGGAGCGGAGATCTCTATCGGCCCGGATTCGGGTCAGCACCTCCTTGATGCGTGCCGCTATGGTCTCGTCGCTCAGTTCTATGGCCAGCCTTTCTCCAGCTGCCCGTATAACAGAAGCTACTTTGTAAGGCTTCGTTAGCCCATCACCAAAGTGTTCGACCAATAGAATTGCCAAGAGAGGGTCTACGCTTCTAAGGTCGCGCCGAAACCGAGAGAAGTTGGTCGGGCGCTCGGAAAGCCTTGCTTCCAATTCGTGAATGCGGTCGTAAAGTCCCCTAAATGTTCCCACGTCAGAGGCCGTGGGAGCGGCCTCGCTATTCCGCGGCTGGTTCGGATTTAGGCCATCGCGTTGAAATTCACGCCATTGATCGTACGTAGCAAAAAGCGAGCTGGTGAGATCATTCTCAAGGTCGCAATATTCCCGCCATTGGTCTCCGCTTTCGATTCCGAATGACTCCGTCCACGTTTCGATATTTGCAGTGGATACGACCGTTTCCTCCGGCTGTATGAATCCGCTCAAATCTCGACGGACAAATACAGCTTTCAGCTCCTTTTGGTCTATTGATCGGCACATTGCCCGCTGAATTGCCCGTGTCGTCTCAAGCACGCGACCTTTAGGTTCGATACCGATTACGGCATAGATGTGGCGCCATTCCCAAGAATCAGCATCGCTTGATTGCTCATCTTCCGCTTTCTCCCGCCTATCCTTTAGGTACGAGACTTCGTCGTCGTCGTAGTAATCGCCGCCAGAATCTAGCGGGCCATGATCTAGCGCAAGGAGTCGGCTTGCAGTTTGAACGGAAGCTACGCCAACAGCCTGCTCTAGATCCAATTCCCAGTTTTTCATTTACCCGTCCCTCTCGGGTAGGTCCCCAATGAGATCCGCGCCAGGCCGGAAGGGATACCCGGCTTTTCGCTCCGTCGAGCTAGGCGCGACTACTTCAAGTTAACCTGCTTTTGTCCCTCGAATTGGAACAACATTGAACTCTTCACCATGCTCCAGGGCCACAACCAGAGACGCGAGTAAGCCAAGTGCCTGCTTACGTTCCTCGAAATAGTCGTGGTGGTTATAGGTGCCTTCCACGCCCCGGAGCTTGTGATTCAGGCAGCGTTCCGCGACTTCAGAGGACACGCCCAGGGACGCCAAAAGCGTCCTAGCCGTGCGCCGAAGGTCGTGAACCGTGAATGCGTCCAACCCATGTTTTAGGCTAGTAAGGGCGGCATTTAGGGTGTCGGGCGAGACATGGGGAAATCGGGTTCTCCCGCGACGAGCCGGAAAGACATACGGGCTGCCGCAAGCCCGAACCTGCAACTCTCGTAGCCAGTCAAGGACCGAACTAGCTAGGGGAATATCTATCCCGATGGCGGTCTTGCTCCGGCCCGCAGGCAATCGCCAGATGCCGCCAGTCAGGTCGAACTCGCTCCATTGAGCAGCGAGGAGTTCCATCTTCCTAACAGCCAAAGTCAGCAACAGGGCAACTGCCAGAGCATTGTCCCGCGTGAAGGCTTGCCCGGCGTTTCTGATTGCAGAAAATAGAGCCAAAATCTCAGCCCGCGTGAGTCGGCGAGTCCGACCGGCCTCAAGGCCTCCGGCATCGGCCAACTCGAAATAGGCCACGGGGTTGTTGCTCGCCATCCCCCGCTTGAAAGCGAACTTGAACACTCGGTCCACCAGTCGAAGGGCGTCATTGGCTACGGTAGGCCGCTCGTCCTCAACGATGGCCCGTAGCATCCGGTCGATGTGACCCGGCGTGACTTCCTCGACCGCCAGACGCCCGATCTTAGGGGTTACGTCCCGTTCAAACAGGCTCTCCACCCGCTTGGGGTGCTTGTGTCGGGGTCGAATTTCCTTTTCCAAGAATTGCTCAATCAACTCAGCAACCGTGCCGGGCTGACGCTGGGCTGCCTTTTGGCGCTGCTTCTCGGCAGCCACGTCTACCGCGTCGTCCACACGCGCCCGCTTCTGTCGGGCGAGCTTGCGGGCGTCCTGCAAGGACACGTCGGGGTAGTTGCCCAGGGTGAGTTCCCGCGCCCGGCCGGCAAGCCTGTAGCGGAGGGTCCATGAGGCGGTCCCTGCGCGAGACAGAGTGAATGTCAGTCCGTCCCCGTCACTCTTACCCGCGATGACCTTGCCGGCCTTCAGCCAAGCCTGCAGTTGCCGCTCCGTGAGATTTGCCACGCTGATTCTCCGTGTGTAGCCAGCGAGCGGGCTGCTCCCTGTAGGGTGTAGCTGAACTGCTGGCTACACGATTAGCTACACAGAGGCTATCAGATTCTGGTGGACGACAAGACACAGAGGTGGACGGTTTTTATATTCTAGTCAGTCGGTTACAAGGACTCGTCGGACAGCGCCGGACAATGGTGGACGCTACTCCACGTTCTGGACCTGCTCACGGATCTGCTCGATGAGCACCTTGATGTCGACGGCGTGACGTGTTGTCTCCGCGTCGGCTGATTTAGACGCCAGCGTGTTTGCTTCCCGGTTCAGCTCCTGCACGAGGAAGTCCAGCCGACGGCCCACCGGCGCCTCCGACTGCAGGTTGTCGCGGAACTCCGCGAGGTGCGCGGTCAGGCGATCCAGTTCCTCGCTCACGTCGAGCTTCTGCGCGAGCAGGACGATCTCCTGTTCTAGCCGTTCGGGGTCGACGGGAGCGGCCAGCGCAGCGACGCGTTCCGCCAGCCGTTCACGGATGCGGGCGAGCACGCCAGGCAGCCGCTCCACCACGCTCGCCACATGGGCCTCGATCTCCGCCAGCCGGCGCTCGAGCATTTCCCCGATGCGCGCGCCTTCGCGGGCGCGTGCGCCGTTCAGGTCGGCGAGCAGGGCCTCGAAGGTCTGCGTGACGATGGGCAACAATGCCGCCGGGTCCTGTTCCTCCTGCTCAAGCACGCCGGGCCACCGCAACACGTCGACGGGGTTGATGGGTGCCGGGTGCGGGATCTCGGCGGCAATGGCGCCAAAGTGCCCGACCAGCTGGCGTACCAGCGGAAGGTTCAGGCGCCCCGCGGGCGCCCGGTTCTCGCCGGCCCGCAGGCCCAGTGACGCCTCCACGCGGCCGCGACCCAGCTGGCTGGTGGCGAGCTGTCGCAGGTCGGCTTCAAGCGCGCGGGCGAAATCCGGCAGCTTCAGCTGGACTTCCAGGTAGCGGTGATTGATCGAGCGCACTTCCCAGAGGAGCTGGCCCTGGGGAGTGGCCGTTTCGGCCCGCGCGAAGCCGGTCATGCTCCTGATCACGCGACGGCTCGCACGTTTCTGGCAAAAACTCTGTGCATAGGGTTGGGGTGGCGCTTAGACTGAGTAGGAACGATTGCGGAGCAGCGGGCATTGTAGTTCCGCGGGCTCCGAATGCCACAGACCACCCCCCTTACCCCGGCAATTCATCCCTGGAGTGACCTTGCGCCTCGAGTATGCAGACCTAAGCCTGATCGGTGATCGCGAGGAAAACCAGGATCGCGTGGAGGTTATCGCGGGTGAACGCGCCGCCCTGCTCATCGCCGTGGACGGCATGGGGGGGCATTCTGATGGCGCCAAGGCGGCGCAGCTCGCGCTGGAGACGGTGCGGGATGCCTTCAAGCGCACTGCGCACCCGGTCTTCGATCCTGTCGGCTTCCTGCACCTGGCCATCGGGCGGGCGCACCTTAACCTGGTAACCCTCGGAGCCCGCATCTCCCTCGAGGCCCGGCCCCGCGCCACTTGCGCCTTATGTCTGGTCCAGGATGGCGCCGCGTACTTCGCGCACGTGGGCGACAGCCGCATCTATCACCTCCGCAGTGGGAATGTGCGGGAGCGCACCCGCGATCACAGTCACGTGGAGCTGCTGCTGCAGGAGGGCGTGATCACCGAGGCGGAGATCGCGGCCCATCCGATGCGCAACTACGTCGAGTGCTGCCTGGGCGGCGATGCCTGGCTGCCCGGCATGACAATCACCCGGCAGAAGCGCCTGGACGTCGGTGACGTGTTGCTGGTGTGCACCGACGGCCTGTGGTCGGGACTGGGTGACGAGCGGATCGGTGCCCTTGCCACCGACGGGCAAGCGCTGGCAGGCGCCCTGCGCAAGCTCGGCGAACAGTCAGTGCGGGCCTGCGGACCCTACAGCGACAATACGTCGGCAGCCGCCCTGCGCTACCAGGGTCCGGGCGACGAGCCGCCCCGCTCCGGTGGCGGTAAGCCGCCAACAAAGAGCCAGTCAAAGGAGGCAAGCCCATGAGCCAGCTCCCCGCCAACATCCGGCCCAGCGGCCGCGGCGCCATGGACCTTCGTCCCGTCAGCTTCGAAACGGCCTTCACCCGGCACGCCGAAGGCTCGGTGCTGGCTGCTTTCGGTGATACCCGCGTCCTGTGCACGGCCAGCGTCGAGACCGGCGTGCCGTCGTTCCTCCGGAACTCCGGGCGCGGCTGGATCACGGCCGAGTACGGCATGCTGCCGCGGGCCACCCACACCCGGACCCGCCGCGAGTCAGCCCAGGGCAAGCAGACGGGCCGCACGCTGGAGATCCAGCGCCTGATCGGCCGCTCCCTGCGTGCAGCTGCGAACCTGGAGGCGCTCGGCGAGCGCACGATCACCCTGGACTGCGATGTCCTGCAGGCCGACGGTGGCACGCGGACGGCGGCCATCTCCGGCAGCTACGTGGCGCTGGTGATCGCGGTGAATGCATTGCTGCGCTCCGGGACCATCAAGAAGAACCCAATCCACGGGCAGATCGCCGCCGTGTCGGTCGGCATCTTCCGGGGTGAGCCGGTACTGGACCTGGACTACGCCGAGGACTCGGCTGCCGAAACCGACATGAACGTGGTCATGAACGATGCCGGCCAGTTCATCGAGGTGCAGGGCACGGCGGAGGGCCACGCCTTCCGCCGCGACGAACTGGACAGCCTGCTCGACCTGGCCGGCACCGGCGTGCGCGGGATCATGCAGGCGCAAACCGGAGCGCTGGTCGCCTGCGGTGCACAGCGGGGTCCCTGAACTGGTCCTCGCCAGCAGCAATGCTGGCAAGGTCCGGGAGTTCCAGGCGCTGCTCGGTGGCGCCTGGCGTGTGCGGTCCCAGTCGGAGTTCGGGGTGGAGCCCGTTGAGGAAACCGGCGACACCTTCCTCGCCAATGCGCTGCTGAAGGCGCGGCACGCCGCCGGCGTCGCCGGCCTGCCCGCGCTCGCGGATGATTCCGGACTCGAAGTCGATGCCCTCGGGGGCGCGCCGGGCGTGCGCTCCGCCCGGTACGCGGGCCCCGGTGCGGATGATGCGGCCAACAATGCCAGGCTGCTGGCGGCCCTCGCGGGCGTACCCGAGGCTCGGCGGAGCGCACGCTATCGCTGCGTCCTCGTGTGGATGGCCGCACCCGACGACGCCAGGCCCCTGGTGGCCGAAGGCGTCTGGGAGGGCCGCATCCTGCCGGCACCCCGGGGCGCCAACGGCTTTGGTTACGATCCCCTGTTCCTGGATCCCGTGACCGGTCTCGCCGCCGCGGAACTGGCGCCCGCCACGAAGGACGCGCGCAGTCACCGGGGCCAGGCCCTGGCTCGCCTGTTGAATTTGCTGGGTCCTGGCAGGCCCTGACCCGACTGGTTTATGCACAAGCCGGGGTGCCCTGCGCAATATCAGTGGCTACGCTGCAACTACTCAAGCTGATCCGCTGACTTGACTTCCAACTTATTGGTTTAATTGATTATCGTGCCGTGGTGAAATCTTCATCAAAGCGTCGGAGAGGGCCTGCGGACGGGATGCAGGGTTCCTTCAGGGAACCCTGTCCACAGACTTATCCACAGCTTCTGTGGATAAGTCCCTCGGCGCCACGCAGCTTGCGGCCCCGCTCCCTTCTGGCTATCCTCTCGCGCCCCGAGACCGGTGGCGCACCGGGACCACGTGCCGCGCCGCCAGTAACCCTGACCTTTTAAGCCTCCTGCACGGTGACTTGCCATGAAAGCCGATATCCATCCCGCCTACGCCGACGTGAAAGTTACCTGCAGCTGCGGGAATGAGTTCGTGACCCGCTCGACCCTGGGACGGGACCTGCACGTGGAAGTCTGCTCTGACTGTCACCCGTTCTACACCGGCAAGCAGAAGACCCTCGACACCGCCGGTCGCGTCGACAAGTTCCGCCGCAAGTACAACCGCCCCGAGTAATCCGCCCGACATCTCGGCCGGACCTGCCGGAAGCGTGACCAGAACGGGTGCGCTGCCCGGACAGGTTGCCTATAATGCGCGATTGATTTGGGCCGTACGCAGCCGGACACCATCATGAGCGACTCCAAGAAGGACGGGCGGAGCTACACCGTCAGGGATAACGCCACCGGCAAGGAGTTCCAGCTCCAGTCCCGAGCCGGGACCACCGGTCCCGACGTGGTCGACATTCGCAACCTGTTCACGGGGCAGGGCCTCTTCACCTACGACCCCGGCTACGGCTCCACTGCGAGCTGCGAGAGCAAGATCACCTATATCGACGGCGACGCCGGCATCCTGATGTATCGCGGGTACCCCGTGGAACAGCTGGCCGCCAAGAGCTCCTTCATCGAGGTCGCCTGGCTGCTCCTCTACGGCGACCTGCCCAGCCAGCCCCAGCTCGCTGAATTCGACCGCACGCTGCGCACCCACACCATGCTGAACGAGACGATCCTGCGCCTGTTCAACGGGTTCCATTACGATGCCCACCCGATGGCCATGGTTGCGGGCGTCGTCGCGTCGATGTCCGCCTTCTACCACGACACCACCGACATCCTGAACCCGCGGCACCGGGACATCTTTGCCCATCGCATCATCGCCAAGCTGCCGACCATCGCGGCAGCCGCCTACAAGCACTCCCTTGGCCAGCCGTTCACCTACCCGCGCAACGACCTCGGCTACTGCTCCAACCTGCTGCACATGTTCTTTGCCGTGCCGGCAGAGCCCTACCACGTGGATCCCGTGGCGGCCGAGGCGCTGGACCTCCTGTTCATCCTCCACGCCGACCACGAGCAGAACTGCAGCACCTCCACGGTGCGCATGGCCGGCAGTTCCGGCACCAATCCCTATTCCGCGATCTCGGCCGGCATCTCTGCCCTCTGGGGCCCCGCCCACGGCGGCGCCAACGAGGCCGTCCTCAAGATGCTCGAGGAAATCGGCACCACCGCCAATATCCCCAAGTTCATTGCGAAGGCCAAGGACAAGGACGACCCCTTCCGCCTGATGGGCTTCGGCCATCGCGTCTACAAGAACTACGACCCGCGGGCCACGATCATCCGCGAGACCTGCCACAAGGTGCTTGCGCGCCTGGGCCGCAACCAGCCGCTCTTCGACCTGGCACTCAGCCTCGAGGAAATCGCGCTGAAGGATCCGTACTTCGTCGAGAAGAAGCTGTATCCGAACGTGGATTTCTACTCCGGCATCATCTACCGGGCCCTGGGTATCCCGAAGTCGATGTTCACGGTGATGTTTGCGATCGCGCGCACCGTGGGCTGGGTTGCCCACTGGACCGAAATGATCACGGATCCGGACGGCCGCATCGGGCGTCCACGCCAGCTCTACACGGGGCCAACCACCCGCGACTACGTGGACGTCGCCAGGCGCTAGCCGGCGGCCGGCCCGGGTAGCCCCAGCAGCGCGGCGAGTTCCTTCAGGCTGGCCCGGTGCATGGGCCGCCCGTCCACCGGGCTCCGCGGCGCGTGGCCCCGCAGCCGCAGCGGAAACACCGTGCTCGAAAACTCACAATCGTGGGCCCCGAAGCGATAGCCAGGAAAGCTCTCAGCCTCGTCCGGGCGCAGGCGATGGCGGCGCTCCACCGGCCGGTGGCCGATACCAAGCACTTCCAGTGTGCTGGCGACCGCCTCCGGTGTGTCCGTGAACAGGTGGAGGTCCACCGCCGAGTGCGGGGTGGCGGTGCCGCGGAGCACATCACCCACCAGCCGTGGGTGGTAGGCGGCGAGGTCCCGCATGATCTCGAAGGCGGCATGACGGAGCCCGTCCAGCATCAACGGCTGGGTTGTGCCGTGGAAGATGCGGCTCCGTTCCGCCAGGGCTGACTCGATCTCCGCGTTGTCGGGCAGCGGCGCGTTCCGGCCGAGACCGAGGCGGTCGCAGGCCTTGGTCTTGGCCGCGCGGAAGTCGGTGAGGCCCTCTTCCTGGATGATGCGGGCGGCCTCGACGGCAATCGCGGTCCGGCGGTGATCCGGGGCCTCCTGCCGCCGGCTGCCAGGCCCGCGCGGGCCCCCGCCCTTGCGCCCGTCAGAAGATTTCATTGCGGTCGCTAGCCGGCCCACTGCCGGGGCCGCCGAAGGCTGGCCCGTCGCCGGGATCGGACGCGAGACTCGCGAGGTCCGACTCGCGGAACAGCTCGAAGATCGTGTTTGGTGTGCTGGCCAGGGCCAGCAAGCCCGTGTCTGCCGAGATGCGCGCCGTGACAATGCCGACCGGGCGGGGCAGCGGGGCTTCCGGCACACCCTTCAGTGCCTCTGCCATGAAGTACATCCACATGGGCAGCGCCGTCCGGCTGCCCTCTTCCCGGTTGCCGAGCGAGCGCTCCTGGTCGAAACCCACCCAGGCGGTGGCGACCAGTTCCCCGTTGTAGCCGCTGAACCAGGCATCACGCCGGTCGTTGGACGTCCCCGTCTTGCCGGCCAGGTCGGAGCGACCGAGCGCCAGCGCCCGCCGGCCTGTCCCCCGGCGGATCACGTCGCGCATCATGTCGTACATCAGGTAGGCATTTTCCGCCGAGATGATCCGTGGCGCCTGGCCCTTGCCGGCGAGGAATTCCGGGGTCTCGGCGGCCGTGGGTCGCCAGGGCCCGGCAAGGGCCTCCATTGCCGTCGCGTCCTCGTACCCGGGGATTTCCTGGCCCGGTAGCGCCGCGGGCTGCGTCACGGGCGGCGCGGTGGTTCCGGTGTCGGCGCCGGGGTTTGTAGCGAAGACGGGTACCACGGAACTGCCGGCAGGCTGCGCGCCCACGTACCACTGCTCCGCGCAGTCGTTGCAAACCGTCCTGTAGGGCGCCGCGTACAGCACCTTGCCCTGCGCATCCTCGACCCGCTCGACGAGGTACGGGTCCACGCGGTGGCCACCATTGGCAAAGGCCGCAAAGCCGGCGGCCATGTCCCGGGGAGCGGCGGCGCCACTGCCCAGTACCATCGTGTTGTTTCGGGGCATCACGCTGTCCGGCAGGCCGAAGGCCTTGATATGGCTGATCGCCGGGCCGAGCCCCATCCGCAGCAGGACCCGGATCGACACCAGGTTCAGCGACTGCACCAGCCCCTCCCGGAGGCGCGTGGGCCCGTAGAAGCGGCCGCTGTTGTTCTCGGGCCGCCAGGCCTCCTGGCCGGGATCCGGATTGTCGAAAACGATCGGCGCGTCATTAATGACGGTCGCGGTGGTAAAGCCGTTCTCGAGAGCCGCGGAATAGACGAAGGGCTTGAATGACGATCCCGGCTGCCGCTTCGCCTGGACAGCCCGGTTGAACTTGCTTGCGAAGAAGTCGTAACCGCCGGAGAGCGCTACGGTGGCGCCATCCATTGGATCAAGTGCCACCAGCGCGCCCTGCACCGCCGGCAGCTGGGCCAGCAGCCACCCCCGGTTCACCGTTCTGAGCAGGTACACCACGTCGCCGGCGGCGACCATGTCGGCAGCCGTCCGGGGCTGGGTGCCAACCGTGTCATCGTCCACGAACGCACGCCAGCGGAGGCCCGCGAACGGCACCGTCTTGCTCCCCATGTCATGCACGTAGAAGGTTGCAGAATCGTCCTTGTTGATAGCCGTCACCACGGCCGGGAACAGGTCCGGGTGGACGGGGTAGGTGTCCAGCAGTCGCTGGAGGCCAGCCTCCCGGGGCAGGCCCGGATCTACCCGGTCCAGCGCATTCCGGTCCAGGGGCCCCCGGTAACCGTGCCGGCGGTCGTATTCCAGCAGGGCGGTCCGCAGCGCCCGGTCGGCATCCCCCTGCAGCCGGCTGTCGATGGTCGTAACCACGTGGTAGCCCGCGCTCGTGGCCTCCGGTCCGAAGCGGCCGACCATCTCTGCGCGCACCATCTCGGCGATGTAGGGGGCGTCCAGTTCCACCTGGGTTCCGTGCAGTTTCGATTCCACCGGCGCCGCGAGTGCCACTGCGTAGGCCTCGTCGTCGATGAAATCCAGCTCACGCATGCGGCGCAGGACATAGGAGCGCCGCTCTTCCGCGCGCTGCGGGTCTGAAACCGGGTTGAGCAGCGACGGCGCCTTCGGAATACCGGCGAGGGTGGCGGCCTCCGCTACCGTCAGCTCGGGCAGGGACTTGCCGAAATAGACCTCGGCCGCGGCCGCGATCCCGTAGGCCCGCTGGCCGAGGAAGATCTTGTTGAGGTAAAGCGCCAGGATTTCCTGCTTGCTGAAGGCCCGCTCGATCTGGAGAGCGAGGAGGATCTCCTTGGCCTTGCGGACGAAGGTGCGCTCGGACGTCAGGAAGTAGGCCCGCGCCAGCTGCTGGGTGATGGTGCTGCCACCCTGGCGCCGCTGGCCGGTCAGCGCCAGGTTAACTCCGGCCCGCAGCAGTCCCTGGTAGTCGAAGCCGGGATGCTGGAAGAAGCGGTCGTCTTCGGCGGCGAGGACCGCGTGCACCACGGTCTCGGGGATTTCCTCGTAGCGCACCGGGATGCGGCGGTACTCGCCCAGCTGCGCAATGAGACGCCCGTCACGGGAATAGACCCGCAGGGGCAGCTGGAGGGGGACGTCCCGGATGGTTTCGACCGATGGGAGCCCCGGCGACAGGTAATACCAGGCCGCGGCGCCGGCGGCACCCCCTGCAATCAGGAGGCTCAGCGCGATGCCGAGCAGCCCGAGTAAAGCCCGGATGACTAAATTCATGAAGAAGCGGGAAAGGTACCTTGCGCGCCCCGTAACGATTATGCATATTGGCTACGGTTTTTGGGCAAACCTACTGAAAGGTGGGGGCGCAAAGCCACCGGTCTACGGGACTGCGCAAGATGCGGCGCCTCCGGCTAGGGGCGTTTCAAGGGGTGCGGGATCCTATGATAGCGGGGCTGCCAGACGGCCGAACGCCTGTAGCGTTCGCAGTCTGCACCCGTTTGCATGTGATCCTTGGCGGCGTGCCATCGCACGCCGGTGCCCGCCGCAGTCCCGCGGCCTGGTGGCTTTGAGGCGACACTTTTCAGGAGACCGGTTTTAGGTCAACCGGTGAAGCGCGTCACATGCGTTTCCATCGGCGGTGATATATGGTTAAATCCCGTTGGTGACGCGCCGAAGACGTTGTTTGCGCAACCTCTGGAGTTAGAAGGGAAAAGCAGTGCTTTTCGGCTCACGTTCCAGGCCTTTGATTGGCCTTGACATAACAACCTCGTCGATCAAGCTCATCGAGCTGTCGCAGAGTGGCAAGGGCTATCGCGCGGAAAGCTACGCCGCGGAGCCGACGCCACCCAACTCGATCAACGAGAAAACCATTGTCGACGCGCCGGCGGTTGGCGAAGCGATTCGCCGTGCCATCAAGCGCGCCGGCATCAGTTCCAAAGACGCCGCCATCGCGATCAGCGGTGATGCCGCGATCACCAAGATCATCCAGATGCCCCGGCGACTCTCCGCCCGCGAGCTCGAAGGCCAGGTGGAGATCCAGGCAGACCAGTACATTCCGTTCCCGATGGAGGAGGTCAGCTTCGACTACGAGCTGATGGGTCCCTCGGCCAGCGATCCCGAGATGCTCGATGTCCTGCTCGTCGCGACCCGCACCGAGAACGTGGACCAGCGCAAGGCGGCGGTGGAGGCGGCGGGACTCACGGCGCGCGTTGTCGACGTGGAGCCCTTCGCCCTCGAAAACGCCTGCAACCTGCTGGCGCACCAGATGCCCGACGGCGGCATGCAGCACCTGATCGCCATCATCGACTTCGGCGCCAGCAACACCACGTTCAGCGTGCTGAAGGACATGCGGGTCATCTACACCCGGGACTTCTCCTTCGGCGGCCAGCAGCTGACCGAGGAAATCATGCGTACCTACGGCCTCAGTCTCGAGGACGCGGGGCGTGCCAAGAAAGAGGGCGGCCTGCCGGGGAACTACGAGCCGGAAGTTCTAGTGCCCTTCATAGACGACATGACCCAGCAGGTCAGCCGTTCACTGCAGTTCTTCCTGGCCTCGGCGGGTGGCCGCGAGCAACCCGACCAGATCCTGGTGTGTGGTGGCTGCGCGAACATCGCCGGGGTGGCAGACATGATCTCCAGCAAGGTCGGCATTCCCACCGAGATCGGGGATCCCCTCGGCCAGATGAAGATTGCAAGCAAGGCCAAATCCCAGGGCATCCGCAGGGACGCCACCGCGTTGCTGACGGCGTGCGGACTGGCGCTGCGGAGCTTCGACTGAGATGCCAAAGATCAATTTACTGCCCCACCGGGCAGAGCTGCGCGAAAAGCGCCGTAACCAGTTCTTCATCGGGCTCGGGGCTTCCCTGGCCGCGGCTGGTCTTGCGGTCCTGGCCTCCAATTTCGTGATGGAGGGCATTATCGACAGCCAGCAGGAGCGGAATGAACTTCTGAAGACCGAGATTACGGCGCTCGACAAGCGCATCGAGGAGATCCTTGATCTCGAGGCCAAGAAAGAGCGCCTGCTGGCCCGCATGGAGATCATCGAGCAGCTCCAGCGCAGCCGTCCGGAGATCGTCCACCTCTTTGATGAAATGGTGCGGACGCTGCCCGACGGGGTCCGCCTGACGTCCATCAAGCAGACAGGCAAGCGCCTGGAGATCAAGGGGGATGCCGAGTCGAACACGCGCGTTTCCGCCTTCATGCGCAACATCGACAAGTCCAAGTGGCTGACCCAGCCTGACCTGCAGGTCGTTGAGGTGAGGGAGGCAGGTACCAAGGCGAAGAAGGGCAGCGGCCCCGTCGAGACCGGCGAGTTTGCCGGGCGCTCGTCCCAGTTCACCGTGTACGCGAACCAGGTTTCTACGGTTACCGACGAGGAGGTCGTGAAATGAACTTCCTCGAAGACCTCAAGAATCTTGACATCAACGACATCGGCCGCTGGCCGCTGCCGGTCCAGGCCTTCTTCATGGCCCTGTTCTTCTTCATCGCGACGGCCGGCGCGTTCTGGTTCTTCGTGTGGCAGAACCAGATGCCGCGCCTGGAGAAGGCCGAGTCCGAGGAGCGCGAGCTGCGTTCCACCTTCGAGAGCAAGCAGAAGAAGGCCGCCAATTTCACCGCCTACAAGGCCCAGCTCGCGGAGATCGAGCGCTCGTTCGGCACGATGCTCCGACAGCTGCCCGGCAAGACCGAGATCCCGAACCTGCTGGTCGATATCTCCCAGACTGGCCTCGGCGCCGGCCTGCAGGAGGAGCTGTTCCAGCCCGGCGACGAAATCCGCAAGGATTTCTATGCGGAGAAGCCCATCAAGATCCGGCTGTCGGGCTCCTATCACGAGTTTGGCCAGTTCGTCAGCGAGATCGCGGCACTGCCCCGGATCGTGACCCTGCACGATATCGAGATCCTGCCCAAGTCGAAGGACGCGTCGTTCGACGATCTCGTGCTGAACGTCACGGCCAAGACGTACCGCTACCTCGATGAGGAAGAGGTGAACACGGCGGCTGCTGATGCGGACAATGGCAATGCCAAGCGCGGCAAGGGCAAGGCTCCGACCACCCGCGAGACCAGCAAGGGCAAGAAGCCGAAGGCACCGGCAGGGAAAAAGGGTTGATGGTGATGCGCTCTTCCGTAAAGACGCTGTCCGGACTGCTGCTGGCCACCGTGTTGCTGGCCGGTTGCGGCAGCGGGCAATCCGACCTGCTCAAGTACATCGACCAGGTGAAGGCGCGTCCTGGTGGGCGCATCGATCCGCTGCCGCAGGTGAAGCCTTACGAGACCTTCGCCTACGACGCCAGCAGCATCCGTTCGCCCTTCACGCCCGACCGGCCGGCTGGCCGCGCGGGCGCCGGCGGGCCACGACCGGAGACGACACGGCCCAAGGAGTTCCTGGAGCAGTTCCCCATCGACACCCTGTCGATGGCCGGGACGATCTCCCAGGGCAACACCACCTGGGGTCTCGTGCAGACCAAGGATGGACTGCTGCACCGGGTCCGCCCGGGCAACTACATCGGACAGTACGACGGCCGGGTGGTCGCGGTCACTCCGGCGGACATTCAGATTGAGGAACTGGTGCCCGACGGCATCGGCGGCTTCTACAAGCGATCGGCCGCGATCGCACTCGGGAACTGACAGCCCGGGATTTAACAGGGGCGAGGCCGATGGCCGGTCGCCGACACAGGATAGTTTGGGAGTACGGGATGATGAGCACGACCAGGGGCACTGAGGTTCGCGGAACGCCGGGCGGGTGGCTGACTGCCGGCGGCCGCAGCCTCGCAGCAGCGATTGCCGGGCTTTGGCTCGCGCTGGCCGGAGTGCCGGCGGCCGACGCGCAGAGTGCGCCGCAGGCTACGAATCAGCTGCAGGACATCCAGGTGGTGCCGCTCGCGGGCAACCGCATCGAGTTGCGCCTGCTGACCTCGGGTCCGCCCGCCGCCCCGCTCGCCTTCACCATCGACAATCCCGCGCGTATCTCCCTCGATCTGCCGGGCACGACCCTCGGCCTCGCGTCCCGGCGCAAGGAAGTGAAGGTCGGTCCCCTGGACACGATTCTTGCGGCTGAGGCTTCCGGCCGTACGCGCGTCGTCCTCAATCTCGACCGTATGGTGCCCTACGAGACCCGCGTTGAGGGCAACGCCGTCATCGTGACGCTGGGCGCCGCCCAGGCTGCCAATGCCGCCGTGGCCAGCTTCCCGGCAGCCGCCCCGGCTCCCGCCGCCTCCAAGGCCGGCCGGAGCATCGACAACGTGGACTTCCGCCGCGGCGACAATGGTGGCGGCCGCGTGGTCATCACCCTGTCTGATCCCGGCACGCCCGTGGACGTCCGCAAGGAAGGCGACCGCATCATCCTCGGGTTCAGCGGCACCAACCTGCCGGACAACCTGCTGAAGCGCCTGGACGTGACTGACTTCGCCACGCCGGTGAAGCTGATCGAGGCCAGCCGCACCTCCAGCGGCGCTCGCATCAGCATCGCTGCTCAGCTGCCCTTCGACGAACTCGCGTACCAGTCCGAAAACGTCTTCACCGTCGAGGTCGCGCCAGTCGTCAAGCAGGCGGTCGAGGCCAAGCCCACGCTCTTCAGCAGCGATCGTGAGTACAACGGAGAGCGCCTGACCCTGTCCTTTCAGGACATCGAGACCCGCGCGGTGCTCCAGCTGCTCGCCGATGTCAGTGGCCGTAACATCGTGGTTTCCGACACCGTTCAGGGCAATGTCACCCTGCGCCTGCAGAACGTGCCCTGGGACCAGGCGCTGGATATCGTCCTCGCCACCAAGGGACTGGCCATGCGCGAGAACGGCGGCGTGATCATCGTTGCGCCGGCTGACGAGATCGCGGCGCGCGAGAAGGCCGACCTCGAATCACGCAAGGAGATCCGCGAGCTCGAGCCCCTGCTTTCCGAGTACATCCAGGTCAATTACGCCAAGGCCTCGGCCCTGGCGGAACTCATGAAGGGCTCAAAAGGCAATTCCCTGCTGTCCGACCGCGGTTCCGTCGGCATCGACGAGCGCACCAACACGCTGCTCGTACAGGACGTGGCCGAGCGCATCAGCGAGATCCGCCGCCTCGTCAGCACGCTCGACATTCCGGTGCGGCAGGTGCTGATCGAGTCCCGTATCGTCATCGTCCGGGACGACTTCAGCCGCGACCTCGGTATCCGCTGGGGTGTGACGGCCGTCAAGGACCGCTCCAACGGCCTGCTCGCCGTCACCGGCTCGGGCAACGGCGCCAACACCATCGTGAATTCCGGCATCGGCAACATCAACAGCACGGGCCAGCCCTTCCCAGTGCAGATACCTGCCCAGACTGATCGCTACAACGTCAACCTGCCGGTTGCCAACCCGGCGGGCCGGCTCGCCCTGGCCCTGCTGGACGACGACTTCCTGGTGGACCTGGAACTCTCTGCCCTGCAGGCAGAGGGGCGCGGCGAGGTGGTGTCTTCACCACGGGTGATCACCGCCAACCAGAAGCAGGCGTCGATTCGCCAGGGCGTCGAGATTCCCTACCAGGAAGCGGCCTCCAGCGGCGCTACCACCACCCAGTTCAAGGAAGCCGTCCTGAGCCTGACCGTGACGCCGCAGATCACGCCGGATGACCGCATCATCCTCGACCTCAAGGTCACCAAGGACAGCCGAGGCGAAGTGGTTACCAACGAGCGGGGCGGCTCGGTGCCGAGCATCGATACCCGCGCCATCGAGACCCAGGTGCTCGTGAACAACGGGCAGACCGTGGTCCTCGGCGGCATCTACGAGACGGAAGAGTCCGAGGACTACACCAAGGTGCCGTTGCTTGGAGACATACCGGGGCTGGGTGCGCTGTTCCGCTCCACCCGCAAGGTTTCCAACAAGTCGGAGCTGCTGATCTTCGTGACGCCGAAGATCCTGCGGGAAGGTTCGAATATTTACTGAGGCCGGAATGCCCGGGGCCGTTTTTCTTGAGAGATTTAGGGTTCCGGCAGGGCTGACAAGCCGCCGGGAACGTGGTGAGGGAGTCATCGTGCTGAAGAAACTGATTTCACTGTGCATGGTCGTGGCAGCCGCCACGCTGATGTCCTGCGGTGGGGGTGGCAATACCATCACCAGTCCGGGAAGCGGCGGTGGCGGTGGCGGTGGCGGAGCCGTGGTTGTCACGATGGGCAGTGGTATCCCACCCGCGTTCAATGCCGGCACGATTGCAATTGCGCTTCCGAACCTCTCGGCTGGCGGCGGAACCAGCCTGACGGTATCGCTGGCCACGGCCGACGGCAATCTCTACCTCGGCACCACCACGATCACCTTCTCCTCGGCCTGTATTGCGCAAGGCCTGGCAACCGCGCCGCCGGTTGACATCTCGACGGGTGTCGCGACGACGACCTACTCGGCCACGGGCTGCAGCGGGGCAGATGTCATCACCGCCAGCGCTGTTGCCGAGGGCCGTGCCGTTTCGGCCACGGGCACCGTCACAGTGTCCCCGGCGGTGGTTGGCTCGATCGAATTTATTTCCGCGACGCCCAAGAAGATCGGCCTCAAGGGAACGGGCGGCGTTGGCCTTGCCGAAACCTCGACGGTCGTGTTCCGGGTGGTCGACTCCACCGGTGGTCCGGTTGCGGGCAGCGGCGTGTCATTCGCACTCGATACCAGCGTCGGCGGCATTACGTTCACACCTGCCACCGCAGTCAGCGGCGCCGACGGCCGGGTTCAGACCGTGGTCAAATCAGGCACCGTCGCCACCAGCGTCCGGGTTTCCGCCACCGTGACCGGTCTTGGCATTGGGACGCAATCCAGCCAGCTGGTGATCACCACCGGCCTGCCGGACAACGACAGCATGTCGCTGGCTGTCAGCTGCAACAATGTCGAAGGTGGGGATAGGGACGGCACGCAGGCCACACTGACGGTCCGGCTCGCCGATCGCTACAACAACCCGGTACCGGATGGCACCGCGGTGACCTTCACCACCGAAGGCGGCACCATCCAGGGCAGCTGCTCGACTGCCACCACTTCCACCGAGTCTGGCGTTTGCGCGGTCACCTGGACCAGCTCCAATCCGCGCCCGCCCTTCAATTTCCGCAGCACGATTCTGGCCACGGCCATTGGCGAGGAAACGTTCGTGGATGTCAACGGCAACGGCATCTTCGATAATTCCGACACCTGGACCGACCTTGCCGAAGCGTACCGGGACGACAACGAGAACTCAGCGTACGATTCCGGCGAATTCTTCGTGGATTTCAATCAGGACCAGATCCGCTCACCGGGTGACGGCCAGTTCAATGGTCTGCTCTGCGTCGGCCCGGGCAGCCCGGCCGGCGGTTGCAGCGCGAACCAGAAACTGACCGTGCGCGCCAGCAACATCATCATCATGTCCGGCAGCACGGCGAAGATTTCGGACAGTGCCGGTGGCAACAATTACGGTGCTGGGGCTGGTACCCTGGCGGGCGGTGGCAATATCACGTTCACGATCGGTGATTTCCGGGACCAGCCAATGCCAGCCGGGACCACCGTGAAGCTGGAGGCCTCGACCGGAATAACCGTAGGCAATCCCAAGTCCTACACCATCCCGTGCACGACCTTCGACGGGCCCCTGAATTACAGTTTCAACGCCACGCCCGGTGCCGGCCAGCTCACTCTCACGGTGGAAGTACCGTCCGGCTTGCAGACGGTCTACTTCGTAAACGTCACGCCCTGACGAATAGCCTTCGGACAGGCCCGTTCGCATAAACTGCGAACGGGCCTTTTTATTTTCAGGCGTATGACGTCCAGTACCAGCATCTTTCTCATCGGCCCCATGGGTTCCGGCAAGTCCGCCGTGGGACGGCGCCTTGCCCGCGAACTGGGGCGGGAGTTCGTCGACAGCGACGACATCCTCGAGGAGCGGAGCGGGGTGGATATCCCTTTCATCTTCGAGCGGGAGGGCGAGGCGGGCTTCCGGCAGCGGGAGAGCCGCATCATCGACGAACTCACCAGCATTCCTGGCATCGTGCTGGCCACCGGCGGGGGCTCGGCCCAGGATCCGGAAAGCCGGGCCCACCTCCACGCGCGGGGCTTTGTCGTCTACCTGCACGCGTCCATTGACCAGCAGCTGAAACGTACCCGCGGCGGCCGCGCCCGGCCGATGCTGAAGACAGGTGAGCCCCGGGACGTGCTGACCCGCCTGATGGCGATCCGCGACCCCCAGTTCCGGGAAATTGCCCACCTGGTCATCGAGACCGACGGGCGCAAGGTGCCCTCCGTGGTACGGGAGATTCGACGTAACATGCCGCCATGCTGATCACCCTTGCCGTCGAACTCGGCGCCCGCTCCTACCCCATCCTCATCGGTTCCGGCCTGCTCTCCCGGCGGGGAATCCTCGATCCTTACCTTCGGCACCGGGACGTGATGGTCGTGACGAACGAGACTGTGGGCCCCATCTACCTGGAGCCCCTGAAGGCGTTGCTGGCCGGTTCCCGCGTCGCAACCACCGTGCTCCCGGACGGGGAGCAGTACAAGACGATGACGACCGTCAGCCAGGTACTCGACGCACTCGTCGAGGCGCGTTTCGGACGCGACTGCGTCGTCGTGGCGCTGGGGGGCGGCGTGGTGGGCGACATCGCCGGCTTCGCCGCGGCCATCTACCAGCGGGGCGTCGACTTCATCCAGGTGCCGACCACGCTGCTGTCGCAGGTCGATTCCGCGGTGGGCGGCAAGACCGGCGTCAATCATCCCGGAGGCAAGAACCTGATCGGCTCTTTCCACCAGCCGGTCTGCGTGCTCGCCGACACGGACACGCTCCGTACCCTGCCGGACCGGGAGCTTTCTGCCGGCCTCGCCGAGGTCGTGAAGTACGGGCTGATCGCCGATGAAGAGCTGTTTGCCTGGCTCGAGGATCACGCCGGGAGTTTGCTGCGTCGGGACCCGGCCGCACTGGGCCACGTGATCCGTCGCTCCTGCGAGCTGAAGACGGAGATCGTGGGGCAGGACGAGCACGAGCGGGGCCGCCGCGCCCTGCTCAACCTGGGGCACACTTTCGGGCACGCGATCGAGCTCCTGGCCGGCTACGGTGACTGGCTGCACGGCGAGGCGGTGGCCGCCGGGACCTGCATGGCCGCGGAGTTCTCCGCACGCCACGCGTCCTTCGACGCTGCGGACGTGGAGCGGATTCGCCGCCTGTTCCGCCGCCTGCAACTGCCCTGCAGCCCGCCGCCGGCGGAGCCGGGCCAGTTCCTGGCGGCGATGGGCATGGACAAGAAGGTCGTCGCGGGCCAGATCCGCCTCGTGCTGCTCGACCGGATCGGCGCCGCCCGTATCACCGGCGACTACGCGCCCCACGAACTGGTGGACTACCTCCGGGAGCAATTCGTCCGGTGAAGACGCCGGGTGCCCCGGCCCGCCTGGCGCCGTGGGCTGCCCGGGAGAGCCGCAGCCGCGGCCGGCTGCACCCGGAGCCCTCGCATCCCTACCGGGGCGAGTACCAGCGGGACCGGGATCGCATCGTTCACTCCAGTGCCTTTCGCCGCCTCGTCTACAAGACCCAGGTCTTCGTGAATCACGAGGGCGACCTGTACCGCACGCGCTTGACCCACTCGCTGGAGGTGGCCCAGATTGGCCGGACCGTGGCCCGGTGCCTCGGGCTGAACGCGGACCTCATCGAGGCGGTGGCGCTGGCCCATGACCTCGGCCACACGCCCTTCGGCCACGCCGGCGAGGACGCCCTGCACGAGTGCATGAAAGAGTGGGGCGGATTCGAGCACAACCTGCAGTCCCTGCGCGTGGTGGACGAGCTGGAGCAGAGGTACGCCGGGTTTCCCGGCCTGAACCTGTGCTTCGAGACCCGGGAAGGCATCCTCAAGCACTGCTCGAAGCGCAACGCCCGGCGGCTGGGCGAGCTCGGCGAACGCTTCCTCTCCCGCGGCCAGCCGAGCCTCGAGGCCCAGGTGGCGAACCTCGCTGACGAGATCGCCTACAACAATCACGACGTGGACGACGGCCTCCGCTCCGGCCTGCTGTCGGAGGCCGCGCTCTGCAGTGTGGCGCTGTTCCGGCGCCACTACGCGCCGGTGGTCCGCGCCGCGCCGGGCGCGCCACGCCGGGTCCTGATCCACGAGACGATCCGCGCGATGATCAACGAGGTGGTCACGGACCTCGTGGAGAACAGCCAGCGGAACATACAGGCGCGCCGGCTCCGCACGAGCGACGATGTCCGGGCCCTGACGAAGCCGCTCGTCGCCCTCAGCCCGCGGGTCCTTGCGGATCACCTGGCGCTGAAGCGCCACCTGCGCCGGCACCTGTACCGCCACCCCCGGGTGATCGACGTGACATCCCGGGCCCAGGACATGCTGAAGGCCGTGTTCCAGCGCTTCCTGGCGGACCTGAAGACCATGCCGAAGGAGCACGCGGACCGGGCCCGGGCCTGGGAAGCGGAGCAGGGGCCGAAGGGCCGCGCGCGGGCCGTGGCGGACTACGTGGCGGGCATGACGGACCGCTACGCCGTTTCGGCCTACCAGCGGCTGGTCGATCCGAAGGCGCGGCTTCCGTAAACTAGGCGCCATGCCAATCACCAGCAATGCCGCCAACCCCCGTGACCGCCTGATCTTTGCCCTGGACGTGCCCGACGCCGCCGAGGCCCGGCACGTCGTGGAGCAGCTGGGTGACTCGATCACCTTCTACAAGCTGGGCCTCGAGCTGATGGCCGCCGGCGGCTACTTCGAGCTCGTCGACTGGCTGCTGGCCCGGAACAAGCGGGTCTTCGCGGATCTGAAGCTCTTCGACGTGCCGGCGACGGTGAACCGGGCCATCGGGCTGCTCGCGAAAAGGGGCGTCACGTTTGCCACGGTGCACGGCAACCAGGGAATCATGGAGGCCGCCGCCGCCGCCAAGGGCGACCTCAAGATCCTCGCCGTCACCGTGCTCACCAGCCTCGACCGGGGCGACCTGACCGACCTCGGCTTCCAGTGCGACGTGGAAGCGCTCGTGCTGTCGCGGGCGCGGCGGGCACTGGAGGCTGGTTGCGACGGGGTCGTGGCGTCCGGCCTCGAACTGCCGGCCATGCGGCGCGCGATAGACGGCCGCTTGCTGGTGGTCACGCCGGGGATCCGGCCGGTGGAGAACCGGCCCGCCGACGACCAGAAGCGGGTTGTCACGGTGGAGCAGGCCTTTGGCGATGGCGCCGACTACATCGTCGTCGGGCGGCCGATCCGGGACGCGCAGGATCCGGCAGCCGCCGCCGCGGCCATCCAGCGGACTATTGCCGGGCTCTTTGCGGCCCAGGGGCCTTAAGTTCCTTCTCGAGGACCGGCCAGACGTTGTCCACGAGGATGGACTGGGCTTCGGCCGTCGGGTGGATGCCGTCGGCCTGGAACAGCCGGATGTCGAGCGCAATACCCGCCAGGAAAAACTCGACGAGTCCCGTGCGGTACTGCTTCGCAAGATCCGGGTAAACGCGGGCAAAGGACCGCGTGTAGGGGCCGCCGTAGTTCGTCGGGATCTGCATGCCCGCCAGGATTACCCGGGCGCCCGCCGCCTGGGACAGTTCGATCATCCCAACCAGGTTCCGGCGCATCACGGCGATGGGCGTACCCCGCAGGCCATCGTTGCCGCCCAGCTCGATGATCACGATGTCGGGCTGGTGGAGCTTCAGGGTCCGGGGCAGCCGCTTCAGGCCCCCGCCGGTGGTGTCGCCGGTGATGCTGGCATTCACCACGGCATATCCGTAACCTTTGGCCCGCAGCCGCTCGCCGAGCAATGCAACCCAGGACTCTTCCCGGGCAATGCCGAATGCGGCACTGAGGCTGTCACCCACCACGAGCACGGTCCGGTCCTGGCCGGCCGCTGCCAGCTGTGGCAAACCAGCCAGGGACGAACCAGCCAGGGACGAACCAGCAAGAAGCGCGAGCAGCAGGGCCGTCGCGATGGCGGTGCCGGGTGTTCGCAAGGGCAAATTCCGAAAGTTGAAGTGCATGGATTCTGTGCTGCGGGCCGCAGGCCTCACCAAGCAGGTTAGCAGTCCCGAAGGGACGCTGACCATCCTCGACGACGTCAGTCTCGACATCGCCCGCGGCGAATCCGTGGCGCTGGTCGGGCCCTCCGGCGCCGGCAAGACGACGCTGCTCGCCCTCCTGGCCGGGCTGGACCGGCCCACCCGGGGCCAGGTGTGGCTGTGCGGCGAAGAGCTGACGGCGATGAGCGAGGACGGCCGGGCTTTGCTGCGAGCGCGGCGGGTGGGCTTCGTCTTCCAGGCCTTTCACCTCCTCCAGTCGCTCACGGCCCTCGAGAACGTCATGCTGCCGCTCGAACTCGCGGGGGAAGCGCGGGCCGCCGCCGTGGCCCGCGAGACGCTCGCCAAGCTCGGGCTTGCCGCCCGGGTAGGCCACTATCCCAAACAGCTGTCCGGCGGCGAGCAGCAGCGGGTGGCCATCGCCCGGGCCTTCGTTACGCGGCCCGAGGTGCTGTTTGCCGACGAGCCGACGGGCAACCTGGATACGGCCACCGGCGACCGCATCGGCCAGCTGCTGTTTGACCTGAACGCCGAGTCCAGCACCACGCTGGTGCTGGTGACCCACGAGCAGCACCTGGCCGGCCGCTGCGACCGTATCCTGCGCATCGAGGCGGGGAAGATCGTCCCGTGAAGCCAAGCCGATGAAGGTGTTGCGCTTTGCGCTGCGCTCCTTCGGGCGGGACCTGCGGGCGGGGGAGCTGTCCATCCTGCTCGCCGCGGTCGTTGTCGCGGTGACGGCCATGACGGCCGTTGCCTTCTTCACCGACCGGGTTGGCAGCGCCATGAAGGACCAGGCCAGCCAGGTGCTGGCGGCGGATCTCGTCCTGCGCTCCGCGGCGCCGATCAGCCCGGACTACCTGCGGGACGCCCGGATCCTCGGCCTCGAGACGGCCGAGACACTCTCCTTTCCGACCGTGGTGCTGTCGGGCGAGCAGACCACCCTGGCGGCCATCGACGCAGTTAGCGCCACCTACCCGCTGCGCGGGCAGGTCACCGTGGCCGACACCCTGTTCGGCAATGGCCGGCCCGCCAGCGGCGTGCCGGCCCCCGGTGAAGCCTGGGCCGAACCGGGCCTCCTCGGGCGGCTCGGCCTCGAGGTCGGCGCCACGGTCAGCGTGGGCGAGCGGGCCCTGCGCATCACCCGGGTGCTGCAATACAAGCCCGACCAGAACATCGGCTTCGTGAACCTGGCGCCGGGGCTGATGGTCAACCTGGACGACGTGCCGAGCTTCGGCGTGGTGAAGCCGGGCAGCCGCGTGACCTACAACCAGATGTACGCGGGCAGCGAGGCGCTGATCACCGGCTTCCGTGCGCAGCTCACCCCGCGCCTGCGGCCCGACGAAGCCCTGCGGGGCCGGGAGGACGCGGGCGCACAGATCAACTCCGCGATCGACCGGGCCGAGCGCTTCCTGACGCTGGCCTCGCTGGTGACCGTGATCCTGGCGGCCGTGGCGGCCGCGATGGCTGCCCGGCGCTACGCCCTCCGCCACCTGGACAACATCGCCCTGCTAAAGACCCTCGGTGCGACCCAGGGCTTCGTCATCGCGATGACCGTGACGGAGCTCTTCTGCGTGATCGCGCTGACTTCGCTCGTCGGCGTCGTGCTGGGCTACGGGGCCCAGTACGGCCTCGCGTACATCGCGGCCGAGTTTGTCGGCTTCCTGCTGCCGCCCGCCTCCGGCCAGCCCTTCCTGCTGGGCGTGCTGACCGCAGCGACAGTCGTGATCGGCTTCGCGCTGCCGCACCTGCTCGCCGTCGGCACCACGCCGCCGCTCCGGGTCCTGCGCAAGGACCTGCCGCCGCCCCGGCTGAGCGCGGCCGTCACCTACGGCGTGGCCCTGGCGGCCATCGGCGGCCTGGTGCTTGTCATCGTCCGGGACCCGCTGCTGCTGGCGCTGATTGCGGGCGGGCTCGTCGGTACCGCGCTGCTGTCCTTCGCACTGGGGTGGCTGCTGGTGCGCGGGCTGCGCCGTTTCCGGGGCGCGGCCGGCATCGCCTGGCGGTACGGCCTTGCCAACATTGCCCGCCGGGGCAGCGAGAGCGTGGTGCAGATTGTCGCCTTCGGACTGAGCCTGATGGTGCTGCTGCTGCTCGGCGTGGTCCGCAACGACATCCTGAAGGCCTGGGAGCGGACGGTCCCGGCGAACGCGCCCAACCAGTTCATGATCAATATCGAGCCGGACCAGCTGCCCGGGCTCAAGGCCTTCTTCCAGGCCGAGGTCGGCCAGGAGCCGGTGTCGCTGCCCCTCATTCGCGGCCGCCTCACCGCGGTTCGCGACACGCCCATCGCCGACTACAAGGTGACGAATGCGCAGGGCGCCGCGTTCCTGCAGCGGGAGGCCAATCTCACCTGGACCGACACGCTGCCCGCCAGCAACGTGGTGAAGGCGGGCACCTGGTGGGGCGCCGGCTACTCGGGGCCGATGCAGCTGTCCCTGGACGCGGATCTCGCCACGAACCTGGGCGTGAAGGTGGGCGACACCCTCACCTTCAATGTGGCGGGCGAGGACATCCGGGCGCCGGTCACCAGCCTGCGCACCATCGAGTGGGATTCCTTCCAGCCGAACTTCTATGTGGTGCTATCCCCGGGCCTCGCGGCCGAACTGCCCCAGACTTACCTGGCCAGCGTCTATGTGCCCCGGGACCGGGTGGAGATGCTGAGCCGGCTGGTGCGGCAATTCCCGGGCGTCACCGTGCTCGACCTGGAGGTGATCCTGGCCCAGGTCCGCTCGGTCATCGACAAGGCGTCGCTGGCCGTGCAGTACGTGTTCCTGTTCACGCTGCTGGCGGGCGTCGTCGTCCTGCTGGCCGCCATCCAGCTGACCCGGGACGAGCGCCGCTTCGAGAGCGCCATCCTGCACACGCTCGGCGCTGCCCGACGCAAGATCCTGCAGGGCGTGGCCATCGAGTTCCTGACCCTCGGCAGCCTCGCGGGGGTGCTCGCCGCCGTCGGTGCGACGTTGCTCGGCTGGGGGCTTGCCACCTACGCGTTCAAGCTGGACTACACAGTCAGCGTGCTGCTCTGGCCACTCGGCCTCGTCGCGGGGGCATTGATCGTGGGCGTCACCGGCACGCTGGCGACGCGCCGCGCGGTGAACGAGCCGCCCGTCGCAGTACTTCGGGACCAGTGACCGGGAAACCGAAGCTCATGTCCTGCGGCGCGGTGATCCTCCGGGACACGCCGGCGGGCCTGCGGCTGCTCATGCTCCGGGTGTTCCGGCACTGGGACTTCCCGAAGGGACTGATGGAGGCCGGTGAGGCGCCGCAACAGACCGCGTTGCGCGAGGTGCGTGAGGAGTCCAGCATCACTGAGCTGACGTTTCCCTGGGGCGAGCTGTATATGGACACCGGTCCCTACAGCCGCGGCAAGATCGCCCGCTACTACCTGGCGCGCACCACCCAGGACAAGGTCGAGTTGCTGCCGAGTCCGGACAACGGGCGTCCCGAGCACAGCGAGTACCGCTGGGTCAGTTTCGCCGAAGGCCGCCGGCTGGCAGCGCCCCGCGTCGCCGCCGTCCTCGACTGGGCCGAATCGGAAGTGAAAAGGGGACAGCCCTGATTTCGGCAGCGCAGAAAAGAGGGATGTCCCCTTTTCTGCGCTGCCGAAATCAGGGCTGTCCCCTTTTTCTCGCGAAGTGGGCGCAGGTGAGGATGAAGCCCAGCGTGATGCAGATCTCGCCGACGTTGGCGATCGGCAGGGAGTAGCGACTGGTGGCGAAGGCGCCGGCCGCAATGAACATCAGGCCGGAGCCGACCGCGAGCCAGGCCCAGCCGCGCTGGACCCACAGGGCGATGCCCACTCCGAGCACGACAATATTCGTGATGATCGCCACGATGGCGGCGTCGGCCCCGCCCGTGATAATCGGATCTGCAGGGCTGCACAGCTGGTCTGCCTTCACGTTGGTCGTGTAGCGCACGACGTCGTCGAGGCAGGCGATGTGCAGGTCCATCGAAAAGATCTTGGGGATGTCGTGCGCGGACAGCCCCACCGCAGCGACGCAGAAGGCGCCCATCACAAACTTGTTCTGCGCCCACTTGAGTCCGGCCAGCCGGGCCACGGACCCGGCGGCAATCACCAGCAGCGGCAGCAGGGACCAGTGCCAGGCAAAGGCCGGCACGGACAGGTTGTAGAGCAGATCGCCGGCGCCGATGAAGCGGCCGATGCCGATCCGGAAATTGTCGTAGAAGAGCAGGGTGCTGCCCACGAGCACGATCAGCAGGGCGACAGGCCGCCCTGTTTCCGACCAGAGTCTCCAGCCCCACAGCCAGATGGCAATGTGGATCACGGCGTAGGCCAGGAAGACGAAGGACAGCATGCGGGACTCCCCCTGCGTGGACTGCAGGGACTCTAACTCAGGCGACCCGGTTTCGGCGTCCACCTGACAGAAAGTCCCTCACATTGGCGACCACCTCGTCGAGGGCCCGCTGCCTGGATTCCCTGGCGGCCCAGGCTATATGCGGCGTCACGATCAGGTTCGGCAGGCGCGCATTCAGCAGGGCATTACCGCGTGCGGGCGGCTCCCCGGCGAGCACATCGATGCCCGCGCCACCCAGCCGACCGCCTTCGAGGGCCGCCAGCAGCGCGTCCGGGTCCACGAGATCCCCCCGGGCGGTGTTGATCAGCAGCGCGTCCCGGCGCATGCGGCCGAGGGCATCCCGGCCAATGACCCGGCGCGTGGCCGGCGTGAGCGGGCAATGCAGCGACAGCACGTCCGACCTCCCGAGCAGTTCCGCCAGTGGCAGCCGGCTCACCGCGCTGCCGGGCCCCGGCGCTCCTGCGTCGCCACCGTCTCGCAGGCTGTGCGCCGCGACCACCTCCATGCCGAAGGCCTGGCCCACTGCGCCGACCGCCCGGCCCAGCTGGCCGTACCCCAGGATGCCGAGCGTTTTCCCGGCCAGTTCCCGGCTCGGGTAGTCCAGCAGGCAGAAGTGCGGACTGCGCTCCCAGGCGCCACTGCGTAGCAGCTCCCGGTACTCACTGAGCCGCAGCGTCAGCGCCAGGATCAGGCCGAAGACATGCTGGACCACCGATGGCGTCGCGTAGTCGCGGATGTTGGCGACCGCGATGCCAAGCTCCCGGGCAGCCGCGAGGTCCACGTTGTCCGTGCCGGTGGCGGCGAGGACCACCAGTCGCAAGGCGGGCGCGGCGGCGGCCAGCCGGTCCCGGTCCAAATCCACCTTGTTCACGAGGACGATGGCGCAGCCCGTGAGGCGTGCGTCGATCTCGCTTGCGGTGCTGGATCCGTACAGCTCAATGCCCGGTAGCAGCTCGAGGAGCGCCGCCGTGTCGATGTCCGCCGGGCCGATGGAGTCGAAGTCGAGGAATGCGGCCTTCACGCCGGGGACTTCAACCTGCGTCCTGCAGCCCGCGGGCGATACCGTTGACGCTGGCAATCAGCGCGTTGAACAGCGCGTCGTCGCGCTGTTCGCGCCAGCGCCGCAGCAGGTCCACCTGCAGGATGCTCATCGGATCCACGTAGGGGTTACGCAGCCGGATCGACCTGCGCAGCGTGTTGTCCCGCTCCAGCAGTACCTCCTGTTGCTTGACGCGGAGCACTGCGGCCGTAGTGCGCTCGAATTCCTCCCGGATCCGGTGGAAAAATACCTCGTGGAGTTCGCCGCCCAGCACCGAGTAGCGGGCGGCGATGTCGAGGTCACTCTTGGCGAGTGCCGTTTCCACATCGGCGACGAGGGTGCGGAAGAAGTACCAGCCGTCATGCATCGACTGCAGCATCGGCGCCCCGAAGCGCTCGAGGGCACTGGCGAGGCCCGTACCGAAGCCGTACCAGCCGGGCAGGATGTTGCGGCTCTGGGTCCAGGCAAACACCCAGGGCGCCGTGCCGGCGGCCGCGAGCAGCCCGTCGGCGAGCGCCGCCTCCGGGCCCGTGCCCCGGCGCATCCGCTCGATCACGTCCGCCGGCGTCGCCAGCCGGTAGTAGTCCGCAAAGCCCGGTGATTCCAGCACCAGTTGCTGGTAGTGCGTCCTCGACGCCGCCGCCAGGAAATCCAGGGCTTTTTCCCAGTCGCCGTGGCCCTCCGCGGCCGGCGGCCCGCCGGGGCGCACCAGGCTGCGGACGCCCGCCGCCAGGGCCTGGTCGAAGGTGCGCAGCGCAATGGCCCGGACGCCGTACTTGTTCGCCACCAGCTCGCCCTGCTCGATCACCCGCACGCCGCCCTCGACGCCGCCGGCCGGTGAGCAGCGGATGTCCACGTGGGCCTTGCCGCCGCCGGCGCCAATGGCGCCGCCACGGCCGTGAAACAGTGTTAGCTGCACGCCGTCGGCCCGCGCGCCATCCAGCAGCGCCCGCTGGGCCAGGAGCAGCACCCAGCGCGCGGTGGCGAGGTCGCTTTCCACGTTGGTCTCGGCAATTCCCGGCATCGCCGTCTGCCGCTGATGGCGGGCAGCCAGGTGCTCCCGGTAGACGGGATCCGCGTAGAGCTGGCGCATGAAACCGGCGGCGCCCTCGAGCCCGTGAATCGTCTCGAAGGCGGGCGCGATGTCGAGCGGCACCGTGCCGCTGCGCTTGCGCAGTTCGCCCCACTGGGCCAGGAGTAGCACGGAAAGCACGTCGTCGACGCCCTCGGCCATGCTGATGATGCAGGGTCCGATCGCGCGCTTGCCGTAGCGCCGCCGGCAGAAGGCGATCGCCTCAAAGATGCCGATGGCGCGCCGCACTTCATTGTCCAGCTCGCCTGCCGGCGATTCGTTGACGGCGAGTGCACGCCGCAAGCGGTCGAGGCGGTATTCCGGCGTCTGTTCCAGCCACCCGGGCTCATTCAGGCCGCGCCCGATCACCCGGCGGTTGGCGAGCGCCTCCTGGCGGATGTCGAGCGTCATGAAATGGAAGCCGAAGGTCTCCACCCGCCGCAGCAGACGGCGCACGGCGAACAGCCCCGCGTGCTGGCCCCGGTTAGTCTCGAGGCTGGCGATGACGAGGCGCAGGTCCAGTGTGAACTCGTCCGCCGAGTCATAGGGGTAGAGACCGGCGGTGTAGGTGGACTCGAGCCGGGCCATCACGAGCCGCAGGAACACCCGGTAGCGCATCTCCCGGTGACGGAGCGGCGTGATGCCGAGGGCGTTGGGGAAGTGCCCCGAGTACAGCCGGATGCGCTCGTCGAGTTCCGGGGAAACGCCGACCCGGGACTGGCTCTGGCTGAGCTTCTCCGCCAGCCCCCGGCACTCCCGGTAGTAGAGGTCCAGCACCAGCGAGCGTTGCCGGGCCAGGGTGTCGCGGATCGTGCGGGCCGTGATCTCGGACCGGCCCACCATGTCCCCGCCGATCCAGGAGGCTATCCGGACCATCACGGGCAGCTCGACCTGCTTGCCCGCGTCGCCCCAGACTTCGGCCAGTGCGGTCTCGAAGGTCTCGTAGACCGCCGGCATGATCCGGTAGATGCAGTCGGTGAGGAAGAAGAGCACGTGCTCGTGCTCCGCGGCGACCGTGCGGGCCTCGCTGGGGTGCTCCTCGGTCTGCCAGATCGCCGTGACATCATCCCGGATGTTCTCCAGGTCGGCGGACAGCTCCCGGGGGGACAGCGCCACGTTCTGCATGTCGATGAGCCGCCGCACGATGTCCCGCTGGCGGCGGAGGATGGTGCGGCGGGTGGGCTCGGTGGGGTGGGCCGTCAGCACGGGCTCGACGCGCAGGGACCCCAGCGCATCGCGGACCTGGTCGAGGGACACCCCCGCCTCCTTCAGGTCGAAGAGCGTGTCCTCGAGGCCCCCGGGTTGCCGGTGCTTGCCCTCCCGCAGGTAGTCCCGGCGCCGGCGGATGCGGTGGACAGCTTCAGCCAGGTTTACGGCCAGGAAGTAGGTGGAGAAGGCCCGGATCAGGTTCTGGGCATCGGCGGGCGCAAGGTCGGCCACCACTGCCTCCAGCCTCTCCACGCCGCCGGGCTCGCCCTCCCGGGCATCGATCGCGGCCCGCCGGGCCTGTTCGACGCGGCCGAAGAGCTCGGCCCCGCCCTGCTCCGTGAGCAGCTGGCCCACGATGACGCCCAGGTCGTGCACATCCTTGCGCAGGCCGGCGTCTTTCGCGGCGAACTGGATGTCGCCGCGTTTCTCGGCAGGAATCAGGGTGGCGGGCATTGCTGGTGGAACGCGGGGCGATGAACGGGGCTCTATCTTAGTCCCGGCGCCCCGCCGGCGCGCGTCACTCGAGCATGCGCACCGTGGCCACGGGGGCGTACTCGAAGCGGCCGGTGCCCGCCTTCCAGTCGATGGCCCGGTCGCAGAAGGACTCACTGGCGAAATCCGCGGCCGGGGGCTGCCCGCAGCCCTCGCCCATGGTGCTAAGCCACAGTCGCGCACTGGCGCCCGTTCCCTCGATCTTTGCGTCGAAGACCTGGCCGCTGAAGGCCTCGGCCGCGCCGCCGCTGCCGTCGCCGGCAAACACGGCGAGGAACTTCTCCCGGTCGCCGTAGATGCTGGCCGCGTTCTCGCAGTTGATCCAGCCGGCATAGAGGACGAAATCCGTCTGGCCATCGCCGTTGAGATCGCCCTGCTGAACCGCCTGCTCAGTGTGGGGCGTGCCCTCCACGCCGCTGCATTGAGCGGCCAGGTCGGCCAGCGCCGCCACGACCGTGGCCGGCAGGGCGGCGGGCCCTGTCGCGGCGGCCAGTGCGGTGGACAGTGCGGCAGACTGGGTGTCGGGGAGCGCGCCAGGCACTGGCGAGGCGTCCTGCGCTTGCGGCGGCCGGGCCTTCCCGCAGGCGGCGGCCGTCAGCACGGCGATGGTGGCGACAATAGCCAGGTTCCGGACGGACATGGTGAGGACCCCCGCAGAAGACGCCAGGCCCCGACACTACCGCCGCTTGCAAGGAGCGTAAAGCCGGGACTCTTGCCCGGCCCGGGCAGGCTCCGGGTGATTGGCGAGTCCGGCGGCGGGCTGGCAGACTTCCCCCAAGGGGGCGTTCGTCCGGCCTATACGCCCAGCAGGTCTCATGTCAGCGCACTCCGCCTCCAGCTCCCGCTACGACGCCCTCGTGATCGGCGCCGGCCACAATGGCCTGACCTGCGCGTGTTATCTCGCGAAGGCCGGGCTCAAGGTCGCTGTCTTCGAGCGGCGGCACGTGGTCGGTGGCGCGGCAGTCACGGAAGAGTTCCACCCGGGTTTCCGCAACTCGACGGCCAGCTACACGGTCAGCCTGCTCAACCCGAAGGTGATCCGGGACCTGCGCCTTGCGGAGCACGGCCTCAGGATCCTGGAGCGGCCGTACCAGAATTTCCTCCCGCTGCCGGATGGCGACGGCCTGCTGGCGGGTCCGGGTCTCGCGAAAACCGCACCGGCGGTGGCGCGCTTCTCGGCGCGGGACGCGGCGCGCCTGCCGGACTACTACGCGATGCTCGACCGGGCCGTGAAACTGCTGCGCGGGACGCTGCTGAAGACCCCGCCCACCGACCTGCACCGCTTCCGGGACCTCTGGAGCGCCGTGTCCTTCGGTCGGGAGTTCCGCGCGCTGCCGCTCGCAACCCAGCGGGAGATCCACGCGATTTTCACCCGCAGCGCCGGCGAGCTGCTGGACAACTGGTTCGAGAGCGACCCGATCAAGGCCCTGTACGGCTTCGACGCGGTGGTGGGCAACTACGCCAGTCCCTACACGCCCGGCAGCGGTTACGTGCTGCTGCACCACGCCTTCGGCGAGGTGAATGGCAAGACCGGCGTCTGGGGCCACGCCGTCGGCGGCATGGGCGCGATCACCCAGGCGATGGCGCGGGAGGCGGAGCGCCTCGGCGTGCACATAGAGCTTGAGGCGCCCGTCCGGCGGGTGCTCACGGACAGTGGGCACGTCATCGGGCTCGAGCTCGATGACGGCCGGGTGTTCGAGGCGCTGCGGGTGGCGGCCAACGTCGGTCCGAAGCTCCTGTTCCTGAAAATGCTCGAGCGCGACGCGCTGCCCGCCGACTTCATCGCCCACATGGAGGGCTGGCGTTGCGGGTCGGCGGTGTTCCGGATGAACGTGGCGTTGTCCGAACTGCCGCGCTTCCGTGGCCCGTCCGGCGCTGACAGGCCAGCGGGCGATCATCTCGCCGCCGGCATCATCATCGGACCCACACTCGCCTACATGGACCGGGCCTTTGCCGACGCGCGGCTCACGGGGATGTCCCGGGAGCCGGTGATCGAGATGCTGATTCCCTCGTTGCTGGACGACAGCCTGGCGGCACCCGGCGCCCACGTGGCCAGCCTGTTCTGCCAGCACTTCGACTACAACCTGCCGGACGGCCGCAGCTGGCACGACGTCCGGGACGCGGCGGCGGACCTCGTGATCGACACGGTGACCCGCTACGCGCCGAACTTCCGGTCCAGCATCCTCGGCCGGCTGGCCCTGTCGCCGCTGGACCTGGAGGAGCGCTTTGGCCTCACGGGCGGCGACATCTTTCACGGCGCCCTCGGCCTCGACCAGCTTTGGGCAGCCCGGCCGGCGCTGGGCTACGGGGACTACCGGACGCCCGTCAAAGGACTGTTTCTCTGCGGCGCTGGCGCCCACCCGGGTGGCGGGGTGACGGGGGCGCCGGGGCATAACGCGGCCCGGGAGATGCTGCGGGGCT
>JBBQSA010000032.1:0-38509 GCA_038214295.1 Gammaproteobacteria bacterium
CGGCGCAGCTTGGCCTCGTCGAGCTTCCGGACCACTTCACCGCGGGCGCCGATGCGCTCGTCGGCCTCGATGGTCAGGGCGAGCGGGGCGATCGGCAGGCTCTTGTTGTAAATCACCCAGCCGCCGAGTCCGCCCGGCACAAAGGAGCGGGCAATCTGCAGTACCTGGCGGTAGCCCTTGGTCGTCACCAGCCCCACCTTGGCACCGGAACCGGTGAGCACGGTGTTGGTGGCGACGGTAGTGCCATGCATGAAGTGGCTGATCTTCTTGGGGTCGATCCCCGCATTCTTGCAGACCTTTTCGATGCCATTCAGCACGCCGACCGACGAGTCGTGCGGGGTGCTGGGCACCTTGGCCGTAAAGACGTCACCGCTCTGCTCGTCAATGAGCAGCAGGTCAGTGAACGTGCCGCCAACGTCAACACCAAGTCGGTAGCTCATAGCAGCCTCTCAAGTTTTCCAGTCATCAACTTCGGGACCGTGGCGGACACTGCCACGACAACCATTTTTCGTTCTACTTTCCTGCCGGCTGAAGTCAGCTGGCCAGGCGGGCACGATTGAGCTCTGCGATGGCAGGGAATATCCCGGCTTTCGGCAGCATGGCCGGCGTGCCGCGGCCCAACTGTTCTGCAAGCCAATTGCTCGTGGCAATGATGCGCTCGAGAGACACTCCCGTCTCGATCCCCGAGCGGTCCAGCATGTAGAGTAGATCGTCGGTCGGAATATTACCGGTGGCGGCGGGGGCAAAGGGACAGCCGCCGATTCCTCCAATGCTCGCGTCCAGGGACGCCACACCGGCATCGAGGGCTGCCTGGGCATTCGCAATCCCGGTATTCCGCGTGTTGTGAAAGTGACAGCGGAGCGGCACGCCCGCCGCCTTGTCACGAATCGCGCCCAGAATATCCCGGACCTGGGACGGCACGCCGACACCGATGCTGTCGGCGATCCCGAGTTCCACGGGATCGCCCTCCATGACCTGCTCGACGAGCTCAACGACGCGCCGTATGGGCACCTCGCCCTCGAAGGGGCAGCCGAACGCTGATGAGATCATGACGTTGGCGCGCACGCCCGCGGCCTTCGCCGCCCTGGCGATGTCAACCCATGCCTTGACTGACTCCGCGGTTGGCACGCCCTGGTTCCGCTGGTTATAGGTGTCGCTGGCCACTACTGCCATGCCGATTTCGTTGATCCCGGTAGCCAGCGCACGCTCGAATCCCTTGCGGTTCAGCACGAGGCCGATGTAGATGACGTCATCGCGCTTGGGGAGGCCGCGAATCACGTCCTCGGCATCGGCCATCTGGGGTACGCGCTTCGGGTGAACGAAACTGGTGACCTCGAGCCGCCGGATGCCGGCGTCGATCGCCCGGCGAATGAATTCGATCTTGGTGGCGGTCGGAAGCACTTCCGGCTCGCTCTGGAGTCCGTCGCGGGGACCGACTTCAATGATCGAAACGTGGCGTGAGGACTGGCTCATGGCCTTACAGGATGCGGGAAAACCGGTATTCTATACGCCACAGTCAGCGTTACAAGAAGATGCCTGGTCGAGAGCCCGTTCAGGGCCTCCGCACTTGATCGTCCCGGCGCGATTTCCGACTCCTCTGACAGGGCTTTGGCATGACAAATGAACAGACAACGGGCAGCGGTCCTCTGGCAGGGCTGCGCCTTATCGAGATGGGGACACTGCTCGCAGGGCCGTTCTGCGGGCAGTTGATGGGCGACTTCGGGGCCGAAGTCATAAAAATCGAGCCCCCCGGCCAGGGGGATCCCATGCGGGAGTGGGGCCGTGAAAAGGCCCACGGCATGTCCCTGTGGTGGCCCGTGGTGGCCCGCAACAAGAAGTCCGTCACCCTGAACCTCCGGGAGGCAGAGGGCCAGGCGATTGCCCGGGATCTCATCGCAAAGGCCGACTTCCTGCTCGAAAATTTCCGCCCGGGGACCCTGGAGCGGTGGAACCTGTCCTACGCTGAACTGCAGAAAATTAATCCCCGCCTGATCATGATCCGGGTCTCCGGGTTCGGCCAGACAGGGCCCTACGCCAAGCGGGCCGGGTTCGGCGCCGTCGGCGAGGCCATGGGGGGACTGCGCTACGTGTGCGGCGATCCGGCGACGCCACCCAGCCGCATGGGTATCAGCATTGGCGACTCCCTCGCGGCCACCTTTGCCTGCGTGGGCGCCCTCTCGGCACTGTACTACCGGGAGCGCACCGGCCAGGGGCAGATGGTGGACTCCGCGATCTACGAAGCCGTTCTGAACATGATGGAGTCACTCGTCACCGAGTACGACAAGACCGGCTACATCCGCGAGCGCACGGGCGCGATCCTCCCCAACGTGGCGCCGTCGAACGTCTACCCCACCCGCGATGGCGGGATGATCCTGATCGCCGCCAACCAGGACACGGTCTTCGGCCGGCTGACGGAGGCGATGGGACAGCCGGAACTGTCGAAAGACGAGCGCTATGCCACGCACACCGCTCGCGGCGCCCGGCAGAAGGAACTTGACGATCTCATCGCCGACTGGACCCGCACGATTGACGCGGCGGCTCTCGAGCAGTTGATGGACCAGTTCGGCATCCCGTCCGGCAAGATCTACCGGACCCCCGAGATGCTCGAGGATGCGCATTTCAAAGCGCGCGAGGCTATCGTGAAGACGATGCACCCGGTGCTCGGCGAGCTGCGCATGCAGAACGTCGCGCCGAAACTCTCCAAAACTCCGGGCGGCATCCACTCCCCGGCGCCGGAACTCGGGCAGCACTCCGACGAGATCTACCAAAACCTGCTCAAGTTCGATGCCGCGCGTATCAGCGAGCTGCGATCGCGGGGCATTATCTGAACCCGGCCGGCAACCGGCTCGGGCCGATCGCGTGCGTCACGATCCGCACGCCATCCTTGGCCGCCACGGAAGCCGCCTACAGCCGGTACCTTCACTACCGGGTGGTCGGACGGGAGGCCATTTCCCCGGCCCATGCCGCCCTCTGGGGGATGCCCGGCCTGGCAGGGGCTCCATCCCTGCTGATGGCGCCCGAGGCGGCCACCGACTTTGTCTTTCGCTTTATCGAGCTGCCAGTTGTACCAGGCTACCGGGCCTTCACCCGCCACGGCTGGCATGCCGCGGAACTGATCGTTGATCGCGTCGACCCTCTCGCCGAGCAGTTGCGTGATTCGCCCTTCGAGATCGTCGCGCCGCCGCTCGACCTGTCCTTCTGCCCCGATATCCGCGCCATGCAGCTCCGTGGTCCGGGTGGCGAGATCCTGTACCTGACGGAATTCAAGAAGCCGGTCCCCGGGCTCGACGCGCCACCGGCGCGCTGCGTCGTGGACAGAACCTTCATCGTCATCGTGGGTGGTGCCTCACTGGAGCACATGCAGCGCTATTTCAACGAGACCTTTGGCGTCCCCCGGACCGCCTCGATGGAGTCCCGCGTGCAAACCATGGCCCTGGAGTTCGGACTGCCCCGGGAACACCGCTTCCGCCTCGCTGCGCTGCCCCTGCGTGAGCGCTGTTACATCGAAGCCGACGAAATGCCGCCGGACGCCAGGCCATTGCCAGCCAAGCCGGGCACACTCCCGCCGGGCATCGCCATGGTGAGCTTCCTGGAGTCGCCGGCGGGAGCCAGTAACGGCGTCCCGCCGCCGGCTGGCGGGCCGCCCTATGCCGGCGCGGTCAGCGTGGTGTGCCACCGCGGCGCAGCCGGGGAACTGCTCGAACTGATCCGCCCGGCCTGAAATCGCACCGGACCCGTCACAGGCCGGCTCAGCCCCGCTTGCGCAGCAGCGTCAGGCCGTCGCCCACCGGCAGCATCGACAGGTCAAAACGCGGGTCATCGCGCAAGGCCTCGTTCAACCGGCGCAGCGCGACGGTGTCCGCATCGGTACTGCCGGAGTCCGCGACTTTGCCACTCCAGAGAACGTTGTCGATGACGATCAGGCCGCCTGCCCGCAGCAGGTGAAAACCCTGCTCCACATAGTCGGCATAGCCCGGCTTATCCGCATCAATGAACATGAAGTCGAAGGTCTCCTGGCCACCGTCCTGCCGCAACTGGCGCAGCGAATCGCCGGCCGGACCCAGCTGGAGCCTGATCCGGCCGGTGACGCCGGCCTCGGCCCAGTAGCGCTTTGCAATGGCCGTCCATTCCGCGCTCATGTCGAGGGCCACCAGTTCCCCACCCTCGGGCAAAGCGAGAGCGCAGGCCAGGGCGCTATAGCCCGTGAATGTCCCCACCTCGAGACAGCGGCGGGCCCCCATGAGCCGAACCAGCAGCGCCATGAACTGGCCCTGCTCCGGGGAAATCTGCATGGCGGCCATGGGCAGGCTCGCGGTCTCCGCCCGCAGATGCGCAAGCACCGCCGGCTCGCGCAGGGACACCGCCTGCAGGTAGTCATAGAGCCGGTCGTCGAGATTGAGGGTCCGGTTCGACAAGGGGGTCAGCCGGCAGTGGCGAAGTCCAGCTGAAGGACGGATCCCAGCATCATTGACACGCGGCTGGCAGCGGGCAGTTCGAATTCGGGAATTCCGGCAGTGATGCCCACCACATCACCGGGACGGAAGGCGTAGCGGCTGGACAATTCAGCGACCAGGGCCGCCGCTCTCCGGATATCGGGCATTGAGCTTCCTGCCCCCACGGGACGGCCATTGACGCGCAGCTGCACCTGGGCCGCTGCTGGGGCGCGCAGTTCGTCCACGGTGAGGAGGGCCGGGCCGATAACGCTGGCGCCGGGGAACTGTCGCGAGGCAGCCCAGTCCTGGCTCGCGCCGGGCTTGCCGGGCGCTGTGCCCAGGTCCGCCACCAGGGTAAGCGCGGCAATGGCGCGTTCCGCCTGTACCGGGGTGCCCCGAAAAAGGGGTCGTCCGAGAACAATGCCGACCATCGCGAGCATGTAGAGCGGCTGGTCCGCGCCCGCAGGCATCGCGATCGACGCATCGGGGCCTGCCGCGGAATTCGGGTTCTTGACGTAGCTCACCTGCCCGCCGGCGTCGGTGACCATCAACAGCAGACCCGGACGCCGGATGGGCGGCATCAGCCGCGTTCCCTGCCCCGGCAGCAGCCGGCCACTCTGCCGCCATTCCTGCCGCTGGCTCTCGCTTGCCCGGTCGTGCTCTTCCACGAGGCGGGCGACGCGCGCGGCACCCTCCTCGCCCTCGGCCAGCACACTGACCACCGAATGGGGGCGCCACTGGGCCGCTGTCAGGCCTGACGGCGCGGCGGCCAGGTCAAGAATCTCGCCGGACGGCAGCGCAATCCCGGGCCGCCCCCCGACCTCGCGACTGTCCAGTGTGACGAGCCTCACGAAATACGGCTCAGGACTCGTTGGGGGCCACGAAGACCTCCAGCCCGTCCAGGTCTTCGGTCAGTTCAATCTGGCAGAGAAGCCGGCTGGCGGGGCGCCGGTCGGTAGCGGTGTCCAGCATCGCATTCTCCATGTCTTCCATTGGCTTGAGGCGGGGCAGCCAGTCCTCGGCGACATAGGCGTGGCACGTGGCGCAGGCGCAGGCACCGCCACAATCGGCAAGGATCCCGGCGACGGCATTGTCCAGGGCGCCCTCCATGACCGTGTTCCCGGCGGCCACACTGGCCTCGATGCGGCGTCCGTTGACGTCGTGAAAGATGACTCGGGGCATGGGCATCCATTGTGGCAATCGGGAACCAGCCGGAGGCCCCGTATCGGCCGCGAGAATAGCATGGCGAATGCCGCCACGCGGTTGACAAGCCAGGCCACTTCCCTGACCATCACCCGCTATGCAAACGATCCCCTGCCAGACAGCAGATCAGGCGGCCGAAGGCACGTCGCCGGTAACGCTTATCCTGCCCCTGCGCCTCCTGAGCCCTCTGGTACCGGCACTGCTGGTACGAGGCACGGGTGCGGGCGTCTGACCGGCTGATTTTCTCACGAGTCACCGACACCCCGCACCCGCAAGGTGACGGGGTTTTTTTTTGTTGCGACCAGGGCGGCCACTGCCGCAAACAGAGCGCCAGCGTAATGGGAGTTTCTTCAGGAGAACGAGCATGAGCGACCAGCAGCAGGACCGCGTCCTGATCTTCGACACCACGCTTCGCGACGGCGAGCAGGCCCCGGGCTGCAGCATGGCGCTGGGTGAGAAGCTGCGGGTTGCATCGGCGCTGCGCGACTTGCAGGTCGACGTCATCGAGGCAGGTTTTGCCGCGGCGTCGCCGGGAGATTTCGACGCCGTTCAGGCCATCGCCAGCAGCATCCAGGGCCCGGTGATCTGCAGCCTCGCGCGCTGTCATCCCCAGGACATCGAACGGGCCGCGGCGGCATTGAAGCCCGCGCAGAAGAAGCGCATCCACGTCTTCCTCGCCACCAGCGAAATCCACCGCACGTTCAAGCTGAACATGGCCAAGGAGGAGATCATCCGGCGTGCGGTCGAGGGAGTCCGGCTGGCGCGCACGCACAGTGACGATGTCGAGTTCTCGGCTGAAGACGCGTCGCGGACGGAGCCGGCTTACCTGGCAGAGGTCGTCGCCGCAGTCATCGAGGCCGGTGCGCGGACCATCAATATCCCGGACACCCTGGGCTATACCGTGCCGGAGGAGTTTGCGGGGCTGTTCGGCTATCTCCGCAAGAATGTCCCCGG
Organism: Gammaproteobacteria bacterium; assembly: GCA_038214295.1. Classification (GTDB taxonomy): domain Bacteria; phylum Pseudomonadota; class Gammaproteobacteria; order Steroidobacterales; genus SHZI01. The sequence continues at coordinate 6,591 of JBBQSA010000032.1, forward strand.
GATCGAGAACGTCGTGCTCAGCGTTCACTGCCACGACGACCTGGGCATGGCCGTCGCCAACAGCCTGGCTGCTGTCTCGGCCGGAGCCCGCCAGGTCGAGTGCACGATCAATGGTATCGGCGAGCGCGCTGGTAATTGCTCGCTCGAAGAAGTCGTGATGGCACTGCGCACGCGCGCCAATCACTACGGCATCATCACTGGAATCGACACCCGCAAGCTCTATCCCACGAGCCGGCTGGTGGCCAGCATCACGGGCATGCACGTTCCCCGCAACAAGGCGGTCGTCGGTGAAAACGCCTTCGCCCACGAGTCGGGTATCCACCAGGATGGCATGCTCAAGCACGCATCCACCTATGAAATCATGAACCCGGAAGACGTGGGCATCAGCCGTTCGAACCTCGTCCTCGGCAAGCACAGTGGCCGCCACGCGTTTCGCGACCGCGTGCAGCAACTGGGCTTCAATCTCGGCGACGAGGAACTGAACACCGCCTTCGCGGAGTTCAAGAAACTTGCTGACCGTAAGAAGGAACTCTTCGATGGCGACATCGAGGCCATCATTATGAATGCCGAGTCCGGAGGCGAAGGCCCGTGGGAACTGGCTGAACTGCATGTAACCGCCGGCACCGGCGCCATCGCTTCCGCTGCCGTCCGGCTGCGGCACAGTGATGGCCGGGTTGTCGACGAAGCCTCGGTCGGCGACGGCCCCGTGGAAGCATCGTTCAAGGCACTCGAACGCGCGTCCGGGATCAACCTCGATCTGAAAAACTTCGAGGTGCGCAGCGTCACCATGGGCGAGGATGCCCAGGGCGAAGTCACGGTAACCGTCGACCACGAGGGTCGCAGCCATCGGGGCAACGGTGTCAGTACCGATATCGTCGAGGCCGGCGCCCTCGCCTACCTGGATGTCATCAACCGAATCTGCCGGCAGTCGGCCGGCAGGTCAGCGCTCGCGGCGGCTGCGAGCGACAACGTCGTACGCCTGTAAGGAATTATCGAAGCATGTCTATCAAGACTACCGAGTGGATCTGGCACAACGGCAAACTGGTGCCCTGGCAAAGTGCCACGGTGCATGTCCTCAGCCATGCCCTGCATTACGGCTCATCCGTTTTCGAGGGAATTCGGGCTTACTCGACGCCGTCCGGAACGCAGATATTCAGGCTCAAGGCGCATACGCGCCGGCTGCTCGATTCGGCCAAGATCCACCGTATCGTCATTCCCTGGTCGGTCGCCGAGATCGACGCCGCTTGCAAGGAAGTCGTGGTTCGCAATGGCCTGAAAAGCGCCTACATACGCCCGCTGGCCTATCGGGGCTATGGCGAAGTGGGCGTCGTACCCAAGGCTGACCATCCGGTCGAGCTAGCGATCGCTGCCTGGGAATGGGGTGCCTACCTGGGCCCGGAGGCCCTGGAAAAGGGCGTGGATGTCTGCGTGTCGTCGTGGCAGAGGGTCGCTCCCAACACGATCCCCGCCCTCGCCAAGGCGGGTGGCAACTACCTGTCCAGCACGCTGGTGGGTTACGAGGCACGAGACCGGGGCTTCGCCGAAGGTATCGCACTGGCGGCTGACGGCACTGTCAGCGAGGGCGCCGGGGAAAACCTCTTCCTCGTCCGCGATGGCGTCCTGATAACGCCGCCTGCTGCAGCATCGATCCTGCACGGGATCACGCGGGATACCGTGATGATTCTTGCCCGCGATCTCGGCATCGAGGTCCGCGAGCAGACCCTGCCTCGGGAAATGATGTATATCGCCGACGAGATCTTCCTCACCGGGACCGCAGCCGAGATCACTCCGGTCAGGTCCGTGGACCGGCTGTCCGTGGGCACCGGCTCGCGCGGACCAATAACCAAGGCACTTCAGGACATGTTCTTCGGCTTGTTCACCGGCCAGACGGCAGACCGCTGGGGCTGGCTCGAGCCGCTGGATACCCCGCGGACGGACAAACGCGCCGCCAGTTGAGCGGCGCGCATTTTCTTAACCTCCTCCACTGAATATTTTGTCAGGGACAGCTTTAATGACCGGCAAGTCGCTTTTTCAGAAAGTCTGGGACGACCACATCGTGGTTGCAGAAACCGCGGATACGCCGGCGGTGCTCTATATCGACCTGCACCTGACCCACGAGGTCACGACACCGGAGGCATTCTCCGTGCTTCGCTCGAGAGGGCTGCGGGTGCGCCGTCCTGACCTGACGCTGGCCACGCTCGATCACTCCACGCCGACCGTGCCGATCGCCTCACTGAAGGAACTCGATATCGTCTCCGAGCCGGCCGCCGCCGCCCAGATCCGTGTGATGATCGACAACTGCCGCGAGTTCGGCATCGAACTGCTCGGTTTCGACAGCGACTCCCGCGGGATCGTTCATGTCATCGGGCCGGAACTCGGCATAACCCAGCCGGGTAAAACCATCGTCTGTGGCGACAGCCACACCAGCACGCATGGCGCCTTTGGTGCCCTCGCTTTTGGCATCGGGACGACCGAGGTTGGTCACGTCCTCGCTTCCCAGTGCCTACTGCAGCGACGGCCCAAGACGCTCGCCATCACCATTGACGGCAAGCTCGGGCCAGGCGTCACCGCCAAGGACATCATTCTTGCGGTCATTGGCCAGATCGGTGTCGACGGCGGCACAGGCCACGTCATTGAGTACCGCGGCAGCGCCATCCGCGCGCTCGACATGGAACAGCGGATGACCATCTGCAACATGTCCATCGAGGCCGGTGCGCGCGCGGGCATGATTGCCCCGGATGACACCACGATCGAGTACCTGAAGAACCGGCCTATGGCACCGAAAGGCGCCGAGTGGGATGCCGCTGTAGCGCGCTGGCGCAGGCTCCCCTCGGATGCCGACGCGCACTTTGACCGGGAGATTTCACTCGACGCCAGCAAGATCACGCCCATGGTGACCTTCGGAACGAACCCCGGCATGGTGGTCCCGATCGGCGATTCCGTCCCGGAGGCAAAAGATGACAGTTTCCGCAAGGCGCTTGCCTACATGGGCGTCACGGAGAACCGGCCGATGCTGGGCATGCCCGTCGATGTGGTCTTCATCGGCAGCTGCACCAACTCCCGGCTGTCCGACCTGCGCGATGCTGCCAGCATCCTGCGCGGGCGGCGCGTGGCTGATTCAGTTCGCGTTCTGGTAGTTCCCGGCTCGGTGCAGGTGAAGCTGGCTGCGGAAAAAGAGGGCCTGGACGAGGTGTTCCGGGCGGCGGGCGCCGAGTGGCGCGAAGCAGGCTGCTCCATGTGCCTTGGCATGAATGGCGATGTCGCCGGCCGCGGCGAGCTCTGCGTCAGTACAAGCAACAGGAATTTCGAGGGCAGGCAGGGAATCGGCGCCCGCACCGTGCTTGCCAGCCCGCTGACCGCCGCGGCTTCCGCCATTGCCGGCTGCATTGCCGATCCACGCCCTCTCCTGGCTCACTGAGAGTACAGACATGGAAAAAATCACCGCCATCACGTCCTGCACCGTCGTGATGCCGCAGTCGGATACCGACACGGACCAGATCATCCCCGCACGCTTTCTCACGACCACGACACGCAAGGGCCTGGGCAAAGCCTTGTTTGCCGACTGGCGTTACGACCCGGCAGGCAAGCCCAGGCCTGAGTTCGCGCTGAACCGTCCGGAGGCCGCCGGCTGCGAGGTCCTGGTGGCGGGCCGGAATTTCGGCTGCGGCTCATCGCGCGAGCACGCGCCCTGGGCCCTCCTCGATTTCGGCATCAAGGCTGTCGTCAGCACGGAAATCGCGGACATCTTCCGGGGCAACTCCCTGAAGAACGGCCTGGTTCCCGTGATTGTCGACAAGGCGACGCACGGCTGGCTGCTGGAGAACCCCGGCGCCGAAGTGACGATCGATGTCGCCACCTGCGAACTTTCCCTGCCCGATGGACGCAAGGTCTCCTTTCCCATCGACGGCTTCTCAAAGTTCTGCCTGCTCAATGGCGTGGACCAGCTCGGCTACCTGCTGAAGCACTCCGAGGCCATCGACCGGTTCGAGAAGGAGCGGCCTTGGAAGCCCTGATCGGCGTTCTTGCCGGCGACGGCATCGGTCCCGAGGTCACGGCGGAGGCCGTCCGCGTCCTCGGCGCCCTCGCCACCCGCTTTGGCCACCAGTTCGAATTCCGCCACGGACTGGTTGGCGGGGCCGCCATCGACAGCAACGGGTCAGCGTTTCCGCCTGCCACCCGCCAGCTGTGCGCCGACGCGGACGCGGTTCTACTGGGCGCCGTCGGCGGCCCGCGCTGGAGCAGTCCGGACGCGCCGGTGCGGCCCGAACAGGGTTTGCTGGACATGCGCGCCGCCATGGGCGTTTACGCCAACCTTCGACCGGTTGCCACCCACCCTTGCCTGTACGGCGCCTCACCGCTTAAGCCGGAGCGCCTGTCGGGCGTTGATATCCTTGTAATACGAGAACTTACAGGTGGTATCTACTTCGGTCGTAAGGAACGGACCGCGTCCTCAGCCACCGACGTCTGCACCTACTCAAGAGCCGAGATCGAGAGGGTGCTGCGCATGGCCGGCCGGCTCGCCAGCCAGCGGCGGGGCAAGGTAACGTCAGTGGACAAGGCGAACGTGCTCGACACGTCCCGTCTCTGGCGGTCGATTGCGACGGAGCTCTACGCCCGGGAATTCCCCGACCTGAAAGTCGAGCACCTCCTCGTGGACGCCGCGGCGATGCACCTCCTGTCCAGGGCAGCGGACTTCGATGTAATCGTCACCGAGAACATGTTTGGCGACATCCTGACGGACGAGGCATCCATGCTGACGGGCTCGCTGGGCATGCTGCCTTCCGCCGCGCTCGGCGACGGCACCCGCGGGCTCTACGAGCCGATCCACGGCTCCGCGCCGGACATTGCGGGCCAGGGCAAGGCCAACCCCTGCGGCACCATTCTCAGCGCTGCCATGCTGCTCCGGCATTCCCTTGGCCTCGACGCGGAGGCCCGCCTGATCGAGTCGGCGGTAATCGCGGCCATAGAAGCCGGTTGCCGCACGGCCGACATTGCCATTGCGGGCACCAGCCCGGCCAACACGCGGGCCATGGGTGACGCCGTGCTGCGCAGCATCTCCGCCAGCTGACCAGCTCCGGCAATGCCCCGGCTTCCGGGGCTTGCATCGGGCTCCCTATCGTATTAATGTACTAACACGCTATTACATTGGAGCGCCCATGAAGGAGCATCGGATCCTCGGCGAACGGGATGAAGAGGCTGCGGAGCGGGCGCTTTTCGCGGCAGTACTCAGCCTGCGCACTGCGGACGAGGTGCGTGCCTTTCTTGTCGATCTCTGCACTCCCGCGGAGCTCCAGGCCATGAAGGACCGTTGGCTCGTCGCGGAACTGCTTGATCGCGGCCTGCCCTACCGCCAGATCCACGACCGGACGGGGGTCAGCGTGACCACCATCGGCCGCGTGGCCCGTTACCTGAAGACCGGCGCTGGCGGCTACAGCACAGCCCTGCAACGCCGGCGAAAGAAGTAGGCGCAAATGACTAACAAACAAGCCCGAATCAAGATCGCCATCCAGAAGTCCGGGAGGCTCACCGAGCAGTCCCTTGATCTCCTGCAGCGCTGCGGCCTGAAGTACACGAAGGGCCCCGACCAGCTCATCGCCTTCGGTGAGAACATGCCGGTGGACGTCCTGCTCGTGCGGGATGACGATATCCCAGGGCTGGTCCGCGACGACGTTTGCGACCTCGGAATCGCCGGCCTGAATATTGTCGAGGAGAAGCGCCTGCACTTCCTGGAAGGCGAACCGGGCGAGCCGTTTCGCATCCTCCGGTCCCTCGACTACGGGCAGTGCCGGCTGGCGTTCGCCTATCCGGACGGCAGCCCGCTGCGGACGGTAGCCGACCTCGCCGGGCGCAAGGTGGCCACGAGCTATCCCTCCATCGTCAGGGACTACCTCCGGCGCCACGGCATCGCTGCCAGCGTCGTCGAGTTCTCCGGCGCGGTCGAGATCGCGCCGAGCCTCGGCCGCGCAGATGCGATCTGCGACCTCGTCTCCACGGGCGCAACCCTCATTGCCAACAAGCTGCGGGAGGGGGAAACGATCCTGGAAAGCCACGCGGTCCTGCTGCAGACGCCCGTCCAGGTGCCCCCCGAAAAGACCGAGTGGATTGGCAAGCTTCTTCAGCGGGTCGAAGGCGTACTGCAGGTCCGCGGCAGCAAGTACATCATGATGCACGCTCCCAAGTCCGCACTGGCGCAGATTGCCGCGCTGCTGCCAGGTTCCGAAGCGCCGACGGTACTGCCCCTCGACGGCCGGGACGACCGGGTTGCCGTGCACGTCGTGTGCCGCGAGAACGTGTTCTGGGAAACCCTTGAGAGCCTCAAGGCCGCCGGGGCGACGTCGGTGCTGGTCGTGCCGGTTGAGAAGATGCTTCCGTGATGCGCATGCGTCGCTGCAACTGGTCGACGCTGGATCCGGCCGGCCGCCGCCAGGCGCTGCTACGTCCGGCGCTGACGGAGAATCCCGGCATCGGACCGCGCGTCGGCGCGATCATCGAGGCCGTGCGCAAGGACGGGGACGCGGCCCTGCTGCGCTTCGCCCGCGAGCTGGATCGGGCTGAGATCACCGCCCTGCGGGTGTCGGACGACGAGGTACGCGCCGCGGAGGCTGGCTTGTCTGCTGAGGCCCAGCTGGCGATTCGCACGGCCATTGCCAACGTCCGCTGCTTTCACGAGGCCCAGACGAGTGCCCCGTTGCGGGTCGAGACGGCTCCCGGCGTCGTCTGTGAGCGGATCAGCAAGCCACTGGCGGCCGTGGGGCTCTACGTCCCGGCAGGGAGCGCGCCGCTGCCCTCGACGGCGATCATGCTCGGCGTGCCGTCGGCTCTGGCCGGCTGTCCGGTCCGGGTGCTCTGCACACCGCCGCGCCTGGACGGACGGGCCGATCCGGCGGTGGTTTTTGCGGCCCGGGCCTGCGGTGTGCAGGACATCTTCAAGGCGGGCGGCGCACAGGCTATCGCGGCCATGGCGTACGGCACCGCGACGGTGCCCAAGGTCGCCAAGATCTTCGGCCCTGGCAACGCCTGGGTCACCGCTGCCAAGGCGATGGTGGCCGGGGATCCCGCGGGCGCCGCGCTCGACATGCCGGCTGGTCCGTCGGAAGTCATGGTCGTTGCCGATGGCAGAGCCGACCCCCGTTTCGTGGCGTTGGATCTCCTTTCTCAGGCGGAGCACGGGCCGGACTCCCACGTGGTGCTCGTCACGCCGGATGAATTGCTGATCGCGCGGGTCGAAGCGGAGATGGAGGGTGCCCTGACCGCCCTCCCCCGGCGGGCCATCATCGAGGCGGCGCTTCGCCACAGCGTGGCGGTCCTGGTACCAGGCCTCCCGGAGGCCCTGGCCGTCGCCAACGAGTACGCGCCTGAGCACCTGATTCTCCAGGTCCAGAACCCGCGTGGCTTCGCCGCCGATGTCACGACCGCTGGTTCGGTGTTCCTCGGCCGGTGGACGCCCGAATCAGTCGGCGACTACTGCAGCGGCACCAATCACGTGCTGCCCACCTACGGCTATGCGCGCGCCTACAGCGGGCTGTCCGTGGCGGATTTCCAGCGGCGCATGACGCTCCAGGAGGTCACGCTGTCGGGATTGCGCGGCCTGGCGCCCACCGTGCTGACCCTTGCGGGACTGGAGGGCCTTGACGCCCACGCACGGGCCGTTGCCGTGCGGCTCGAGGCCGCGGACACCCGCCCATGACCGCTGCCAATGCCCCCGCCGTGCGTGATGGCACGACCCGTCCCGGCACCCTCGGTCTCCTGCGTCCGGAGATCCGGGAGCTCCGGCCCTACCGGCCTGCGGACTATGTCGGCGGCTTCATCCGGCTGAACGCGAACGAGACGCCCTGGCGCCCCCCGGGCGACGAGACGCGGGACGGGCTCAACCGGTATCCGGATCCGCGCCCCGCCGAGCTCACCGGGCGTCTCACCGCGTTCTACGGCCTTGAACCGGGTCAGCTGCTCGTCACCCGGGGCTCGAGTGAGGCCATCGACGTGCTGATCCGGGGGTTCTGCAGGGCGGGCCAGGACAGCATCGTGATCTGCCCGCCGACCTTCGGCATGTACGAGGTCTATGCGCAGATCCAGGGAGCGGGTGTGCAGGCGATCCCGCTCGACCGGGCCCGAGGCTATAGCCTGCCGGTGGATCGCATCCTGGGCGAGTGGCTGCCGGCCAGCAAGGTGATCTTCGTCTGCTCCCCGAACAACCCCACGGGCAACCGCTTCCCGGACGCCGACGTGCAGCGCCTCTGCACGGGCCTCGAGGGCCGTGGCGTGGTGGTGCTGGATGCCGCGTACCAGGAATTTGCCGGCGCTGATCCGCTGCCGGACCTGCTGGCGCGGTACGACAATGTCGTGATCCTGCGGACCCTTTCGAAGGCGTTGAGTCTGGCGGGGGTCCGCTGCGGCTCGCTGATCGGACGAAGCGACCTGGTCGAGCTGCTGGGCCGGGTCATGCCTCCCTACTGCTTCCCCACGACGAGTCAGGACGCGGTCTTGCGCTGCCTGACGCCTGAAGCGCAGGCGGAGCTTGCCCGCCGCCGCGCACGCATTCTTGGCGAGCGGCAGCGGCTCATAGCCGCCCTGCCCGGCCTGCCCGGTGTCGACCGGGTGTGGCCGAGCGATGCCAATTTCATCCTGATCGAGTCGCGGGATTCTGCGGCCATTGTGTCCCGTGCACGAGGGGCCGGCATACTGCTCCGCGACTTTGGCTGGGACCCCCTCCTGCCGGGTTGCATCCGCATTACCGTGGGCGCACCCGACGAGAACGACAAGCTGCTGAAGGCACTGCAGACCTGATGGCAACGACAGGCAAATTCGCGTTTCTGGATCGGGACGGCACCCTGATCGTCGAGCCGGCGGATGAGCAGGTGGACCGTCTCGACAAGGTGGCGCTGGTTCCCGGCGTAATCCCTGCCTTGCTCCGGCTGCGGGATGCGGGCTTCCAGTTTGTCATGGTGACAAACCAGGACGGCCTGGGCACCGACAGCTTTCCCGCAGCGACGTTCCAGCAGGTGCAGGATTTCGTACTGGGCCTGTTCAGCTCCCAGGGCATCACCTTCAGCCGCGTGTTTGTCTGCCCGCACCGTCCGGGCGACGGCTGCGGTTGCCGCAAGCCAAACCCCGGTCACCTTGGCGACTTCCTGTCGGAAACACGGATCGACCGGGAGGCAAGCTTCGTGGTCGGAGACAGGGCGACCGACATTGAATTCGGGCGGAATATCGGTGTGCGGGCCTTCCGACTGAATCCGGCGGACCCGGCCAGCTGGGCCAGTATCGCCCACGCGATCGTGGACCGGCCGCGCATCGCGACAGTCCGGCGCGAAACCCGCGAAACGAACATCAGCGCGAGCGTCGACCTGGACGCCGAAGCGCCGGTCAGCATCCAGACGGGGATCGGTTTCCTCGATCACATGCTGGAGCAGATCGCCAAGCACGGGAATTTCTCGCTCACGTTGAACTGCAACGGTGACCTGCATATCGATGAGCACCACACCGTCGAGGATGTGGCCCTCACCCTCGGGGAGGCCTTGCGCACCGCGCTTGGCGACAAGCGGGGCATCGGCCGCTTCGGCTTTCTGCTGCCCATGGACGAGACCGAGGCGCAGATCAGCCTGGACCTCTCCGGCCGCCCTTACCTGGTCTTTGACGGCACTTTCCCGCGCGCCGCGGTCGGGCAACTGCCAACCGAACTCGTGCCCCACTTCTTCCGCTCTCTGGCCGACAGCCTGGGTGCAAACCTGCACATCCAGGTTCGCGGTGAGAACACGCATCACATGGTGGAAGCCTGCTTCAAGGGCTTCGGCAGGACCCTGCGCCAGGCAATCGCGCGGGACGGGAACTCGCTACCCAGCACCAAGGGCAGCCTGTGACGGCTGGCCGGGCGAGGGTTGCGATCATCGACGGTGGCGGCGCGAACATCGCGTCGCTGCGCTTCGCCCTGTTCAGGCTGGGAGTCGACAGCGCACTGACGGTGGATGCGGAGGTCATTGAGTCCGCGACCCATGTCATCCTTCCCGGGGTGGGCGCGGCGCGCTCGGCCATGGACCGGTTGCGAACCAGGCAGCTGGACACGCTGATTCCGCGACTGACCCAGCCCGTCCTGGGTATTTGCCTCGGCCTGCAGCTGCTCTTCGAGAGCTCCGAGGAGGAGGCCACCGAGTGTCTTGGGATACTGCCGGGCGCCGTGCGCCGCTTCACCCCGGTGCCGGGCCGGCCCGTGCCGCACATGGGCTGGAACCAGCTAACCCGGGTCAAGGACAGTCCGCTCCTGGCCGGCGTGCCGGACGGCAGCTACTTCTACTTCGTGCACAGCTATGCGGCGGAAACGGGGCCACTGACCATTGGGAGCACCGACTACGGCTGGTCTTTCTCGGCGGTGGTTGAGTCGCGCAATTTCCTTGCCACCCAGTTCCACCCTGAACGCTCCGGCCCTCTCGGCGCCCGGATCCTTGGCAACTTCCTGGAGCGCTACTGAGACGTGGAAGTCATCCCTGCCATCGACTTGCTGAACCGGCAGTGCGTACGACTGTTCCAGGGTGACTTTGCCCAGGTCACGGTGTATTCGACGGACCCGGTGGAGCTCGCACGCCGCTACCGGGAGGCCGGTTTGCAGCGCCTGCACGTCGTTGACCTGGACGGTGCCCGCACCGGCAGTCCGCAGAACCTGGAGCTGATCACGGCGATGGCCGGCGAGGTCGGCGTCGCCGTGCAGGCGGGTGGCGGATTGCGCACCCTGGACAGGGCGCTGGCCCTGCGCGCCGCCGGCGCGGAACGGGTGGTGGTGGGCTCCGTTGCTGCGGAAACGCCGGACACCGCGCTCGAATGGCTGGACCAGCTTGGCGCTGAACACCTGGTGCTCGCCTTTGACGTCCGTGTGCCGGTCAATTCCGATCCCGTGGTCCTGACCCGTGGCTGGGTGCAGGACAGCGGCACCAGTCTCTGGTCGCTCCTCGAGCGCTTCTGCGCTAGCGGTGCCCGGCACTTCCTCTGCACGGACATCGCCCAGGACGGAACCCTTGCCGGTCCGAACCTGGCCCTCTACGCCGAGTGCACCCGCAGGTTTCCGCAAGCGTCGGTGATTGCCTCCGGCGGTGTCGGCTCGCTCGCGGATCTGCATGAGCTGGAGGGAACGGGCGCCGCGGCCGTAGTCACGGGCAAGGCCCTGCTCGACGGGCGGCTGACGCTCGAGGAGATCGTGTCATTCTCGCGCGCCGCATAATTCCCTGTCTTGACGTCAGGGACGGCCAGGTCGTCAAGGGCGTCCAGTTCCGCAATCACGAAGTCGTGGGCGGCATTGTCGAACTGGCGACCCGGTACCGGAATGAAGGTGCTGACGAACTCGTCTTTTACGATATTACCGCGAGCCCCGAGGGGCGCTCGGTGGACCGGGCGTGGATAACCCGCGTGGCAGAAGTGCTCGACATCCCGTTTTGCGTCGCTGGCGGCATACGCAGCGTGGCAGATGCGGAAGAAGTCCTGCAGAACGGCGCGGACAAGATCTCGATCAACAGCCCGGCGCTGGCCGATCCCGGGTTGATTACCGACCTCGCCAGGCGCTTCGGCTCCCAGTGCGTGGTAGTCGGCGTCGACAGCCGGGAGGAAGGGGGCGCCTACCGCGTGTACCGCAACACCGGGGATCCGGCGAAGACGGCCTTTTCCGGCCTGTCTACGGCGGCCTGGGTGCAGGAAGTACAGGAACGCGGTGCGGGTGAAATCGTGCTCAACTGCATGAATCAGGATGGTGTCCGTCTGGGGTATGACATCCCCCAGCTCGAGCAGATCCGGGCCATCACCTCCGTACCGCTCATCGCCTCCGGGGGTGCGGGGACCCCGGAACACTTCCTGGACGTTTTCGCGCGTGCGGGTGTGGATGGCGCGCTGGCGGCCAGCGTCTTCCACCGCGGATTGATACACATCGGTAACCTGAAAACGTACCTGCGAGAAGCGGGTATCGAGGTGCGACCATGACGGACGAATTCGGTTTCCTGAGCCGGCTGGAGCGGGTCATTGCCGACCGGCGCACGGCGCCCGACGACAGCAGCTATACCGCCTCGCTCATCAAGGCCGGGCCCCAAAGAATCGCCCAGAAGGTGGGCGAGGAAGGCGTCGAACTGGCCCTGGCCGGCGTGGGCGAGGACCGCTCAAGAATCGTGGCGGAAACGGCAGACCTGCTGTACCACGTCCTGGTACTGCTCTCCGCACGCGAAATTTCGCTGAGCGAAGTGGCTGCAGAACTGGAGCGGCGACACCGGGGCTGATGGCGCCGGTCAGATGCAGAGTTCCCCGGCGGGCTCCCGCAGGTTGTACCGGGAACTCATGACAAAGCCATAGGCGCCGGCGTTGGCGATCGCAAGGACATCACCCTCGCTACAAACCGGCAGTAGCCGGTCTGTGCCCAGCCGGTCGCCACTTTCGCAGATGGGTCCCACGACGGAGACCACCTGGCTCACGGGGTCGCCCCACCGGCTGAGATTGGCTATTTCGTGGTACGCGCCATAGAGCGCCGGGCGGATCAGGCTGTTCATGCCGGTACTGACGCCGACGTACTGGACCTGGCCTTTCCCCTTGGTCTGGGTAACGGTCGCCACGAGGACGCCCGCCTCCGCCACCAGGTAGCGGCCGGGTTCCATCCACAGTTCAAGGCCGGGCCGGGCATTCCGGATCTCGGCCAGGCTGCGGTCCACTGCGGCCATGTCCAGCGGGGCCTGGCCGACTTTCTCAGGCACGCCAAGACCACCACCAAGGTCGAGGTACCGGAGATCCGGAAAATCCTCGGCCACCGCCACGAGTTCCGTGCCGACCTCCTGCCAGTTCTCGGGCGTGAGAATTCCGCTGCCCACGTGGGCATGCAGGCCGACGACCCGGGCCCCGCTCGCCGCAAGCAGTGCGCGGGCCTCCTCCAGCTCAAAGAGGGGAATACCGAACTTGGAGTGCGTGCCGGCAGTCTTGACGTGCTGGTGATGACCGCGGCCATGGCCCGTATCGATGCGGAGAAACAGCTCCCTGCCCCTGAACAGCTCGCCCCAGTGCCGGAGGGGGTGCAGGTTGTCCAGCGTCACCCAGACGCCCCGGTCAAGACCGAAGGCGTAGTCGTCCCGGGGAGCGAAGTTCGGCGTGTACAGGATGCGCTGCCGGTCAATGGTCGGAAACAGCGTCAGGATCCGTTCGATTTCAGCGGGGGAAACACATTCGAAGTTGAGTCCCTCGTCATGCAGCGCGCGGAGAACGTCCGGCGAATTGTTCGCCTTCATCGCGAAGAAGACCCGGTTGACGGAGCGCAGCCCCTTCAGGCGCCCGGCCGCGGCCCGGACGGTCGCGAGGTCATAGACATAGGAGGAGCCTCTCTCCTTGCCGATTGCCACCAGCTCGGTCCGGCGGCGCACCCACCAGGGCTCGGCATGGACGGCTGGCTGCGCGGCGCCACCCTGCAGTTCTTCCCACGTCGCACCGAAAACTTCGTCATCCGGCCCCGGGTGGACCAGCGTCCGATGCAGCTTCTGGATCAACCGGGCAGCCTGTCCTTCTTCAATGACGAAGGACAGGTTGAGATCCGTGGCCGACTGGCTGACCAGATGGATCCGGTGCTCTTCGAAGGCCTCGAGGGCGGGACCGATTTCGTGCAGCACCGCCCGGATCTTCTGCCCAACAAGACTGACGACTTCCACCCCCTGGATAATGCTGACGCGACAAAGACGCTCGAGACGTCTTTCCAGTTCAGCAAGCAGGTTTGCATCAATGGGATTGGCGCCCGGATCGAGGGTGACCGTCACGTTGCTTTCCGACGTCGACACGAGGTCGATGGAGAGGCCAAGGTCCGAGAAGCAACGGAAGGCGTCCGCAAGAAATCCGACCTCGTGCCACATGCCCAGAGTTTCCATCGACACCAGCGTGATGCGACTTCGCCCCGAAATTGCCTTGACACGCGGCGCATCGCTGCCCGCGCGCACCGTCACCAGGGTGCCCGGCAGATCCGGCTGGTTGGTACACAGGATCTTGAGCGGAATCCCGTGACGCCGGCAGGGGCTGATGCTGCGCGGATGCAGGACAGACCCGCCAGTGGATGCTATTTCCTGGGCTTCCTCATAGCTGAGGGTGCGCAGAAGACGGGCGCCGGGAACGATTTTCGGGTTGGCACTGAACATTCCTGGCACGTCGGTCCAGATTTCCAGCACCGCGGCCTGCAGCTTGGCCGCGAAGTACGCTGCTGAGGTATCCGACCCACCCCGTCCCAGGAGGACACCCTCGTCGCGGGAATTACTGGCGATGAAGCCCTGGGTAAGCACGACGCCTTCCACGGCGGCGAAGCGGGCCTGCAGTTCGGGATCGCTGTCGAAATCGCAGGTGGCAGCCAGGTAGGCACTGCGCTCGTTGGCGCCGGGAATCGTCAGGCTCCGCAGCAGATCGCGGGCGTCCATCCATGTCACGGACAGGCCGGCCTTCCTGAGGTAGGCGGCGCCGAGCCGGGTGGCCAGCAATTCACCGATGGCCATGACGCGCGCCTGAATCCGTGGACTGACCTCGCGGATGAGATGGACGCCTGCCACCAGCTGTTCCAGCTCGGCGAAATACTCGTTCAGCTCGCCGGGTCCATCCACGCCCAACTCGGTGGCAAGCCGGTAATGGAGGACCCTGAGGTCATCAATCGATGGCCGGGCCGTCTTGTCGAGCGCACTGCGCAGCAGTTCATCCAGGCGATTGGATACCGTCGCCAGGGCGGAATGCACGACGACCGGGCGCAGTCCCTCAGCCTGCCGTTGACGGACCAGACCCAGGATCGTTGCCCAGCGTTCGGCGGTTGACACGCTGGTGCCACCGAACTTCAGGACCGCCCAGGGGGCGGCCGTGCCTGGCGAGCGCTGCGCGCTCGTGCGCCTGGTTGCCATGCCCGTGCTACCGGTCAGTCGTCACGGCGCCGAGCGACGCCGAACTGACCAGCCGGGCGTACTTGCGGAGCACTCCCGGCGGCGCGGTCTCCGGACGGGGACTCCACTGCTTGCGACGGGCTTCGAGCTCGGCTTCGGGCAGATCCACAGCGATGGTCCGGCGCTCCGCGTCGATGGTGACCCGGTCTCCGTCATGGAGCAGTGCGATCGGCCCACCCACGGCAGCCTCCGGGGACACATGACCCACGACAAACCCGTGACTCCCGCCGGAAAACCGGCCGTCAGTAATGAGGGCAACCTTGTCGCCGAGACCCTTGCCCATGATCGCCCCTGTCGGGCTCAGCATCTCGCGCATGCCGGGCCCCCCTTTGGGGCCTTCGTAGCGGATAACGACGACATCGCCGGCCACCACGGTGCCGCCCAGGATCGCGGCCAGGGCGAGTTCCTCGGAATCGTAGACGCGCGCCCGCCCCTCGAAGCGGAGCCCTTCCTTGCCAGTGATCTTGGCGACCGCCCCATCCGGCGCAATGTTTCCATAAAGAACAACAAGATGACTATCTTTCTTAACCGGACTGTCAATGTTGCGGATGATGCTCTGGCCCGGCGGGTAGGGCCGCACGTCCGCCAGATTCTCGGCCAGTGTGCGCCCGCTTACCGTCAGGCAGCCCCCGTGCAGGAGGCCGGCGTCCAGCAGCAGTTTCATCAGCGGCTGGATCCCCCCGATGGCCACCAGCTCCGACATGGCGAACTTCCCGCTTGGCCTCAGGTCCGCCAGTACCGGCACCCGGCTGCCGAGCCGGGTGAAGTCATCCAACGCCAGGGGAATGCCGGCCTCGTGGGCCATGGCAATCAGGTGCAGCACGGCGTTGGTCGACCCGCCCAAGGCAATCACCATCGTAATCGCGTTCTCGAAGGCCTCCGGGGAGAGGATGTCGGACGGGCGAATACCCCGGCGCACGAGTTCCACGACGGCGGCGCCGGCCCGGAGGGCATCCTCGCGCTTCTGGGTGGAGATTGCGTCCTGGCCCGAGCTGTTCGGCAGGCTGAGGCCAAGGGCCTCGATTGCGGAGGCCATGGTGTTGGCCGTGTACATTCCGCCGCAGGAGCCGGGCCCCGGGATAGCGGTGCGCTCGACTTCCAGCAACTGGAGTTCGGTCATCCGGCCGCTGGCCACAGCACCCACGGCCTCGAAGACCGAGACGATATCCCGCCGCTCGGCGCCGGGCTGGATAGTGCCGCCGTAGACAAAGATGGAAGGCCGGTTCAGCCGGGCCATGGCCATGGCGCAGCCCGGCATGTTCTTGTCGCAACCTCCGATCGCGACAAAGCCGTCGAAACCCTCCGCCGCGACCACCGTCTCGATGGAGTCGGCGATGACTTCCCGGGAGACCAGGGAATAGCGCATCCCCGGGGTGCCCATCGAGATGCCATCCGAAACGGTAATGGTATTGAACAGGAGTGCCTTGCCACCGGCCCCGTCGGCACCGGCCACGGCGGCCCGGGCGAGCTGGTCGATATGCATGTTGCAGGGAGTGACCATGCTGTAGAGGGAGGCCACGCCGATCTGGCTCTTGCGGAAGTCCGCGTCCGTAAATCCCACGGCCCGCAACATGGCGCGGCTTGGGGCCTGCTCAACGCCATCCACAACGACGCTCGAATAGCGGCGCTCATTGCCAGCGTTGTCGCCGGGGCCCTGCCTGGTACTGCTCATCTTGAAACCACACTGCCTGGGAAGGGCCGCAGCGGCGGCCCGAACGGGCCGCAAGTTTAGCACCGGGAGGCGTGAGCGGGGGTTTCAGGATGCGGCCGGGAGCAGCTTCCCCGGATTCATGATGTCGTGCGGGTCGAGAGTCTGCTTGATAGCTCGCATGAGATCGAGCGCCACACCGCCACGCCAATGAGCGAGCTCACCCCTCTTCATGGCCCCGATACCGTGCTCGGCGCTGAAGCTGCCTCCGAGGCCCATGGCCACCGCATGCACCCGATGACTGATCTCGTCCCAGTGCTGGAGGAAGCCCGCAGCGTCCATCGTGGGAGGCTGGCCAAGATTGAAATGGACATTTCCGTCGCCCAGGTGACCGAAGGCAACTACGCGCACGCCAGGCAGCAGGCTACCGGCTTCTGCCGTCGCCCGTTCCAGGAAGCGCTCCATGCTGGCCACCGGCACGGAGACGTCATGTTTGATACTTGCACCCTCCTTCTTCTGCGCCTCCGACATGCTGTGCCGGAGACGCCACAGCTCATCGCGCTGTGCACCGCTGGAGGCAACGATGCCGTCACTCAGCAATCCAGCCTCCTGCATTCGCAGCAGGAAGTCCTGGACGCTGGTGTCCAGTCGCTGGTCGACCCGGGGCGTGCTGACCTCGATCAACAGGTGCCAGGGACTGGGCGTCGCGAGCGGCGCACGGCAGCCGGGGATGTTCTTCAGAACCAGCTTCAGCGTGGCATCACTCGCAAACTCGAAGGCCGTCAGGTCGTCTCCCAGCTGCTCCCTCGCCGCCGCATACAGCTCCAGTGCAGCGCCAACCGTTGGCGTGGCTACCCATGCCGTAACGATGCTGCGAGGCAGGGGGTATAACTTGCAGGTCGCCGCCGTGATGAACCCCAGCGTGCCCTCGGCGCCAATGAACAACTGCTTCAGGTCGTAGCCGGTATTGTCCTTGCGCAGGCTCCGCAGGCCATCCAGCACCCGGCCATCCGCCAGGACGACTTCGATCCCGAGCACGAGGTCGCGCATCGTGCCAAACCGCACGACCGCTGTGCCGCCGGCATTTGTCGAGATATTGCCACCGAGCTGGCAGCTGCCCTCGGCCGCCAGGCTGAGCGGAAACAGCCGCCCGGACGCCGCCGCTGCTGCCTGTAGCTGAGCCAACACACAGCCGGATTCGGCCGTGAGGCTGAAATTCTCCGCATCCATCGCCCGCACACGGTTCAGGCGCCGCGCGGAGACCAGGATCTGGGGCCGGGCGGGCGTCGAGTGTGGAATGGCCCCGCCGACGAGGCCCGTGTTTCCGCCCTGCGGTACGACCCCGATCCGGTCGCGGGCGCACAGCCGCAGTATGTCGGCAACCTGGACCGTGGATGACGGGAGCAGGACCAGTGGCGTCGTGCCGCGATACAGGCCCCGCCATTCGGTTAAATAGCCGGTCAGGTCGGCAGAGCCGTCCAGGAAACCGCCGGCGCCGACAATCGACTGGAATTCGGCCGTGATTTCAGGGGAAAGAGCGGTCAATGGCGCAGCCTTTGGTGGAGCCGTTGCAAAGGCCCGGATGCCTAATGCATCCTAAGTCACTCACCGGCTGCTGGCAAAAGTTGCCAGCGCACTGCCCACGGAAGGAACCTGGGGCCTGCAGGCCTTACCCATGCTCACCGACCCACTGGCACCGGACTTCCTCCGCGCCGCAGACCTGACGCTTGATCTCCGGCAGCGGAGTAACCTGCTGGAGCTCGACCGGCAGCTGCACGCGCACTGGGATCTTGGCCAGAACCTCGTCCTGGCCTGGGCGCCCACCCGGGCCGGATTGCTCCTGTTGGTGGTCCCCCACTACGCCGTTGCTTCCTATGGCGCCCCGGATGCGCCCGTGCACGAGCACGTGGAAACCCCGGCACATCACTTCATCATGCAACTCCTCTCGGGATGCCGGCAGTTTTCCCCGCGTCAGATGAGCAACGCCACGCGCCTGCTCTCCGTTGAGTCCACGCCCGTGACCCTGCGGCAGCCGCTGGCTGGCACGCCGGAAGAAACGGCCGCGATCGAACGACTCGTTAAGCGGTACAGCGTAACTTACGTACGGAACCGGGCTGTTTCGCTGTTCGACATCGTCGGTTTCGGCCTGTTGAGTCCATTCGAGCAGATGGCGCAGCTGAACAGCCTGTCATGCTCGCTGAATGCCGCCCACAGTCGCCTGTTGGCCCGGCGGATGCTGGTCAACTTTTCCAGGTCAAGCACCGGCGACGGGTTTTACATCTGGAACCGCGACGTTGGCCTCGAGGCCAACACGAACCTGTATCACTTCATGCACCTCGTCCTGGCTGACAACGCAATAGCGAGACAGAAGGCCCGCGGCCACGGCGTCCCCCTGCTCCGCACCAGTTTTCACGTGGGGAGTTGCTACGAGTTCAATCACGCGGACGGGCTCAACCCCACGATCTACTGTGACCTGGTGGGTGATGTCACCATCGAGCTGGCGCGAATGATCGAGCACGCGTTGCCGGGACAGATACTCGTGGGCGAATTCTGCGTGCCAATGGCCTCTGTTGGCGTGGATGGCGCGGTGGACTTTGATGCGATCGGTTTCATGGACCAGGCCCAGGGCAGCCTCGCCAGGCTCAATGGCCTGGAACTGTCCGGCGAGGCCGTGGAGTCCATCAAGTGCTATCTGACTGGCGAGGCCTGCGCCGATGGCACATTTTCCATCCGCAAGCTCGCTATTCAGGACAAGCACGGCCTGCGCCGGAACGCCTACAACGCGAAGGTCAATATTCACCGCCGCGGCGCGGAGCCGATTCTTCTGGGGATCGAGGACCGGCTGCTCCGGGCCGACGTTCCCCGCGCGGTCACCACGGCCCAGCTCATCCTGGAGACGGGACTGCCGGGGGCCTCGGCCGTTCCCTGATGCCTCCCCGCGAGTCGCCAGCGCCGGACGCTGTCCCTTCTCCTTACCTGGCGCTGGCACTGCAGGTACCAACCTGCCCGGTGGCCGGGCTCGCCGACCGGGCTGCCGCCCGCGAGCAGATGCGGCTGAACATTGCCCGCATCGGGGCGGCCGTGGCCGGGAGCGTCCGGGACGCCGCGGAAACGCACGGCCTGCCCGTACGGCTGGTGGTCCTACCCGAGTACGTTCTGACAGGCGCGCCCGGAACGGGCGCCTTCTCGGCCTGGCGCTCCCTCGCCTGCCTTGAGGTCGGCGGTCCGGAGTACGAGGCCCTGGGGACAATCGCGAGCGATGGAGGCTGCTTCCTGGCCGGAAACGCCTACGAGGCAGATTCCAACTTCCCCGATTTCTACTTCCAGTGCAGCTTCGTGCTGGGCCCGGACGGCCATGCGGTTCTCCGCTACCGGCGCCTGATATCCCTCTACTCACCCAGCCCCTACGATGTATGGGACCGCTACCTGCAACTCTACGGACTGGCCGGGGTTTACCCGGTAGCCGACACGGCTATCGGCAAGCTCGCTGCCATTGCCTCGGAGGAGATCCTCTACCCGGAGGTGGCTCGCTGCCATGTCATGCAGGGCGCCGAGATCCTGCTGCATTCAACGAGCGAGATGGGCAGCCCCCGGTCGACGGGCAAGGAACTGGCCCGCCGAAGCCGGGCTGCCGAAAACCTTGCCTACCTGGTGTCCGCAAATACCGCTGGCGTGGCGGGCACGGGGCTTCCAGGCCGGTCCAGTACGGGGATGTCCAAGATCCTCGACTGGAACGGGCAGATCCTCGCGGAGGCTGCGCCCGGCGGCGCGAGCATGGCAGCCACCGCGATCATCGACATTGAAGGTCTCAGGGCACGCAGGCGCCAGACGGGACTTGGTAACCCGCTGAGCCGGCTGCCGCTGCAGGCATTCGCGGCAAGCTATGAGCAGGGCGCGGGACGGGCAGCGAACGAGTTGCAGGGCGCCGCCGGGGCCGCCCGGGACCGGTTACTGGAACTGCAGTCAGCAACTATCAGGCGCCTGGCTGCCGCCCAGCTCATCTGACTACGGGCCGCCGGGCCGGCAGGCGCTCAGCCTGGTTCCTCGACGTACTCGAAATCAGGGTGCTCGAAATCATGGGGATGGTTATGGCCGTCGGGTGAGCGAACCCACTGGTACAGGTTGGGCTTGTTACGCGCCCACTGAGCGGCCGCCCGTTTCCGGTTCTCGTCCGGGCTGCTCCACGGATTGAAGTGAAAGTAGTTGTGCAGCTGGCTGTCCGTCCGGCCAAAACCCAGCACGCCCAGTTCGCTCGCAAAGGCCCCGTGATTGATGTATTCGGGGCGCCAGAAGTATCCCCCGGTTGGCAGGTTCCCGAACTGCATCATCCAGGACGTGCCGTACAGGTGATAACTTTCTTCGCAACAGTCATGGTACGAGATATTGTCCTGCCAGTAGTTCGGCGTCATGCAGTAGAGCAGCGAATGCGCGTGGGTGAGCGGATCAGATCGCAGCATCTTCACCATGCAGCCGGGCGCCACAGATGGACGAATGAAGTCAGCCGGCTTCCACTGGAGACCGTCGTAGGCATTGACGATCACGAGTTGCTCGCGCTGGGCGCGGGCATGATCTTCGTCGGACTCGAGAAAGCTCGGCTCTCCATAGTTATAGAACATGAGCCCCTCGGCGCCGCGTGGCACCGACATGGCCGACATGGAAACGCCGGCAGGAACAAAGAAGAAATTCCCCTTGCCATACTTTTCACCGCCGAAATGGACGGTACCCGCCGTGACGAAGAGCTCCATCTCCGAGTAGCTCATTCCCGGCGGCAGGCGAAATCCCGCCTCGAACCGCACCGTCATTGAGCATGCGCCCGTGTCGGGATCGAGGCTCAGCATCTTGTAGGACATGCCCTTGGGAAACCCGGGCAAGGTCATCTTCTTGAAGGGGACATCCCGGTCTACGAATGGTTCGATATGTGGCCTTGCCATACCCGTTCCTCAGGTTTTCGTCACAGTTGCTACGTAATAACTACTCGGCGCGCACGGCTTTCATCGGCACTGTCCTGTGAACCCAGTTCTTCGGATCATCACGCCTTGCTGGCGAGGGGATGACCAAGATCTGGTTCCGGACAAGTTGTTCCGCCGCCTGCCTGTCTATCTCCCAGCCCCTGGCCGCCCAGCGCCAGCAGCACTTGCGGAAAGCAATCTCCATTCCATCAGTTTCCACAAGCAGTTCTTCCGAGAGCGATTCCGGGGTATGGACCGGCCGGACCCGTTCGACAACGGACAAGTCCTCACGGACGGCCAGGTCGATGCCGGCTATACGCTCAGCGTCATACTGAGGTTCCTTGAGATAGTTGCGGGCCTGCCACCCGAAAGCACGGCTCAGCTTGTCCTCGACCGGGGTCCGCGCAGTGAAGTTGATCTGGCTCATGCCCTCACGGAAGGTCGGCTTGATGCGGTGACAGAGTCCAACCAGGCTGAACTCCAGCTCGACCTGTGTGGACTTGCGCTCGCCGGCGAGCAACTTGGCCATCTCGCCCGTCTTCTGGTCGGCTGCGGGAGCCGGCTTGACCCGGGATACCCGGGCACCCCACTCCTTGTGCTCCAGCGGAAAGACTTCCAGCTTGGGACTGCGGATGGACCCGAATTGCTGGTGGACGAAGGTCGTATGGGCGGTGTCCAGCGAGTTCTCCTCGAACCTCATCCAGTTCGCCTTCGCCTCGAAGCCGTACGGCACGCGATGCCACGCCACCGGGTCGTCATACTCAGGGAACAGGTCAGGAATGGCGGGACGCTCGGCCTCGGGCAGGTCACCAAGGAATGCCCACACCCAGCCGTACTTCTCCTGCGTAGGGTACATGTCGACGCGGGCCCGCTTCGGTATCGGGGCGCCCTCGCCCATCGACGGAATCAGTACGCAATTTCCCTGCCCGTCGAAATTCCAGCCATGATATGGGCATACAACCCGTGCGGTCTTTATGCTGCCTCCCGAAAGGGCCGCACCACGATGACAACAGACATCGCTGAGACACACGGCGCGACCCTCGGCATCGCGAAACAGCACGAAGTCACAGCCCAGCATGCGAACGCCGAAGGGCTTGCGCACGGTCACCTCGTGGGACCAGGCTGCGACGTACCAGTTGTTGATGAGCATAGTGGACTCCCTGACCGCGGGCAGAAACCGCTACTGCCAAGACATTATATTATTATAACAATATGGCAAGCCGGGCAGATTTCCCGGGATCCGGGCGAGTGCAACGTCGGGCTGGCCGTTATCGCGCGCGTCGCTGCAGCTTCACCGGCTCGTCGCTCGCATTTCCCCACATAATCCTGCCGCTGTCGTCGCGGAAGCGGCCGAGGAACCAGTATTCATCGGGGCGGATTGTTACAGCATCGTCAGCCGTCAATTCCTTTTGCAGTCCCTGGCTCATGAAGCGGCAGGCACCCGCCTGCATCGGTCCGGCGACTTCCTTGCCGGGTTCCGTCAGGGACAGCAAGAAATCGCAGCCCGGGTCGAAGCGCACATCGTCGAGCGTCAGGGTCCTGAGCCGCTCCGGCTCCCGATGGGCATTCTTGAAAGCGTCGAGATTTTTGAAGTTCAGTTCCCGTTGACGAAGCCGGCCCGCATCATCGATGAAGAACTGCAGAAGGCCAGCCCGGGTGATACTTTCGGGCTCCTCCGTGCCATCGACCGACGACTGCTGGTAGATGAGATAGCCGGGAATGGCCGGGACAGACACCGGAACCGGGACGAACAACTGGTACATGACCCGGTGCTTCAGTTCATCCGGTATGCCGGCGTTGGCGAGATCGCGCTCCGCCTGGAGTGAATTGTCGTACCTTCCGGCGACCCAGCTGCGAAGGAGATTCAGTGCCTCTTCTGCACTGTGCGTCCCGGGCGGGTCGGCGGCGAGCGCCGGCAATGCCAGCAGCAAGAAGGCCGCGATGCCTGCGGCGGCCCTGATTCGGCGATTTCTGATCAATTCCATGATTGGTCGGGGCGACAGGATTTGAACCTGCGACCCCCTGCACCCCATGCAGGTGCGCTACCAGGCTGCGCCACGCCCCGTCCCAGAATGGACATTGATCAGTTCAAGATGAACGTTGAGGCCGAAATGATACCCGAAAAATACCAGGCGGCGGAGGTCAGCGACGCAGGAGCCGGAGCACTTCCTCAAGCTCCACCCGGAGCTGCCGGATGATCTGCTGGCTCTGGCTCAGGTCCGAGCGAGCCTCTTCGCCGGTCAGCTTCTGGCGGGCGCCACCGATGGTAAAACCCTCGTCGTACAGGAGGCTGCGGATCTGCCGAATGATCAGCACGTCCTGACGCTGGTAGTAGCGGCGGTTACCCCGACGCTTGACCGGCTTCAGTTGCGGGAATTCCTGCTCCCAATAGCGGAGCACGTGCGGTTTTACCGCACACAGATCACTGACTTCGCCGATCGTGAAGTATCGTTTGCCCGGGATCGGGGGCAGGTCGTCGTTATTCCCCGGCTCCAGCATATGCTTCCACTCGGGCTTTCAATTTTTGACCGGGGCGAAACGTAACTACTCGTCGCGCCGTGATTGGGATTTCCTTGCCCGTTTTTGGATTCCGCCCCGGCCGCTGGTTCTTGTCCCGCAGGTCGAAGTTACCGAATCCGGAGAGCTTGATCTGCTCCCCACTGGCCAGTGCTGATCTCAGGTCCTCGAAGAACAGTTCCACGAGTTCGCGAGCTTCGCGCTTGTTTAGTCCCAGTTCGTTGAACAGGGACTCAGCCATATCCGCCTTGGTGAGGGCCATGCTCATCAGTTCTCTTGTTCTTATTGTCTTACTCTGGCGCCGAATTCCGAGGCCAATCGCTGGACGACGCCACCGACGATTTTATCTGCGTCAGCGTCAGTAAGCGTGCGGGATGTTTCCTGCAAAATCAAGCCCAAAGCGACGCTCTTTTGTCCCGCGTCGATGTGTTCACCCGCGAAGATGTCAAATACCAGAACGTCCTGCAGAGCGGGGCCGGCGGCCACCCGGGCCGCCTCCACCATTCGGCCCACCGGCGTGTCGCGACTTACCAGGACGGAGAGGTCCCGACGGACCGCGGGAAACCTGGAGACGGGCAGATAATCCGGGGTGCTGCGGGTATTGAAGAGCCCGGCGCTCAACTCAAACAGGACCGGTGCCTGATCGAGCTCCAGCTGCCCGGTCAGACCGGGGTGCAGGACGCCCACCCAGCCGACTGGCTGGCCCTGGCGCACGACTCGCGCGGACTGGCCGGGGTGCAGGGCCGGATGCTGATCGGCCACCCACTGGAACTGGTCCGCCGGGGCTACGAGAGCGAGCAGCGCCTCAACGTCCGCCTTCATGTCGAAGAAATCTGCGGGCCGCGCTGGCTCACCCCACTGCTCAGGTAGCGCCGCGCCCACCCGGATGCCCGCGATCACTGACTCCTCCAGAAGGTGACCCCCACCGGGGACAAAGCGGACACCAGCTTCGAACAGGCACACACGGCGCTGCTGACGCGCAAGGTTGTGCCGGAGCGCCTGCACGAGTCCTGGCCAGAGACCCTGGCGCATGACGCTCAAATCGGCCGATAGCGGATTAACCAGCGCCACGCCCTCGCTGCCCCCGGCCAGCAGCCGATCCTCCGCGCTGTCCACGAAACTGTAGGTCACGACCTCCCGGTAACCCCGCTGGGCGATTGCGGCGCGGACGAGACCGAGCTCGATACAGTTTCCGGGCGACTCTCCGAGCCGTGTCGCCTGGTGGCCCGGCTCGGGCGCGATACGCTCGTAGCCGAATACCCTGGCGACCTCTTCAACGAGGTCCACCTCGATGGCAACGTCAAAGCGGAAGGCCGGCGGCCGGGCCTGCCACCCGTCCACAGCGGGCTCCACCTTCATGCCCAGGCTGCGGAGTATGGCCTCCACGTCCTGATCAGGCACAGTTGCTCCCAGAACCCTGGCAAGGCGGTCCCTACGAAGGACCACCGGGCTCCGTGCCGGAACGCCCGGGCCAGCCACCTGCACCGGACCGGCAGTTCCGCCTGCGATCATCTGCAGCAGCTGCGTCGCGCGCTCCAGGGCGCGCTGCTGGCCCGTCGGGTCGACACCCCGCTCGAAGCGTGTCGAGGCATCAGTCTGAAGCCCGAGGCGGCGCGCCCGTCCGGTGATTGCCCCCGGACTGAAGAACGCCGACTCGAGCAGTACGTTGGTCGTCGTGGCAGACACCGCAGTACTGCTGCCACCCATGATGCCCGCAATGCCGACGGGCCCGCTGTCGTCAGCGATCACGAGCACGTCGTCGGCCATTTCGACGGTGGAACCGGTGAGGAGCGGCAGCGCCTCACCCGCCCGTGCGCGCCGTACCCGCAGGCCGCCGCCGAGCCTGTCGAGGTCGTAGGCATGCAGCGGCTGGCCGAGCTCGAGCATCACCAGGTTCGTAACATCGACAACCGGATGAATCGAACGCAGGCCAGATCGCCGCAGGCGCTCCCGGACCCACAATGGCGATCGGGTGTCCGGCCGCAGACCGCGCACCGCGCGCACGGCGAATGTCGGGCAGAGGCCCGGTTCATCCACCAGGGAAGACGTAACGTGACCGCCCTCTGCCGGCACCGGTATGGTCTCGGGCTCGGCGAAGGGCAGACCGGTAGTCGCCGCCAGGTCCCGCGCCACGCCGAGTACGGAGAAGCAGTCCGCGCGATTCGGCGTGATCTTGAGGTCAAGGATCCGATCGTCCAGCTGCAGGGCGGCGCACAGTGGCGTCCCGGCCGCGAGCGACGCATCCAGTTCCAGCAGTCCCTCGGCCCTGGCCGCGGCACCCGCATCGCCGATGCCAAGCTCGGCAGCGGAACACAGCATCCCGGCAGAGTCGACACCGCGCAATGACGTGCGGCTGATCGACAGGCCACCCGGCATGGCGGCCCCTGGTAATGCCAGCGGGTAGACGCCACCGGCACGGACATTTGCCGCCCCACAGACGACCTGGACCGTCATGGCGCCCCCGTCGACCTGGCAAACGCGGAGCCGGTCAGCGTTCGGGTGGGGTGCGACAGCGACTACTCGCCCGACCACCACGTGCTCCAGGGGTGGACCAGCAGGCTCGATACTCTCGACTTCGAGACCCTGCATGGTCAGCTGGTGCACGAGTGCAGCGGTGTCACCCCGGAAATTCACCCACTCCCGCAGCCAGAGTTCGCTTATCTTCATGCCAGGTACCGCCTGCGCCCCTAGTGGAACTGCGCCAGGAAACGCAGGTCATTCTCGAAGAGCAGCCGGATATCGTCGATCCCGTACCTCAGCATGGCGAGACGCTCGACACCCATTCCGAACGCATAACCCGTGTATTTTTCAGGATCGATCCCGACATTGGAGAGAATCTGCGGATGCACCATGCCGCAGCCGAGCACCTCCAGCCAGCGCCCGGACTCGGACAGCACATCGACCTCGGCCGAAGGTTCCGTGAATGGAAAGTAGGACGGCCGGAAGCGGACTTTCGCCGTGCGCTCGAAGAAGCGCTCGACGAACTCCGCAAGGATCGCCTTGAGGTTGGCAAAGCTCACGTTCTCGTCGACGACGAGCCCTTCCACCTGGTGAAACATGGGCGTGTGAGTCGTGTCCGAATCACAGCGATAGACGCGCCCGGGAGCGATCAAACGGAGTGGTGCCCCCTGCCGGAGCATGGCCCGGATCTGGACCGGCGAGGTGTGCGTGCGCAGAAGCCGCCCGTCCGCCAGATAAAAGGTGTCGTGCATGGCGCGCGCAGGGTGCTCCGCTGGAATATTCAGCGCGGTGAAATTGTGGAAGTCGTCCTCCACCTCGGGACCCTCGTGGATCGCGAAGCCCGCCGCCGAGAAGATCTCCTCGATTCGCTGCAGTGTGAGCGTAACTGGATGCAGGCCGCCGGGCTGCTGTCCGCGCCCCGGAAGCGTGACATCGATAGCGTCGGCCCGCAGCTGCGCACCAAGCGCCTCGGCCGTCAGCAGCTGACGGCGGGCATCCAGCGCGGAAACAAGCGCCGCCTTGGCCTCATTGATGAACTGGCCGCGGCTCCGACGCTCCTCATCGGACATTCCGCCCAGCTGTTTCAGCAGGGCTGTGAGTTCGCCCTTCTTGCCCAGGTAGCTGACGCGCACAGCGTCGAGCGCGGCAAGATCCTGCGCAGTAGCCACCGCTTCGCGGGCCTGCGCGAGGAGCGACTCGACATTATCCATGTTGGACGATCAGACAGCCGGCAGGAGTGACGGAACGGGGATCACGGGTGCGACAAGCATTGCCCGTGATCCCCGGCGTGCCCGGAAAGGAAATGCTCAGGCCGTAGCCAGGCTCGACTTGGCCTTCCCGGCCAGCGCGCCAAATGCGGCAGCATCGTGCACCGCCAGGTCGGCCAGCATCTTCCGGTCGATCTCTATTCCGGCCTTGATCAGCCCGCTCATGAAACGGCTGTAGGAGAGGCCGTGAAGCCTCGCAGCCGCGTTGATGCGGGTAATCCACAGGGCGCGGAATTCACGCTTGCGCACCCGACGGTCCCGAAACGCGTACTGACCGGCCTTGATGACCGCCTGCTTGGCGGTCTTGTACAACTTGCTCCGGGCCTGGGACATGCCCTTGGCCTTCTTGAGCATCTTCTTGTGACGAGCCTTGACCGTCACACCACGCTTTACTCGTGCCATGAATCGGTCCTCCTATGCGTACGGCAACATTTTCCTGACGCCCGGCACGTCGCAGGCCGCTACCTGGTTCATCGCTCCCAGTTGGCGCTTCCGCTTCGAGCTCTTCTTCGTCAGGATGTGATTGAGATGCGATTGCGCGGCCTTGAAGCCGTTCGCAGTCGCACGGAAGCGCTTGGCAGCGCCCCGGTTGGTCTTCAGCTTGGGCATTTACGTCTCCTTGAGCCTGGTCCGAACCCGGCCTGTGGAGCCTGGAACTCCAGGCGATACAGGCTTTGGGCCATCACAGGCGGGTTCCGGAAGCCACTGGCGGCGGGATTGCCCCAGCGATCAGCCGTCACTCACTTGCTATTGGCACTCACTTCTTCTTTGGCGCGATGACCATGACCATTTGCCGGCCTTCCAGCCGGGGAAACTGTTCAACGGTCCCGATGGTCTCCAGGTCCTGGCGTACGCGCTGCAAGAGCTTCACGCCGATTTCCTGGTGAGCCATCTCCCGACCCCGGAAGCGCAAAGTCACCTTTGCCTTGTCTCCGGAGCCGAGGAACTTCAGGAGATTACGCAGCTTGATCTGGTAATCACCTTCCTCAGTGCCAGGCCGGAACTTTACTTCCTTGACCTGGATCTGTTTCTGCTTGCGCTTCGCTGCGTGGGCTTTCTTGTTCGTCTCGAACAGGAACTTGCCGAAGTCCATGATGCGGCAGACGGGCGGCGCGGCGGTCGGAGAAATCTCCACCAGGTCCATCGCGGATGCCTGCGCCAACTGGAGTGCGGCTTCACGGCTCAGGATTCCCACCTGCTCTCCACCGGCGCCAATGACCCGCACTTCACGCGCGTCAATTTCGTCATTCCGGCGGACTCGTTTATTGGCAGCGATACTTCAACCCTCCATAAGAGTGCGGCCGCGGCTCGCGATCTCGGTGGAGAGGCCCTGAGCCAGCCGGTCGAGCGGCATTGTGCCCAGGTCCTTCCCACCGCGCGTGCGCACGGCCACGGCCTGATTTTGTGCTTCCCGATCCCCCACGACGACGAGGTAAGGAACGCGTTGCAATGTGTGCTCGCGGATCTTAAAGCCTATTTTCTCGTTCCGCAAATCCAGTTCGGC
Source organism: Gammaproteobacteria bacterium (assembly GCA_038214295.1). Taxonomy (GTDB): domain Bacteria; phylum Pseudomonadota; class Gammaproteobacteria; order Steroidobacterales; genus SHZI01. The sequence continues at coordinate 35,846 of JBBQSA010000032.1, forward strand.
CCGAACGCCCTGATTTATCAGGGTTTCCTGAACCTGGGCAGCAAATCCAGCCTGGCGATCCGTAATGTTCAGCACAACCACCTGGGTCGGGGCGAGCCAGGTGGGCAGGCGGCCTGCGTGATGCTCCAGCAGGATGCCGCAGAAGCGCTCCAGGGAGCCGAAAAGGGCCCGGTGGAGCATGACCGGCACCCGCCGCTGGCTGTCGTCCCCGATGAAGGAGGCGCCCAGGCGCTCCGGCAGGTTGAAGTCCACCTGGAGGGTGCCGCACTGCCAGTCCCGGCCGATGGCGTCCCGGAGGACGAATTCCAGCTTGGGGCCATAGAAGGCGCCTTCCCCCGGGTTGTACTCGAGATCCAGCCCGGCGGCCTCCGCGGCCGACCGGAGCGCCGCCTCAGCCTGGTCCCAGATGGCGTCGCCGCCCACCCGGCGGGCCGGCCGGTCGGAGAACTTCACCCGGATGTCCTCGAACCCGAAGTCCCGGTAGATGCCAAGGATGAGGTCGGTAACCGCCACGGACTCCGTCGTGATCTGGTCTTCTGTGCAGAAGATGTGGGCATCGTCCTGCGTGAAGGCCCGCACCCGCATCAGTCCGTGGAGCGCGCCCGACGGCTCGTAGCGATGGACCTTGCCGAACTCGCAGAGCCGCAGCGGCAGGTCCCGGTAGCTTTTCAGCCCCTGATTGAACACCTGGACGTGACCCGGGCAGTTCATCGGCTTGATCGCAAACACCCTCTCGTCGGGCGTCTGGGTCATGAACATGCTGTCGCCGAACTTCTCCATGTGCCCGGACTGCACCCACAGGTTGCGGTCCATGATTTCCGGTGTATTCACCTCCTGGTAGCCGGCCGCCCGCTGCCGCTCACGCATGTAGGTGATCAGCTGCTGAAACAACGTCCAGCCCTTCGGATGCCAGAACACGGCCCCTGGCGCCTCCTCCTGGAAGTGGAACAAGTCGAGCTCCCGGCCGATCTTCCGGTGGTCGCGCTTTTCGGCTTCCTCGATGCGCGTCAGGTAGGCCTTGAGCGCAGCCTCATCGGGCCAGGCGGTGCCGTAAATGCGCTGAAGCATCTCGTTGCGGGAATCGCCACGCCAATAGGCGCCTGCAAGCTTTGTCAGCTTGAACGCCTTCAACTTGCCCGTGGACGGCACATGGGGACCACGGCAGAGGTCGACCCAGCCGCCCTGTCCGTACAGGCTGATCTCCTGGTCCGCGGGAATTGCCGCGATGATTTCGGCCTTGTACTTCTCGCCGAGGTCCAGGAAGAATTTCACCGCGGCATCCCGCGACATGACGCGACGCTCCACGGGCAAGTCGGCCGCGGCCAGTTCCTTCATCCGCGCCTCGATGGCCTCCAGGTCCTCCGGAGTAAAAGGCCGGGCGAAGGCGAAGTCATAGTAGAACCCGTCCTCGATGACGGGGCCGATTGTGACCTGGGCGTCGGGGTACAGGGACTGCACGGCCTGGGCGAGCAGATGGGCCGTGGAGTGCCGGATGATTTCGAGTCCGGCCGGGTCCTTCGGCGTGATTATGGCCAGCCGGGCATCCTGGTCGATCAGGTAGCTGGTGTCGACGAGTTGGTCATTGAGGCGACCTGCCAGCGCCGCCCGCGCCAGGCCCGGGCCAATAGCGGCCGCTACGTCGCCGACGGAAACCGGGCGATCAAAAGCTCTCTGGCTGCCATCCGGCAGAGTAATGATGGGCATGGGTGTTTAACGTAAATGGTAGGCGCGAGTGGAGTCGAACCACCGACCCCTTCCATGTCAAGGAAGTGCTCTAACCACTGAGCTACGCGCCTCCTGCGGGCCGGGCGGAACGATACCGAAAGGCAGGCGCTCAAGGCAAGGCGAGATTAGCGGCCCGCGGTGGCTGGCAGCCCCAGTTCGACCCGGCGCAGGGCCTGCAGCTCGTCCCGCAGCCGGGCCGCATCCTCGAACTCCAGGTTCCGGGCATGTTCGAACATGTCCTTCTCCAGCCGGGAAATCACCCGTGCCAGCTGGGCCGGAGGGAGTTCCTGGTACTTCTGGTGCGGCTCGGCAGCCCGCCGTCCGCGCCGGGACGCCGGCTCCCGCGCGCCGTCCATGACGTCCCGGACCTCTTTCACGATGCTGCGCGGCTCGATACCGTGTTCCCGGTTGAACTCCACCTGCTTCTGCCGGCGCCGCTCCATCTCCGCAATGGCCCGTTCCATGGAGCCCGTGATCTTGTCGGCGTACATGATGGCGGTGCCGTTAAGGTTGCGCGCCGCACGCCCCGCCGTCTGGATCAGTGATCCCTCGGACCGCAAAAACCCCTCCCGGTCAGCATCGAGGATTGCCACGAGAGACACCTCCGGCAGATCCAGGCCCTCGCGCAGGAGATTGATGCCGACGAGCACGTCGAAGGCGCCCAAACGCAGGTCCCTGATGATCTCCATGCGCTCGACCGTCTCGATGTCCGAATGCAGGTAGCGGACGCGAACCCCGTGCTCCGCAAGGTACTCGGTTAGGTCCTCGGCCATGCGCTTGGTCAGGGTGGTAACGAGGGTTCTCTCCTGCCGGCCAACGCGAATATTGATCTCTGAAAGAACGTCGTCGACCTGGGTGGATGCGGGACGAATCTCGATCGGGGGATCCACGAGCCCGGTTGGCCTGACCACCTGCTCAACGAGCGCATCCGAATGAGCC
>JBBQSA010000033.1:0-36461 GCA_038214295.1 Gammaproteobacteria bacterium
CTGACCGACCGGCGGGCCAAGCCGGCGGTGTACTTTGGCGGCCGCTTCCGCATTGTTGATTTCGCACTGTCGAACTGCCTGAATTCGGGTATCCGGCGGATCGGCGTCATTTCCCAGTACAAGAGCCACAGCCTGCTGCGGCATGTGCAGCGCGGCTGGGGCTTCCTGAAGAGCGAAGCGAACGAGTTCATAGACCTGTTGCCCGCCCAGCAGCGCGTCGGCGAGGAGCAGTGGTACCGGGGTACGGCTGATGCCGTGTGGCAAAACCAGGACATCCTCGACAGCTACGATGCCGACTACATCGTGGTACTCGGCGGCGATCACGTCTACAAGATGAACTACGCCCTCATGCTGGCCGACCATGTCGACAAGGGCCGTGAATGCACGGTCGCCTGCATCGACGTCCCCCGCGAGGAGGCCCGCAGCTTCGGGGTGATGGCGGTCGACGATCAGTGGCACATCAGCGACTTTGTCGAGAAACCTGCCGACCCACCCGGAATGCCCGGCAACAGCGACCGGTCGCTCGTGAGCATGGGGATCTACATTTTCAACGCGCGTTACCTGTATGCCGAGCTGGAGCGCGACATGGCCGACCCAGCCTCGAGCCATGACTTTGGCAGAGACATCATCCCGCGCGCGGTCCAGACCGGCAACGCGGCGGCACATCCCTTCGCGATGAGCTGCGTCGGCAGCGCCCCGGGCACGGAGCCCTACTGGCGCGACGTGGGCACCATCGACTCGTACTGGGATGCCAACATCGACCTCACGGCCACCGAACCGCAGCTCAACCTGTACGACACACAGTGGCCGATCTGGACCCACCAGGGACAGCTGGCACCGGTCAAGTTCGTGCACAACGAGGAAGGCCGCTGCGGTATGGCGGTGGAGTCACTGGTCTCCAATGGCAGCATCATTTCAGGCTCGGTACTGCGATCGGTGCTGTTCTGGTCGGTACGTGTGCACTCCTACGCCAGCGTCGAATGGTCTGTGCTGTTGCCCGGCGTGAGCGTGGGGCGCCACGCTCGCCTGCGGCGCGTGATCGTTGATCGTGGGGCTGCCATCCCCGACGGCCTGGTCGTGGGTGAAGACGCCGAAGCCGACGCCCGGCGCTTCTTCCGTACCGAAAGCGGCATCACGCTGGTGACCCGCGCGATGCTCGACAAACTGCCCAGCCAGTAGCCTCGCTGCTTCACGATCCCCTGATCGCCACGGCGATGGCGTGCTTCCGCACGCAGCTGCTTCAGAACGGGTAGTAGCCCGCCCCCTGGTAGACATTGGAATTGCACGGGCTTCCGGCCAGTGTGCCGCACAGGCCGTAGCGTGGGGCGCGGAACTTGTCCCACAGTCCCCAGCCATCGTCGTTACCCTTCCAGGCTTCGTCGAAGGCCTGGAAGATGAAAATCCTGACCGGGCCGCCCTGGGTGCCCTGCCAGCCAGCCAGCAGGTCGTGGTGCCACTTGGCGTTGACCGGGTTGGCGGCGTAGGTTTCTATCGGCGATGACGTATTGGTTTGCACTGCCTTCCAGCCGATCTCACCGATCACGATCGGCAGCGAGGCGCCAATGCTCACCGTGTTGCCGCTGGCATTCCTGTACAGGTGGGCGGAAACCGAGGCGTACTCAGCCTGGGCCTGGGCAAGCGAGGCGTTCATCATGGCGGCCGCCCGTGCCGGACCCGCCGGCGTGCCGGTCTGCTGCCAGTTCCAGAACACGTAGCCCAGGAATGGATAGGTGTGGGCGGAGACAAAATCGATCGCGGCCAGGACCGGGTCCGGCTGGTAACCGGGCAAGCCGCCGCTGTAGAACGCAGCGATGTCGTCCGTGGTGACCGGCTGGACAACCTGGCTCCGCACGGTCTGCACATAGCTCAACAGGCAGGAGATGGTGAGGCCGGTGCCGAGCGACGTCTCGTTGCCCACACTGACGGTCACCACGTTCGGGTACTGGTTGGCCAGCTGGATGCCGGTCGCAACCTGGGCCGAATTGACTGTGTCCACGCAGGACAGCGGGGTCGGCCCGCGCAGGAAGATGCCCTGCTGGAATTTCATTTCCGGGTAGTTCGCCGCGGCGAGCCTGAGGATCTTGTCAGAAACCGCATCGGCGCCAAACAGCCGGAGCAGGTTGAAACCGGCGTTGTGCAGCAGGCCAAGATCCTGCAGCACGCTGGCGTCGCTGGGGACTTCACCGACTCCCGGCCCTCCGGCCCGGAACGCGCTGTAGTTGACCGCTTTCCCGGTCGTGTAGATGGCCGGCAGCGGGCGGATCGTGAACTGGGAGCCAGACGACCCGGCACCAGGCCCCGGCGGCGCACCAAGCAGCTGGCGGAACAGCGTGGTGTCCTGCGCATTTACCGAGCCGTTGCAGTTGAGGTCGGCCGCGTTGTACGTGGGCGCAACGCTGGGCTGGCCGAGCCGCTGGCGGAACAGCGTGGTGTCCTGGGCGTTCGTGGCACTGTTGTTGTTAAAGTCGCCGTCGCAGCGGTTACCGAAACCGTCGTTGTCGGAGTCGCACTGGGCGCCGGCCCCGCTGTTGTTGGCCAGCAGCCGGCAGTTGTCGCAGAGGTCACCGCGCGCATCGCCGTCGGTGTCCGCCTGGTCGGAGTTAGCCACAGCGGGGCAGTTATCCACGCTGTCGGCAATGCCGTCTCCGTCGGCATCGGGCGTCAGGGACTGAAAGACAATGTTGTCGTAATAGACACCGGAGTTGCCATACTGCCGCGACACGCTCTGGAAGCCGAACTGCAGGATCTGGCCACTCAGCGCCGGGTCACTGAGCTGGAACGACAGGACGTGCGTGCTCCAGTTGGTGGTACTCAGCGTCTGCGCGTCGAAGGTGGCCCGGTATATGGTCGCGAAGCTATTGTTCGGATCGAGCGTACGTATGAAAGCGATGCAGTCCGAGATAGCGACCGTGCCGCACCCATTGGAGGAAGGCAGCTTGGCGTCGAAGGTCAGCGTCCAGGTGGCACCAATGTTGGCAGCGGCGATCACCTGCTCCTGGAAGACGCTGCTCTGGACAAAGTCGAACGGCGAGGTGGCGTCCCTGTGGCCATCGGCAGTGGCGCAGCAGTTGTAATCGCTGAAGGCATTGAGGTACTTGGCACCCTGGGCACCGCCCCCCTCGCCACTGGCAACGGCTGAAAACGCCCCGGTACCGTTGGGCGCCGCAAAGTTGCCGTAGAATGACTTGAACGCACCATAGGGCGGACTGGCGCCGGTATTGCCGTTGTAGACAGTGCCAGCAACCTGGAAACCGACGCCACTGAGCGCTGTACTATTGGCCGCGGTCAGGGCCTCGAAGTTCTGGCTGTAACTGGCCAGCGCCGCCCAGCCGGACTGCGCAACGAGCAGCGCGGCAAGGGTTAGCAGGAGTCGACTGGGGAAAAGGCTTTTCATATATGACCTGCGCAGGCAGCGGGTGAGTAGAGGGCATTTAAACAACCCACCCCACCAGGCTGCCTTGATCCTGAGGGCAGAGTCGCCCATTGCGGTGAGCGATTAGACTTAAGGCCCCGAATCTGGCCTGATTTACGACCTGTGAAGTCAATCTCCCTTGGTACCGGCACACTGACGACGAGCCGTATCGCGTACGGTTGCATGCGGCTGGCCGGCCCGTGCACGGCTGCAAACCTGACGTTGGAGGTCAAAGCTAGAGGCATAAAAGCGGTTCGGGCGGCCTTCGAGTCCGGATTCACCTTGTTTGACCTGGCGGACATCTATGGAGGCGGTGCGGCGGAAATCGTTCTTGGCGACGCGCTGCGCGAACATCCGGAGATGCGTCCGCAAATGGTGCTCTCGAGCAAGTGCGGCATTCGCCAGCAAGGCGTTCCCAGCGCTGACGCGCCCTATCGCTATGATTTTTCCGCCGACTACATTGTTCAATCCTGCGAGGGCTCGCTGGAGCGAATGGGCGTCGACGTCATCGATCTGTACCTGCTTCACCGGCCTGACTACCTGATGAACCCCGATGAAGTGGCGGACGCGTTCACCCGGCTGAAATCGGCGGGCAAGGTTCGCGAATTTGGCGTGAGCAACTTTCGTCCGTCGCAGGTTACGCTGTTGCAGCAGGCGTGCCCCATGCCACTCACGGTGAATCAGGTTGAAATCAGCCTGCTGAAACTTGACCCCTTCGACGATGGCACGCTCGATCAATGCCTATGTGAAAAGATCACCCCAATGGCCTGGAGTCCCCTTTCCGGCGGACACCTGGCCGACAGTGCCCCCATCGACAGGAGTCTTCCGGAATATTCGCGCCGGTCGACACTCCGGAAAACGCTGGATGGCATCGCCCGTAGTCACTCCACGAGCCGTTCCGTCGCCGCCCTGGCCTGGTTGCTGAAGCATCCAGCCGGGATCGTGCCGATCATCGGGTCGACTGACGTCGCGAACATCCAGGCCAGCGCCCGGGCCGCGGACCTCGAACTTGGCCGCGAGGAGTGGTACCGGCTGATGGAAGCCGGCCGCGGCGAACGACTGCCCTGAACAAGGGACACACAATTGTCAACAGGATGGCACCCAATGCAGTAGGCTGTTGGCGGTCAAGCCCTGGACCGCAAAAGGTCCCGAAATTCAGCCGGATCAGACCTGGGTTTGGTTCAAGCACAGCCCTTGGCGGACGGGATTCGGAACTGGCAAACTTCGCGGGGGCGACGGTGACCCCCGTGCAACCACCGTTCGCCGCCCAAAGGCGGGTAACGGTGACCCTCTGAGTTCCAGTTCGCTTTCCTTGGTATTTTTCATGTCGCCTGTCGCCTCCCGCCTGCTGGCCCTGACCCTTTTCTGTCTCGCCACCACGGTGCAGGCCTTTAGCCTGGCCGATGTCGCCCTCCGCGCCGAAAAGCTGGCCCAGGACAGATACCGGGAGCCGCAGAACGACCTGCCGCGCGACCTGATCGAGCTGAATTACGACCAGTACCGCGACATCCGCTTCAACCCCGCCAAGGCGATCTGGCATGCCCAGAAGTTGCCCTTCGAGCTGCAACTGTTTCACCCGGGCCTGTATTTCACGCAGCCGGTCAGGATCAACCTGGTACGCGGCGGCGTGAGCCGGCCGCTGGGTTTCGACCCGACGTTCTTCAACTATGGCCGCAACAGGCTCGACACCAGCCAATTCAGGGACCTGGGCTATGCCGGCTTCCGGGTGCACTTTGCGCTCAACAAAAAGAGCTTCAAGGACGAGCTGCTGGTGTTTCAGGGCGCCAGCTATTTCCGTGGCGTGGGTGCCGGTCAGCGTTACGGCCTGTCAGCGCGCGGCCTGGCGGTGGATACCGCAGTCGCCTCGGGTGAGGAGTTTCCCACCTTCCGTGAGTTCTGGGTGGAAACCCCGACGGCCAACGCCAGGGAGTTGGTGATCTACGCCCTGCTCGACTCGCGCCGCGTCACCGGGGCCTACCGCTTCAGGCTGCAGCCGGGCAGCCGCACCGTGGTGGAGGTGACTTGCCGACTCTTCCTGCGCGAGGCCGTGGACAAGCTTGGCCTCGCCCCGCTGACCAGCATGTTCTACCGGGGCAGCAACCAGTACCGCGGCGGCGAGGACTACCGGCCCGAAGTGCACGATTCCGACGGCCTGCTCATCGCCAACGGCAATGGCGAGTGGATCTGGCGGCCGCTGGTCAACCCGCGCCGCCTGCTCGTCAGCAGCTTTAGCCTGAACAATCCCAGGGGCTTTGGCCTGATGCAACGGCGCCGAACCTTCGGAGCCTACGAAGACCTGGAAGCCCGCTACGATCTGCGTCCCAGCGCCTGGGTCGAGCCCACGGGCAACTGGGGCGCGGGCCGGGTGGAACTGGTCCAGATTCCGACGCCCGACGAAACCAACGACAACATCGTCGCCTATTGGCTGCCGAAGGAACTTCCCGAGCCAGGCAAGGCCATAGACCTGGCCTATCGCCTCTCGTGGCAGGACGACTTGCGTGTACCGCCACAAGTGGCCAGCGTGCTGCAAACACGGCGTGGTCACGGCTATGTGAAAGATGACGACGACAGCGTGCGCCTGCTGGTGGATTTTGCCGCCCCGCCGGCCAATCGCGGCCCCAAACCCGTGCCGATCACCAGCACCCTCTGGCTTGACGACAACGCCACGCTGATCGAGCGCCAGACCTACCCGAACGAGGTCACTGGCGGCTGGCGCATGAGCTTGCGCTTCAAGCGCCTCGACGACAGCAAGCCGGTGGAGATGCGTGCTTCCCTCTTACGCGGTGCAGCCCAGGTATCGGAGACCTGGAGCTATATCCTGCCGGGCGAGTGATGACGGCAAACCAGCCCGTGGGCGCCGACCCTCCCCACGCGATATTCGACCGTCGGCTTCAGGCAGCCCTGGGGCCTGAGGCCCCGGAGGGGCTGATCCAGCGCCATGCGCAGGGGCAGCCGCGACTGCTCACCACGCCGCCACTGGCACGCGCCAGCATGCTGTTTACGCCCTGGACCCCGAATCCGCTGCGCCGTCTGGGCAGCGCTATTGGCCGACTGTTCACTGGCAAGCGGGGGCTCGCTGCCGCCACGCGCTCGCCGAGGCCGCCGTCGGCGCGGCAGAAGGCGTCGGTCTGGCGAGTGGCAGCACGCAACCGGCGAGCGGTGCTGATGTTCCTGACTCTCGTGCAGGCGGTGGCCGCCACCAATGTCATGCGCTCGGTACTGCCCTACCACGGCACCCTGGCGATCGAGCACTGGCTGATGGGCGCCATTCTGGCTCTTTACCTGGTGCTGTTCATGTGGGTGGGACTGGGATTCTGGACGGCCCTGATGGGCTTCTTTGTCCTGCTGCGTGGAAAGGATAAATACGCCATCAACGCCTCGGCCACCGAGACTGTGGTGGTGCCGCCGGATCAGCGCTGCGCAATCCTGATGCCGATCTGCAACGAGGACGTGGCGCGGGTGTTTGCCGGGCTGCGCGCCACGCTGGAGTCGGTAGATCGCAGTGGACATGCGGGATGGTTCGACTTCTTCGTGCTCTCCGATTCCTCCGACCCCGATGTGCGGGTGGCCGAGCTGGAAGCCTGGCGCGACCTCTGCGTGGCAGTGGGGGGCTATGGGCGGGTGTTCTACCGCCGCCGTACCCACCGCATCAAGCGCAAGAGCGGCAATGTGGCCGACTGGTGCCGCCGCTGGGGCAGCCGCTATGCAACGATGGTGGTGCTCGACGCCGACAGCGTGATGAGCGGCGCCACGCTGGTGCGGCTGGTGCAGCTGATGGTTGCCAACCCCGGTGCCGGCATCATCCAGACCGCGCCGCGGGCCGCGGGGCGGGAAACCCTGTATGCACGCATCCAGCAGTTTGCGACACGCGTCTATGGCCCTTTGTTCACCGCCGGCCTGCACTTCTGGCAACTGGGTGAGAGCCACTACTGGGGGCACAACGCCATCCTGCGCGTCGCGCCCTTCATGCAGCACTGCGCCTTGGGTCGCCTGCCCGGCAAAGGGGCGATGGCGGGCGAGATTCTCAGCCATGATTTTGTCGAAGCAGCGTTGATGCGCCGGGCCGGCTGGAGTGTGTGGATCGCTTACGATCTGGCCGGCAGCTTCGAGGAGATGCCGCCCAATCTTCTGGACGAACTCAAGCGCGACCGCCGCTGGTGCCAGGGCAATCTGCAGAACTTCCGCCTGTTTTTTACCCGCGGGCTGCACCCGGCCCACCGCGCCGTGTTCATGACGGGCGTCATGGCCTATCTCTCGGCCCCCTTGTGGTTCCTGTTCCTCGCGCTCTCCACCGCCTTGCTGGTGGTCAACGCGACAGTGGACCCGGTCTATTTCAGCGAGCCCAATCAGCTGTTCCCTGACTGGCCGCGCTGGCACCCGGAATGGGCGGTCAGCCTGTTCTCGCTTACTGCGGGCCTCCTGTTCCTCCCCAAGTGGCTGGCGGGACTCCTGGTGTTGCTCAGGGGCAGCGAACGCCGCTACTTCGGCGGTGGACCACGCCTGCTGGTCAGCCTGCTGCTGGAAATGCTGTTCTCGGCCTTGCTCGCACCGGTGCGGATGCTGTTCCACACCCGCTTCGTGCTCACCGCACTGCTGGGCATTTCGGTGGGGTGGAAGTCGCCAGCCCGCAGCGACAGCCAGACGCCTTGGGGCGAAGCACTGGCACGGCACGGCCTGCACACCCTGCTGGGTGCAGGCTGGCTGTACGGCGTCTACAGCATCGAACCGGCCTTTATTCCGTGGCTGGTTCCGGTGGCTGGCGCGCTGCTGATGAGCATTCCCGCTTCGGTCTATTCGAGCCGCGTGTCCTGGGGGCGGGCAGCGCGTATGGCAAGGCTGTTCCTGATTCCTGAGGAAGCCAATCCCGCGCGTGAGCTGCGCAGGCTGAAGGTGCTCCTGGCCACTGCCGCCGATTACGGGCAGGGCTTTGCCCGCGCACTCGGCCACGCCCCCACGCGGGCACTGGTAATGGCGACGGCCCCGATCCGGGCCCGGCCGGTGATGCTGAACAAGGCCGAACTTGGCGCGCTCGAACAGGGCGACTATGCGGGTTTGGACGCTATAAGCCGCAACCGCATCCTCGCCAACCGGCCCGCCCTGGCTGCGCTCAGTAACCGGGATGAGGTGGTCCTTGGCGAGTAAGGAGGGGAGGACCGGGTCCGCGCACAGAGAAAACCGAGGGCGCTCCCCGACATGCCGACTTTGTTAACTTACCAACGCATGATCACCGCGTCTGCGGTCCTGGCAGCCGTGATCGTGACAATATATTTCGCGCTGCTGCCTCGTGAGACGCCGGAAGCCCCGGACAGCATTCTCGATGAAATCGTTACAACGGCCGGTGGCGATCGGGTCAGGCTGGTGCACCCGACCGGGCCGGAGAAGGGCCTGATCTTTTTCCTCGATGATGAAGCGGCTCCCGCAACCAGCACCGCGTATGCACAACAGTTCGCCAGCCTCAACTATAGCGTGGCCGTGATTCATACCGCTGCCTTGCTGCGGACTGGCGGCAGTCCGCAGAACTGCATTGATGTCGCGGGCAAGCTGCTGGCCCTGCGGAAAAACCTCGGCAAGCAACTCAAGCTGGATGCGGACATCCTGCCCATAGTGGCCGGTGTCGGCGAAGGTGCCGCCGCGACCTATGTCGCCCTGGCGCAAGACGATGAACACCGCTTTCACGCCGCAATCAGCATCAACTTTTCCCCGGAATTGCACGCGGACACCCGCCTCTGCCGCACGGAAACACTGGTAAAGAGCCAGAAGGGAGGCGTCCTGGTTCTGGCCCCCGTCGCGCGCCTGCCCTCCAGCTGGTACCTCTTCCAGGGGGGCTCAGCTGATGCCATAGAGGAAGCGCGACAGTTCGCTGACCAGATCCGCAACGCGAAATTTACAACCCTCAATACCAATGATGCGGCCAACAGCGCGCAAGTCCTGCAAATCCTGCAGTGGCTGGATCCCCGCCTGACCGATCAACTTTCCTCGGATCGCAGCGAGGGAGACCTACCGCTCATGGAAGTGACGCCTCGTGACACGGGCAGCTCCGACACAATGGCGCTTATGGTCACCGGCGACGGCGGCTGGGCGGAAGCGGACAGGGGCATTGCCAACATCCTGGCGGGCCATGGCATACCCACGGTCGCCCTGGATTCACTGAGCTACTTCTGGAAACGCAGAACGCCGGAGGAGACCGCCGTGGATGTCCAGAATACGATGCTGGATTACATGGCCAAATGGCACAAGAAACGGGTCATCCTGATCGGGTTTTCCTTTGGCGCCGACGTGTTGCCCTTTATCGCCAACCGCATTGATGATGAGTATCGCAAGGATATCGCCCTGGTCGTCCTGCTCAGCATCGGGAAATCCGCGGCATTCGAATTTCAGTTCTCCAGCTGGATGGACGCGGACACGAGTGCCGACCGGTTGCCCGTGCCCCCAGAAGTCGGGGAAATGGCCTGGACTAGGAGCCTGTGCATTTACGGTGTGTCCGACGCGGTGGCGGATTGCGAATCCCTCGGCAACCTGGGCGTCAAGGTGATCAGCATGCCGGGGGACCACCATTTTGATAACAATTACTCTGCTCTGGTCCAGCACATTCTCGATAACCTGCCAGCTTCTGGCTCCGCAGGGACTTTGTCACCCGGTGGCGGGAGTCCGCAGCCAACTACGCGCCCTCGCCCCCAGGGAATCCGGCAAGGTATTACAGCCGTGCAAAACTAAGTAGCTGCATAACTGAGCAGCACTCTCCTACACCACTCCCACACAGCCCCCACGCTGTCGATATCGGCGCCCTCGTGCGTCCGTCGCCGACTCGCGAGTACTTGGTCGGTTCCTGGTGAAAGCCCTGCAGCCCACACCGAGCCCGACGGCGTTAGTCGCCGCCGGGCCGGCTCCGGAATGCTGAGCGTAACGGTTCCGCGTCGCTCAGACGAGGCCGAGTTCCTTGAGTCTCTCCTCCGCCTTGTCTTGCGCCAGGCCGTAGTGCTCCTGGATCTTGCCGAGCAGGTATTCCCTGTTGCCCTCGGCCCTCGCGAGGTCGTCGTCGGTGAGCTTGCCCCACTTCGCCTTGATTTTTCCTGCGAGCTGTTTCCAGTTGCCCTCGGCAGTATCCTTGTTCATGTCAGTCTCCTTTTTCCAGACGTGAGCTTGCTCGCGAGGCTCGAGCGGCGTCAGTGCGGAGTCCCACATAAGAAGGGCAAAGAACATGCTGGGCGTCGTGCACCACCGTACGGACCAAAGTGAGGCCTCTGCATTTCAGCGATGCGTTCGCCTAGCGCAGGCCCAAGAACCCCGCGATAAACAGGATGACGACGACGAGGCCGACGATATAGATGATGCTGTTCATGGGAATTCTCTCGCTGGTTGAGAAACGCTGGATTCCCTCACTTCTACTCTCTCGGGCGCCACCAGATTAAACAGCCCGGAACCATCGGGCCGCTACCTCTGACTTCGGCCTATACTGCTTCCTGACCCGGCGCATCTTGCGACTGGGGCAATCGTCAAGGAGTAGCCAATGAAACCCACAATTCTGGTTCTTGCATTTGTCGCGCTGGCCGGTTGCGGACGGCAGCCTCCGCCGCCCGCCAGCCCCGGAACTCCCGCAAACAGTAACGACTCAGGCCTTGACCTCAAGATCGACGTGGGCAAGGGTGCCATCGGCATCAAGAAGGACGAAGGTGGTGGCGGCGACAGCGTCGATATCGAAGTGAAGACCAAATAGCAGAGACCCTGGCCGAACTTCCCGGGAAAATGCTCCGCCGCCGCCATCGTCCTTGAAATATTGTGCGCGGCGCCAGCTGTTTCCAGGCTCCCTCCAGTCCAGCCCCGCCTAGCGCAGGCCCAAGAACCCCGCGATAAACAGGATGACGACGACGAGGCCGACGATATAGATGATGCTGTTCATTGGGAAACCTCTCGCTGGTTGAAGAAAGCTGTATTGACGCAATTCTACTCTCACAGTCGCCACGTCTCGGTACGCCACCGTACAGGGTACGGCCCCGTACAGACGACCGGCTGCCGGCAGCCATATCTTGCGGCCCATGGAAACAGCCGCAAATCACGTCCTCTCCCCCGCAACAGATCGCGGCACGCACAGGCGCAGTGATCTGGTGGGCTTGGCCGCTGTGCTTCTGCCAGTTCTGGACGTGCTCGCCGTACTGGCCGCCGGCTACCATCCCATCGCCTGAACCATAGCTCTTGGTCAGGCCCCGGCAGCGCACCGCGACTCCATGGCCTGGTTCGCTCACTGCTGGTGGTCGTGCCTGTCGTAAGCTCGGATCAGCTTTGCATAGACGAGGGCCGCTATCTGGCCGGCGTCGACTGCATCATCTGGTCGTGCTGCATCATCTGTTCCATCATCATCTGCATCATGTCCATACGCTGCACCAGCATGTCGTGACGGTGGGCCATGTCACCGGACTTCACGCCCTTGTTGCCGCCCATTCCACTCATTCCCTTCATCCCGCCCATCCCATTCATCCCGCCGTGTTGCCCTCCACCCTCCATAAGCGGCCCACCCATGCCACGCATCATGGTCATGTTGTCCCGCATGGTCTGCATGTGCTCGTGCATCAGCCTTTGCCTTTCCTTCGGGTCGGTTGTGGCGCGGAGCCTATCCATCTGTTGCTGCATCGTCTTCATGTTCAACTGCATCTGGGCCATCTGCTTGTCCATACTCATGGTCATGCCCGGCCCCTCGGGCTTCGACGCAGGCTTGTCGGCTGCAGACAGTGGCGCGACAGTCATGGCGCAGGCTACGATCATGATCGTAAGTATCGCGGTCTTCATGGCGGTTATTCCTTTTGATCAGGGAAGTCCAGGGCCTTGGCGTGCGGGGATCGGGAAATCACCAAGGGCATTCTCCTCTTACACGAAACTTCCAGCGGGATCAGTTCGCAACCGTACCAACATACCGTGTGGCATCCGAAAGCGCGTGCATGGCGCGGGTCGAAGTAGGTGCGCGGGCGCTGGCTGTAGCGCTGGCTTTCGGCCAACGATGGCGAACTGATGCCCTCTGTGCGAGATCAGCTCGAAACCGGCTATTCAGAGGAATAGCAGTGGGTTGTCGCTAAGGAATAGGTCAATCAAACAACCCATTTGCTGAGGTTGCCAGCCCGGACTTCTGGACGTGCGCTACCCGTGTGTGGACGTGGAACCCGTCGTGCCAGCGTAGGTTGGGTCAGCAAAAAGCCTGGCCGGACGAGGGCAACGCCATCCGGCCTCGTCCGGCCAGGTCTTGCCTTAACGAACGTCGATCGCGTTCTCGACCGTCCGTACGCCCGCGACCGCGCGGGTGACAGCCACAGCTGCATCCTTCTCGGCCTGGTTCTTGGCGAACCCGCTCAACTGCACTTCGCCCCCGTGGGTCTCGACGTCCACGCGGAGGGCGCTGGTGCGCTTGTCGGCGGCCAGGGCGGCCTCGACCTTGCCGGTGATCATGGCGTCGTCAATGACCTCGCCGGCGGACCGGTCGGCAGAGCGGACCTCCAGGTTGTTACGCACCTGCTTCACGCCGTCTGTGCCGGCGGCAATCTTTTCCGCCTCGCTGCGGGCTGCGCTGGAATCGACGAAGCCGTTCAGCTGAACGATGCCCTTCTGGGTCTCCACATTGATCTGCCGGGCCTTGGTGTCCTTATCGAGGGTCAGCTTGGTCTTGACGCTGGCCGTGATGGCCGCGTCGTCCATGACCACACCGGCCGTGCGAGGCGCGGGCCCGGTCGCGCAGGCGTTGACCGCCAGGGCGGCTACGGCCCCGAGGGTTAGCAGGCTTGTCTTGATTAATCGCATCGCATGGTTTCCTTGAGTGACAGGGGGGGACGATTGGCCGGCTACTTCACTGAAGCCGTGGCAACAGGGACTTCACGTTCGCTCGATCTGACGCCAGAGCATGAACCGATGGCCCGCCGTCGTCCGTGCGATACCGTACACGGCCGGTGTCGCGCTATGTCCGCTAGCGAAGCTCGGAGATCCTACCGACCCTGAAGGCAGTCGTTGCAATACACCTGCCGCCGTGCGTAGCGCACAATGGCCGTCTGTTCGGCGCCGTATTCTTGCGAGGCGTTGCCCTTAGTCTACAATTCACGCAGGTAATGACGGCAATGCCGCCCAGAGTGACGGTGGCCACCGGGAAACCAGTGAGCGGATTCATATGGGGATTGTCCTTGCCGGAGGGCTCTTGGGCAGGTCCAGGCGCGCGCACCCGGACCTGCCCACTCACTTGGTACTGGACCCAGCCGCGCGGGGCACGACCGTGGCCGCCGCGGCGGCCGGCGCCGCAGCTCCGGACGGAGGCTCGGGCGGCGCCGACAGCCAGTGCGATAGCAGTGTCAAAGCCGCAAGGGCCACGTAGAGCAGCACATACCGCCGAATGACGAGCGGGTTCATGCCCATTCCTGCGACTTGATTGGCGGCGGTAGGCGCCGGTCGATTGGTGACGCGATGTGGCAACAGTGCAATCAACCGCGCGGCAGTTGCGCCGGAGTCAGGCCGCACTGCTGAGCTTGGAGCCAGTGCGCCAATGATCTTTCTGAGCGATAGCGTCGCCGCTTCCAGCGGAAGTCGAGCCAGCCTTGCCGCCTCATCCCAGGGATCCACATCCTGGCGAGCCAGGGCTGACAGTACGGTGAGTGGTTCTCCGTCGCGCTCATCGGCAATGGTCGCATAGAGAAACGCGTCAAACTCTGTACCGGCTGCCGTCGCTACAATGGTGTGCTTCATAATCAGGTGTACTCAGGGCAGCCCCATAACGCAGTTTCGATACGGTACTTGTCACCTTGGCGGCGCGACGAGCCACTGCTCGTCATCCCTGCGCAGCAGGTGCGGTGTCGTTCTGGCGGCGAGCGAGTGGAATGCTAGCCACATCGCTACGATTGCTCAGCCGATCGGGCTCATCGATCCACGCTCCAATATGCGCCTGGACGGTGTCGCGTTCCGTACGGCACCGCACCGAAGCGGATGCTGGACGAGCCGTCGACCAGACAGGATCCTCATGACCTGCCCAGCGCTTCGTATCCGGCGATCACGTCGAAGAGTTCCTCGTCGATCGAACTCTGGCGCCGTCGACGAACATCTCCCCGCAGCGCCTCGAGCAGATCAAGAATGTTACGGTCGGCACGTTCCATGGCCGCCAGACGGCTGGCGTTCTCGCTGGCCAGAGATTCGGCGCAGGCGCGGAACAGTGATATGAAAAGGTATTCTCCCAGCAGCGCGTGCAGCGTCTCGACGCCCGCCCCCATTACCTCAGGCAGTGACTTTCCCGGCCACGGCACGGCAACAAGCCGTTGCTGCCAGGCCGCGTCAAACGGCAGCAGCTGCCTGCCGGAGGGCTCATAGCCAGCGCCCGAGGTTGGGCGATTGTGGAAGACATACAGACGGCTGGGTCCGCCGCGCGAGCGTTGTGCCTCGCTGTCGATCTGCATCTGGCCGACGAGCCGGGCGATGGACTCAACAGAACCCGGCACGTCATACGACGTCAGCATCGCCAGACCCGCGCCGGCCAGCCTGGCATAAACGCGTTCGCCGACGGCCCAGATCCGTGGCGCGTCGGACAGGGCGGACAAGGTCTGAAGCGCATAATCTGCGATGACTTCGTTGAACTGCCCCACCAGCCCCTGGTCGGAGCCAAACACGATCGCGGCGACGCCATCGGCCTTGTCGGCGGACGCGCTTGCGGGCACAACGGGTGCCGATCCCGACTGCCGCAGAAGCTCGCCCAATCCCATTGCCAGGGAGTGGTCATAGTCGGCAAGCGCGACTACTGCCCGCTGGTACTGGCCGATGCTGGCCGCGGCCAGCGACTTCATCGTGCGTACCACCGACTGCAGGTCACCCGCACTGGCAATCTTGTGGCGAAGCCCGGCGATCGAGTCGCTCATGCGGTCCTCACCTCGGCCGCCTGCTGCACGAATGGTTGTAGCGCATTCCTAGCGCCATCGATGACGAGCTTGCGGTCCTCATCGCTGAGCTTCGCCGCCGTTTCGAATCGCACGCGCACCGGCTCGGCCAGCGACTCCCCAAGAGAGCGCACCGCGCGCTCGGCATCGGTCATCCGCTCCAGCGGCACCGAGTCGAACAGGCCCGCGGTCAGGGCCAGCAACACGGCAATCTGCGCCGGCACGGTCACCGGCTCGAATTGCGGCTGCTTCAGACAGGCGCGGATACGCTGGCCATGGTCGATGGTGCGACGCGTGGCATCATCAAGCCTGGCACCAAAGCGCGAGAAGTTTTCGAGCTCCTCGAACTGCGCGTAGGCCAGTTTCAGGTCGCCTGCCACGGCACGGTATATTCCACGCTGCGCCTTCCCGCCGACACGCGATACCGACTTGCCAACGTCCACTGCCGGCAGCACGCCGAGCTCGAATAATGCGGGCGAAAGAAAGATCTGTCCGTCAGTGATCGAGATCAGATTGGTCGGAATATAGGCTGAGATATCCTGTGCCTCGGTCTCGATGATCGGCAGCGCGGTAAGGGAGCCGCCGCCACGCTCCTCGCTTAGACGCGTGGCCCGCTCCAGCAGGCGCGAATGGATGTAGAAGATATCGCCGGGGAACGCCTCGCGACCCGGCGGACGGCGCAGCAACAGTGAGAGCTCCCGATAGGCGCGGGCGTGCTGCGTGAGATCGTCGTAGACGATCAGAACATCGCGTCCGGACTCCATGAAGTACTCCGCGATGCTCGTCGCGGCGTAGGGCGTGATATAGGTGAGGCCCGGCGGCTGATTGCCCTCGGTCACGACGAACACCGTATAGCTAAGTGCACCCTTCTCGCGCAGGCTTGCTATCGTCCGCGCCACCGCGGACGCGCGCTGGCCTATGGCGCAGTAGATGCACACGACATTCTTGTCGCGCTGGTTGAGGATGGTGTCGACCGCAATGGCAGTCTTGCCGGTCTGCCGGTCACCCAGGATGAGTTCGCGCTGGCCGCGTCCGATTGGAATCAGCGCGTCGATCACCTTGAGGCCTGACTGCAGCGGCACCTCGACCGGCGCACGATCCATGATGGCGGGGGCGGGTCGCTCGATGGGCAGGCGTTGTGTTGCGCGCACCGGACCCTGTCCATCAAGCGGCCTGCCCAACGGGTCGATCACGCGACCGAGAAGTTCCGGTCCTACGGCCACATCCATCACGCGCCCGGTGCGCTGCACGTCATCGCCCGCCTGCAGGTGCCAGCTGTCGCCCAACAGCACGACGCCCAGTTCGCCCTCATCCACATTAAATGCAATGCCGAACAAGCCACCCGGAAACGCCAGCAGTTCATCGTAGCCCGCGCCAGGCAATCCACTGACCTGCGCAATACCAGTGCTCACGCGCACGACCGACCCGACCTCGCGAAGTGCATTTGCCGGTGAAAACTGCGCACGCGCGGCACTCATCGCCGCGAAGCTGCGCTCAAGTGCGTCCGACAGGATCTCCGGCGGCTCGCTCATGGCGGTACCATCAGTGAGGCAACCGCCCCCTCGAGCGATGCCAGGTACTCCGCGATGCTCCAGGCGAGCTTCTGCCCTCCCGCCCGCAGTTCGATGCCACTGATCACGTCCGGGGCGGTCTCGTAACGCAACCCGATATCGGCAGAGAACGTCTCGTTGACGGCAGTCTGGATCATCGCGCGCTGCGCCTCAGGCAATTCGAAGGTGCTGCGCACGAGTGCCGGTTCGGCCGTTGAAGTGAGTGCTTTGCCGAGCAGTGTCTTGTCCGGATCAGCCAGTGCCCGCAGGCGGCCGACAAACACAGCGGCGATACGCTCTTCCAGACTCGCACCCGCGAGATCCGTCAGCGTCTTCCTGGCTATCGCGAAGACCTCATCGCGGGCGCGGTTGCCGATGGCCTGTCCCAGCTGCCCAGCCTGCGCTTTCAGCGCCTCCTGATGCCCTGCCGCGAGGACTGCTGCGGCCTGCTTCGCTTCTTCGAGGATCCGCCTCCCCTCCGCCGTCGCCGCTTCTGTCGCCTCGCCGAGCAGCCTGTCCCGCTGCTGGTCGAAATCCCGGCTCTTGTCGGCCGTTTCCTGGCGCTGAGTTGCCGCCTGGGCTTCCTTGGCAGCCGCCGCAGCCATCTGATCGGCGATTCGCTTCTCCCGGGCAGCGATCGCGTCCAGCACCGGCGTGTAGAGGAAGCGCTTCATCAGCCACACCAGGATGACAAAGTTCAGCGCCTGCGCACCGACGGTGAACCAGTCGACCAGCATCAGCTACCTTCCTGCCACCTGGCTGAGCGCGGCATTCCAGAACGGATTGGCAAAGATAAGGATCATCGAAACCACAAAGCAGTAGATCGCCGTGGATTCAATCATCGCCAGGCCGACGAACAAGGTCCGGGTAATGGTGGCTGATGCGTCGGGCTGCTGGGCAAGCGAGGTCAATGCCGTTGCAACCGCCCTGCCTTCAGCCAGGGCGGGCCCGAGGCAGCCAAACCCGGTAGTCAGGCCAGCCATAACGATCGATATCACGGCGATGATGGTGAGACTGTTCATTGTTACTCCGCAAGATGCCTATTGATGAGGGGGTTCCACAGCGCCCGGCGCTAGCACAGACGCGGCAGAAGCCTTGCGCTTGTCGGTCCGGGTCGCTGCGGCAAGATACACAGCGGCTAGAACGCTGAAGATATAGGCCTGCACCATTCCCGTCAGCAGGCCGAGCATTGTCATCACCACTGGAAACAGGAACGGCGTGATGCTGAGCAGGATGGCCACGATCATCGCCCCGCTCATCATGTTGCCGAACAGTCGTACCGCCAGAGCCAGCGTGCGCGAGATCTCGCTGATGATATTGAACGGCAGCATGAGGATCGTAGGCTGCAGGTAGGATTCCAGATAGCCCCCAATCCCCTGCTCCCGAATGCCGAATAGCGGCACTGCCACGAATACACACAGCGCCAGCGCCACCGTGGTCGACAGAGATCCGGTGGGCGGTTCGTAACCCGGCACGATGGTCGCAAGCGCCGCTGCCGCCACGAACAGGAACAGCGTACCGAGAAAGCCCAGATATTTTTCAGGCTGCGGCAGTCCCACCTCCCGAATCTGCTCTGCCATGCCGGTCACGACGATTTCCAGCAGGTTTTGCCAGCGCGAACGCCGGTGGTCAGTGGATAGTCGCCGCGTTATCAACAGCGAGCCGATCACGAGTACGGCCATGATTGCCCAGGTGAACACGATAGTGGCATTGAGCCGGACAGGACCGTATTGCCAGAAGATCAACTCATCAGGGCCGAGGCGCATGGCTCACCTCTGTCACGCTGGCGGGCCGGTGCAGGGGCGATGGCACCAGTCGCAGCAGCACGAATCGCGCCAGGACAAACCCCGCAAGGCAGGCGAACATGCGCTGCCACGTGCCATCGGCAACAAGATAGAAGCCCGACAGTACCACGCCGAAGCGCACCAGCAGGCTGCCCAACTGCCACAGCACAGGCCGCAGCGACACCAGGACTTTGCGCAGTGTCCACCACAATCCCCCGAAGAAGAACGCGCCCAGGGCCAGGCCCGCTAACCCGCTCAGCAACAGCGCGATCAGATCATTCATGGCGTCCTAGTCCTCCTGCTTGCCGGGCTCATGCATAGCCCGGTCCTCCCTGGCAACCCATCGCCAGGCATTCGCGCAGCCCAGCACCAGCCCCGCGACCAGGAGCGCCAACGTCCATGAGTGTCGCCCCGGATGCCGGCCATCGAGCCAGATTCCCAGCGCCGCGCCGAGCAGGGTCGGTACGACGATGGACCAGCCCACCAGACCCATCATTCCCAGACCAAACCAGACGCCCTGGCTCTCGTCGCGACGTGCCCGCAGCTTGCGCTCGGCCTTGTCCCCCACCTTTGTCACCAGTGGCGGTGTGGACGGATCGTCAGTCATTCTGCAGGCTCGCATAGCGGCTCACGAACCCGCTTTCCAGCTTGCTGGCAGCCTCGCGTGCGCCACGTTCCTGGTCATCCAGAGCCAGGAACTCGCCCCGGACGGCCTCGCGCAACTGCGCAAGGTCCGGGCCTGCGACAGCGCGCCGGACGGAGACGGTCACGTTGGCGCCTGTCTTGACCAGCACGCCCGCATCGACGGCAACAAAGACCTCCCCATGGGCAGCGCTCTGGTACGTCAGAATGCCGGGGACCAGCGCCGCCACACAGTCACGCCGGTGCGGCAACAAACCGAATGAACCACTCTGTGTCTCGGCGATGATGCGGGACACGTCTGGCTCGTCCAGAAGGACGCGAAACGGCAGCAGCACCTTAAGCCTCATCCACGTCCTCGACCTGCGGCGTACGCGCCGGCGTCTTGGCGGCCGCCTTCACTTCCGCGATCGATCCAATCATGTAGAGAGCGCTCTCCGGCTCGTCCTTGAACTCGTCCCGCAGGATTCGCTCACAACCCTCGAGCGCGTCGGCGAGACTGACAACCTTTCCCGACAGGCCGGTGAACTGCTCGGTCGTGAAGAAAGGCTGCGTCAGGAAGCGCTCCAGACGGCGCGCGCGCGCGACGATCTTGCGATCCTCGGGCGACAACTGCTCGAGCCCCAGCATCGCGATGATGTCCTTCAGGTCGGCGTACTGCGCCAGCGTGCGCCGTATTTCCTGCGCCAATGCGTAGTGCCGCGCACCCACGATGCCAGGAACGGCCATCTTGGAGTTGGACTGCAACGGGTCGATCGCCGGAAATAGCCCTTCGCTGGCTCGCTTGCGCGACAGAACCAGGGAGGCCGACAGATGCGAAAACGTGTGCACAGCGGCGGGATCGGTGAAGTCATCGGCGGGAACGTAGACTGCCTGTATTGACGTGATCGCGCCCGCGTCGGTATTGGCTATGCGTTCTTCCAGGCCCGAAAGCTCCGTCCCCATCGTCGGCTGGTAGCCCAGCCGCGAGGGCATCTGGCCCATCAGCCCGGAGACCTCGGAGCCCGCCTGGATGAACCGGAAGATATTGTCGATCAGCAGCAACACGTCACGCTGCGCATCATCGCGAAAATATTCAGCCATTGTCAGGGCCGCATGCCCCACCCTGAAGCGTGCGCCAGGCGGCTCATTCATCTGGCCGAACACCATCACCATGTCCTTCAACACGCCGGCCTCCTTCATCTCGCGATAGAGCTCTTCACCTTCACGGCAGCGCTCGCCGATGCCGCAGAAGATACTCACGCCCTTCTGTTTTCCGACCATGTTGTGGATCATCTCGGTCAGCAGAACGGTTTTGCCGACGCCGGCACCGCCGAACAGGCCCGCCTTCCCCCCGACCTCCAGCGGCGCCAGTACGTCGATGACCTTGATGCCGGTCTCGAAGATTGCCGATGTCGTTGAGCGCGTGGTCAACGGAGGCGGATCGCGATGCACGGATCGCCACTCGACATCCTTTGGTTCTTCCAGCCTGTCGATGGCGTGCCCGAAGACATCAAACATTCGCGACAGAATCTGCGGCCCCACCGGGGCCTGCAGCGGCTTGCCGGTGTTGCGCACCGGCATGCCGCGCGCCAGTCCCTGGGTAGCCGTCAGCGCTATGCCGCGTACGTGCATGGCGTCGAGGTGGGTCAGTACCTCGATGGCTATCTGGTCCTGAGCCCCGGCCCGCAACAGCGAGCGAATAGGCGGTAACCGGGACTCGAAGCGCGCATCGACAACGCTGCCTCGCACACCTACGATGCTGCCCAACATGTGGCCTTCTTCGCCACTCTGCTTCAACCACGGAAGCGCCTTCCCGACATGTCTCGCCTGAGTACTCACGTCAGCGAACCAGCCGGTTGGTCGCCAGCCTCTCCGGCGTACATTTGACAACGATGTTCCGGTCGGGCCTGACGCTGGCCCGCTTGCGCTGCGCATAGTGAAGGCGGAAGAGAATGTCCGTCATGAGGTTCAGCTTCGCGAACTTGATCTTGAGGCGCCGAAGTTCAACTCTGTAAGGCTTGTGCTTGAGCTTGCCGGCGGCGCCGCCCCTTCTAACGTGAGGCCCCCGACAAGCGGATACGCCGTGAGAGTCACTTGCATCCGTGCATTGTAACGCCAGATCCCATGGGGTCTCTGTCGGCTATCGAACACATGCGCGCCAGCGCGATGACTAAGATGGGGCCGGATGGTCCGCGCCCGCAAGCAGGAGATATCCAGGCAGAGTGGAATGATAGGCTTTGGAGCAATGGCCACGGGTATGCGACGCCGTCTCCTGCAGCAGGGGCACGACTGCGTCGTGTTAGATTTGATCCTGGTACCAGTCGGCGCTGTTGAAGCGGAACTAGAAGCGCTGGCGGCATCGCCGGCGAGCAGCGTAGCTTCTGCCTGATGAGTGGCGGAGAGTCTCCGAAGGCATAGGAAATTCAGACGCCCCATCGGCTGAGCGTGCCAGCCCGGAATCCCGCCCGCCACGAGCCTCGGGCCCCCGAATACGGCGACGGCGCTGCAAATGTGATCAGCTATGCACCGTCTCCCGGCCGGGCGTGGCGCCGGACCGCCTCCAGGTCCTCCGGCAGCGTCAGGGCGTGCTCCGCCCGGGCGAAGGCCAGGCTAGAGTGCCGGCGGGCAGCCTGTTCCATTCCCGCGTGCCCCGAAGCCGACAGCGCCCGCAGTGCCTTCTGGAGCCGGACCGCGACCTCCACAATGCCCGCCCCGTCGCGCGCAATCGCCGTGAAGGCATCATCGAACATGTCGTCGATAGACAGCTCGGGCACGGTAACCCGGTCGTACGAAGGGGCCTTCTGCTCCCCGCCGTCAGCAGGCGCGCACCACATGAAAAACAGCCGGATGAAGGTACCAAGCAGGTCAATGGCCGTGCCGGGGTCGTTGACTGCGGGGGACAGTGCGCGGCTCCCAATCTGCGAGAGCACAATCAGCCCGAAGCGCGGGTCTTCGTCGAATTTCCGGTCCTCACCGATGGTGAAAGCCCGGGCAATCGCGTCGACGTTGATCTCGCTACCAACACCCGCCTCGGTCTGCACAAAAGCCAGCGGCCGGTCCGGTGCGGCGAAGGTCCCGGGCAATTCGGCCACCGTGATGCGCAGATCCTGGTGTTCGGCACACGCCTGAAGAGCCGGCACATCCACGCGCTGCAGGTAGCCGATGGAACCGGCGTAAACCGGCGTCCCGCCGTGCACTGCGCCGTCCGCCCGGATTCCCCCGAGAGTCGGTGCGCGGCGCCGGCGCTGCAGCGCCTCCACTGTCGCTGCTTCCACCAGCGAGATCGTCGATCCGAGTCGGCCGAGCCGGGCGATCTGGTCCACCCAGCGCACGAAGATGACGACGACCGCCGCGAACACCACCAGAGTCAGCAGGAAAAGTCCAAACAGCCCTGCCCGCTCGTAGTAGTCGTTCTGGAGGGCGACCAGGGCAACGATGCTGAAGATAAACGCGCCGACGAAGGTCGACAGGGCATTCTGGGATACGTCGTCGGAAACGACGATGGAAAACGTCCGAGGCGTCGCCGTACTGCTGGCCGACGCATAGGCCGACACCATCGAACCTACGGCGAAGGTGGCAATCACCAACATACTGGAGGCCATGATTCCAAGCAGCCGCTGGACGGACTCGGCTGCCACCTCGGGCAGGTACTCGGCCACGCCGGTGTCGTCCAGCAGGGTCGCCAGGAAGGCAACGCCGATGGACAGCAGGCAGACCACGAGGGGCTTGACCCACAGGCGCTCGCCGAAGCGGCGCAGTATGAAACGCAGGCGATCCCTCAAGCCATGGCCCTTTCGCTATTTCCAGGGCCGAAAGTAGCACGGGAGGCTGGCGGTGACCCCGTGGCAGAGCAGGGTACCGGCCCCAGGCCAGGGTCCGGTAGTGCCCGGCGGCGGTTAGTGACAGCCGCTGGTCATCGGCTGAACAACTCAACCGGATCGCGGCGGGGATGCGGAATACGGGCTGACGAGCACAGCCATTCCCAACCCGCACGCGACGAGCGATGCGATCACGATCGCAGCCTTGGCCGTTGCCAACAGGTCTGCGGCGCCGAAGGACAGCTGAGCGACGAAAATGGACATCGTAAAGCCGATACCCGCCAGGCAGCCCACGCCCAGGAGGTGATGTAGTGTCATGCCCTCTGGCAGTCGCCACAGCCCCAGCCATAATCCAAGGCCACCAGCCAGCGTAATGCCCAACGGCTTGCCGACCACAAGACCGGCGAACACGCCCCATGCCATGGGCTCGTGGACCATTCCAGCCAGGTCCAGAGCGTGCAGGTCGATGCCGGCATTCATGAAGGCAAACAACGGCAGGATGCCAAATGACACCGGGCGATCGAGTACGCGCTCCCAGCGCCGCAATGGCGAGGTCACGCGTTCGGCGGCCACCAGAAGATCCTGGGCAGCCTCATCCTGCACGTCATCTTCAAAAACGTCCGTCCCCTGTTGCTCCTTTTCGCGCGCCTGGAAATGCCCCAACCGTGCGACCGCCCGTTTCACGAAACTATGCGGCTGAACTTTGGGCCTCACAGGCGCCATGATGGCTGCGGCCACACCGGCAATGGTCCCATGTACACCGGCCTGCACCACCAGCCACCACAAGACCACTGCAGCCAGCCCGTAGACCAGAGCGTTTCGCACACCGAGTGCATTCAACAGACCAAGCGCCACCCAGGCGGCCAGCGCTGAGTACAGGTACCCCGTGTCCAACTCGGCGCTGTAGAAGAGCGCGATGGCAAGAATCGCACCCACATCATCGACGATGGCCAACCCCACCAGAAAGACCGGCACAGGACGTGGTACGCGGCTGCCCAATGCCAGCAGGGCGGCGTAGGCGAAGGGCGTATCGGTGGCAATCGGAATCCCCCAGCCGTATACCAGCCCCTGCCAGTTAATCGCCGCATAGATGGCGGCTGGCGCCAGCATGCCGCCCGCTGCACACGCGACTACCACCACAGAACGGCGGACTTCGCGCAACTGGCCGACCGTCACCTCACGCTTGATCTCCAGGCCCAGCAGAAAGAAGAACAGGGCCATCAGCCCCTCGTTTATCCATTCCACCAGCCCCCAATCGAGCGCGCTATCGCCGATGCGGAACTGCATCGGAAAGTGAAGAACATCGTGGTAAAGGTCCGGCTCCAGCGTCGCAAACGCCACGCCCGCAACACTAGCGATTAGCAGGAGTACCGCAGCAGTTCCCTGCATGCTGGCGAACTCCGCAAACAGATCCATCAACGGCGATTCGGCGGGCTCCAGCGGCGCACGGATCCGATCCTGCGTTTTTGCCGGCAGTGTGGGACTCATGAAGCGCCCGCCACTCCGCTAGCTTGCGTCGGAACCACCACGCAACTCCCCACGTAGCGCACCGCCGCCCTTGATAGCGAAATCCAGAGTCCGGATCGGGAATGGAATCGAGATGTCCTCGGCGTCGAAAGCCTTCTTGACTGCCACGATTGCGGCATCGCGGGCCCCGAGGTAGTCGGCCTGGCCCTTACCTTCGTAATTGACCCAGAAACGGATAGTACAGTTGATCGAACTGTCGCCGAACCCTGTGTAGATCAGATCGGGATCGCTCTTGGGATCGCAGTCGTCCAGTGCCTTCACTGCAGCAACAGCCACCTTACGCACCCGCTCGAGGTCTTCGCCGTAGGACACGCCCACCTCCAGGTCGACGCGACGCTCGCCTGACAGCGAGTAGTTGACCAGCTTGCTCTCGACAATGTCCTTGTTGGGTACCCGCACAATCTGGCCCTGTGCTGTACGCAGAACCGTCGAGCGCATATCGATCTCCTTGACCGTGGCCAGAACATCGTTGGTTTCAATCAGGTGGCCGATTTCGAAGGGCCGCTTCAGCGACATGTAGATGCCAGCCATAAAATTGGCCGCCATGTCCTGAAAGGCAAAGGCCAATGCCAGGCCCACGACGCCGGCGCCTGCCAGCAGCGACGTCACGGTCTTGTCCAGATGCAGGAGCCCCAGCGCAAAGAACGTGCCTATTGCGAGCACCACAACACTGGCAATCCGCGACAAAAGCTTGCGGATGGTGTCCGGCATCGTCGTTCTGGAAAGGCCGCGAGCGACTAGCTGGCTGGCTACACGGGCCAATACCATGAACAGCAACAGGATCAGCACGGCAGCTACCAGATTGGGCAGCAGTGCGATCAGTTCGGTAAGCCACTCCTGCAGCTTGCCCAACAGCAGCGACGCAGCATCCTTGGCACTGTCGATCTTCCCGGCGGCAGCAGCGGACATCTTCACGCCTGCATCGGCGCCATTACTCTGGATGTCTATGCTCAATCCCATCGTGCTCTCCACTCTCTCCCATTCATTCCCTCGGTGCGTCGTCAGACAGCAGATCATCACCATCGGAATGCTGGCGGTCAGCCGCGATCTGCTCATCCAGATCGCCCGTGCGCCCGATATCGATGGCGGTCGCTGGTTCTTCCCGCTCAGCGCCGCGAGCTTCGGCAGCGGGTACAGCTCGGCTGACGCCTGCGTTGCTATCTCCCGGCGCACTTCCGTCCGCCGATGCAGCCAGCAACGGCTTCATGCGCAAATTGTAGATCGGCTCAGGCATCACGATACCTGCTTCGTCGAAGGCATGTTTCACCAGCCGGATGGCCTCGCTGCGTACCCGAAGAAACTCCGCTGACCTCTGGTCGACCCAGCCAAATACGCGCAGTACGACATTGGAGTCGCCCAGCGTCTCCACCGTGCAATAGGGTGCCGGATCATCCAGCACGCCGTCCATATTCAGCAGCGTACGGGCCGCAAGCTCCTGAGCATCGGTCAGGTTTTGCTCCGTATCGACACCGACTTCAAACATGAAGCGCCGTTTCGGATTCCTGGTGTAATTGACGATGATCGCCTTGTAGACCTTCGCATTCGGAATTCGCGTGTGATTGCCGTCCAGCGTCATCAGGATCGTGGCGCGAGGTGTGAGCCGCAGCACGCGGCCTTCGCAACCTTCGATCACCACGTGATCGTTGCTGGCGAAAGGCTGACGCAGGCTCAGCAGCAGGCTCGCAATATAGTTTTCCACAGTGTCCCGCAAGGCAAACCCCAGCGCGAGGCCAAACACCCCGGCCGCGCCCAACAGGGTCGTCAACACGGCCGTGGCATCCAGTATCTGCAGTGCCAGAACAAGGCCAATGCCGATGAAGATCAGCCGCACCACCTGGCGCGCCAGATCCCGCAGGAAGGGATTGCCGTCGAAAAACCGGCTGAACAGCTTGGTACCGGACACCAGCCGCGCCATCCACCAGAAGAGTACAAAGGCGACCAGCGCCACGCCCAGCAGCGGCAGCATGCCGACCAGGTCTGTCGCCCGCGTTCGCAGACGCTCCACCGTGGCCGACAGCCGCCCCTGCACGTCGCGCGATTCGACGATTTCATCCTGTACGTCGACGACGCGCTGCACGCGGCGGGCCAGCGCCATCGCCTGGTCATGGGCGCCACGCGATGGCACCTCCCCCGAAAGTATGACCAGCCCGCCGTTGACGTCGACCTGGACCCCGCTGAGGCCGTCCATGTTCGCGTAGAGCTGCTTGAGGCGATTGGTGATCTCGGCATCGCCGCGCGCCGTTGACTCCACTGCGATGGTTGCAGCAGGAGCAGCTGGCGCACCCACATCGGTAAGGCCGCTTTCAACGCCGATAGTGCCCTCATCGGCCGCATTGGCGGGCTGTACCGGCATCGCCAGCGACGCCGCCAGCAGCGCCCCAACCAGTGGGCCTAGAACCAGACCCATTGGCGCGCGGCCCGTGTGCACGCCTGCCAGAGACCCCGCGGCCAGCTCCAGTGCGTCCAACGCGCGCCGGCACTGCGCCTCAACCGCCTTCCGATCCAGCGGCTCCGGAAGGGCGGCGGCTGCGCGGTCCAGCATCTGCGCCTGCAAAAGCAACGCCTTACGTTGCGAATCCTCACGGGTGAGCGGTGCGAGTTCCGCAACCAGCGAGGCCAGCCTCAGGGATACCTGCTGACTGGACCGGCTGTAATTCCGGATCGGATCGAAGGCCGCCGTGACGAATTGCTCGAAAGACGCTCCCTGCACCATCAGCCGCAGGGCGCCATCGTCATCGCGACGGAAGGCGGATGGCGTCGGTCGGTGCAGCAGCGTGCCAAGCGCCGCGCCCAGGCGGTCAACGCAGGCTTCCGCCGTAGTCGGGTCATTGATACCTGGCGACAACGCTCGCTGGGCGATCTCGACCAGCTGCCTCACCAGGTACAGCACGTCCTGCATCGGCGTACGAACCGCACCGATGCTCAAGGCGTCCTGAATCTTGCGGCTTACGTCCGGACTGTTGGCGGCACCGGGCCACACTCGCGCAATCTCGGTCCCTTCCAGCACATGGGCACCCGGGGCGCATGCCAGCCAGATCAGGCCGTCGATTGCACAGGCAATCCTGACGAGCGACTCACCGTTGATCAGCTGCACATAACCGGATTTTGGTGCCAGCACCGACGACGAGGACACCGGGTAGTCCGGCGGCAACGCCGGAGTCACCTCTGCCGCAAGAGACCGGTCACCTCTGCCGACATCCTCCGGAAAGAGGCGGTCGATCGCATCGTCCAGTTCCTCGCCCACGACAGCAATCACGTTGGGCGCCTGAATAGACGCCGCCACGTGATGAATGAAATAGATCAGCACGGCCATGCTGGTCATGGCCAGCAGCAAACCCATCGTCACCGACGCGCGAGGCACGAAAACCACCTTGCTGCTGGCGTCCACTACGCCCAGGACACTGATGCAGAAGGCGAAGGTGGCGATAACAATGCCGAGCGAGGCTTGTGTGCCACGATCGCGCATGAAGGTTCGCAACAAGCGCGGACCCATCTGGCCTGCTGCCAGCGATAGTGCAACGATGGTGACTGAGAAAACCGTCGCCGCGATACTGATCATAGCCGTGGCAATCGTGGCAAGCAGCATGCGGGCGCCGACAATACCGGCACCGAACAGCCAGGTCAGCTGCATTTGCTCCAGCCAGTCCGACCGGTCGATCCACACGGTGCCCTGCGCCAGCAACAAGGCGGCGATAGACATGATGATGGGCCAGAACCACAAGCTTGACCGGATTGAATCCAGCAAGGACAGCAAACGGCTTGTCATTGGCCCGTGCTCCGACCGTCACCGCTGACGCTCTGTTTGGGACGCGCCGCCATGATCAGTTCCGGGGCGGATTCTGTGGCGGCGCCGGCTAGCAGTATCAGGATGAGCGGTAACTGCATGCCCCAAGCATACATGCGTTGGTCCCGTGACCGGAACCGGGCTTGGGGCCCCGCTACGAAGTCCAGTGACTCAAACCCCACGCGGACGTTGACACGCCATGTGAGCGCTACCGCACCGACAGCCGCTGCTTCGTGGCACAACTTGTATCTGCGGCGCTTACTCGGGCGATCTAGTTCACAACGGAGGTTTCCATGAAGTCACTTATCGGGATAGCGACTGGTTTGGTATCCGCGGTCGCTAGTGGCGTGGCGTCCGCGCAGAATGGCAACATGATGAATGGTGGCGGCATGTGGGGCAGTGGCTGGATGGCCGGATACGGCGGCTACTCGGTGCCGATCCTGCTTGTGGTCCTGGTCGCCGTGGTCGTTTGGGCAGTCCTGCAAAAGCGCAAGTGACCCACGCGGGCTGCGACCTGCATCGGGATGCTCATCAGTGAGCCGCGGAACCGCGACCATGCAGCCGCGCTTGACCGTCACCTACTTTTCCGATGTGCTCTGCGTATGGGCCTATGCGGCTCAGATCAAGCTGGATGAATTGCGGCGGCACTTCGGTGAACAGATCCGTGTCGAATATCGCTTCCTACGCCTCTTCGGCGACGTCGCGGCGCGCATAGAGGCCGGGTGGGGCGACAAGGGCGGCTCTGCAGGCTATTCGCGGCATCTGCAGGGCATGGCAGCGCGTTTCGATCACATCGACATTCATTCCGAGATCTGGATCACAAATATCCCCACCACGTCGATGAGTTGCCACCTGTATCTCAAAGCTATCCAGTTGCTGCAAAAGCACGGTGAAGTCTCGGCGGAGCCCCAGGAACGGTTCGAGGGCAGGTGCGTCTTCGAAGAGGCCGTGTGGCGTTTTCGTCTCGGCTTTTTCCGGGACCTGCAGGACATCGCTGATCGAAACATTCAGGAAGCGATAGCCTCGGACCTGTCATTGCCTCTTAGCGGGATCCGCCGGCACATCGACAGTGGTGCTGCCCATGCGGCGCTGTGCGCGGACTTCGATGCCAAGGACCGGCAGCTTGTCGAAGGCAGCCCGACCTTCGTGTTCAACGAAGGCCGGCAGAAGCTGTATGGCAACGTCGGCTACCGGATCATCGAGGCCAGCATCAACGAGTTGCTGGTCGCCCCCGGCGACCGGGCCAGCTGGTGTTGATGGACAGCACACGAACCACAGCCACGCCCGAACCGGGGGACAAGCCGACCCGGGACGAAGTGGCGAAGAAGGCCTACGCCATCTATGTGAAGGAAGGCCGTCCGCAGGGCCATGCAGACCAGAACTGGTCGGACGCCGAAGCCCAGTTGCAGCACGCCGATGCCGCTCACGCTGGTCATCCGGCCCACCAGGATGAGCACGAGGGCCATCAGGACCACCATGCCCACATGGCGGCGGATTTTCGCAAGCGGTTCTGGATTTCGCTGGTCCTGACCCTGCCGATCCTCGCGCTTTCGCCGCTGCTGCAAACGCTGGTGGGCCTGCGTGAAGCTGTCCGCTTCTCGGGCGACCTCTTCGTCCTGTTCGGCTTTTCCTCGGCGGTCTTCTGGTACGGCGGGTGGCCCTTTCTCGAGGGCCTGTACACCGAGCTCAGGTCCCTCAAGCCCGGGATGATGACGCTGGTGGCCGTGGCTATCACCACCGCCTATCTGTACAGCAGTGCCGTGGTCTTTGGTCTGACCGGCAAGATGTTCTTCTGGGAGCTGGCCACCCTTGTGGACATCATGTTGCTGGGGCACTGGATCGAGATGAAGTCAGTGATGGGCGCCTCCAAGGCCCTCGAGGAACTGGCCAGGCTCATGCCCTCTGACGCCCACAAGCTGATATCCGACGGCAGCGTGCAGGACGTCCCGCTGAGCGAACTGGCGGTAGACGACAAGGTTCTGGTCAAGCCGGGCGAGAAGGTTCCGGCCGACGGCATCGTCGTCGAGGGCGAGAGCTCGGTCAACGAGGCAATGCTCACAGGCGAGTCGACGCCGGTCACCAAGACGAGCGGCGGCAAGGTCATCGGCGGCTCTATCAACGGCGAGGGCTCGCTGACCGTCGAGGTCAAAGGGACCGGCAAGAACTCGTTCCTGTCGCAGGTGATCGACCTCGTCAGGCAGGCCCAGGAAAGCAAATCCAAGACCCAGAACCTCGCCGATACCGCGGCGATGTGGCTCACCCTCATTGCGTTGGTCAGCGGTGCTGGCACATTCCTGGTCTGGCTGGTGTTCATGGACCAAGAGCTTGCCTTCGCTATCGAACGCGCCGTGACGGTGATGGTGATCACCTGTCCGCATGCGCTCGGGCTGGCCGTGCCGCTGGTGGTGGCCGTCTCCACGGCCTTGGCCGCGAGCCACGGCCTGCTCATCCGCAATCGTGGGGCGTTCGAAGGTGCGCGCAAGCTGCAGGCCGTCATCTTCGACAAGACCGGTACCCTCACCGAGGGCCGCTTTGGCGTCACCGATACCTTGCTGCTGGCCCAGGACATCGACGAAGAGACGCTGCGCAAGTACGCGGCGTCCGTCGACGCGAATTCCGAACACCCAATAGCCAAGGCCCTCGCCGCGTCATCGGACGCGAAGCTGGCCGTCGAAAACTTCAAGAGCATCCCCGGCAAAGGCGCCGAAGGCAAGGTCGATGGCCGGGAGGTCAAGGTCGTCAGCCCGGGTTACTTGCGCGAGCAGAACATCGATCTGGCGGACAAGCGAATCGAACCCCTGCAGGCCCAGGGCAAGACGGTCGTGTTCGTCCTCGTCGACGGGGAATTGAAGGGCGCGATCGCCTTGGCCGACATCGTCCGGCCCGAGGCGAAGCAGGCCATCGAAGCGCTGAAGGCGCTGAACATCCGCTGCATGATGCTCACCGGCGACAACCAGGCGACGGCCAAATGGGTTTCGGACCAGGTCGGGCTGGACGAATATTTCGCGGAAGTGCTGCCCCAGGACAAGGCCGCCAAGGTCAAGGAGGTCCAGGCCCGGGGCGTGTTGGTCGCCATGACCGGCGACGGCGTGAACGATGCACCGGCGCTGGCGCAGGCCGATGTCGGCATCGCCATCGGTGCCGGGTCCGACGTGGCAGTGGAAACCGCCGACATCGTTCTGGTGCGCAGCAACCCGATGGATGTCGTGGCCATCGTCGAGCTGTCACGCGCCACCTATCGCAAGATGATTCAAAACCTCGTCTGGGCCACGGGCTACAACGTCGTCGCCATTCCGCTGGCGGCCGGTGCGCTGTATGCATGGGGCGTGGTGCTGTCGCCGGCCCTGGGCGCGGCGCTGATGGCCGCAAGCACGGTGATTGTGGCCGTCAACGCACGGCTGCTGCGACTGAAGAAGTGACTGGGCGGTCAATGGCCGGGCATGACCGTGCCACCGCGACAATCCTGCTCGCGCCGTGCACCAGCGCGCGCCTGATCCTTGAAACCGAGAAAAAACTTTGAAGCAACGGACGACTCGCTAAACCTCTGCAAGTTGAACGCTGAATGTCCGCTTGCTGACGCGCAATCCCTGCGCTCGAGTACCCGCTCTGGGTCGTCAAGAGCCGGTCATGAACGACCGTTGACTGGAAATCAATTGCTTGCCAGTAAGCCGACACTGACGATCGGCGGCAACCGCTCCATTGCAGACCTTCGGGTTGGTGCCGACCTGAAGTTGACCAAGTGCCAATCACAAAGTGACCAGGCCAAACACGCCAATTAGCCATAGCCAGCCACAAAAACTGATGAAACCGGCTGGTCAATCCAGCGCGGGCGCACACCGGCAATCTACAGGTTTTTAGCTATTTCCAATTTTTTGGTTTTCGCAGGGAAGGCTGCTACAGCTTATATTGCCAGCCGTCCATGAGCGCGGCGCCAAGGATACGCCATCGAGTCGCTGGCAACTGTTCGCTTGTGAGTTCGTTCGGCGGTGTTTAATAGCCGCAAAAAAACACAGTTTAGAATAAGTTTTATTACAAAAAAACAAATGACAACAATTTCAGCCGCCTGCACCGGGCGCAATACGATTTCCCCCTGAATGCAGATAAGAATTGTTGGCCAGCATTAATAACGCAGCATCTGGTTAGCTCAATTTGTATTCCTGCGATGCAGCAGGCGACCCATGAAAAAGTTCTCTTATGAAGTCTATCAAAAAGAGAATTTCTCTGACTGGCTTGCGCTCCCGGCTGGTTTTGCTGCTGCTCGTCGGACTTTTGCCGGTGTTTGGGCTCGTTTTCTACACATCGCTCACGAGCGAGGACGCGAGTCTGGCAGATGCCCGTGAAGATCTGCTGGCTACGGCCAATCTTGCGGCGCTAAGCCAGGCGAAAACCATAGAGGGCGCGCGCCAGTTGCTGGATGCGATTGTCAGTACGCCCGCCGTCAGGAATCGCGATGTGGCTGGCTGCATGGACTATTTCCAGCGCCTTCACGGCAAGTTGCCCGGCTACGCCAACCTGGGTGTCCTGGATCTGGACGGCAAGCTTTCTTGCCACGCGCTCGGTACGGCGGCGTCGCTCTACGTGGGTGACCGCCGTTATTTCAAGGAAGCGCTGGCCAGCAAAGCCTTTTCAATCGGTGAATACATCGTCGGCCGGACGACGGGCCGCGCTTCCATCTCTTTTGGCATGCCTGTTCTCGATGACAGGGGAGACACAACGGGCATCGCGTTCGCCGCCCTCGATTTGGAAAAGACCATTGCAGGCCATCACATGCAGGTTCCCCTGCATCTCGACTTGATCGTGATGGACCGAAATGGCACGATTGTCTGGACGGCTGAGCCCCAGGCGGCGCTCCTGGGCACCAAAGTCGGGGACACGGTGCTGCATGACGCCATTAAAACGCGGCCAACCCAGGCCTTCGACGGTATCGATCCCAAGGGGGTTGCCAGAATCTATGCAGCGGTTGCGGTCGGCGGCGACACCCCCTCGGGGCTTTACGTCGTCGCCAGCGTTCCCCGGGACGCGATCACTTCGCCGGCACAACGCCAACTGGCCCTGTCAGTCACCTTGCTCATTGTGCTGGCGGCGTTGGGCGTCATGATTGCCCGATGGATGGGTGACAACATCTTTCTTGCGCCCATCCGGCGGCTGCTTCAGCAGGTCAACGACATCGCCGGTGTTGACGCGCAAAGCCAGGTCTCACCGGTCCGCAGCGCCAATAAACTCGTCGAATTGTCGCGTGCCTTTCACCGGATGGCCGAAATCCTGAAGGTGCGCGAGCAAGAGCGTGACCGCATCGAGCTTGCGCTGCGGCAGACACAGGGCCGTCTGCTGACCGCACAGCGCATCGGGAAAATAGGCAATTGGGAATTTGACATTGCAGCCAACCATGTATGGTGGTCCGATCAGACTTGGGAAATCTTTGGGCTGACGCCAGGACCGACGGATTTGTCTGCTCTCACCTACGAAGATGTGCTGGCGCAGGTTTTTCCGCAGGACCGGGAACGCTTTGAAGCCGCGCAAAAGATATTTTTTGCAGGCATCGGCACGCTGGACATCGAGCACCGCATCGTCAGGCCCAATGGCGAGGTGCGCTGGGTTCACGGGCTTGGCGAGTGCGTCGTGGATGCCGACGGCAAGCCGATCCGCCTGTCCGGCACGGTTCAGGACATCACTGAGCGCAGGCTCTCGGATGAAGCCAGCCGCGAGATCGAAGCACAGCTTCGCCTGCTGACAGACGTGATGCCCCAGATCGTCTGGATGACGCAACCGGATGGCTCGGTCACCTACTTCAATCAACGCTGGCTTGACTATTCAGGCTTGTCGATGGAGGAAAGCCTGGGCCAGGGCTGGTCCCGCCTGATTTGTCCCGATGATAGCCTGCGGGTTTTCAGTCTCTGGGAGCAGGCACTAACGAGCGGCGAGACCAGTGAGATCGAATACCGGCTGCGTCGGGCCGACGGCGTTTATCGCTGGATGCTGGGCCGGGCCCGCCCGCTGTGTGATGCGACGGGCCAAAGGACCCATTGGCTGGGCACCTTGACCGATATTGACGACCTGAAACAGGCCACGGCGCAGTTGGAGAAATCCCATTCGATGCAACGCATTGCCGGCAGGGTGGCGCGCCTGGGTGGCTGGACGATTGAACTGCCAGAGCGCAAGCTCACCTGGTCGGACGAAAACTGCCTTATTCACGATGTGGCGCCAGGATATCAACCCACGCTGGAAGAGGGCATTGGCTACTTTCTTCCGGAGCATCAGGCCATCGTGAGCCGTCATGTGCAGGCTTGCGCGCAGCATGGCACGCCTTACGACTTTGTGCTTCCCAAGCTCACCGCCAAGGGCAGGCGCATCTGGGTGCGTTCGATCGGCGAGGCGCTGCGTGATGCCGCAGGAAAAATCATCCGCCTCCAGGGTGCATTTCAGGATATCTCCGAGCAGAAGGCGGCCGAGGCGCGCACCCTCGCGCTGGAGGCACAACTCGTCACCACGCTGGAAAGCATCACGGATGGCTTTTACCTGATCGACAAGGACTGGAAGTTCACTTTCATCAATGGTCAGGCCGAGCGCATGCTTCAGTGTCGCCGGGAGGATCTCCTGGGCAGGAATGCATGGCAGCTATTCCCTGATGCCGTGGGTACGCGTATCGAGCGGGAATTCCGCCTGGCGGTTGATGAACAACGCACGACCCGCTTTGAGGACTTCTATCCGCCGCTCAACACCTGGTTTGATTTCCATGCCTATCCGACCGAGGCGGGGCTCGCGGTTTACTTTCAGGACATCACCCAGAGACGCGCGGAACAGGCGCAGTTGCGCCTGCTGGAATCAGCGGTGCCGCGCCTGAACGACATCGTGATCATCACGGAAGCCGAGCCCCTTGATGAGCCGGGTCCGCGCATTGTCTTTGTCAACGAGGCCTTCGAGCGGCGAACGGGGTACCTCCGAAAAGACGTTCTCGGCAAATCCCCGCGCTTCTTGCAGGGCCCCAAAACCCAGCGCGCCGAGCTGGACCGCATTCGGGCCGGGTTGAGCAAATGGCAGCCCGTGCGGTCCGAGCTCGTCAACTACACCAAAGCGGGTGAGGAGTTCTGGCTGGAACTTGACATCGTTCCTCTCGCCAACGAATCAGGCAGATTCACGCATTGGGTGTCAGTGGGGCGCGACATCACGCAGCGCAGGCAGCAGCAGCAAGAAATTCTCAGCCTCAACAGCGAACTCGAAGCGCGGGTGCAGCGGCGAACCGTCCAGCTGGCAGAAGCCAACAAGCAACTGGCGTCTTTTTCCTATTCCGTGTCGCATGACCTGCGCTCGCCTTTAAACACCATTGCCGGATTCAGCCAGTTGCTGGCCCATAGCGATGGAAATAATTTCAGTGAAAAGGGCAAGCACTACCTGAGCCGAATCCGCGCCGGCGCCAAGCAGATGAGCGATTTGATTGAAGGCTTGCTGTCTCTGGCGCACCTGTCGCGCGAGCAGATCAGGTCCGAACAGGTCGATCTTTCTGCCATCGCCCGGCGCATTGAACAGGACTTGCGCGAGCGCGAGCCCGAGCGCCAGGTGCAGGTGCATATTCAGGACGGTTTGAGCGCGCACGGTGATCCCCGCTTGCTGGCGGCCGTCTTGCAGAACCTGCTGGGGAACGCTTGGAAATTCTCTTCCAGGAAGATGTCGGCACAGATTGATGTTGGCAGCGAGTTGGGCGCCGAGGGCGACACCTTCTTTTTTGTCAGGGACAACGGCGCCGGTTTTGACATGGCTTTCGTCAACAAGCTGTTTGGCACCTTTGAACGCCTTCACTCGCTTGAGGATTTCGCCGGAACCGGCATCGGGCTGGCCACCGTGAAGCGCGTGATCGAACGGCACGGGGGCCGGGTCTGGGCCGACGGAAAATTGAACGAAGGCGCCACGTTCTATTTCACTGTAGGCCGCACGACCAGCGCGCAAACTGAAGGCAGCTCACCTCCCGACGCCTGACCCGCGTGTGGCAGGCCATGAGGGTATCCGTGAAGCGGATTTAGCCGCCTGCTGCGCCGGCCACGAATCCGATTTCTTCCCCGCTCAGGGGTTCGGCATCGATGCGCAG
>JBBQSA010000034.1:0-36164 GCA_038214295.1 Gammaproteobacteria bacterium
GGAACCACCCGGCAGGCCTCGATCACGAGGTCGTTGAACATGCAGCCACCGTCGAGGAAGCCCGCCGCCACGAAAAACGCGGCCGGCAGCCGGAACTGGCGCAGCACCGGCAAGGCTACCTCGTAGTTGTCCGCATACCCGTCGTCGAAGGTGACGGCTAGCGCGCG
Organism: Gammaproteobacteria bacterium; assembly: GCA_038214295.1. Lineage (GTDB taxonomy): Bacteria > Pseudomonadota > Gammaproteobacteria > Steroidobacterales > SHZI01. The sequence continues at coordinate 168 of JBBQSA010000034.1, forward strand.
GGACGGCAAGCTGCCATCCCGGACGCCGGCCAGGGCCGCAGAGAGCGGCAGCACGTGGAAATTGTCGGCCAGCGCCTGCATGTGCATCGCGAAGACGGGGCGCTCCAGCAGGTCCGGACACAGGGGGTCAGGGACCTCGGGCACGCGGTGGTAATGGAGGACGACCAGCCGGCGCCCACCGGTGCCGCTGGAGAGCACCGAGCCGGCGCTGCGCACTGCGGCATCGGCCACCGCCTGAAGCAGGGATACGGCCACTCGGTCCTGGCTGGCTACCACCGGCGCTGGACTCAGGCCAGGACGGCCGGGCGGCCCATGGTCCGCAAGCCCTCGTACACCGGACGGTACCGGGCCACCGATGCGCGCCAGGTACGCTCTTCATGCACCCACCGGAGTGCGCGGTCACACAAGGCAGGCAAGTCTGCGTTGCGAAGCGCCGCGTCAATGCCGGCCGCCAGTGCCACCGGATCACCGGCGGGAAAGAGGAGCCCGTTAAAGTCGTGCCGGATCAATTCCCGGTGGCCAGCCACGTCGCTCGCCAGCACGGGCTTGCCGGCCGCCATGGCCTCCAGAGGCTTCAGTGGCGTGACCATGTCGGTCAGGGGCGTCGGCGGGCGAGGATAGACCAGCAGGTCCAGGGCACCGTAATAGGCGCCGACATCCGCGTGGGGAACGCGTCCCGTGAAGGTCACGACGTCGGCGAGGCCGAGACTCTCAACCTGCCGGCGCAGGCGCTCTTCCTCGGCGCCACCACCGACCAGCAGAATGCGCACGTCCGGCCGGCGCTGCCGCAGCAGGGCCGCCGCCGCGACGAGCACGTCGAGTCCTTCCCAGTTGTAGAAGGAGCCGATGAAGCCCACAAGACGCTCAGCTGCCGGCGCATAGCGCGATCGAATGGCCTGCGCTCCTGAGTGTGCCTGGCCGAACTGCGCCGTGTCCACCGCGTTCGGGATTACCGTCACCCGTTCGCCCGGCACACCCCGGGCGCAGATCTCGGTGCGCAGCCCCTCGCAGATCGCGGTTACCGCGTCGGCACGGCGCAGAACGAAGGTTTCCAGGGCCCGCGAGGCGCGAAAACGCAGACTGCCCCGGCGCGTGGCGCCCTCGGTCACGGCGGCATCCTCCCAGGACGACCGCATTTCGTAGACGAATGGCAGGCGCAGTTCCCGGGCCACCTGCAGTGCCGCGAGCCCGGTCAGGCAGGGGGAATGCGCCTGCAGGATATCCGGCCGCCACTGGCGGGCCAGTTGCCCCACCCTCCGGCGCAGCGTGGAAACCGTGGCCAACTGCTCAAACACCGGCTGGCGAGCCAGCCAGTTGGAGCTGGGCGGGGTCCGCAGGAAGTGGAGGTCCCCAACCTGCTCCTCCAGCGCCTCACCGGCATGCCGGTCGCTGGTTACCTGCAGCGTCTCCCAACCGAGCGCTGCCTGCTCGCGCAAGATCGCCGCTGTGCGATAGGCATAGCCATCCTGGATTGGCAGCGAGTGGTTGAGGAGATGAAGAATACGCAAGGGTCTACAGGAGCAATTCCGCCGGCGGCGGATGACTGAGAAATCCGAGCGGGCTTGCAGTCAGGCCGTAGGCGCCAGACTGAAACACGACGACCAGATCACCGATATGTGCCTCGGCCAGCTCCATGTTGTCGGCAAGCAGGTCGAGAGGCGTGCACAGCGGACCAACGACCGTTGCCAGTTCCCGGGGCCCATCGGCCACCCGGTTGCCGATCAGCACCGGGTAGTTCTTGCGCAGCACCTGGCCAAAATTCCCGGAGGCAGACAGGTGGTGATGCAGGCCACCGTCCGTAACCAGAAACACACGGCCGCGGGAAACCTTCCGGTCGAGGATACGGGCGACATACACCCCTGCCTCTCCGACCAGGTAGCGGCCGAGCTCCACCACGAGGGTGGCGCCGGGCAGGTCCCGGGCTGCAACCGCCACCAACTCTGTCAGGTGAGCGCCAATGGGTGCCAGGTCCAGCGGCTGCTCACCCGGAAAATACGGAATTCCGAAGCCGCCGCCGATGTTCACGAGACGTGGCGGCCGGGGAGCATCGCGTGAGAGCACCGTGACCAGCGCCACCGTCTTGGTCTGGGCCTCGATGATTGCCTCGGCCCGCAGGTTCTGGGAGCCGCTGAAAACGTGAAAGCCCCAGAAGTCCAGGTCCAGGGTAGCGAGCTGGCGCAACAGCTCCGGCACCCGTTCGGCATCGATGCCAAACTGCTTGGGCCCACCCGCCATCTTCATGCCCGAAGCCTTGAGCTCGAAATCGGGATTGACCCGGATGGCCACCCGGGGCCGCACGCCGCGGCTGGCGCCGATCTCGACCAGTCGCTGCACTTCCGTCTCGGACTCGACATTCAGGATGACTCCGGCGGCGACGGCCGTGGTCAGGTCCTCCTGCGTCTTGCCGGGCCCCGCGAAACTGATGCGCTGCGGATCGGCTCCGGCCGCAATCGCCACCCGGAGTTCCCCGGCAGAGGCAACGTCGAGCCCGTCCACCTGGGGCGCGATGTGCTGGACCACGGCCGGCATCGGGTTGGCTTTCATCGCGTAGTGCAGGTGAATGCCGGCAGGCAGGGCCGCCCGGAGCCGGGCGATGCGCCGGTCGATCAGCTCCCGGGAATAGATGTAGGCCGGGGTGCGCCCGGCAAGCCCAACGATGTCTGTTAGCGTGCGGCCGCCAATCACGAGCTCATCGTTGCGCACGAGAAAACTCTCGACCGGCACATGCAGTGGCAGCGGCTTGCGACTATCGGCCATTGCCGGCCTCCTCCGCTAAGTCCGCCTTGAGCCGCACGCGGTCGAACTTGCCATTGGGGTTGCGCGGCAGCCCCGTGCGCCAGACAACGCTTCGCGGCACCATGTACGCCGGCAGCTTTTCCCGGGCGTAATCGAGCAGCGGGCCGGCGTCCCCAGGACCCGTACTGGCCACGGCCACCAGGACGATCGCCTGGCCGAGCCGCTCGTCGGGCACTCCCACCGCCACGATCTCGGTCACGAGACCACTCTGCATCAGGCAGTCCTCGACCTCCGTGGGGCTCACGCGATAGCCGGATGACTTGATCATCTCGTCCCGGCGGCCGCGGAAGAACAGGAAGCCCTCCTCGTCGCTCACCACTGTGTCGCCGGACCACACGGCAACCTCCGGCTGGCCGCCGGTTGCCAGGCTGCCCGGAACCGGCTTGAAGCGCTCGGCCGTCGCCACCGGATTGTTCCAGTAACCCAGCGAAACCAGGGCACCGCGGTGCACGAGCTCGCCCGGCTCGCCCGGCTCGCAGGGCGTGCCGTCCGGACGGAGCACCAGTATTTCGGCATTCGGAATCGCCCGCCCGATCGAATCGGGCCGGCGGTCGACCTCCTCGGGCGGCAGGTAGGTGGAGCGGAAAGCCTCGGTAAGCCCGTACATCAGGAACGGCCGCGCAGCGGGGAAGGCCGCGCGGAGCTTGTCGAGTACCGGGCGCGGCATTACCCCGCCCGTGGTCGCGAAGTAGCGGACAGTGCTGGTGCTGCCGGGTGGCCACGTGACATCGGCAAGCTGGGACCAGAGCGGGGGGACGCCGGTGATGCCGGTGATGCGCTGGTCCCGCACCTGCCGGACCACGTCTCCCGCCAGGAGGTAGTCCAGGAGCACGACACAGGCGCCAGTGTGAAATCCCGTCGTCAGCTGGCTGAAGCCGGCATCGAAGCTCAATGGCAACAGCGAGAGTAGCCGGTCGTCGGCCCGGTTCTCCAGGTAACTGGCGACGCTGGTGGCGCCCGCCACCATGTTCCGGTGTGACAACACCACACCCTTCGGCAAGCCGGTGCTGCCCGAGGTGTAGAAGATCGCCACCATGTCGCCATCAATGCAGCGGTGCGGAACGTAGTCTGCCGTAGCAGCAAGCAGCTCGGTCCAGGCTTCGCAAACGAGATCGGGCGGGTTCGGTCCGGCTCCGGCGCCATCCGTGAGGATTACATGTGTGAGGGCGGTGCAGTCAGCGAGCGCGGGACCGATGGCCTCCAGCCGGGCTGTCGATGTCACGAGGAACCGCGCACCGCTGTCCCGCAGGATGTGGCCGACCTGGTCACCCTTGAGCACCGGATTGACTGGCACGAAGGAACCACCCGCTGCCGCGGCCCCAAACATGGCCACCACTGTCTCCAGTGTCTTTGGCAGGTAGACAGCGACCCGGTCGTGACGCCGCAGACCCCGCTGGCGCAACCCCGTGGCGGCGCTCCGGATCAGGGCAGCCAGCTCCGCGTAGGACGAGGTACGCCCTCCGCTGACCAGTGCTGGCGCAGACGGGGAACGCGCTTCAGCGCGCAATACCAGCTCGTGCAGAAGATTCGGCGTGCGGTCGGCGATCAGCAGGCGCGCGACATCGGTCTCAATCGACATGGAAATCCGGTCTCAAGGATGACGTGGGAGAACTTCAGGCCCGGCTGCTAGCCGCCAGCTGCCGGCCACTTGCCGGCCGCGACGAGCTTGTTGCGGAGACCACCCAGGGGATAACCGAGTTTATAGGCCTTCTGCGCGTGACTGACGGCGGCCTCGTAGTCCTTCATGTCGAAATACAGAAGCCCCATGTTGTACTGGATCTCGCTCGACTCGGCATCCATCGACTCGGCCTTCTTGTACTGGACCAGCGCCTCATCGAGATTGTGAGTCTGGTGGTAGTACAGACCGAAGAGCATCCGGAGAGTCGGATCGTTGGGCCGGTAGCGAAAGGCCCTATCGAAATAGCACTCCGGCGTCGGGGGAAACGCCAGCGTCTCGTTCATTCCGGCAAGGGCCGGAACATACGTGACATCGGGGTGGAGCTGCTGGATGCGGCCAAGCTCAAACAGGCCCGGGTAGTGATTGGGCACCCTGATCAGAAGATAATTCAGCTGATAGAGCGCGTGCTGCAGGCGATTATTGGCCAGCTCCCGCTGGGCCGGTACCCAGTGGTTCTGGTTGATGTCATTCAGGTTCCACTCGAACTTGGGGTCGACATAGTCGTAGGGGCCAGCTGCGCCCGGCAAGGGGACAGGCCCGCATTCCTCGGCTATTGCCGCCAGGCTCACCAGGAGCAGGAATACTGCAACCAGTGGCCCCGCTGCGACGCTCCGAACCCCCGGCCCGCTGTATGCAGCGAGCCGGGCGGAGCGGTGGGCGTCAGGCGGGCGGCTACCGGGCATTTTCAGTCTTTTCGGAGGATTGGGCCGAAAGTATACCCACAGTCACCTGAACAGAATAAGCACGCCCCGCCTCGAGTGTGAGCCAGTCGACCCTTTAGCCGACAGACAGCGACTTTCGCCGTCCCGGACGCCGGGTCCGGGACGCCAGCAGCGTCAGCAGGCCAATAACCAGTTCAAGAGGCCCGGTCGCACTTCCACCGCTGCTACTGGTGCTCGGAGCCGGCGTGCCGCCCGAACCGCCGGAAGAACCGCCCGTGCTGCCGCCGGTCGAGCCACCACCGCTGCCGCTCCCGGCTGGCGCGGTCACGCCAATCTGGGTCATGGCGTCCACGGTGCCGCCCGGGCCCGTACACACCAGCCGAAAGGTGGAAATGGCTGACAGCGGACCCACGGTCTCCACACCGGAGGACGATCTCGCGCCAGACCACGCACCGCTGGCGAGGCAGCTGTTCACGTTGGTGGTGGACCAGGTAACGGTGCCGGTAGTACCTTGCTGGACACTGGGCGAGTTTGCGCGGAAGGTCAGCGTCGGCTGGCCAGGACTCACCACCTCGATGGTGGCGGATTTCCGGCTGGTGCCGCCGCTACCCGTGCAGACCAGGTCGTAGGTACGGGTGGCGCTGAGGAACATGGGCTCGCTGCCCACGGTACCCTTGTCACCCGACCAGGCTCCCTCGCCGACGCAGGTGTAGGCATTGGTAACCGACCAGTAGACGATGGAACTCCGGCCGAGCTCGACAGTACTGGGGTCCGCATAGAACTCGATTGCCGGCAGCGCCGCCGCCTGCGCCACGGTCACCTGCACGCTGCGTGAATCAGAGTCTCCCACCGAATTGAAGCACTGCAGGCTGAAGGTGGTTGCCTGGCTGATCGGCCCCACCGATGCGGAGCCGGACGTCGACTTGGTCCCCGACCACCCGCCGGAAGCCGTGCAATTGTCGGCATTGGTTGCTGACCAGCTCAAGGCCGTCGTCCCGCCGCTGTTCACGGTGGCGGGCTGAGCACTCAGCGTGACTGCCGGCGGGGTGGCAGCCGGCGGTGAACCGCCGACCGTACCCGTGGGTGCCGGAATTGGCTGCGTCGAGATGATCAGCTCGTCATACCACGTGTAGGAGGTGGGATGCGACTGGCTGGTGTCCTTGCCGGTCTGGTAGGGCGTGAGCTGTATGCGCTGCAGGCGCTCCGAGGGGCTCGACGAATAGTCGAGACTGAAGTTAGGGTAATCAACGATCTGCTTCAGGGGCTGGCCCTCGTAACCCATCCAGGCCTTGACGTAGGTCGTCGGACTTCCCCAGGGGCCCAGCTTGATCTCAAGGTAGAAGGTAATCCACTCGTCAGCCCGGTACTTCATGCACCCGGCCCGATTCTGGTAACGGCAGTCCACATCTCCCTGCTGCAGGCGGATATCGCCGTTGGAAAGTTCCTGGTGGAAGTTGATCGAACCGCAGGATGCGTACATCGTCGGGAAGCCCTGCAGCCACTGGTTAACCATCGTGAACTCAAGTGTCGTGCACGAGGATCCGACCGGATGCAGGATAAACTGCTTCCAGCCGCCGCCGGGCTGGAACTGCGTCGTCAGCATTGCCTGGGAAAAGCGCTGGCGAAACTGCATATGCAGCGTGTCGCCCGGGCCGAAGTCCTTACCCAGCGAACCGAGCCAGAAACCGGAGGAATTCGCCGCAGAGTTCGACGGAATCTCGAAGCGCAGGGCGCCGTTGCCGGACGTCTTGACGTTGGTGTCCATGACGCCGCGGACCTGGCCATCCCAGGCCGGGTAGAGAATTCCTGAGGCAAAATCTGCCGCTGAATCAAAGCCGACACACTGCAATACGCCCGGACCCGCACAGCGGGCCTGGAAGTTGTTGATCTGCGCCTGATCCTGCACGGTAACGATCTGCGAGCGCTGGTTGGTGCCGCCAGAGCCGGCGCAGTTCAGCGTATAGGTGGCCGACGCTGACAGCGGTCCGACGGTCTGGGAGCCCGAGACGGACTTCGTGCCCGACCAGGCGCCGCTCGCCGTGCAGGACGTAGCGTTCGTGGCAGACCAGCTAAGCACGCTGGTGCCGCTGGGGCTGATGGTCGCGGGACTAGCGCTCAGGGAAATGGTCGGGCCCTGGCTCACCACCTGTACCGTGGCACTCTGGTTGGTGGTACCGCCGGAACCCAAGCAGCTCAGCGTGAAGGTCGAGGTCCCGTTGAGCGGCCCGACGGACGTGCTGCCCGACGTGGCCTTGCTGCCGGACCAGGCGCCACTCGCCGTACAACTGGTCGCATCAAGGCTGGACCAGGTCAAGGTGGTCGTGCCGCCGGTGGCAACGGAATTGGGTTCAGCGCCCAGGCTGACCGTCGGTGCAGCGCCGCCGGCGGGGGTACCGCCGCTGGCGCTCAGCTTGTACATGTAGACGGGGCTCGAGACGGTGTTTGCAGCGATGAAGGCGTTCAGGGCCGGCACGTAGCGGAAGCGTCCGTAGGTGCCCTGTCCATTGGCTGAGGGGCTAGCGCTGCCCGATGCGGCGGCGACGCGCTTCCAGGTCCAGGTGCCCGTTTTCCAGTTGGCGGGTGCCTTCAGCGTATACACCGCAGATCCCCCGACCCAGGCGACAAATTGGTCGGTGACCGGATCGTAATCAAGACCAATGGCATCGGTCTGCTGCGGAGTGAGATCACCGGTAGTTGCAAGCGTGTAGACGACCGGCGTATCCAGCGACGTGTCGTAGCCATAGACCTTCTGATTGGACCGTCCGTCCACCACGAGGAAGATCTGCCGCTGGCTGTCGAATGCGGCAGCCGTATCGATGTTGACGTTGGCGCCCGGATACTCGGTCCAGGTGTTGGCAACCGGGTCGTACTTGCGGAGCACCTTGTTGCTGGTCTGGTAGGCTCGCCAGGAACCCTGCCACCAGATCACGTTGCGGCGACCGTCCCAGGCCGTTGCAGCACCCTCGCCGTCATCGGAAATCGAACCCTCCCAGGTCGGCATCCTGGCGCCACGGCGCCACTGCTTAGTCTGGAGATTGAGTGCGTGCACGTAGGGCGTGCCGAGCACGGTGCTACCGTCGCTCGAACTGCCAAGTTTCACGAACTCATTGGTAATCGGCGAGTACTCGAGGGCCTCGTACATGTGTGCGGCGCACGGAGAGTTGCCCGCCATCGTCGAGGTGTTGTAGTCGCAGGTCGGCGTCGCGACAGGGTTCGTAAATCGTGACCAGCTGCCCGCCGCGACGTCAAATGCGTACACCTCGTTGCCGAGGTAGCCCGAGTGGCCGCCGCCAAATACCAGCAGGGAACCTGATGCACCAAGGTTGGTGGCAAACGCGCCGCCACTCCAGTCATTCATGACGCCGGCGACGCCCTCGTTGCCGGAGTAGGCGCAACCACCGCTCGGGCAAGGGTCGACGCTGGCGACGGTGTTGGACGAAACCGCGACCCACTTGCCAACCGGCAGGTCGGCGGCAGTGACGGCAAGAACCGGGTGGGGGACGTGCAGAGCCAGCGCGAGGGCAGTGGACTGGAGAAAGTGTCGAAATCCGATTCGGCGATAGTTCATACGCGCTGGCCTCCTGCCAAAAGACGTCCGGGACGGCTTCGGGCAGTAAGGACGCGCGCACACTGTCCACACATTGAGGGACCCTCAAGCCCGGATGTTTCCCCCGTGGGGGCGAAACAAGACCAGCCTGATTCCTCTGTGGTCAGCTACGGTAGCCCCGCTGTCTGGTACACGTCACCAGACCGGTGGCTTTGCGTCCCCGGGTCACCCCGGGTTTGCCCTTTATCGTGCGGCAAGCTTACTCAGGGCAGCCGGCCCGAAGCAATAAGGCCGCGTATCTACAGGAAAATTGGCGCTTATGTCAAAATTTTGCCTCTGCCCCTTACGGCGTCCGCGTGGGCGGAATCCAACAGCCAGCCTGGACGCATTCCTCCCGAGCGTCGGCAAAATTTACAAAACAGCAGCTTAGGGAACTATTGAAGAATTCTCCTCGGCGCAACGTTGGTCTTCCCTACCCTCTTGCCCGGCCGCCAAGCCACCGCATTCTGCGCAACTTAATCCGGCAACGCGGACCCACCTCGGGCCGTCACGGGGCCGCCAGCTGCGTGAACAGTGTCGCAAATTCGGCAACTCGATGGACCCGGGAGTATTCGTCGGCCGCCGACGCGGACAGCACGGCGCCCGATCCCGTTGCTGCCGACTGCAGGAAAGCGGGCAGCCCGGACTCGATCCGGGCCACGTTATCTATCGGCAGCAGCGTGCCAACGCCGGCGCGCCGGAGGAGTCCGGCCGTTTCCCCGGCTGCATCGACGAGGGCCAGAATCGGACGGCGGGCGCGCAGATACTCGTACACCTTGGCCGGTACCGCCGGGTTGGAGGTATGGCCCTGGAAGAGCAGCAGGCCGTCCGCCTCAAGCATTTCGCGCAGAGCCTCGCGGTAACTGACCGCCGGCGCCAACTCCACGCAGTCGCCCAGCCCGAGTTCGTCGATGCGGGGACGGTAGGTTTCATCGAATCCGGTGGCCCGCAGGATCACCCGGAGATTGGCGGGCAATACCCCCCGCTCCCGCAGGGCGCGCAGTGCCCTGAGAAATGCTCCGGGATCCCGGTCAGGACCGGGATACAGAGTTCCACTGTGAACCAGAGTGAGTCCGCGAACCCGCTGAAGAACCAGCGGCTCGGCCTCGACGGCCGCGAAGGGCTCGGGATCGAAGCCGTTGGCAATGACCTCTGAACGCTGACCCGTGGAGCGCCCCCGGGAACTCCCCGCGTGCCGCTCGACATAGATTAGGCGGGCGGCCTCCGTACAGAAAGTGGCGGCCGTGGCATGCCGGGCCACGAGCGCTTCGACCCGCAGCCGGGCCCGGCGCAGGCGCGCATCAGCCGGGAACCACTCGCCATCAATGCTCTCTACCATCGGGTCCCTAAAGTCGGCGACCCAGGGCAATCCGGTCCAGCGGTGCAACGCAAGCCCGATCAGGTGCGCCGTCGCCAGGGGGTACGTGGACCAGATCAAGTCCGGCTTGTAGCGCCGGATGAATGCAAGCCCGGCCGCCACCGCCCCGAAGCGCCAGCTGCTCCAGCGATCGGGAATCCCGAGCCAGCCCGGATACCAGCCGCGGATGGCCAGGTGGCGCGCGGCGTCCAGGGCCGGCGCGCGCACCACCGGAAGTTCCGCGGGCAGCGTGCTGACGGAGGCTGGATCTACCGAGTCGTACGCGCCCGGGCTGGCCGTGAGCACAGCCGGCTGCCACCCGCAGGCAGGCAGGTAGCGCGCGAGCGACAGCGGGCGCTGGAGGCCGCTGCTGTGGCTCATCGGGGGAAAGTGAAAGGCGATCAGCAATACGCGCTTTTGCACGCCAGTTTGCTTCCTCGGTTCAGCGAGCGAGGATTATAGTTGACCGGACCGCTGCCCGCGTCCGGCATGGCAGGGCCATGATAGAGTTGAAATCTTGATTGCCAGCGCCAAATCCCGGATCGCGAGTGCGCTCGCAGATTACGGCTTCGTAAACTCTGTTCTATACGGACTGCACAGGTTTCTGCAGCGGCTGGCGCCGGCCAACATCGTGGAGCGGCTGTATATCGTCGCCCAGCCGGTTCCCGCCGGGCCGGGACCTGGCGTCCGTCGCGGTCAGCAGATCGAAATCCGCACAATCACGGCGGGCGATCCCGCCATCCGGACCTTCACTCGAACTCCAGGAGAACTGGCCGACCGCTTTGCCCAGGGCGCCGTCTGCCTCGGCGCCTTTCGCGGCGACGAACTCCTGGGCTGGCTGTGGTTTGCAACGGGCGCTTTCCAGGACTACACCTATCCCGTTACGTTCACGCTGCACCCGGCGCACTGCGTCGCTTGGGACTTTGACGTCTACGTCCGGCCCGAGGCACGCTTCTCGGCCGCCTTTGCCCGGCTCTGGGAGGCCGCCTTTACGCAACTGAGGAGCCAGGGAATCAATCAGACCCTGAGCGCGATTTCGGCCTACAACCCGGCCTCGATGCGCGCCCATCACCGGCTGGGTACCGTAACTCTCGGCAGCATTTTCGTACTTCGCACAGGCAAGCTGCAGGCTGTATGGTCCGCCACCTTCCGGCCCCATTCGCAATGGTCAAGCCGCCCGGGGTTCAGGGCCAAACTGAGCATCAAGGCGCCACTTATCTCACGGCTTGCGTCCACTCGTAACCAGGAGTCCGCCTGACAGGGCACCTGTTCGGCGAGATCAGCCCGTGCGAATTGCCACCAGGGAGGTGGATGGTGTGGCCATGTAGCCCGCGAACCGCGCGCCGGGAACTGTGCGGACCAGAGCGAGAATTACCCGCATCAGTGGCGGGTGCCGGCCCGGCTCAACCAGATCGAACCGATCAAGTGAGCTGAAGCCTTGCCGCCGGAGGGCACGCGACAGGCTATACGGCGAGAACCAGTTAACCGCCGGAAATTTCGCAAAGTTGACCAGTTCCGGGCGCGTGGTTACCGCCAGGTACTCAAAACGGCGCTTGAGCGGCGCCGGATACCAGCTGTAGAAGGGCAGATCGAACTCGGATTGCCGCGGGCACAGCCAGTTCGTGGTGCTGACGTACAATGCTCCACCCGGTCTCAGCACCCTGCACGCCTCGCTCAGCACCGCTTCCCATGCGGGCACATGCTCGAGGAGTTCGGCTAGAAGGCAAACATCCATGGAGCCGCTAGCCCACGGCAACGACGTGGCATCACCCTGCAGGAATTCCACGGCGAGTCCCCGCTCGCCCGCCCGCTTGCAGCCAATGTCGATGAGATCCGCGCTGATATCGAGCCCACTAACCCGGTGGCCCGCGGCGGCCCAGAGAAAGGACTGGGAGCCAGTGTTGCAGGCGATATCCGCCACAGCCAGGCCTTCAGTAGGCAACCCGCCCAGGGAACGGGCACGCAGGACATTGCGCATGATCCCCGTGAAGCGCGCTAGCGTCTTTGCTGAGAGGCTTTCCTCGGCGTAGTAAGCGACGAATCGCTCGTCCGCCCCGCTGTCAGCCGCCGAAGTAACGCTATCCTGGGTAGTTACGCCCCGACCGTCAGTCATAGTCGACGCCGACTTTGTCAAACTGCATTCGCTGGATCCTCCGGGCCAGATAGCTTAACCCCACTTCCCGTCCATTATGTCGGCTTGCCCCCGGTAGAATCATTTTCCGCATTAGACTCACCGCGCCGACCAAGGCAAACCCGTCGCGAGGCGGGGACGCAAAGCCACCGGTCTGGGGGAGAATCCCCCACGACAGCGGGGTTGCCGGTTCCGCGCAACCGTTCATCGGGGGCGCCTGCCGCTCTTGTGCTCCCCTCTCCGATCCGTAAGCCGACCGGCACCCGGTCCTTGGATCTCATGGAGAGTCGAATGCAACTGAAGCTGATCGCCGTTATCGCGCTTGCCCTGCTGCCGGCAGCCCTCGTCCAGTCGGCCACTGCCACCTGGCTCGACGAATTTGCGCTCGTCAGGGCGCCCCAGACCCGGGTCGTCAGGCACCCGATCGACAAGTCACGCTACTACCTGTGCTGGCAGGAAGGCACCAGCCGCTTCGGACTGGCCTTCCAGAAGGGCAAGCTCGATAACCAGCTACGCGCCCTGAGGCCGGGCGGCAGCACCAGTCTCGCGACGATGTTCACGCTCTCCAAGTCGACATGGACGGCCGCCGACGAAAAGATCTGCTGGGGAAATGCGGCGTAAGGAGGACGGTTACTCGCGCGCCGCCGCGCCGGCTGACGCCAGCGCGTCGATCCGCTCCAGGAGTTCCCGGGTCCGCCCGGCGAGCAGCTCCGGATCCCCGCGGGTCTCGACGTTGAGGCGGATGAGCGGTTCGGTGTTGGACAGCCGCAGATTGAAACGCCACGCGGGAAACTCGAAGCTCACGCCATCAGTCTCGTCGATGGCCAGCGCCTGCGGCGCGTACTGCTCCCGTATTCCCCGGAGTACGGCGCCGGGATCGCCGACCTGGCGGTTAATCTCGCCGCTGCAGGGAAAGGCAGCGATTCGGGCTGCCACCAGGGAAGACAGCGGCTGACCCGAGGAAGACAGCAGGCCGGCAACGAGTAGCCAGGGAATCATGCCGCTGTCGCAGTAGGCAAAATTGCGGAAGTAGTGGTGGGCACTCATCTCCCCGCCATATATGGCGTCCTCGGCCCGCATGCGCTCCTTGATAAACGCATGGCCTGTCTTGCTCTGGACCGGGACGCCGCCATGTTTGCGCACGACGTCAATGGTGTTCCAGGTCAGGCGTGGATCATGAATGATCCGCGAGCCATGCCGGCCGCCGGACGCCGCCTGCGTCAACATCGCCTGGGCGAGCAGTCCCACGATGTAGTAGCCCTCGATGAACTCGCCACGCTCATCGAAAAGGAAGCAGCGGTCGAAGTCCCCATCCCAGGCCACGCCGAAGTCGGCGCTGGCGGCCCGGACGGCATCGCTCGTGATTTGCCGGTTCTCCGGCAGGAGCGGGTTGGGAACGCCGTGAGGGAACCGGCCATCGGCCTCGTGCTGGAGCTTGATGAAGTTGAACGGCAGCCGCGCCGCGAGCCCGTCAATGACATGGCCGGCACCGCCATTGCCGGCGTTCACGACCACCTTCAGGGGCCGCAGCGCCGGGACCTTCACGTAGCCAAGCAGGTGATCCAGGTAGGCCCCGAACGTCGAGACCGGCGCACTGTGTCCCTGGGCCCCGACGGGCGCAAATCGGCCCCTCTCTGCCAGAGCCCTGATGTCGTCAAGGCCCGTGTCGCCGCTGACCGGGCGCGAGTCCTCGCGCACCAGTTTCATGCCGTTCCAGTCGGCCGGATTATGGCTTGCCGTCACCATGAGGCCGCCGCCGGCCTTGAGTTGCGATGTGGCGAAATACACCTCCTCCGTGCCACACATGCCGATCCGCAAGACGTCGGCTCCGCCAGCCATGAGCCCGAACGACAAGGCATCGGCGAGCGCGGGACTCGACAACCGCATGTCCTGGCCAACCACCACGTTGCCGGGCCGGATAAACTCCGCATAGGCGCGCCCGATGCGCGCCGCCACGTCCTCGTTGAGATCGTCCGGAACACGGCCCCGGATGTCATAGGCCTTGAAACAGTTCAGGGGCGCGCCAGGCGAATTTCGAGCCGCTGGGGGCACGTTCTCAGTCCGTCCTGCCCTGGCGACCGTAGCGGTCCTCGAAGCGCACGATGTCATCCTCGCCCAGGTAATCACCCACCTGCACCTCGATGATGTGCAGGATGTCGGTGCCAGGGTTCTCGATTCGGTGCTTCGCTCCCTGGGGGATGAAGGTGTGACCGCCAACGGGCAGGTCGAAGACCTCGGCATCCCGGGTAATCCGGGCCGTGCCCGAGACCACGACCCAGTGCTCGGCCCGGCGGTAGTGCATCTGCAGGGACAGCACGGCCCCGGGCAGCACGGTGAGGCGCTTCACCTGGAAACCGGGGGCCCCGTCCAGACTGTCGTAGCTGCCCCAGGGACGGAACACCTCCCGGCCCAGCCGGGTCTCGCTGCGGCCCTGGCGCTCCAGCTCATCGACGATCTTCTTCACGTCCTGGGCCCGGGCCTTCGGGGCCACGAGAACGGCATCCTTGGTCTCGACGACGATGCACTCGTCGAGACCCGTCACCGCCACCAGCCGGCTGGTGGCCCGCACGTAGGAATTGGTGCAGTCGACCGCCACCACATCGCCCTCGAGCACGTTGCCCTGGGGATCCCGGTCGGAGACATCGAGCAGCGAAGCCCAGGAACCGACGTCGCTCCACCCTGCCGCCAACGGCACCACCGCCGCCTTGCTGGTCTTCTCCATGACGGCGTAGTCGATGGATTCCCTGCGGCAAGCCCGGAAGCTGTCGCGCTGGAGTGCGACGAGGCCGGTATCGGTGGTGGCGGCCTCGCGGGCCGCCCTCGCGGCAGCGGCAATGTCAGGCGCGTGAGCCTGAAGCTCCCGCAGATAAGCCTCCGCCGAGAACAGGAACATACCGCTGTTCCACAGGTACGCGCCGGAATTCACGTAGCGCTGCGCGGTCTCGTAATCCGGCTTCTCAACGAATTCGCGCACGGCCTGCACGCCACCGCCCTCCGCAGCGACCGTCCGGATATAGCCGTAGCCCGTTTCCGGCTGGGTGGGGACGATGCCAAAGGTGACCAGCTGGCCCGCTGCGGCGGCAGGCGCCGCGAGGGCCACAGCGGCAGCAAATGCCTGTGCATCCCGGATCACGTGATCGGCAGGCAGCACCAGCAGCAGCACGTCGGCCCCCTCGCGCCGGACGGCCTCGAGGGCGGCAACTGCCGCGGCCGGCGCAGTATTTCGCCCCTCGGGCTCGAGGATCAGGGCTGGCTCGACGCCCGCATCCCGCAGCTGCGAGCCCACCAGGAACCGGTGGGCCTCGTTGCAGACGACAAGAGGATCGCTCACCTCGCCGTGCAACAACCGGAGCCTGGCCACCGTGTCCTGCAACAGCGAGCGGTGCCCCACCAGCGCCAGCAGCTGCTTGGGGTACAGCGCACGGGAGAGCGGCCACAGGCGAGTGCCAGAGCCGCCGCACAGAATGACCGGGAGCAGCTTCACAATCCGTCCGGCCCCTAGGCGGGCAGTGCCGCACCGCGCCCTATCGCGTAGTGCGTGAAGCCCAGCTTCGCCAGCACCTTCGGATCGTAGAGATTGCGGCCATCGAAGACGACCGGGCCCGCCAGCGCCGCGCGGATCCGCTCGAAGTCGGGACTCCGGAACTCCTGCCACTCGGTAACAATCACCAGCGCATCAGCGCCCTTCAGCGCCTCGTCCGCCGAAGCGCACAGCGTCAGGTCGGAACGGGAGCCATAAACGCGGCCGGTTTCGGCCATGGACTGGGGGTCGTAGGCCCGAACGCTGGCGCCGGCTGCCCACAGCGACTCCATCAGCACGCGACTCGGGGCCTCGCGCATATCGTCGGTATTCGGCTTGAATGCCAGGCCCCAGAGCGCCAGCGTGCGGCCCTTGAGCTTGCCGCGAAAATGGCGGCTGATCTTGTCGAACAAGACATGCTTCTGCCGGTCGTTCACGGCATCGACGGCGCGCACGAGTTGGGCATCGTAGCCAATCTCCTCCGCGGAGCGGATCAACGCGTGCACGTCCTTCGGGAAACAGGAGCCTCCATAGCCGCAGCCCGGGTAGATGAAGGAATACCCGATCCTGGGGTCCGACCCGATGCCGATGCGGACCTGCTCGATGTCGGCACCGTAGCGCTCGGCAATATTTGCCAGCTCGTTCATCAGGCTGATCTTGGTGGCAAGCATGACGTTGGCGGCGTACTTGGTGAGTTCCGCCGATCGCACGTCCATCACGATGAGCTTGTCATGACTGCGGCTGAAGGGCTCGTAGAGCTGTCGCAGCAGGTCCGCGGCACGCTGGCTCCCGGTGCCGATGATGATCCGGTCCGGCTTCATGAAGTCGGCAACGGCCGCCCCCTCCTTCAGGAATTCCGGATTCGAGACCACATCGAATTCGACCGCCGACTTGCGCCGTGCGAGTGCCCTGGCAATCGTCTCCTGGACCCGGTCAGCGGTACCCACGGGCACCGTCGACTTGTCGACGACGACCTTGTAGTCGGTCATGTGCTCGCCGATGGACTCGGCCACGGTCACGACGTGACGCAGGTCGGCCGAGCCGTCCTCGTTCTTGGGTGTCCCCACGGCAATGAACTGGAGCTCGCCGTGGCGCACACCTTCGGCGACATCGGTGGTGAAGTTGAGCCGCCCTGCCGCGTGATTGCGCCGGACGACGTCTTCCAGGCCCGGCTCGAAGATCGGGATCTCGCCGGCATTGAGTGCCGCGACTTTTGCCCGATCGATATCGACGCAGACGACGTGATTCCCGGCCTGGGCTATGCAGGCGCCGGTAACGAGCCCCACGTAGCCGGTGCCGTGCACCGTTATTCTCATTGGTTATTTCCGAACTTGAGAGTCCAAGGGAACGCGTAGATTAGCGGGTCGCGGGGCCAAGGCAACCAAACGGGTCACGGGCGGCCTTCAGGCCTCGTTGCGCCAGCGGCGAACGACCCGGCCTACGCCGGGCAGGCCCGGCGATGGATCTGCGGCCTGGAGGTCCTGGTGCATGCCAACGGCAAGCCCCTTACCCAGCTCCACACCCCACTGGTCGAAGGGATTGATGCCCCAGATGCACGCCTGGACGAAGACCTTTTGCTCGTAGAGGGCGATCAGGAAGCCCAGGCTGCGCGGGTCGAGGCGCCTGAGCAGGAGGAGATTGCTGGGGTGATTGCCCGGGTGAACCTTGTGGGGCGCGAGCCGCGCCACCTCATCGGCCGGCCTGCCCCGGGCCACGAGGTCGGCACGGGCGGCTTCGAGGGTGTAACCACGCGCGAAGGCCTCCGCCTGGGCCAGCATGTTTGCCAGTCCCACCAGGTGCTGATCAACGAACGGACTCGAGCCTTCCGCCGGGGCGATGAAGTCAGCCGCGAACCTTGCCGTGCCCTGGTGCAGGAGCTGGAAGAACGAGTGCTGGGCGTTGTTACCAGGCTCGCCCCAGATGACCGTTCCGGTACTCCACCGGACGGGATCACCCTCCCGGGTTACGCCCTTGCCATTGCTCTCCATCTCGAGCTGCTGCAGATAGGCGGGGAAACGGTGCAGGCGCGCGTCGTAGGGCAGGATCACCTGGCTTGTCGTGCCGAGGAAGTTCTGGTTCCAGACCGCGATCAATGCAAGCAGGACCGGCAGGTTGTCCGCCAGCGGCGCCGAGCAGAAGTGTTCGTCAAGCTCGCGTCCGCCGGCCAGTAGTTCCCGGAACTGCTCAGGGCCTATGGCAATGGCGATCGCCAGGCCGATTGACGACCAGAGGGAGTAGCGCCCCCCGACCCAGTCCCAGATACGGAACCGGTGGTCGCCCGCGATCCCGAACTTGTCCATCGCCGGTCCATTGACCGACACGGCCACAAAATGGCGCGCGACGGCCGGCTCGCCGAGTTGGCGAATCAGCCAGTCCCGTGCGGCGTCGGCATTCAGGGCCGTCTCCCACGTCACGAAGCTCTTCGAGCAGACGATGAACAGCGTCTCGGCCGCAGGGGCCTCCGCAAGAACATCGGCGAGCTGCGTGCCGTCGACATTGGAAACGTAGTGCATCTGAAGGCCGGTGCCGCAAAACTCGTGCAGCGCCGCTATCGCCATGACGAGTCCCAGATCGGAACCGCCGATGCCGATGTTCACGACATGGCGAATCCTCCGGCCAGTCGCTCCGAGGAACTCGCCAGCGCGAATGGCCCCGGCCAGTGCCAGCATCCGGTCGCGCTCCGCCTCGATTTCCCCGCGTATGTCCGTACCCGCCACCAGCAAGGGCGGACTCGGTGGTCCCCGGAGGGCCATGTGCTGCGCGGGGCGCTGCTCTGTCGCGTTAACGACCTGCCCGGCAAACAAGGCCTCGATGGACTCCGGCACAGCGCGCTCGTTGGCGAGCGCGATCAGGAGCTGGAGAGTATCGGCGGTCAGCCGGTTGCGGGAGAAGTCCAGCAGACAACCACCCTGCTGCCGGGAGAACTCCTCGAACCGGCCGGATTGGTCCAACAAGTCCCGGAGATGGGCGCCGGACAAGCCTTGGGCATGCTGCTGCAAGGCCTTCCAGGCCGAAGCCTGTAGCAGGTCGTCCGCCATGGGATCACTCCTCTAGAGGGTGATCTTATGGTAGTCCAGATACCAGTCCACGAAGCGGCCGACGCCGACCTCGACTGGCGTCGCTGGCCGGTACCCGACGTCGGTGACCAGATCTTCCACATCTGCCCAGGTATCCGGCACATCACCCTGCTGCAGGGGCAGGAGGTTCTTCTCCGCCTTGCGGCCGAGACGCTGCTCCAGCACCTCGATGTAGCGCATCAGGTCGACCGGCTGGGCGTTGCCAATGTTGTACAGCCGGTAGGGTGCCCGGCTGGTGCCGGGATCCGGGCGATCCGAGTCCCAGGCGGCGTTACCCGTGGCAACCCGGTCCAGAGCGGCAACCACGCCACCGACGATGTCATCCACGTAGGTGAAATCCCGGCGATGTTTTCCGTAGTTGAAAACGTCGATGGGCTTGCCCGCGAGGATCGCCTTCGTGAAGAGGAAAAGGGCCATGTCAGGCCGGCCCCAGGGCCCGTAGACCGTGAAGAACCGCAGCCCGGTCACCGGCAGCCCGTAGAGACTCGCGTAGGTGTGCGCCATCAACTCGGTGGCTTTCTTGGTCGCGGCATACAGCGAGAGGGGGTGATCGACGTTCTGATGAATGGAAAACGGCATCCTTGTGTTGGCGCCGTAAACGGAACTGGTGGACGCATAGACCAGGTGCTGGACCCCATGGTGGCGGCAGCCCTCCAGGACGTTCAGCGTACCAACGACGTTACTGTCCACGTAGACGTGGGGATTCTCGATCGAGTAACGCACACCCGCCTGGGCGCCGAGGTGGACTACCCGGTCGAAGCGCTCGGCCTTGAACAACGCCTCCATGCCCTCGCGGTTGGCCAGGTCGAGCAGCACAAACCGGAAGCGCGCATCAGTCTGAAGTCTCGCGAGCCGTGCTTTCTTGAGATTGACGTCGTAGTAGTCGTTGAGATTGTCCAGGCCAACCACCTGGTCGCCGCGCGCCAGCAGGCGATGCGCGGTTGTCGAACCGATGAAACCGGCCGCTCCTGTTACCAGAACCTTCATGCCGCAGCCCACCTCGCGCGCCACATCAAAGACGAGCGTCAACCTGGTCGGCGGGCAGCAGGCTCTTGATGTCGTAGAGGACGTGGTCCTTGCGGCCCCAGGCGTGTATCGAGGCGGGCGACATGTCCCGGAACTGGTCGTGCGCGACAGCCAGAACGATGCCATCGTACTGGCCCGTTGCCGGCGACTGCGTGAGGATGTCCAGCCCGTACTCGTGCTTGACCACCGCTGCATCAGCCCAGGGGTCGTACACGTCGACGGCAGCTCCGTAGGACTTCAACTCCTGCACCACATCGACGACGCGCGTATTGCGGACGTCAGGGCAATTTTCCTTGAAGGTGATGCCGAGAACCAGGATCCGCGACTTCGGAAGGCTCATGCCACGCTTCACCATGAGGCGGATAACAGCGGTTGCCACATACAGCCCCATGTTGTCGTTGATGCGCCGGCCCGCGAGAATCATCTCCGGGTGGTACCCCATCTCCTGGGACTTGTGGGTCAAATAGTAGGGATCCACGCCGATGCAGTGCCCGCCAACAAGTCCGGGCCTGAAGGGCAGGAAGTTCCACTTGGTTCCTGCAGCCTGCAGGACTTCCAGGGTATCGAGTCCCATGCGGTTGAAAATCAGGGCAAGCTCGTTGATCAAGGCGATATTGACGTCGCGCTGGGTATTCTCGATCACCTTGGCAGCCTCCGCCACCCGGATGGACGACGCCGGGTAAGTGCCTGCCGTGATAATTCGACTGTACAGGGCATCGACAAAGCGGGCGGCGTCCGGCGTGGAGCCCGCAGTGATCTTGCGGATTGTCGTCAGCCGGTGCTCCTTGTCGCCAGGGTTGATGCGCTCGGGGCTATAGCCCACGAAAAAGTCCTGGTTGAGCTTTAGCCCGGACACCTGCTCGAGAATGGGCGCACAATCTTCCTCAGTGCAGCCAGGGTAAACCGTGGACTCGTAAACGACGATGGCGCCCTTGCCGAGGACCTGGCCCACGGTCCGGCTGGCGGACCGGAGCGCGCTGATGTCCGGCCGCTTGGCGGCGTCGATCGGCGTGGGCACAGTGACGATGTAGACATCCCGACCCCGCAATGCCTCGAGGTCAGTCGTGAAGCTGAGGTGCTTGGCCGCCGCCAGTTCATGGGCGTCGGTTTCCAGCGTGAAATCGTTGCCCGCCTTCAGGTCGGAGATCCTTTTCGGGTCGATGTCGAAGCCCACCGTGTCCAGATGGCGCCCGAACTCGACAGCCAGCGGCAGGCCCACGTAGCCCAGGCCGACAATGGCAACCTTTGCGTCGTTTATCTTCTTGAATTTCGACATATTGTTATTGCGCCCGGCGCTGGATTGAAGCCTGCGGATTGTCCATCAAACAGCTGCCCAGCCACCATCACCCCCGTCACACTACAGCAGAAACGCTACGGCCAGCAGGCCGGCCGTGGTCATGGTAACGGTGTACGGCAGGGCCATCCAGACCATCCGTCCGTAGGAAAGACGAATTAGGGGGGCAAGGGCCGAGGTCAGCAGAAACAGGAAGGCAGCCTGGCCGTTCGGGGTGGCGACGCTGGGAATATTGGTGCCGGTGTTGATGGCGACAGCAAGCAATTCGAACTGCTCCCGCCCGATGGTGCCAGCAAGGAGCGCCGTTTTCGCCTGGGTAATGTAGACCGTCCCGACGAACACATTGTCGCTCACGGCGGAAAGCACGCCGGATGCTATGAAGTACATCACTACCTGAAGGCGCCCCTCCAGCGACAGCGCCCAGTCGGTGAAGGGACTGAACAGTCCCTGGTCCTGGATCATCGCCACGATTGCAAAGAAAACTACCAACAGGGCAGTAAATGGCAGCGCCGCCTCAAAGGCGTGCCCCAGCCGCTTCTCCTCAATAATCCCGTTGAACGCTGTCGCCAGAACGATGATCAGGAGTCCAATGAGGCCCACTTCAGCCACGTGCAGCCCCAGCGCAACCACCAGGACACCTGCGGCGACACCCTGCATGGCAATTACGCAGGTCTCCCGCAGCGTTCGCGCGGCGTCCGCCTGCCGCTGATACTCCTCGAGAATCCGCCGTACCTTGGGACTGAGCTCGACTCCGTAGCCGAACCAGCCAGTAACTTCCAGCAAGAAGCACGTTGCCAGGCCCACTGCAAAAACGGGCATCGACACCGGTGCGACCCGGAGCGCGAACTCGACGAACTGCCAGTCCGCGGCGGCGCCGATCATCAGGTTCTGTGGCTCTCCCACCAGCGTGGCGACACCACCCAGGGCAGTACCGACCGCGGCGTGCATAACAAGACCGCGGAGAAAGGCGCGGAACTGATTGAGATCCTGACGCTCCAACTCCGGCACGGAACCGTCATCGATCCAGCCGTCACTGACAGCGTCATGCTGACCCGACGCGACCCGCTGGTAGATGCGATAAAAGCCGTGGGCCACAGCAATCACAATGGCCGTTACCGTGAGCGCGTCAAGAAATGCCGACAGGACAGCGCCGGCGGCAGTGAATGTAACAGCCAGCAAGCGCTTCGAGCGGAATCCCAGCAGGATTCGTCCGAACACATACATGAGCATTTCCCGCAGGAACGAGATTCCCGCGACGACGAATATCAGGAGCAGGATCACCGGAAAATTGTGCTCCGTCTCACGGTACACGGCATCCGCTGACGTGAGCCCGATAACGACCGCCTCGATTGCGAGCAGCCCCCCGGGCTGCAACGGGTAGCACTTGAGTGCCATCGCGAGTACAAAGATGAACTCGGCAACGATCACCCAGCCAGCCACGAATGGCCCTGTCGTAAGCACCAGTATGGGATTGAGCAACAGGAAGCCGAGCACAGTGAGCTTGTACCAGTCCGGTGAGTGACCCAGGAAATTGCCGGCGAGTGCACGCCCGAGACTCTCTCTCATCTTGCGGCTCCGGCGAGCTTTCGCCACAACGTTTTGCCGCCACTCTGCTTGTCGAGCAGCACCAAATGCTGCTCGTGGGCCGCCAGCTCATCCGCTGTCGCACGCACCACCGCAAGGTGCAGGCCGTCACGAGCCACCGGTTGCACGGCACGCTGCTGCCCGGACATCCCGGGGACAGACGGGTCAAGCAACAGGGTGGCCTGCCCTCCGGTCATCGCGAGGTAGACATCTGCCAGCAACTGGGCGTCCAGGATTGCCCCGTGGAACTCGCGGCTGGTGTTATCCACCGAGTAGCGCTTGCAAAGCGCGTCCAGGCTGTTGCGTTGCCCGGGATGCAGGCGGCGCGCCAGGCCCAGGGTGTCAAGGACCGTGCAGTGCCCCGGTATTCGGGGCGCATCGCCGCCGAGCAATCGCAGTTCCGCGTTCAGGAAGCCAATGTCAAAAGCAGCGTTGTGAATGACGAGCTCCGCGTCGGCCACAAAGTCCAGGAACTCCCGCGCAACGTCCGCGAAACGCGGCTTACCCGCCAGCATCTCGGCGCAAATGCCGTGCACTTCCTGTGCGCCCGGGTCGATCTCCCGATCCGGCTGCAGGTAGTGATGCAGCGTGCGATGGGTGCGCCGGCGATTGACCAGCTCCACACACCCCAGCTCGATGATCCGGTGCCCCTTCTCCACCTCGAGGCCCGTGGTTTCCGTGTCGAGAACAACTTGTCGCATAGCCGCTGTACCCCTATTCCGCTGGCGAAGGGCTTCTGCTACCCAGCACATCTTCCAGACCACGATTTGCAAGCTCGTCTGCCCGCTCGTTTTCCGGGTGCCCGGAGTGGCCCTTTACCCAATGCCACTGGACCTGATGCCGGTCGGCTGCCGCTTCCAGCCGGCGCCAGAGATCTTCATTCTTCACCGGCTTCCGCGCTGACGTGCGCCAGCCGCTCGCCTTCCACTTCGCCAGCCATTCGCCGATACCTTTGCGCAGGTACTCGGAGTCGGTATAGACGGCTACTGAGCAGGGACGCTTGAGCGCCTCGAGTCCTTCAATGGCCGCCATGAGTTCCATGCGGTTATTCGTGGTTTCCAGGGTACCACCGCACATTTCGCGTTCCTTGCCGCCACCTCGCTCTCCGACGGCGCGAAATAGCACACCCCAGCCGCCGGGGCCCGGATTGCCCCGGCAGGCACCGTCCGTGTAAAGCTCGACATCAATCACGCCACATTCCGCGTGGTGGGATTCACCAGCCCACCCACCAGTTGCCGGCGCGGCCGGACATGCGGCCGAATGAGCGTCACCGTGAACACATCCTTGCGGGCCAGGAGCAGATAGGCACTGGCAAGGGGGGTCCAGCCCTGGAAGTGCACAGCAGGCCGGGGCGAGTCACCGCTATCGGAATCCCGGGGCCCCTCCGGCAAGTTGCCCTGAGGAAGCTGGCGGTACAGCGGTGCGGCCGGGTGGTGAAAGCGCGCGGGCTGACAGTTGTAGTCCAGCAGCTGCAGCCAGTCGCGCAGCCGATGCTCGGACACCATGCGCTTCCCACCGGCCGGAAAGCGACGGCGGGACAGGTAATGGCGAACACCCCACCAGCCCCAGGGATTGAAGCCCGTCACGACGACCTGGCCATCCGGCCGCAGGATGCGGTCCGCCTCGCGCAGCACGGCGTAGGGATCGTCAGCCGTTTCCAGCACGTGGGGCAGAAACACGGCATCGATGGAGTCTGTGGGTACAGCCAGGTCTTCAGGCAGGCTCACGAAATCCACGCCCGGTCCCCGCATTGGGGCCACCACGGCATAGCGCCGGGTCCGGGCGTTGCGCCGGAACAAGGCGGGATCACCCCAGGCCCCGATCTGGAGCATCTGGTCCCCGAAAATATTCTCGAAGGCCTCGGCAACCTGGCGAGCTTCCTCGCGCAGCAGGGCGACTCCGGTGCCAGTCTCGAGCCAGTGGGAACGCATGCGGCTATATTAGCCCACGCCCGGCACGGGGCCTTACAATACGGTCCGTCCCGGTTTCATGAAAAGATGAGTCCCATGGGCTTTCTTGCAGGTAAACGTGCTCTGATCGTCGGCGTCGCCAGCGAACGATCTATCGCGTGGGGAATCGCGCAGGCCATGGCCAGGGAGGGGGCCAGCCTGGCGTATACCTACCAGACGGAGCGGCTCGGAGAACGAGTACGGGAAATGGCCGCGACAACCGGCTCGTCAATCTGCCTGCCGCTGGACGTCGCCCGGGACGAGGACATCCAGGGCATGTACGACAGCCTGAGCGCCAGCTGGACCAGCGTGGACGTTATTGTGCACTCCGTGGCATTCGCGCCGCGGGAGCAGCTGGCTGGAGGCTACCTGGACTCCGTCACCCGGGAGGGCTTCCAGATCGCCCACGACATCAGCAGCTACAGTTTTGCGGCCCTCGGCAAGTACGGCCGCCCCCTGCTCTCGAAATCATCAGCACTTCTGACCCTGACCTACCTCGGAGCGGTCCGCGCCATTCCGAACTACAACGTAATGGGTCCCGCCAAGGCCAGCCTGGAAGCCAATGTACGGTTCATGGCAGCGGAACTCGGCGCGGCGGGAGTCCGGGTCAATGGTATCTCTGCGGGGCCGATCAAGACGCTTGCAGCCGCGGGGATCAGCGGCTTCCGGTCGATGCTTCAGAACGTGGCAAGCATCGCGCCAATCCGGCGCAATGTGACCACCGAGGATGTGGGCAATGCCGCTGCATTCCTGTGCTCTGACCTCGCCGGTGGAATCACTGGCGAGATTCTCTACGTCGACGGCGGCTACAGCCGGGTAGGCATGAGCCTCTAGAGCGCTTCCGCGTCAGTCGACTTGAATAGATTCGGGGCCACGACCACCTTGGCCGACTCCCGCAACTCGGCGGCCAGCGCGTCCGTTTCAGCCACCGCTGCACGCTGTGCCAGTGCCTGCCTGCGCTGCTCCCGCTGCTCAGCCGGAATCCGCTCAGGCTCACCGGGATAAACGCCCTTCAGCTGGAACACCGCGTATCCGCCGGCACCAAGGCCAAAGCCCTGCACGTCAGGCGTCTTGTCCGGCTTGGGGGCCCGGAATATCGCCGTAAGCAGTTCCGGAGGCACGGTGGGCGACCGGCGTGTCACAGGTCCCGCTTCAACGAGCTTCAAGCCGGATGCGTTGGCGACGGTGGCCAGGTCCTCGCCAGCCTGGACCCGCTTCAGCAGGGCCTCGCCACGCATGTTCGCCTCGGTCGTGGCCCGGAGCGCAATGAGGCGCGACGTGATTTCTGCACGCACCTCGACTAGCGGCCTGACGGCGGGCGGCTTGTGCTCCGCCACCCTGGCCACGACGGCGCGAGTGTCATCCAGTTCGATGAGGGGCGTATTCTCGCTGCCATCCAGGACACCAGGCGCAAACACTGCGCTGATCAGGTTCGCGTTAGAGCCGAACGGCCCTCCGCCTTCCTTCGTGAAGCCCGCGTACTTCTTCACTGTCAGACCGGTATCCCGGGCAACGGGCTCGAGCGAAGAAGGATTCTCAAGCGCAAGGTCATCGAGCCGCTCTGCAATTGCATAGAACTCGTCCTGTGCCTTCTGCTTGCGAAGTTCTTCCTCCAGCTGCGCCCTGACTGCCTCAAAACTGCGTTCAGTACCCGGCCGCAGTTCATCGAGCCTGATAATGTGATAGCCAAATTCCGTCTTGACGGGCGGCGATGTCTCACCCGTCTTGAGGTCGAACAACGCCTTGTCAAAGGCCGGCACGTAGTTGCCGCGGGCGGCAAACCCGAGATCGCCGCCCCGGCTCGCCGAGCCCGTATCGCTGGAATACTGGGCGGCGAGTGCCGCGAAGTCGGCGCCGCCTGCCAGCTTGCTCTCGATCTCATCCGCGAGTGTTTTTGCCGCCGCATCTGTTCGCGTTGCATCGACAGCAATCAGAATGTGGCGCGCCCGGCGCTCCTCAGCCGAGCGAAACCGGGTGGGATCCGCGTCGTAGGCCTTGCGCAGGGCCTCCTCGTCCGGCGCATAAGCCCTGGCCATGTCCGCAAGGGCCACCTCCACATAGTCAAGATCGGCGGCCTCAGTAGACTGGAACTGGCCTTGATTGGCAGCGTAATAGGCTTGGACATCCTGGTCACTTACGGTCATGCCGCCTCCGAGTTCCTGGGGATCCAGCAGAACGTACGCGACGTCCCGCCGCTCCTGATCCAGCTCGATAAGCCGCCGGAACTCCGTGGGGGTAAAGAAGGAGCTCTCCACCAGCCCGTCCTGCAACTGCCGGACGGCCAGCAGGGACTGCTGCTCCTGCTCGTAGGCGGTCGGGCTGATCGCCTGGGCCGCCAGCGTGGCATCGTAAGCGGGCTTGGAGAATTGACCGCCAACCTGAAAGACCGGCAGGCCCCGGATATAGTCGATCACGCGAGCATTGCTGACGCGAAACCCGGTCTTGCGGACGAACTGGGTAACGGCGCGATTCAGCACCAAGCCGTCCAGCGTCTGCCGCTTGAGCTGCTCCTGGGCCGCCGGCGGCAACTCACCCCGGGCGGCCTGCTGCTCCTCCACGAGGCGATTCTGGTAGACCCGCTGGAAATCGACGGCGGGAATCTCCTCGCCATTGACCCGAGCCGCGAAGCCGGTGCCCGTGACGGTAAAGTCGCTGCTCACGAAGGTCAGCGCCAACGGCACGCCAATGATCAGGAGTACGGCAACAGCGACCCAGCCTGTGAGCTTCTCCCGAATATTTTGCAGCATTGACTTGCGCGTTATAGTTGGTGGCGGAGTGGACGGGACTCGAACCCGCGACCCCCGGCGTGACAGGCCGGTATTCTAACCAACTGAACTACCACTCCACATTTTCTGTCTTCAAATCCGTCGAAAGTCTGGTAGGTGCTGAGGGTCTCGAACCCCCGACCTTCGCCTTGTAAGGGCGACGCTCTTCCAACTGAGCTAAGCACCCTTGGCCTGACGCGTATGGCCTGACGCGTACGCCTGTGCCACGCCCCCCGAAACGCCGGCGCCCCGTGCCGGCACCGTTCATGCCAGTACGGGGCGCCTGATTCACAGCGCTCCGGCGAACGTTCGCTAGTTTACGGCATCCTTGAGAGCCTTCCCAGCCTTGAAACCGGGAACTTTGCTCGCAGAGATCTGGATCGTTTCACCGGTCCGGGGATTCCGACCCCGGCGGGCGGCCCGGGTCTTGACGGCAAACGTACCAAAACCGACGAGGGACACCTGAGTCCCCGCCTTCAGGGCCTTGGTCACGGCGTTGATGACGGCATCCACGGCCCGGGTCGCGTCGGCCTTCGACAGCCCGGCATCGTCCGCAACCACTTCGATCAGGTCACCTTTGTTCATTAATCATACCTTCAGATTCAATCGAGTTAATTTCCGTCACTGCTCTCACTGCGAGACAAACAAAACCGAAACCTTAACTTAAGGACTGATTCAGCATGTTTGGCCGGGTGATTACCGTGACGCCCCCTAAGTCCGGTGACGGTCGCTGCCGGATAGTGGCGCAGCATGACGGTCGCAAGTCCTTATACCAAGGCGGAAAAACGGCTGTCAACCGAGGCTGCCTACTGCTCCGCCCGGCTGGCCCGGATTGCGCCTCACTCAGTGAGCGCGGACCCCGCCGTCCGAGGTCTCAGCCGGCGTCGCCTTCGCATCGTCCGTAGCCAGTGGACGGTCCACAGCCTTAGGGACTGGCACGTTCTGCAGAGCCAACTGCAGAACTTCGTCAATCCATCGAACCGGAACAATATTGAGCTTTTCCTTGATGTTTTTCGGAATTTCGGCGAGATCCTTCTCGTTATCGCGCGGGATGATCACCGTGCCAAGCCCGCCGCGATGCGCCGCCAGCAATTTCTCCTTGAGCCCGCCAATCGGCAGCACTTCGCCCCGCAGGGTGATCTCGCCGGTCATGGCAACCTCGCACCGCACGGGAATTCCTGTCAGCGCGGAGACCAGCGCCGTGCACATGCCGATACCGGCGCTGGGACCGTCCTTGGGCGTGGCTCCCTCAGGAACGTGAATGTGCACGTCGACTTTCTGATGGAAGTCCGAATCAATGCCGAGCAGAGGCGCCCGGCCCCGGACGATGGTCATCGCAGCCTGGATCGACTCGCGCATCACTTCACCCAACTGACCGGTGTTGATGAGCTTGCCCTTACCCGCAACCACGGCCGCCTCGATCGTGAGCAGTTCACCGCCCACCTCGGTCCAGGCAAGTCCCGTCACCTGGCCGACCTGGCTGACCTCCTCGGCGCGGCCATAGCGGTAGCGGCGCACGCCCAGGTACTTGTCGAGGCCTTTCGGCACAACGTGTGTGGATTTCGTTGCTGACTTGAGCAGGTGCTGTTTGACAACCTTTCTGCAGATCTTGGCGAGCTCACGCTCCAGGTTCCGGACACCTGACTCCCGCGTGTAGTAGCGAATAATGTCCCGGATGGCCGAATCAGAGATCGAGACTTCGCCCTTCTTGAGGCCATTTGCCTTCATCTGCTTCGGCGAGAGATAGTTCCGCGCAATGTTGAGCTTCTCGTCTTCCGTGTAGCCCGGGATACGAATGACTTCCATCCGGTCGAGCAGTGGCGCCGGAATGTTCAGGGTATTGGCGGTGCACACAAACATGACCTCGGAGAGGTCGAAGTCCACCTCGAGGTAGTGGTCATTGAAGCTGGCGTTCTGCTCCGGATCGAGGACCTCCAGCAGTGCCGATGACGGATCACCTCGAAAGTCAGTGGACATCTTGTCCACCTCGTCGAGTAGGAACAGCGGATTGCGTACGCCGGTCTTTGCCAGGTTCTGCAGGATCTTGCCCGGCATGGAACCAATGTAGGTGCGGCGGTGCCCGCGGATTTCGGCCTCATCACGCACCCCACCGAGGGACATGCGGACAAACTTCCGGTTCGTAGCCCGGGCAATGCTCTGACCCAGCGATGTCTTGCCGACGCCAGGCGGACCAACCAGGCACAGGATTGGCCCCTTCAGCTTTTTCACGCGCTGCTGGACCGCGAGATACTCGAGGATTCGCTCCTTGACCTTGTCGAGTCCGAAATGATCCTTCTCAAGGACCTGCTCGGCTTCGCTCAATTCCTGATTCACGCGCGTGCGCTTGCGCCACGGCGCCTTGAGCAGCCAGTCGACGTAGTTGCGGACCACGGTGGCTTCCGCCGACATGGGCGACATCAACTTCAGCTTGTTGAGTTCCGACGTAGCCTTGTCCCGCGCTTCCTGCGGCATTCCTGCACGCGCGATCCGCTGCTCCAGTTCAGCGATCTCGTTGGGGGCGTCCTCCATATCCCCCAACTCCTTCTGTATCGCCTTCATCTGCTCGTTCAGGTAGTACTCTCGCTGGCTCTTTTCCATCTGCTGCTTGACGCGCCCGCGGATCCTTTTTTCGATCTGCAGCATGTCGATTTCAGTCTCGATCAGCGTCATGACATGCTCAAGCCGCTCCCTGACGGCCTCGATCTCGAGAACCTTCTGCTTTTGCTCGAGCTTCAGCGCCATGTGCGCCGCGACGGTGTCCGCAAGCCGTCCAGGCTGATCGATGCCGGCAAGCGACGTCAGGATTTCCGGTGGCACCTTGCGGTTGAGCTTCACGTAGTTTTCGAACTGGGAGATCAGCGAGCGCTTGAGCACTTCCGACTCGCGAGTGGTGACATCAAGCTGATCCTCGACCAGCGTGATGTCGGCCGAGAAGAACTCGGCCCCCCGGGTCTTGGTAAGGTTTGCCCGGGTGCCACCCTCGACGAGAACCTTGACAGTGCCGTCCGGGAGCTTAAGCAACTGGAGGATAGTCGCCAGGGTTCCCACCCGGTAAATGTCCTCGAGAGACGGTTCATCGACGTCCGCCTGCTTCTGGGCGACCAGCAGAATCTGCTTGCCGGCCTGCATGGCCTCGTCCAGCGCCTGGATCGAACGCGCACGTCCGACGAACAGTGGGATAACCATGTGCGGATACACGACAACATCCCGCAGGGGCAGGATGGGGACGTTGAGACGGTGCTGGGCGTCGGAGTCAGACATTCATGTCTCCTGGAACTGGGCAACCGCCTTGCACATGGGTCCCGCAAGGTCTCCAGGGGGATGCCCGGCGGCACGAGGGACCCTCCCGGGCAGGCATGCGCCAGGGTAGAGCCTGTAAGTTTAGCTGCTGCCGGATCCCGCAGCGCGTCGATCTTCCTGAACCGCCCGCAGGGGCGCCGTTTCCTCCGACTCAAATATGATGTACGGACGAGTCTCGCCAGTCACCACCGCCTCGTCCACAACGACCTTGCGGGCGTTACGCAGTGACGGCAGATCGTACATGGTATCCAGCAGGACACCCTCAAGGATCGTCCGCAAGCCACGCGCCCCCGTCTTCCGCTCCATGGCGCGCCGGGCGATAGCCCGCAGCGCGTCCTCACGGAACTCAAGCTCTGCCCCCTCCATTTCGAAGAGCCGCCGGTACTGCTTGGTCAATGCGTTCTTGGGCTCCACGAGAATGCTGATAAGCGCCCCCTCATCAAGTTCGTCAAGCGTTGCCACGACAGGCAGGCGGCCGACAAACTCGGGTATGAGACCGAAGCGGATAAGATCCTCAGGCTCCACGTCGCTAAGCAGCTCGCCGATGGGCGAATCCTCGGAACTGCGAACGTCGGCGACAAAACCAATGCCGCTCTTCTGCGAGCGCTTCTGGATTATCTTCTCGAGGCCGGCAAAGGCGCCACCGACAATAAACAGGATGTGCCGCGTATCCACTTGCAGGAACTCCTGCTGGGGATGCTTC
This sequence comes from Gammaproteobacteria bacterium, assembly GCA_038214295.1. Classification (GTDB taxonomy): domain Bacteria; phylum Pseudomonadota; class Gammaproteobacteria; order Steroidobacterales; genus SHZI01. The sequence continues at coordinate 31,596 of JBBQSA010000034.1, forward strand.
CGCCCTCCCTGGGGCGGAACGGACGCAATCGTTCCCTCTATTAGTTTCAGCAGAGCCTGCTGGACGCCCTCGCCGGACACGTCACGGGTAATCGACGGGTTATCCGACTTGCGCGAAATCTTGTCGATCTCATCGATGTAGACGATGCCGGTCTGGGCCTTTTCCACATCGTAATCGCATTTCTGCAGCAGCTTCTGGATGATGTTCTCGACATCCTCACCCACGTAGCCAGCCTCGGTCAGCGTGGTGGCATCGGCAATCGTGAACGGAACATTCAGCAGCCGCGCCAGCGTCTCTGCAAGCAAGGTCTTTCCGCAGCCCGTCGGACCAATCAGCAGGATATTGCTCTTGGAGAGTTCGATATCGGCCTTACCGCCGTCGGACGAACGATTTTCCAGCCGCTTGTAGTGGTTGTAAACGGCAACGGCCAGGATCTTCTTGGCACGCTCCTGGCCAATCACGTATTCGTCAAGGACGTTCTTAATTTCCTGCGGCTTGGGCAGCTTGGTATTGGCGTGGTCCTGACGATCTTCCAGTTCCTCACGGATGATGTCATTGCAGAGTTCAACGCACTCGTCGCAAATGAACACGGACGGGCCCGCAATCAGCTTGCGCACCTCGTGCTGGCTCTTGCCGCAGAAGGAACAGTAGAGCAGCTTGCCGTCGTCGCCTCGTCCGCGGGTTTCGTCAACCATGACTGCCGTTCTCTCCTGCTGTGACGCCCGTCACGGGGGCCTCATCTAACATATAGCACGCGTGAAGCGGGGCGTGCAAAACCCGCCCCCGTATTCCGCGAACAGTTCACATCACGCATATGCGTCAAGTCGCCGGTCGGGTCTCGCCGCGGCGCTCCAGCACACTGTCAATCAGTCCGTATGCCACGGCATCGGCACCGCTCATGAAGCGGTCCCGGTCGGTGTCCTGCTCGACCTGCTCGATCGACTGCCCGGAATGCCGCGCCAGGATGCGGTTCAGGCGCTCCCGGGTCTGCAGAATTTCCCTCGCGTGGATATCGATGTCCGAGGCCTGACCCTGAAAGCCGCCGAGCGGCTGGTGAATCATGACGCGCGAATGCGGCAGGCAGAAGCGCTTGCCCTTGGCGCCGCCAGTCAGCAGAACGGCTCCCATGCTCGCGGCCTGGCCAACGCAAATCGTGCTCACGTCCGGCTTGATGAATTGCATCGTGTCGTAGATCGCGAGTCCTGACGTAACCACCCCGCCCGGCGAGTTGATATAGAGATGGATGTCCTTGTCGGGATTCTCCGACTCCAGGAACAGCAACTGGGCGACCACCAGGTTGGCCATGTGATCCTCGACCGGACCGACGATGAAGATTACCCGCTCCTTGAGCAACCGGGAGTAGATGTCGTACGCACGTTCGCCACGAGCAGTTTGCTCAATGACCATCGGCACTAGGCCGAGCGCCGTGGTTTCCATAGCCATGTTTGCCATCCCTTTAATTGCTATTAACCGGCCGGTATGCGGCTAGCCGGCAACGAGTGTGCGAAAAGTCGTCGGCCTCGGCGTGATGGTAGCCCGGCTGGCGAGCCAGTCCACGACCTGCTCCTCAAGGACGGAGTTTTCGACCTGGGTGAGCAACTGGGCATTCTGGTAGTACAGCTTGCGGATGTCGTCCGGCTTCTCGTAGCCAGCGGACAGCTGGTCGATGCGTTCACGCACCTTTTCCCGGTCCACCACCAACTGCTGCTCCTGGATCAGGGCGCCGATCAGAAGGCCAAGGCGAATACGGCGTTCGGCAGTCTGCCGGAATGACTCAAGGGACGGAGCTTCCGAAGGGTCCGTAATCCCGAGGTTACGCATGGCATCGGCCTGCAGGGACGTGACTTCCTGCTCGACGAGAATCACCGGAATGTCAACGGGATTCGAATGCGACAACTGATCAAGAAGCTGGCGCTTGATGTCTGCCCTGGCGCGGGCGGCAAACTCGTCGGACATGATGCCGCGGAGATCCCGGACAAAATCCTCCCTGCTGCCGCTCTCCACACCAAAACTACGGATGAACTCCTCATCCACCTCGGGCAAGTGCTCCTCAGAAACTTCACTAACCTGGACGTTGAAATCCGCGGTATGCCCGGCCAGGGCGGCGTTAGGGTAGTCAACCGGAAACCGGGCCTTTATCTGCCGCGAGTCGCCAGCCTTCACCCCCACAAGCTGCTTCTCAAAATCTTCGATCATCCGGCCGGCGCCCAGCACGACTGTGACCTTCTCACCGGAACCTCCAGCCATCGGCGCACCGTTCAGGCTGCCCTGGAAATCCACAACAACGCGGTCACCAAGCCGTGCCTCGCGCTCCGCGGCATGCCAGTGGCCCCGCTGCCTCCTCAAGTTATCCGAAATGAACTCGACATCCGCGTCATCAAAGGCGGGTTCCGGCTGCGAGATCGCCACCGCGTCGAGCCCGCGGAGCGCAATTTCGGGGAACACCTCGAAAATGGCGGTGTAGGCGAAGTCGCCCGCTTGCGGCGCTGCTCCGGCCTCTGCCTGGATCTGCGGATCGCCCGCCGGGCGCAACTGATGCCGGCTCAGGGCCTCCCCGTAAGTGGATTGAATGAGATCCTGGAGGACTTCACCGCGAATCTGGTCGCCAAAGCGCTGGCGGATGACCTTTTCCGGTACCTTGCCAGGGCGATAACCCTTGATGTTGGCCGTCCGGCCCACGGAGCGCAGCCGCGTCTCCACGTCGCGCTCGATGCGCGCGGCCGGGACCGTCACCCGGAACTGGCGCTCCAGCCCCGGACCTGACTCCAATGAAACCTGCAATTCCTCCATCGCCCTCTCGACTTCCTGAACAGTCTGCATTCCCGAATTCCCTGCGTAATAGCACCCGACCCGCCCGGTAGTGCGAAAGGAGAGACTCGAACTCTCACGGGTTGCCCCACAGGAACCTAAATCCTGCGCGTCTACCAGTTCCGCCACTTTCGCGCGTGGGGGTCTTGAAGCAGCTTTGCGCGCGGCATTATACCGGACACCTCCCGCCTCACCGGGGCCCACCGCACCGCGTCGTCACTGCCGGGGACGGGTATTCGACAGGACGCTGGGACACGGCAAGCCGGAAGGCCTTAAAGGCCATATGCTACAGGGCCTTGGGAGATATTCAGAAGCCCGATTATCGGATTTCCCGGCGGCGCGATGATCGCCTGAGCTGACCCGGAGCGGGATTCCCCCTGAAAATCACTGGAAATCAGGGGGTGGTGGGCCGTGAAGGACTTGAACCTTCAACCAATGGATTAAGAGTCCACTGCTCTACCAATTGAGCTAACGACCCGAATCTTCCGTCTTAACCAGGCCAGGCACGTCGAGTTGGGGTGGACGATGGGGCTCGAACCCACGACCACCGGAATCACAATCCGGTGCTCTACCAACTGAGCTACGCCCACCAATGACCGTTCTCGTAATGGCGCGCCTGGCAGGACTCGAACCTGCAGCCCCCGGCTTAGAAGGCCGGTGCTCTGTCCGGTTGAGCTACAGGCGCTCCGCTTCCGAGAGACCGGGTGGTCGGGGCAGACGGATTCGAACCGCCGACCCTCTGCTCCCAAAGCAGATGCGCTACCAGACTGCGCCATGCCCCGAACTGGTCCCGGCGCCCACAGTATAGCGGGGTACGCGGTGCGACGGGCCAATCGTCGGGGGCGCGATGATACGAAGGGTGGCGGACAGCGTCAATTTGGGCCGGCATGTTAAGGTGACTACCCCATGACCGCACGCCTGATTGACGGCAAAGCCATCGCCAGCGAGCGGCGCCAGGCCTTGCGCCAGCGCATCGCAGACCGCCGCGCCGAAGGTCACCGCCCGCCGGGCCTGGCCGTGATTCTCGTGGGCGACGATCCAGCCTCGCAAATCTATGTGCGCAACAAGCGCAGCGCCTGCAACGAGGTCGGGATCTTGTCCCGGGACTATGACCTGCCCGTCGAGACGCCCGAACGAAAGATCCTGGAACTCATCGACGCCCTGGATATCGACCCTTCGATCGACGGCATTCTCGTGCAGTTGCCGCTGCCCCCGCATATCAGCGAGGTGGCGGTGATCGAGCGGATTGACCCGGTCAAGGACGTTGACGGTTTCCACCCCTACACGCTCGGTCGTCTTTGCCAGCGGATCCCCGTGCTGCGACCCGCCACGCCTTATGGAGTCATGACCCTGCTGCGACACATCGGCGTGCCTGTGAAGGGCCAGCACGCGGTGGTGGTCGGCGCCTCGAACCACGTCGGCCGGCCACTGGCTCTGGAGCTGCTGCTCGCGGGCGCAACTACTACGGTCTGCCATCGTTTCACCCGTAACCTTGCGCGCCACGTCGGCGATGCCGATATCCTGGCCGTTGCCGTCGGCAAGGCGGGGTTGATTCCCGGCCAGTGGATTAAACCGGGCGCAGTCGTGCTCGATATCGGTATCAGCCGGTTGCCGGACGGAAAGCTGGCGGGCGACGTAGTTTTTGCCGACGCCCGGGAGCGGGCTGCCTGGATCACACCGGTGCCGGGTGGTGTCGGGCCTATGACCATCGCCATGAGTCTCGATAACACACTGACCGCAGCCATCTCCGGACCCGCACTG
>JBBQSA010000035.1:0-35683 GCA_038214295.1 Gammaproteobacteria bacterium
GCGGCCGGCTTCACGCTGGACGCGGCGACCGACCTGCTCGCCAATCCCGCCGACCCGAAGGACGTCCTCGTCTTCGACAAGAGCATCAAGGATCACTCGGACCGGTTCGTGCTGAGGTTTCGCAAGCCCGGCTGATCCGGAAACGGCCTTCGACCGGATTATGTCCGGATCACCCATTTGGGTGATGCGGGAAGTTCCCCAGGATCTTATGCTGCGTGGCAAGTGGCGTCGGGTTACCGATGCTCGGTCGCGGCTGTCCTCGTGGGGGACTAACAGATGAATAACAGGGTATTGAGGGCGGCTGTAGCCGCCTCGCTGGGGTTGGTGGCGGGAGGGGCAGACGCCGCCGTCTACACCGTGACGCTCACGCAGGTCCTCACCTACAGCAACAACGCCCCCGGGGGCACGGCGGGCAATATCACGTCGTCCACGGCCACGTTCACCTACAACGACGTGACCCAGCTCCTTACCCAGACCGGCGGCACCTTCAACAATCGAGTCACCACGGCCCCCACCAGCACCCTCTACCGGACTTCCATCCAGGGCCTGATCCAAGGCAATGGCGCGTCGGCGACGGCCTCGCTCTATATGTGCCAGGAAGGCAACTTCGGCGGCAACGTGGGCGCCAGCATCTGCGGCAACTACAACCTGGGCGCCAACTTCACCAACGAGACGACCACCACCTGGGGGCCGGGCACGGCAGCTTCGCGCACGCTGGGCGGCGATGACGTGGCCAGCGGCCCGCAGCAGTCCATCGCCTTCAACGACAACTTCTCCACCATCAGCTTCGACCCGACCCCGACGACCGGGACCCTGGTGCTCCGCAATGCGACCTGCACGGGGACCTGCACCACGCTGCCCGCCAACAGCTACAACAGTGGTATGCAATGGACCCTCGGCAACCCGGTGCTCGTGGCACAGGGCGCGACCGACGACACGGCCAACGCCGAGTCCGGCGTCGCCACCGACATCAGCATCCTGGCGAACGACCTGGGCTACGTGGACCCGGTGACGGTCACCATCCAGACTTCGCCCAACCACGGGGGTTCCGCAGTGGTCCTAGGTTCGCCCGGCGCCAGGAGCGGCATTAAGATCACCTACAGGTCCGCGCCCAGCTTCGTCGGGACAGAGACTTTCACGTACCGGGCTAACGATGGCAGTATCAATGACACAGCTGTGGTAACGGTGACAGTGTCGTCAGTGGCGACCGTACTTTCCACACCCGTCGACACCACGAGCGCCGTCAACGGCCTCACGGACCTATTCAGCGCAACCTTCGACGGGTCTCTTTCGCCCTGCAACGTCAACTCGCCGTCCTACTGCACTTTCTTTAACGGCCAGCCCGGCAGCGCGAACCGCCAGATAGTGATCACCCCGAATCCGACGACGGTGGCCAACACGGTGCCGCTCGGCATCACTCCCACCCCGCCGTCCGGGTCCTATCTCAACCTGAGGCTCAACGGGCCGAGGACCCAGCTGACCATCGCGGGCGGCGTGCTGGCGTTTCCTCCGATCTCGCTGACTATCCAGGGCGGTACCGCGAATGCCACCGTGGTAAATGCCACTGGCGCGGGCGTGGTCTTCGACGTGGCCCCCCAGACGGCGACGGTCAATGCCCAAGGCCAGGCGGAATTCTTCGTGAACCTGGCGCCCGCGATCGCGGTCGACTTCAGCGCCTTTTCGACCGTCGCCTTTCCCCCGAACGGCTCCTGCGCCGGCAACCTCTGCGCCCTGATCCCGATCCTGACCCTCGACATGGTGAAGTACCGGCTGGTGGTCGACTACGACCCGAGCTTTACCCACTTCACCGCCAGCTTCATCGGTCAGACAGGCAACAACTCCATCCTGTCGATCAACATGAACTCCGTGGCACCGGAAATCGTCGTCACGGACAGCCGGGCCCCGGCGAACGACCTGCAGGTCCCGTTCGGCAGCGTCACCCAGTTGACCACCGCCACACAGACGGTGACGGTCGCCAATACCGGCGGCGCCAACCTGCTTCTCGGCACCGTTGGCCTTGCGAATCCCCTCGCCCCGCCCTTCGCGCTCGCCAACGACACCTGCACCGGCGCCACGGTCCTGCCCGCTGCCGCCTGCACCTTCAACATCACGTTCACACCGGGTTCGGTAGGTGCGTTCTCGGACAGCCTCGATATACCGTCGAATGATGCCGACGAACCGGTCACAACAGTCGCCATTTCTGGGACTGGGATTCTGAACTCCAACAATCCTGCGAACGACCAGTTCGCTAATCGCACTGTGGTTTCCGGCGGTACCACGGTGGGCGGGACCAACATTGGCGCGACAGGCGAAGCCGGCGAGCCGGATCATGCCTTGGTGTCGACACCACTGAACTCGGTGTGGTGGTCCTGGTCTTCGCCCGTGCCCGGCCAACTCACCGTTTCGACCCTGGGAAGCGACTTTGATACGACGCTTGGAGTCTACGTAGGCTCAGCGGTTGGGGCGCTCACAGAGATAGCATCGAATGATGATTTCAGCGGCCTGACCAGCCGGGTAAGTTTCCGGGTGACGCCCGGGGCTATTTACGCCATCGCAGTGGATGGCTTCGAGAGTCTCCAGGGCCACGTTAATCTTGCCCTCGGCTTTGTGCCGGATCCGGCGGACTCAGACGGTGACGGCATCCTCGACACGGCCGATAACTGCATCCTCGTCCCTAACCCCAGCCAGTGCGACTCCGACAATGACGGATACGGCAACCACTGTGACGCTGACGTCAACAACGATGGTTTCACTAACGGGAAGGACAGCACGCTATTCCGCCAGCAGCTCGGGCAGCCCAGCGTGGGCCCGATCTATAACAGGGCCGACATCAACTGCAACGGCTTTGTGAACGGTCAGGACACGACGCTGTTCCGCAAGCGGCTCGGATTGCCACCGGGACCGTCGGGGCTGGTGCCGTGATGTGGCGGGGGTGCGTAAATGACAAGAGGGAGATTCCCGATGTTCTGCGGACGCCAAATCGTTAATAGGAGGCTCGTTGCTGCGGGTGCCTCTATCGTGGGGGCGTTTGGTCTGTCGATGCAGGCCAATGCCATTACAAGGGTCTACGAGATCAATGGCACGTTTGGCGCTGCCGAACAGGGCTGCACCCAGATCACGTTGCTGTTCGGCGGGTCAGACTGCACCTTCGGCCGCAACCGGGCCGGTGCGTCCGGCACCTGGATCGGTGGCCTGTTCGCTGGCGGCCACTACCCGCAGGACGGCGTGCATGACCAGCCCTCCTACGTTCCGACCTCCGGCGTGTTCGACCGCCCCAGCCAGACCTTTGCTCCGGCGGCACCCGACGGCAAGATCGCTGCCCCGGTTAGCGGCACCTTCACGATCGACGACAACGGCACGCCCGGTAACCCGGCCGACGACCTGCTGAGCGCCAACTTCAGCATCGGCACTATGGCCCGCAACATCGCCACCGGCCAGTCGACCCGGGTGGTCCAGCGCTGGACCACCATGGATCACGTCATGGCGCCGACCGCCGTCAATGCCACGGCAACGGTGGCCAACGGCGCCGGCGGCGTGGACTACGTCATTGGCACCCGGGGCTTCCCGACTTCCCGGTGCAGCAAGACCAACGCTTCGGACTGCTTCCCCACGGCGAATTCGTCCGCGGTCTTTACGGACCTGGACAACACGCCAGCAGAAAATGCTGTCAGCTTCTGGGTGCAGATCCCGGTCGGCCAGGTGGGCATCGAGCGGGTTGGCCTGCTTGGCGACCCCAACTTTGTCCTTGTGCAGCCACCACCGAATCCCAAGACTGGCAACGTGGGCGCCACCTCCACCGCCACCTTCACTGGTTACAGTTGCAGCTACAACAGCCTGTCGGCTAATGACTGCGCTAGCGGTGCGGTCGTCTGGGGTGCTGGCGAGCCGGCTGGCTTCGACAACATGATCATGAAGGTCTCCACCGACAGCACCGGCGCCATCACGTCCTCCCGGATCTACTGGACCGAGGAGTACTTCATCGGCTTCGGCGGCGCGCCGCCCGGCTACGACAACTCCTACCAGGCGGGAGCCATCGACTTCACGGACGTGGCGCAAAGTCTGCCTCCGCCGCCAAACGACCAGTTCGCTAATCGCACAGCGTTGTCTGGCAGCGTTACAGTGGGCGGAACCAATATCAGCGCGACCGGTGAAGGGGGCGAGCCGGATCACGCTCTGGTATCGCTGCCGTTCAACTCGGTGTGGTGGTCCTGGTCGTCGCCCGTGCCAGGCCAGCTCACGGTTTCAACGTTGGGTAGCGACTTTGACACGACACTGGCGGTGTACGTCGGTGGGGTCGTCTCGTCCCTGACGGAAGTGGCCTCCAACGATGACTTCAGCGGTCTCACCAGCCGGGTGAGTTTCCGGGTTACCCCGGGAACGGCCTACGCTATCGCGGTTGACGGATTTGAGAGTCTCCAAGGGTATATCAATCTCAATCTCGGCTTTGTGCCCGATCCGATCGATTCTGATGGTGACGGCATTCTGGACACAGCAGATAACTGCATCCTCGTGCCGAACCCCAGCCAGTGCGACTCCGACAATGACGGTTACGGCAACCATTGCGACGCTGACCTGAACAATGACGGCTTTACAAATGGCAAGGACACTACGCTCTATAGGCTGCAGATCGGGCAGCCGAGCGTGGCTCCGATCTACAACAAGGCCGACATGAACTGCAACGGCTTTGTTAACGGCCAGGACACGACGCTGTTCCGCAAGCGCCTGGGCTTGCCGCCGGGGTCGTCGGGCTTGGTGCCGTGAAATTCCGCCTCATCATTTGTCGGCTGCGCGCACTGACTCGATGCCAGGTCGGATCTTTCTGGCATCCCTGATTCGTTGAGGGTAATTCCGTGAGAAAAACAACTTTCACCATCATCACACTGGCACTGCTGGCTTTGTCGGGCACCGCAAGCGCGGTCAGCGTACAGCTGAACGCCCATCACCAGCGCAGCAGTGGCGGCACCCTGAGCACGCTCAAGTGGAAGGCCTGCAGCCCGGTCGGCGCGACCAACCCCTGCCTCAGCACCACCAATGCCTGGACGCTGGCGAATGCCACGCCCTCCAATGCCGTGTGGGACTGGAATCCCGTGACTGGCGTCCTCTCCATGACCGGGACGTTCCAGACCACGTCCTTCGTGTCCAGCAACGCGAACGGCTCGCCGGTGATCAGCGACAAGGTCACCAACCTGGTGATCACCACCGGCGCTGGCGGGACGGTTTCTGCCGCCAGCTACCAGTGCATCGAGGGCACCTTCCTGTCGTCAGTCGGAGCGAACGGCTGCCTGAACACCTCCACGGGAAACGACTTCAACAACGAGAGTTCCGCCCTGTACAACGTGGGCGGCAACGCGAACTGCGTCCAGCGCACGGTCGGCGGCGATGACAGCAGCACGGGCAATCCCCGGGGACTCTTCAGCGCCGGGGCGACGGGGGCCTGCGACCCCGTTGACGGCGCTTTCGACCTCTTCACCATCGTGTCGGACAACACCGCCACCGGCGGCCAGCTGGTCATCTCCAACGGCATTGCCCAGAACCTGCCGAGCACCAATTACTACACCTTCACGGCGGCGCCAGATGCTGTGAACGACGGGCCGTTCAACGCGCCGCAGGACGTCGCCATTACGCTCGACGTGCTGGCGAACGACGTGAACTTCACCGACCCGGTCACCGTTACCGTCACGACGAACCCCACCAAGGGTACGGCCGTTGTGACCGGCTCGCCGGGCAACCGCTCCGCCATCCGGATCGTGTACACCGCGAACTCGAATGCCACGGGAGCGGACAGCTTCGTGTACACCGTGCTCAACTCCGACAACACGACGTCCGATACCGCCACTGTGACGGTCACAGTGAGTAACACAGGCCCTTTAAACGACCAGTTCACCGATCGCACTGTGTTATCAGGGAGTACTACGGTGGGCGGGTCCAATATTGGGGCGACCGGCGATGCGGGTGAGCCTGATCACGCCCAAGGGTCGCTACCACTCAATTCCGTCTGGTGGTCCTGGTCGTCGGCCATGCCGGGTGTACTGACGGTCTCTACCCTCGGCAGCGACTTTGACACGACGCTGGCGGTTTACTTGGGGACGAGCGTGTCGTCCTTGACGGAAGTCGCCTCAAACGACGATTTCAACGGGCTTACCAGTCGGGTGGTCTTCCGGGTCACGCCGGGAAGCTCCTACGCCATCGCGGTGGATGGCTTCGAGAGTATCCAGGGGCACATCAATCTGGCGCTTAGCTTTGTGGCCGATATCCCCGACATGGACGGTGACGGCGTTGCCGATACGGCCGACAACTGCACCACGGTGCCCAACCCCAGCCAGTGCGACTCCGACAACGACGGCTACGGTAACCACTGCGATGCCGACCTGAACAACGACGGCTACACGAACAGCAAGGACACCACGCTCTACCGCCAGCAGGTCGGGCATCCGAGCGCTGCGCCGATCTACAACCGGGCCGACATGAACTGCAACGGCTTTGTAAACGCCCAGGACACGACGCTGTTCCGCAAGCGGCTGGGCTTGCCGCCGGGGCCCTCCGGCCTGGTGCCGTGAGGGGAAGGGCTGCAAAAAGTGGTGCCGGGAAAGGGACTTGAACCCACACGATGTCACCACCAACGGATTTTGAGGTTCGACTTGCCGCTATTCTGGTGTACTCCGGAGTACGCAGGATTTCTCTCCAGCCCGTTTGATCAACACGTTAGCAAACCTATCCTGCTCCCGGCTTGGATCCAGTTCGCCCTGGATTTCGTTCTGGAGGCACCTGGGGCGAGGTCACGGTGGAGCTGGCACGGGATCTGGCCCGGGAATGGCTCACACAGATCCGCCGGGGCCAGGATCCGTCCGCGGCCAAGGCGGCCACGAGGAAGGCCCCGACGGTTCGTGCTACCTGCGGTTGCACATCGTGCCGGCGCTGGGCAGCCGGAAAGTGGTGGAGGTCGTCCGCGCCGACGTCACGGCGCTCCTGCATCGGCTTGCCCGGCGGCATATCACGGGGAACCGGGTGCTGGCCTGCCTGCGGAAGATCTTCAACATGGCGGAGGTCTGGGGCCTGCGTCCTGACGGCTCGAATCCGTGCCGGCACATTCCCAAGTACCCGGAGAACGGGCACACGCGGCTGATCACCGACGACGAGCTGGTCAAGTTGTTCCATTACCTGGACCGGGCCGAGCGGGAGGAATTGGAGCATCCCACGATCGTGCTGGCGATCCGCCTGCAGTTCGACTTCGCCAAGCGCCGGGTCGCGTGGCCGGACAGCAAGACCGGTGGCATGTCGAAGCCGATGAGCCAGGAGGCGCACCGGCTCCTGACGTCCGCCCGGCGCTACCCGGGCTCGCCATATGTCTGTCCGGCGCCTGGCGATGAGGGCAAGCTGCTGGGAACCCACGGGATCCGGCACCGGGCGGCGACGGATGTTGCCAACTCGCGGGTGTCGGTGAAGGTCGGGATGGCGCTCACGGCCCACAAGACGGTGACAATGTTCATGCGGTACGTGTACGCGGAAGATGATCCGATACGGGACGCGGCGGCGTTGGTGTCGGAGCGGCGGCGCCGCTTGGTGGGGGCAAGTCAGCCCCCGGCCCGGCAACCGTCCGGGAGAAGTGCCGAACCGTCCACCAAACCGCGTCAGGACCAGAGCTAAGATTTGTCGCCGGCGAGGACCGCTAGCTGCGCGCCAGCCAACACCCAGGAGCCGCCCATGAACGCCCAGGCCGAACAACTGCTGCTTGAGAAGCTGAAGGCACTGCCCCCTGAGCGGCGTGCCGAGGTTGAGGATTTCGTGGATTTCCTGGCCGCCAAGGCCCGGAAGCCGCCGGCGTCGCACCGCTGACCGAAGAGCAGATGCAGGCCGAGATCAGGGCCGCCCGCGTCGACCGGCGAACACGCAGCGGCGGTACCGGTGCGGATCGTCCTTGATACCAATGTCGTGATCTCTGCGCTGCTGTGGCGCGGTCTCCCGTATCAGCTCCTGACGGCCCTGCGCGCGCACCCAGTCGCACATCTCTACAGCAGTCCGGTCCTCCTCGCCGAACTCACCGCAGGACCAGGCCCGATGGCCCGGGCGGCGAACCCAGCAGCTGGCGGAACAAGGTGGTGTCCTGGGCGTTCACCGCCCCGTTGCAATTGAGGTCTGCCGGGTTCCAGGCCGGTCCAGCGCTGGGCTGGCCCAGTTGCTGGCGGAACAGCGTGGTGTCCTGGGCATTCACGCTGCCATTGTTGTTCAGGTCGCCATCACAACGGTTGCCGTAGCCGTCGCCGTCGGAGTCGCACTGTTCCGGGTTGGCCACCAGGCTGCAGTTGTCGCCCGGGTCCGGCACACCGTCGCCGTCCGTGTCGGCCGCGGTCTCGACATGCACGTAGTCAATCTCGACCCGGTAGGCCTGGTTCGCGGCAGGCGTGGCCGCCGGCTGCAGCGCACTGTCGTAGGCTATGGCGAACGCCGGGCCCGGCGCCCAGAGGTTCAGGCGCACTTCGCTGGGCTCGTTCGGCACCGCACCGGCCCGTTCCCGGATCAGCGTCCCGTTGATCAACCACTGCACCCGGTCCGGCAGCCAGCGGATCTCGTACACATTCCACGCGGCCAGGTCGAGGCCCGGTACGGTCAGATGGGCAACGTCCCCGGACTCACTCGGGTTCTCGCTGTCGAACAGGTTGGTCAGGATCCTGCTGCTGCCAAGATCATTGCCCAGCAGCTCAAAATCAACTTCATCGGGATTGGGGCCGCCCCCGGCGCCATAACTGAAAAAACCGGCGACGATCCCTCGCGGCGGCGTGCCGACATAACGCAGACGGGCCTGGATCGAAATACCGTTGCCGACAGTAAACGCCTGCTGCGTCCGGATCTCGTGGCCCCAGAACGAGTCGCCGGCCGTCAGCGCGCTGGCATTGTGCGTGTCGAGCTGCAGCGTCACGCTGCTGCCGGCCACGACCGGCCGCAGGTCCACACCGCCGTAGGCCGGCGGCTTGATCTGCGTGCGTCCGAAGAAAGTGCCGGCGCCCTGCGGCAGGTACCAGGTGGATTCGTCCAGTGTCGAGCCGGTGAAGTCGTCGAACAGCAAGGTGGTTGCCAGGCTGGTTTTGGTCAGCAGCAGGAGGATGACCCCGCTCAGCAGGTGGGGTATTGCGGCTGGCGATGATTTGCTTGCTGATGTTTTCATTGGCGGGTACGGGCGTGGGAAGGGTCGGCCGGCGGCTGAAGTTGATGTTGGCATACTTCGCATTGATTTCCAGCGCATTGCTATGTGGTTACTTGCGCGGCTGTCCGGCTATTGATTGCAGAATGTCACTAGCTAGTCATTGATCACCTTTGCTGGTCTGCCCTGCCACCGTGATCAGTGGCCGGAAACTATCCACCGAACCCGGACCTATGCAGGCACTGCCCTCGACAGCCTGCTCAGCCACTCCATCACCTACCGGATCGCGCTGTGACCGCGCGCGGGGCAGAAGGCCTTCACGCTGCGGAGCCTGCCGGGCACGCCGCTGCCCGAACCTGCCAAATCCTTCCTCGCCAGCACCGACGGCTTCTCCCTGCACGCGGGCGTCGCCGCCGGTGCCGATGACCGGAAGAAAGTCGAGCGGCTGTGCCGCTACATCGCCAGGCCGCCGATCGCCACCGGGCGGCTGTCGCTCACCAGTCAGGGCCAGGTACGCTACACCTTGAAGACGCCCTACCGGGACGGGGGAAGCCTACCGCGACGGACCTGCGGACCCCGGCGGAGCGCCACCGGGCGATGAGCTGGGCCCAGCGCCTCAAGCGCGTCTTCGGCATCGAGATCGAGACCTGCGAGCAGTGCGGGGGAAAGGTGAAGGTCATCGCCAGCATCGAGGACCCGGCGGTGATCGGGAAGATCCTCGGGCACCCGGCCGCCCGGGAAGTGCCGGCGGGGTCGAGGCCGCCGTCGCGGGGGCCACCCCAAGGCGAGCTCGGGTTCACCTGACGATCCCGATGAGCCGGCGCGTCGCGACGCCGCCGGGGTACCGGGCTGGCAGACTTCACCGAGGCGGGGGTTTGGAAAACCTAGTCCCAACCGCCCTTCACGGCGACTCGGCTGCGAAGGCGCTGATGTTGCTCAGTTGCAGTTCGAACGGGCCATCTTTCTTGTCGTAGATGTAGATGCCGAATTCCGTGATGTCGCTCCTGTCGAGCGCAGGTTCTTCCAGCCGGAAGCCGCGAATCTGCGGATAGAAGCTCGAGAAGGGAATCCTGACGGTAGTCCATTCATCGGCGACGGTATCGAATTCGGCCCAGTAGCTGACCTCGTAGTTGCGGTAGCGCGCGCGGGTTTGCAACTGCCAGGTGTACTGCCGGCCATCGGCCTTCACTCTCAGCTCGATGCCGTCGTACTTCGACAGGTCCAGCGGCGCGAAGGTACGCGTGCGAATCGAGCTGAAGCCGCCGCCGTCCGTGTTGGTGCTGCCGGAGAAGACCAGCGGGCCTTGTTCCCGGATCTCGAATCCGCCCTGGCTGCGGCCGCCCATGACATTGTCGTTCTGCAGGTACCAGCCGAGATCGGGGCTGCCGGTCCTGAAGTCAGTGAGCGACAGCACGTTGCCAGTGGCGGCGGTCGGGGCGCCGGCAGCAGCGGCAGGAGGACCGGGTATCGTCATCAGCCATGTCCCCCAAGCCAGTGCAACGTAAGCCGCAGTGGACTGTCGATGGTTGCTCATGATCGACATCACTGTAGCACCAATGGTGCCCGGCCGATCCACGCGGAGCTGGCTGACGATCATCAGATCCACGTCGGCTGGGCGATGGAGAACCACCTGAAGACCGAGCTCGTGCTGGCCGCCCTCGACATGGCCGAGAGCTTCTTCGCCACCCTGGAACGCGAGATCCTGAACCGTCGTCGCTTCCGCTCACAGGCCGAGGCCAGGATCGCCGTCTTCCAGTGGCTCGAAGGCTGGTACTACCCGCATCGCCGCCACTCGTCCCTGGGGTGCTTGTCACCGATCAACTACGAGCGGAGGATGGTGCCCAACGCCGCTTGAGATCCAAACGCTGAACCGTCCACAGAAGCGGGTTCACTCCATTCATCCAGAGCTGGTAGAGCTGAGGTAGTGACTATGGAAAAGCAAATGCCTTTTAACGAAGCGATGTTTATGCTTGCCAGCGGCTGGATGACCGTCTGGCTCTACTGGATGTCGTTTGCGATCATAGTCACGCCGCTGGTACTGGTTTTTTCAAAGGCTACGCGTCTTGATGCGGTGATCGTATTGCTGACGAATATCGCTATGTTCGTTGGCATGGCCTGGGTATATGAGCTGATTGGCTACGTCCGGCTTATGGGCATCGTGCATGTCATTCTGTGGACACCGCTGTTTATTTACCTCTTTCGCCGCGCAAAGAACGGCGAAATGCCGTTGCTCTGCCGGCTGACCATTTGGATGTTTGTGGCGACACTCGCAGTCTCTTTAGTATTCGATTACACCGATGCCGCTCGTTACTTGCTGGGTGAGCGCGACAGTATGATCTAGCTGCTAACAGGTATTTCCCTGGCACTTATGCCCGGTAACCAGCGCATGTTAGCGACGCTTGGTTGCCCACGAAGCGCGATCTCGACCAGCGGCATAAGGCCTTCACGCTCCGGCGCCTGTCCGGCGCCCGATTGGTCGGGTTAATCTCCCTTCAACTGGTGCCGTTTAGTGTATTTAAATCGACCATCCGTCGTCGCCGGCTCCCCGTACCACCCCACGCCCCCCGAAACTGCGACCACCCCAAGGCGGGCCGGAGATTCCGTAACGGGGTCGGCCGCAGCGGTCCGGGTCGGGTTCACGACGCCGGGGTCGCTGCCTGCGCGGGTGGTGGTCCGCGCTGCAATAATCCGGGGATAGCGGGGAGATTGGCCGGCTCGTGGGTCGGCGCGGCGGGAGGACGGCCAGCCCGAAGGTCGTGGCGGCCGGGATCCCGGGCTGGCAGTGTCAGCGGTTGGGGTGTTTGAAACGCCTATTCCCTGGTGCCGGTGGTCAGAGTCGAACTGACACAACCTTGCGGTCGCGGGATTTTGAGTCCCGTGCGTCTACCAATTCCGCCACACCGGCTTGGGGCGGGATTCTACACGACTCACTTCCCCGATTTCTTCACCGGACCGACTCCCAGCGGGGTGATGTCCATGACGTGCACGTAGATGTCGCTCATGAAGCCCTTGCCCAGGCTGCGGCCGAAGACGAGTTTGGTGCCGTCCGGTGATACCGACGGAAAGCCGTCGAAGCTGTCGTTCCAGGTAATCCGCTCCGGCGCCTGGTCGGGCTTCTCCATGTCGAACATGAAGATCTCCCAGTTGTTGTTCTCGATGATCTTCACGGCGAAGAAGTGCCGGCCGTCTGGTGCCGGGTAGCTGCTCCAGTTCATGCCGTCGTCGAAGGTGCGGGGCTTCAGGTCGGTGCCATCGTGCTTGATGGTGAAGACCGTCATGGGTGTCGGGCGCTTCTTGCCGTAGTCCTCGTACTTCCAGGCCCGGAACATCACCGTCTCGCTGTCTGGCAGGTACATGGGCCGGCCTTCCTCCCACTCGACCGTATTGGTCACGCGCTCTTCGCCGGTGCCATCGGCGCGCATGCGCCAGATATCCATGTTGCCGTTCTCCTGCCGGCCGAAGACGATCCACTTGCCGTCCGGCGAGACAGAGATTTCGGCGTCGTACACCTTGTTGTTGGTCAGGCGCTTGACGTTCTTGCCGTCGATGTCGGCGATGTACAACTCGGAGCCGACGGGATAGTCCCGCGGGTCCGACCAGTTGCCGAGCGGCAGGTCCAGGTTGTCCCTGATGGAGGTAAAGACCACGTGCTTCATGTCGGGGAAGAAATAGGAGCAGGCGTCCTGGCCCGTCGCATTGATGCGCCGCAGGTTCTCGCCCTTGTCGGTGAAGGTCCAGGTAAGGGCGCCACCCGTGCCGCCGACCTTTGCCCGGACGGCGTCCGGGTCCTGGACCTGGGCGATCAGCGTGGTGTTGTCCGACGCGTAGTAGGGCTCCGCCGCCTTCGGTACGTTCGGCACCTTGTACACTTTCAGCTGGCGCGGACCCTCCGTGGAGACTTGCAGATCGGCGGCCATCGCCGGAGTGGTGATGACCATCAGGAGTGCTGTGAGCAAGGGGCTGTTGTGCTGCGATTTCATGCCTGTTCCTGTCGTTGTGCGAGGATGCCCGTAGGAGTGTTGCAAGCCTAACCGCGGTTTCGCTGCTGACCAATGGATTTTTCGGAGTTCAATTTTGACCTGCCCCCGGGCCTGATCGCCCAGGAGGCACTTCCCGTTCGGTCGGCAAGCCGTTTGCTGCATGTTGGTGCAGGCGACGGCGCAGATCAGGGCACGGGGTGCGACGATTTGTCCGTGCGGGACCTGCCCGGACTGCTGCGCCCTGAGGACCTGCTGGTCGCCAACGACACCCGCGTGTTGCCGGCGCGGCTGTTCGGCCGGAAGGCCACCGGCGGCCAGGTCGAGCTGCTGCTCGAGCGGGTGCTCGACGGCGACGAGGCACTGGTGCAACTCCGCTCCAGTCACGCGCCGAAGGCGGGCGTCGTTATCGAATTCGCGCCGGATCTGTCGGCCGAGGTGCTCGGGCGCCAGGAGGAATTCTTCCGGCTGCGCTTTTCGCGGCCGGTCGTGCCGGCGCTCGAGATGCTGGGGCACGTGCCGTTGCCGCCCTACATCCGCCGGGACGACCGTCCGGGTGACCGCGAGCGCTACCAGACGGTGTTCGCCCGGGAGCAGGGCTCCGTGGCGGCGCCGACCGCCGGGCTGCACTTCGACGCGGAACTGCTGGCGGCCATAGAAGCACGCGGCGTGGAGCTGCGGACGTTGACACTGCACGTGGGGGCGGGCACCTTTGCGCCGCTCCGGCCGCAGCAGCTGAAGACCGGGCGCCTGCACGCGGAACGGCTCGCCGTTTCCGCCGAGCTGTGTGCCGCCGTCGCCGCCTGCCGCGCCCGGGGTGGCCGGGTCATCGCGGTGGGCACCACGGCCACCCGGGCGCTGGAATCCGCCGGCGAGTCGGGCGAGCTGCGGCCCCTTACGGGCGAGACCAGCCTGTTTATCCGCCCCGGCTACCGCTTCCGGATCGTCGACGCGATGCTCACCAACTTTCACCTGCCGGAGTCCTCGCTGCTGATGCTGGTCTGCGCCTTTGGCGGCACCTCGCGCGTGATGGCGGCCTACCGGCACGCGGTGGCGGCCAGCTACCGCTTCTTCAGCTATGGCGACGCGATGTTCCTGGAGCGTGCCCGTGCAGTTTGAGCTCCTGGCGAGCGACGGCGCCGCCCGGCGGGGCCGGCTGACGCTCGCCCACGGCAGCGTGGAGACGCCGGTGTTCATGCCGGTCGGCACCTACGGCACCGTCAAAGCGATGACGCCGGAGGACCTGCAGGCACTCGGCGCGGAAATCATCCTCGGCAACACCTTCCACCTGATGCTCCGGCCGGGCGGCGAGATCGTGGCGAGCCTCGGCGGCTTGCACGGCTTCATGCACTGGCAGCGGCCGATCCTCACCGACTCGGGCGGCTTCCAGGTGTGGAGCCTGGAGACGCGCAACAAGGTCAGCGAGGCGGGCGTGGAGTTCCGCGCGCCCACCGACGGCAGCCTCGTGTTCCTGTCTCCCGAACGCGCGATGGAGGTGCAGGCCCAGCTCGGCAGCGACATCCAGATGATCTTCGACGAATGCACCGACTACCCGGCCAGCGAGGAGGAGGCGCGGGCGTCGATGGAACTGTCCCTGCGGTGGGCGCGGCGCAGCCGCCAGGCCTTCGACGCCGGGCCGGCGCCGGCCCGGGGCGCGGCAGTCTTCGGCATCGTCCAGGGCGGGATGCACGAGGCACTCCGCAGCGAGTCGCTGGCGGGGCTTGTCGAGATCGGCTTCGACGGGCTGGCCATCGGCGGCTTGTCCGTCGGCGAGCCCGAGGAGGACCGGCTGCGGATCCTCGACCACACCCTGCCGCGGATGCCGGCCGGCCGGCCCCGGTACCTGATGGGGGTCGGCACCCCCTCGGACATCGTCAAGGCGGTGCTCCGCGGGGTGGACATGTTCGACTGCGTCATGCCCACCCGGAACGCCCGGAACGGCTCCCTGTTCGTGGCCGACGGGGTGGTGCGGATCCGCAACGCCCGGTACCGGGACGACCCGGCGCCCATCGAGGCGGGCTGCGGCTGCTACACCTGCCAGCACTACAGCCGGGCCTACCTCCGGCACCTGGACCAGTGCGGGGAGATGCTGGGCTCCCACCTGAACACGGTCCACAACCTGTACTTCTATATGCGGCTCATGGCGGACCTGCGCCGGAGCATCGAGCGGGGCGAGCTGGCCGGCTTCGCGGCCGCGTTCCTGGCCCGCCAGCAATCCGGGCCTTCTGTGCCATAATGGCGCGCCAATTTTTCCGGGACTTTTGCCACCAATGGGCTTCTTCATCCAAGACGCGTGGGCGCAGGGCGCGGCGACCGGTTCTGACCCCTGGCTCAGCATGTTGCCGCTGGTCATCATTTTCGTCGTTTTCTACTTCCTCCTGATTCGTCCCCAGCAGAAGCGCCAGAAGGAGCATCGGGACCTGATCACCAAGCTGGCGGCGGGTGACGAGGTCGTGACCGCCGGTGGTGTGCTCGGCAAGATCACGGAGGTCAGTGAGTCCTTCGTGCATGTCGAGATTGCCGACGGCGTCCAGATCAAGGTGCAGCGGCAGACGATCGGCGCCGTCATGCCCAAGGGCACCATGAAGAGCGCCTGACCTGAAGAGCGCCTGACAGTCCCCCGGATTCCCACCGTCTCCTTGCCCTGGTTGCCCGCATGAACCGCTTCCCCGTCTGGAAAAACGCCCTCGTCGTCATCGTGCTGCTGGTGGCCGCGCTGGTTTCCCTGCCGAACCTCTTCGGTGACGCGCCGGCCGTGCAGATCAGCTTGGCCAGCGGCCAGCCGCTCGAGGGCAGCGGCATCGACCGGGTGAAGCAGACGCTCGACGCCAGCCAGGTCCCGGGCTCCTCGCTGTACCTGGAAAAGGGCCGGGTGATGGTGCGGTTTCCCAACGTGGACAACCAGTTGAAGGCCGCGGACGCCCTCCGGGCTTCCCTGGGCAAGGCCTACACCGTGGCCATGACCCTAACGCCCAGCACGCCGGCCTGGCTGCGGAACATGGGCCTGAAGCCCGTCCCGCTCGGCCTCGACCTGCGGGGCGGCGTCCACTTCCTCTTCGAGGTGGACATGACCACGGCGATCAAGCAGCGCCTGGATGCCTACTCCACCGACTTCACCAAGCTGCTGCGGGACAACCGCATCCGGCGCACCGTGGCCGTCGTCGGCCAGGAGGTCCAGATACGGCTGCCCGATGCCGCCGATGCGGACAAGGCCGAGTCGCTGCTGCGGGATCTCGATGCCGACCTGGAATTCAAGCGGCGGGACACGACCGAGGGCGTGCTGATCGTCGCCCGCATGACGCCGGCCCAGGTCAAGGCCCGGCAGGATTTCGCCATCCAGCAGAACACCACGACGCTGCGTAACCGCGTCAACGAGCTCGGTGTTGCCGAGCCCATCGTCCAGCGCCAGGGCCTTGATCGCATCGTCGTGCAGCTGCCTGGCATGCAGGACCCGGCCCAGGCCGAACGGGTGCTGGGCGCGACCGCCACGCTGGAATTCCGGCTGGTCTGCGATGGCGAGAACGCCTTCGAGGCCGAGCAGAGCGGCCGGGCGCCGCTGGGCTGCGAACTGTTCAAGGCCCGCGATGGCTCGCCCGTGCTGCTGAAGCGCCGGACGATCGTCACGGGCGACCAGCTGGTCGATGCCAGCCAGGGTTTCGAGCAGGGCCAGCCTGCCGTCTTCGTGCGCCTCGACAGCAAGGGCGCCCGGAGCATGCTCGAGACCACCAAGGCCAACCTCAAGAAGCCCATGGCGGTGGTGTTCGTCGAGCAGAAGCGCGAGACCATCGAGCGCAACGGGCAGAAGATCGAGGTGCCGCGGGAGTCCCGCGAGGTCATCAACGTCGCCACCATCAACGGCGTGTTCAGCAGCAGCTTCCAGATCACCGGCGTGCAGGCGCTGGAGGCGCGGGACCTGGCCCTCCTGCTGCGCGCGGGCGCCCTGGCGGCCCCGATCTACAAGGTCGAGGAACGCACCGTGGGGCCGAGCCTCGGCCAGGAGAATATCGACCGGGGTGTGCAGGCCTTCCTGATCGGCTTCGCCTTCGTCGCCGTGTTCATGATCTTCTACTACAAGATGTTCGGTATCGTCGCCAACATCGGCCTGATCACCAACGTCGTGCTCATCATGGCCCTGCTCTCCATGATCCAGGCGGCGTTGACCCTGCCGGGCATCGCCGGCATCGTGCTCACCATCGGCATGGCAGTGGACGCCAACGTGCTCATCAACGAGCGCATTCGGGAAGAGTTGCGCAACGGCATGTCGCCCCAGGCAGCGATCCACGCGGGCTACGACAAGGCCTTCGCGACCATCGCGGACTCGAACCTCACGACCCTGATCGCCGGCATCGTGCTCTTCGCCTTTGGCAGCGGCCCGATCAAGGGCTTTGCCGTGGTGCTGTGCCTCGGCATCCTGACGTCGCTGTTCACGGCCCTGACGGTGTCCCGCGCCGTCGTCAATCTGATCTACGGCTATCGCAAGGTCGAGCGACTCTCGATCTGATCACAGCTGGTACTGGCAGAAACACAGGCAATACCGTGGAATTTTTCAGCAAAATTACCAACATCGACTTTCTGGGCAAGCGCAAGTTCGCGTTCGCGTTCTCGGCGTTGCTCCTGGTGGGATCACTGATCCTGCTGATCCCCGGGGTGAAGGGCCTGAACTTCGGTATCGATTTCACTGGCGGCGTGCTGCTCGAGATGGGCTACAAGGGCCCCGCTGACCTCAAGGACATCCGCGAACGGCTTGCGTCCAACGGCTTCCCCGATGCCCAGGTGCAGAACTTCGGCACCGCGAGCGACGTGTTGATCCGCGTGCTGCCCCGGGCGAACCAGCCGGGGCAGGCCGTTTCCAGCCAGATACTCCAGGTGCTGAAGGCCGGTGATGCCAGCGTGGAGTTGCGGCGCACCGAGTTCGTCGGGCCCCAGGTGGGCGAGGAGCTGACGGAGCAGGGGGCGCTGGCGATGCTGTTCGCGATGATCATGATCCTTGCCTATATCATGGTGCGCTTCCAGTGGAAATTCGCAGTCGGCGCCATCATCGCGACGCTGCACGACCCCATCATCACGCTCGGGTTCTTCTCGCTGACGGGGCTTACCTTCGACCTGTCGGTTCTCGCGGCGATGCTGGCCATCGTTGGCTACTCCGTGAACGACACCATCGTGGTGTTCGACCGGATCCGCGAGAATTTCCGCAAGATCCGCCGGGGCACACCCCTGCAGATCATGAACACCTCTGTAAACGAGACCCTGAGCCGGACGATCATGACCAGTTCCATGACGGCGCTGGTCGTCGTTGCCATGCTGCTGTTCGGTGGGGAAGCGCTGCGGGGCTTCTCGACCGCGCTGATCATCGGCATTCTCGTCGGCACGTACTCGTCGATCTTCGTCGCCGGTGCAACGGCGCTGGAGCTGAAGGCCAGCCAGGCGGACCTGATGCCGCCGGCCAAGGACAAGTCTGCCGTCGATTCGATGCCCTGAATTGATGCCCGGGGCTGCTGCCCCGGGCGACTAGGCCCGGAAGCCTAGAGTTGGGCGTTCAGGTGCGGCGTTAGCAGCGCCCGCAGCGCGTCGTGAACTTTCGGGTTCCCTGCCAGCACGTCGCCGCTTTCCAGGTGCGAGGCCTTGCCCGTCAGGTTGGTCACAAGCCCGCCGGCCTCCTGGATCATCAGCGTGCCCCCGGCGGTGTCCCAGATCTGCAGCCCGAATTCAAAGAAGCCATCGAGCCGGCCTGCGGCCACGTAGCACAGGTCCAGCGCGGCGGAGCCGGGTCGCCGGACGCCGGCGGTGTTCTCCATGACGCTGCCGAGCATCTGCAGGTAGGTCTTCATCCAGCGGGTGTTGCTGCGGAAGGGAAAGCCGGTGCCGATCAGCGTTCCCTCCAGCTCCTTGCGCTCGCTGACCCGGATACGCTTGCCGTCCAGCTGCGCCCCGCGGCCACGCATGGCTGTGAACAGCTCCTGGCGGCAGGGGTCGTAGACGACGGCGACTTCGAGCGTGTCCTTCCGGCGTAGCGCGATGGACACCGAGAAGGTGGGAAAGCCGTGGACGAAATTGGTCGTGCCGTCGAGGGGATCGATGATCCAGGTTAACTCCTGGTCGCTGCCCCGGCCCCTGGACTCGCCCGATTCCTCGGCGAGGAAGCTGTGATCCGGGTAGCGCTTGCGGATGCTTTCCAGGATGGCCTGCTCGGCGGCCTGGTCGACCTGCGTGACGTACTCGTTGCGGGCCTTGGCGCGGATCTCCAGCTGGTCGAGGCGGGAGAGGGCGCGAACGGCAATATCGCCGGCGCGGCGCGCGGCCTGTACGGCAGTGTTGAGAAGGGCTTGCATGGGCCGGGCATTGTACAGAGCGGCGGCCTGATCGCTACCGGTGCCCCCGGGCACCGGTAGACTATCCCCATGGCGACAACACCATGACCGCAGCAACTCCCATCCGTTTCATCCTGTTCGAGCCCACGCACCCCGGCAATATCGGGTCGGTGGCCCGTGCCATGAAGACCATGGGCTTCCACGAGCTCGTGCTCGTCAACCCGCCGGAGGAGTGGCTCTGCGCCGACTCCCGGGCGCTGGCCTCCGGCGCCCAGGACGTGCTGCACGGCGCGCGGCTCGCGACCAGCCTCGCCGAGGCGCTCCAGGGCTGCGGCCTCGTGCTGGGCGCCAGCGCCCGGCACCGTCGCATCGGCTGTCCCGAGATGAACCCGCGGGAGTGCGCGGCCGAACTGATGGTCGAGTCCCGCAGCCGGCACGCGGCCATCGTCTTCGGGCCGGAGCGCTCGGGCCTCGCCAACGACCAGCTCGACCTGTGCAATGCCATCGTCTACATCCCGGCGAACCCGGAGTATTCCTCGCTCAATCTCTCCCAGGCCGTCCAGATCATTGCCTACGAGCTGCGCCAGCAGCAGGTCCTGGAGCGGGAGGTGCCGCCGCCCGAATCACCGCTGGCGGGACCGGCGCAGCTGGAACTGTTCTACGTACACCTGGAGCGGGTCCTGCTGGGCAGCGGCTTCCTGAACCCGGCCAATCCCCGCCACCTGATGCGCCGCCTGCGCCGGCTGTTCAACCGCACCCGCCTCGACGAGAACGAGCTGAACATCATGCGGGGCATCCTGAGCAGCCTGGTGCCCGGATCGGGCGACACGCCGAAGGGCGAGTAGGCCCGTGCCCTTGCCCGCGAACGGGGACCGGCCGATCTACCTGGACTACGCGGCCAGCACACCGGTGGCGCCCGAAGTGGTTGCGGCGATGTCCGCGGCGCTCGCGGCGCCGGACCTCGTGGCCAACCCGGCCGCCGGGACCCATGCCGCCGGCCGGCATGCCGCTGCGCAGGTGGAGGAGGCCCGCGCGCAGGTCGCCGGGCTGATCAATGCCGACCCCGGTGAGCTGGTCTTCACATCGGGCGCCACCGAGGCGGACAACCTGGCCATCATCGGCACGGCGCGTTTCCGCGAGGCCCGGGGCCGTCACCTCGTCACGGCGCTGACCGAGCACGCGGCGGTGATCGAGAGCTGCCGGCACCTGGCGAGCCGGGGCTGGCGGGTGACCTGGCTCCGGCCGGACGCTTCCGGCCGGATCGCGCCGGAGACTCTGGCGGCGGCGCTCCAGCCCGATACCGTCCTCGTCTCGCTGATGCACGTGAACAACGAGACCGGCGTCGTGCAGGATGTGGCGGGCTATGGCCGCGTCTGCCGACAGCACGATGTGCTGCTGCACGTGGACGCCGCCCAGGGCGGTGGTCGCCTGCCCCTCGACGTCCGGGCCCAGCAGATCGACCTCCTGTCGCTCTCCGCGCACAAGCTCTACGGTCCCAAGGGAGTCGGCGCCCTGTTCATCGACCGGGAGCGGGTGCGGCGCGTGGAGCCCCTGATGTACGGCGGCGGGCAGGAACGCGGCCTGCGGCCGGGCACGTTGCCCACGCACCAGCTCGTCGGGATGGGCCTGGCCTGCCGGCTGGCCGGCGAGCGCATGGCGGCGGACCGTGCCCACGTCACCGGGCTGCGGGACCGGCTCTGGTCCCGGCTGCAGGCGATTCCCGGCGTGTTGTGCAACGGCGCGCCGGCGGAGACCAGCGGGCACATCCTGAATGTCAGCGTCGAGGGGGTGGAGGGCGAGAGCCTGCACGCCGGCTTGCAGGCCCTGGCGGTGGCCAGCGGGGCGGCCTGCACCAGCCTGACCGACGAGCCTTCCCACGTGCTGCGGGTCCTCGGGCGGCCCGCCGGCCTGGCGCGGAGCTCGGTGCGCTTTTCCTTCGGGCGGCCCACCACGCCCGACGAGGTCGACCGGGCGGCGGCCGTGCTCGCGGCCACCGTCGCTGCCCTGCGGGCCCGGTCCCCGGCATCGGCGCCGCTTCCGGACCGGACCAGCGTGCCGGCCGGCACCCTGCTGGCCCGCGGCGAGGCGGGGTCGGCAGAGGGCGGCACCTGGGTCCTGGTCAGTGCCGGGGTGCGGGGGGGGCTCGTCAGCGAGCTGGATGTGCGCGTATATGGCTGCCCGGACACCCGGCTGGCCTGCGACCGGGCGGCAGCGCTGCTGACCGGCAAGCCCGTCACCGAGCTGGGCGGCCTGGATACCCTGGCCCTGGGTGCCGGTCTCGGTATTCCGCCCGAAAAGGCCGGCAGGCTACTGATCATTCAAGATGCCTTGCGCAACTGCTTGGCGGATTGGGACAATAGGCGATTGTTGCCTACCCCCTGAACCTGCGTAACCAGAGGAGATGCCGGTGGCGGTCACCCTGACCGAGAACGCCTTGAACCGGGTGCGCGCGTTTGGCGCGGGCCTGCGGATCGGTGTGAAGCGCACCGGTTGCTCCGGCCTGGCCTACGTGGTCAACCACGCGGACGAGGTCACGGCGGACGACGTGATCTTTGACCAGGACGGTGTCCGGGTCGTGGTGGATCAGCAGGCCCTCGCCCTGATCGACGGCACGATCGTGGATTTTGTCAGGGAGGGCCTCAACGAGGCGTTCCGGTTCCGCAACCCCAACGCCAAGGGCGAGTGTGGTTGCGGCGAGAGTTTTACCGTCTAGAGCTGAGTCTTTCCAGGAGTCTTTGTGGCCATCGAACGAACCCTTTCCATCATCAAGCCGGACGGCGTGCAGAAGAACGTCATCGGCGAGGTCTACCGCCGCTTCGAGCAGGCGGGGCTGACGATCATCGGGGCCCGCATGCTGCACCTCACGCAGGCGCAGGCCGAGGCCTTCTATGCCGTGCACCGTGAGCGTCCCTTCTACAAGGATCTCGTGCGCTACATGACGACCGGCCCGGTCATCGCCCAGGTACTCGAGGGCGAGAACGCCGTCGAGACCCATCGCAAGATCATGGGCGCTACCGATCCGAAGAAGGCCGACCCCGGCACGATCCGCCGCGACCTCGCGGCGAGCATCGAGGAAAACGTGGTGCACGGCTCCGACGGCGCGGACACGGCCCGGCAGGAGATCAGTTTCTTCTTTGCCGAGGCCGACATCTGCCCGCGTACCCGGTAAGCGGCATGACCGCCACGCCCGACGCCGTTGTGCCAGATCAGGCCGCGCCTGATCTGCGGCCCCTCGGGCTGCCGCGGGCGGATCTCGAGCAGCTGTTCGCCGGCCTCGGCGAGAAGCCGTTCCGCGCCCGCCAGCTGATGCGCTGGATCTACGGGCGGGGTGTGCTGGACCCGTCCGCCATGACCGACCTGTCCGGCGCGCTGCGGGAGACGCTCGCGCGCCGTGCCGATTTCCGCCTGCCCCGCATCGACACCGTGCAGGAATCCGCCGACGGCACCACCAAGTGGCGCCTCGCCGTCGGTGCCGGCCAGCTCATCGAGACCGTCTTCATCCCGGAGGAGGGACGCGGCACGCTCTGCGTGTCCTCCCAGGTAGGCTGCGCGCTGGACTGCTCCTTCTGCGCCACCGGCCGGCAGGGCTTCAATCGCAACCTGACGGCCGCGGAGATCGTCGGCCAGGTGGTGCTGGCCAGCGGGCAGCTCGGCCTCGTGGCCGGCCGGTCCCGTATCACCAACGTGGTCTTCATGGGTATGGGCGAGCCACTCGCCAACTTCCGCCCACTGGTCCAGGCCTGCTCGGTGCTGATCGACGACCTGGGCTTCCAGCTGTCCCGTCGCCGGGTCACCGTCAGCACTTCCGGCCTCGTGCCGCAGATCCGCAAGCTCGCCCAGGAGACCAACGCGGCGCTGGCCGTGTCGCTGCACGCGCCGGACGACGCGCTGCGTGACGTGCTGGTGCCCATCAACCGCCGGCATCCCATCGCCGAGCTGCTCCAGGCCTGCTGGGATTACGCCGAAGCCACCAACGCGGTGGGGATCACCTTCGAGTACGTCATGCTCGCCGGTGTGAACGACTCCGAGGCCCAGGCGCGGCAGCTCGCCCGCCTGCTGGTAAATCGCCCTGCCAAGGTGAACCTGATTCCCTTCAACCCGTTCCCCGACAGCGGCTACACGCGCTCGGCGCCGGACGCCCTGGCCCGTTTCCGCCAGGTGCTGCTCGACGCCGGGATCATGACCATTACCCGCCGCACGCGGGGCGACGACATCGCCGCCGCCTGCGGCCAGCTGGCGGGCCAGGTCAGCAACCGCGTTCTTGCGCCCCTCGGTGGCAAGGGGAGTGACAAGCGGGGCGTTGACCGGGGCGCGGCCCCGGTCCCTGAAATCCGGTGGCAGCCCTGATGAACACCTTGTTCCGGCACCGGGTCCTCGCGGGCCCTTGGCTCGCCATGTTGGGGCTCGCCATGTTGGGGCTCGCCATGCGGGGGCTCGCCATGCTGGGGCTCGCCGTGCTGGCCCTTGCGGGCAGCGGCTGTGTCACGTCCTCGTCGCGCCCGCCGCCCACGCCGGCCTCGGTGGAGGAGGCCGCCCTGTACAACCTGCAGCTCGGCATCGGCTATCTCCGCCAGGGCGATCCGCAGGCCGCGCGGGAGAAGCTGGAGAAGGCCATCGCCCAGCAGCCGAACCTCGCCACGGCCCACGCCGCCCTGGGCGTGGTGTTCGAGCGCCTCGAGGATCCCGAGGGCGCCGAACGCCACTACCGGCGGGCCGTGGACCTGAACGCGTCGGATCCGGATAACCTGAATGCGCTCGCGGTCTTCGTCTGTGCGCGGAAGCAGAAGCCGGAAGAGGCGCTGAAGCTCTTCGACCGGGCGATCGCGATCCCCCTGTCCGTGAAGAACGCCAATCGCCCCATGCTCTATACCAACGCTGGCACCTGCGCGAAGAGCATTGACCTCGTTCGCTCGGAGACCTACCTGCGCGGCGCGCTGGCCGAAGACGCCAGCTTTCCGGACGCGCTGTTCCAGCTGGCGGATGTCAGCCTCGAGCGTGGCAACGCCCTGCAGGCCCGGGGCTTCATCGAGCGTTACCTGGCGCTCGGCAAGCCCACGCCGGGCGCGCTGTGGCTCGGCGTGCGCATCGAAGAGTCCCTGAAGGACACCGCCGCTGCCGGTCGCTACGCTGACCAGCTGCGCAAGGATTTTCCCGAGTCCGCCGAGACCCGCCTGCTGCTCGAGCAGGGCCGGTCCCGCGGCTGAACCTGGCCGGACGGTTAGTCACAATGACGGACGGCAAGACCGAAACGACCTTGGGACTTGGCGAGCGCCTGCGCTCGGCGCGCAAGGCCCGTGCGCTGACGCTGGAGCAGGCCGCCTTCTCGCTGCGCCTCGAGGCCACAGTGGTGCGCGCACTGGAGGAGGAGCGCTTCGAGACGCTGGGGGCCGCCGTTTTCGTCCGCGGTCACCTGAAGGCCTATGCGAGGCTGCTCGGCCTGTCCGAGGAGGCGGTCCTCGAGGCTTACCGGGCCGCCGATCCGAACGCCGACGCGCCGCCGAAGGTGAGCCGCGAGCTCGAGAAGCCACTGACGACTACCCCGGGCCCGCTCGCCATTGCCGCAGTCGTCGTCGTCGTGCTGATTGCGATCTTGGTCCTCTACCTGCTGAGCAGTGGCGGTGAACCGGCCAGGCCGCAGGCCGTGTCACCCGGCCGGAGCGAGGTGCCGACGGTTGAAACCTCGCCAACCCTGCTGCCGGCGCCCGTCGAAGCGCCTGTCGAAGTGCCCGCGGAGAACCCGGCTCCGTCACCGGTCCCGGAGAATCCCGCCGCCGCGCCTGCCGCGGTGACGGCCGATCCCGCGCCGGCGGCCGCGGCACCTGCGGCGGGAGCGAGCTTCGAATGACCGACCTGCAGGCCATCCGCGGCATGGAAGATATCCTGCCGCCGCTGAGCGGGATCTGGCGGCACGTGGAGGCGACTATCCGCGGCCTGCTGCTTGACTACGGCTACGAAGAGATCCGCGTGCCGGTGGTCGAGCGTACCGAGCTCTTCAAGCGCTCCATCGGCGAAGTTACGGACATCGTCGAGAAGGAGATGTACACCTTCGAGGACCGCAACGGCCTGTCGATCACGCTGCGCCCGGAAGCGACCGCGGGTATCGTGCGCGCCGCGATGGAGCACGGCCTGCTGCGCAACCAGCGCCACAAGTTGTTTTCCACCGGCCCCATGTTTCGCTACGAAAAGCCCCAGAAGGGCCGTTACCGGCAGTTTCACCAGTTCGACGTGGAGGCCCTGGGCTACGCCGGGCCGGACATCGACGCCGAGCTGCTGATCCTGCTCGCCCGCCTCTGGCGCGTGCTCGGCATCTCCCACGTCAGCCTGCAGATCAACACGCTGGGCACGGCGGAATCCCGGCAGATCTTCCGCGATGAACTCACGCAGTACTTCCGGGACAACCTGGCGCTGCTGGACGAGGACAGCCGGCGGCGCCTCGACCGGAACCCGCTCCGCATCCTGGACAGCAAGAACCCCGACCTGGAAGCGCTGATCGCCGCCGCCCCGCAACTCACCGGGTATCTCGACGGCCCGTCCGAGGCGCATTTCGCCGAACTGCGCACCCTGCTTGACGATGCGGGGGTGGCCTACACGGTCAACCCGCGCCTGGTCCGGGGCCTCGACTACTACGGGCGCACGGTCTTCGAGTGGGTCACCGACCGGCTCGGCAGCCAGGGCGCGGTCTGCGCTGGCGGCAGGTATGATGGCCTGGTGTCGCACCTGGGTGGGGAGTCGACCCCGGCTATCGGTTTTGCCATCGGCCTCGAGCGGCTGGTGGAGTTGTACTCCCTGACGGGCCTGCCGGCGCCGTACCGCCACCCTGATGTCTATGTGATTGCCGCCGGCGAGGGCACGACGCAGCTCGCGTTCCGGATCGCCGAGGGCCTGCGCGACGGCTCGCCGGCGCTGCGGGTCGAGGTCAACTGTGGCGGTGGTGGCTTCAAGGCCCAGATGAAGCGGGCCGACCGGAGCGGCGCCACGGTGGCCGTAATTGTCGGCGAGGACGAGGTTGCGAACGGGACGGCCGTCGTAAAGCCCCTGCGTGCCGAAGTCGAGCAGCGGACTGTCGCGGTCACCGGCCTGATCGATGCCATCCGGCCGCACCTGGCGAGCCCGCTCGCCGGCCCATTGACCTGACCGGTTTTTTTTTTTTACGGGAAGACGCTCGTGGATGATTTGCTGACCGAAGACCAACAGGCGGAAAACGTCAAGAGCTGGATCCGGCAGAACGGCCTGTTCCTCGTCGCCGGTGTGGTGCTGGGACTCGGTGCGTTGTTCGGGTGGAACCAGTGGACCCGCTACCAGATGCGACAGGCAGAGGAAGCGTCCGCCCTTTACGAGACCTTCGTGCAGGCCGTGCGCGGCAAGCAGGTGGAGCAGGCCGAGGCGGGTATGACCGAACTTGCCGGCAAGTACGGCAGCACGCCTTACACGGACCAGGCCCGGCTGGCCATGGCGCGCCTGAACCTGGAGCAGGGCAAGGTCGACAAGGCTGTCGAATTCCTGCAGCAGGTGGCCGACAAGGGCGTGTCGCCGGAGTTCCGGAAAATCGGGCAGCTGCGCCTTGCCCGCGTACTGATCTTCCAGCAGAAGTACGCCGACGCGCTGAAGGCTCTCAAGGACCCGGGTTCGAAGGCGTTTGCGCCGGCCTTCCACGATGTGCGCGGTGATGTGTACTTCGGCATGGGCAAGTCCGAGCAGGCGCGCAGCGAATACGAGCAGGCACTGAACGGCGAGGCGTCCTCGGCTGTGATCGATCGGGCCTATGTGCAGGCGAAGCTGGACGACCTGGGCGGGGCCACCGCGGCGCTTGCGGCGCCGTCGGCCGCACCAGCTCCCGCCACAACGGCGCCCGCCGCACCCGCACCCGCACCCGCCCCGGCGCCGGCACCCTGATGCGCCTGGCAGCCGCCCTGACTGGCTGGCCCGGCTGGGTGCGCACCGGCGTGCTCGCGCTGGCCCTCGGCACGCTGGCGGCGACGCTCGCCGGCTGCGGCCTGTTTGGCGGCGACGACGACGCGGCGACTCCCGCCGACCTCGTCGACTTCAAGGCGACCCTGCGGGTGAACAGGGTCTGGAGTGCGGGGATTGGCGACGACAGCAAGTTCCTGCGCCTCGCCCTGCAACCGGCCTCCGATGGCGCGCGGGTCTTTGCCGCCGCCCACGACGGCAACGTGTCGGCGTTCGAGGCGGTCAAGGGCAAGCGGCTGTGGCGCCGCAAGACAGGGCTGCAGCTCTCCGGCGGACCCGCGACCGATGGCGAGGTGGTCGTCGTCGGCTCCAGCAACGGCGAAGTGATTGCGCTGGAGGCGGCCGACGGCAAGCAGCGCTGGATCGCGACGGTGTCCAGCGAGGTGCTGGCGGCGCCGGCCCTGGCCAGCGGTCTCGTGCTGGTACGCACGGTGGACGGCAAGCTCACTGCCCTCGACCTGGCCGACGGCAGCCAGCGCTGGTTTGTGCAGCAGGTGATGCCCCGCCTCTCTGTGCGCGGCACCGGGGCGCCACTGGTGCTGGGCAACCGGGTGGTTTGCGGCTTCGACAACGGCAAGCTGGCGTCCTACGCCCTGGCCGACGGCACCCCCGGTTGGGACGTGCTGCTGGATCCGCCGGCCGGGCGCAACGAGCTTGATCGCCTCGCGGACATCAACGCGACGATCCGGGCCATCGGCGACGACATCTACGTGGTGGGCTACCGGGGCCAGCTGTCGGCTGTCGCAGCCGAGTCCGGCCAGGCGCTCTGGTCCCAGGACGTGCAGAGCTACGAGGGCCTCGCCGTCGACCTGCAGAACGTCTACGTGTCCGGCGCCACCAGCGAGATCACCGCGCTCTCCCGCCAGGCGGGCGTGGAGCTGTGGAAGACGGATGTCCTCAAGAACCGCGACATTTCGGGGCCCGCCGCCTTCGGCAACTCCGTCGTCGTGGGCGACTACCAGGGCTACGTGCACTTCTTTGACGCGGCCACCGGCAAGCCCCAGGCGCGGGTCCGGGCCGGGCGCGCCCGCGTCAGTTCGCCGCCGCTGGTCGTCAACGACATGCTCTACGTGCAGACTGACGGCGGCGACCTCGCTGCCTTCCGGCAGATATCGCAGTAGCGGCCCGCTGACGTGCTGCCGGTTATCGCCCTCGTCGGCCGCCCGAACGTCGGCAAGTCCACGCTCTTCAACGTGCTCACCGGCACCCGGGACGCGCTGGTTGCCGATTTCCCCGGCCTGACGCGCGACCGCCTGTACGGCTACGCGACGCTCGCCGGTCGCCGCTCCATCGTCATCGACACCGGCGGCCTGATGAGCCGGGCAGCGGGCGGTGACACCGCGCTGCGCAACCTGATCGACCGCCAGATCGCCTTTGCCGTGGCCGAGGCCGACGTGGTGGTGCTGGTCGTGGCCGCCGCGGACGGACCCCTGCCCGACGACCACGCGATCGTGGCGCGCATCCGCAAGGCCGGCAAGCGTGCGGTGCTCGCGATCAACAAGGCCGAGGGCCGGGAGCCCCTGCAGCTCGGCGCCGCCTTCTACGAACTGGGCCTCGGCGAGCCCGTGGCCATCTCCGCGCTGCAGGGCGACCGCCTGGCGTTACTCGCGACGCGCATCCTGGCGGAACTCCCCGGCGACGGCGCGCCCGCGGACGCGGGTGGCGACGAGGCTATCGGCCCCGTCCTCGCCGGCACGCGGATCGCCGTCATCGGCCGGCCCAACGTGGGCAAGTCGACGCTGATCAATCGCTACCTCGGGGAGGAGCGGCTGCTGACCTCCGACGAGGCCGGCACCACGCGGGACAGTATCCAGGTGCCGTTCAACCACGACGACCAGGACTACATCCTGGTCGACACGGCCGGCATCCGTCGCAAGGCCCGCGTCGACGAGATGGTGGAGCGCTTCAGCATCGTAAAGTCGCTGCAGGCGCTGGAGGAGGCTGACGCCGTGCTGCTGCTGCTGGACGCCCGCACCGGTGTGACCGAGCAGGATGTCTCGCTGATCGGCCTCGTGCTGGAACGGGGCAGGGCGCTCGCCATTGGCATCAACAAGTGGGACCGCCTGCCCACGGACCAGCGGGAGGCCGTGCGCGAGGGCCTCGACCGCCGGCTGCCGTTCCTGGACTTCGCCGATATCC
Source organism: Gammaproteobacteria bacterium (assembly GCA_038214295.1). Classification (GTDB taxonomy): domain Bacteria; phylum Pseudomonadota; class Gammaproteobacteria; order Steroidobacterales; genus SHZI01. The sequence continues at coordinate 29,529 of JBBQSA010000035.1, forward strand.
ACTACGTCTCCGCCCTGCACGGCACCGCGATCTACGACCTGCTGGCAAGCGGGCGGCGCGCGGCGGCCGCGGCCCTGCGCGACCTGCCGACGCCGGATCTCAACCGCGTGCTGAAGGACGCGATCCAGGCCTACCCGACGCCGGTGGCCCACCGCAGCCGCATCAAGCTGACCTACGCCCACCAGGGCGGGCGGCGGCCGCCGCTGATCGTGATCCACGGCAACCAGACCGCGGCGCTGCCGGAGAGCTACCGCCGCTACCTGATGGGCTGTTTCCGCAAGGCGTTCCGCCTCAGGGGTACGCCGATCCGGATCGAACTGCGAGTCGGCAAGAACCCCTTCGCCGGCCGCCGCAACAAGCTGACCCCCCGCCAGGTGAAGCGCCGAGAACGGGTTCGGACCCGGGGCAAGCAGCGCAACTGATCCATATCCATATAACCAATCGGTGGAGCCTGCCGGGGCCGCCCTTGGGGATAATTCCGCTCCTATGAGCGCAACCCGCCAGTTCTTCCAGTTCCCCGGCCTGTTCGAGATGCGCCGGGGCGGCACGCTTGACCGGCCGGTGATCGCCTACGAGACCTGGGGCCAGCTGAACCCGGCCCGCGACAACGCCGTGCTGATCTTCACGGGCATGTCGCCGTCGGCGCACGCCACCTCGTCCCCCGAGGATCCGTCGCCGGGCTGGTGGGAGGAAATCGTGGGCCCGTCCCGGCCGATCGATACGCGGCGCTTCTTCGTGATCTGCATCAACTCCCTCGGCAGCTGCTTCGGCTCCACCGGGCCGGCGTCCACCGATCCCGCGACGGGGCGGCCCTACGGTGTGAGCTTCCCCGTGCTGAGCCTCGAGGACGTGGCCAACGCGGGCAAGGCGGTGGTCGGGCATCTCGGTATCAGCTGGCTGCACACCGTCGTTGGCCCCTCGATGGGCGGCATGACCACGCTCGCCTTCGCGATCCAGTACCCGGAAATGGCCCGCAACCTGGTCCTGCTGTCGACGGCCGCGCGCGCGCTGCCCTTCTCCATCGCCGTGCGGTCCCTGCAGCGGGAGATGATCCGCAAGGACCCCGACTGGGCGAACGGCAACTACGGCGCCGGACCCGGCCCCATCACGGGCATGCGCCTGGCGCGCAAGCTCGGCATGGTCACCTACCGTTCGGCCCGGGAGTGGGAGCAGCGCTTCGGCCGCGAGCGCGCCGCCGAGGAGCGGCAGACCGGCAACGCGTTTGCCCTGGATTTCGAGGTGGAGGCCTACCTGGAAGCGCAGGCTCAGAAGTTCACCGGCCAGTTCGACGCAAACTGCTACCTCTACCTGTCCCGCGCCAGCGACCTGTTCGATGCCGCCGAGCACGGCGGTTCCGTCGCGGCCGGGCTGTCGAAGGTGCGCGCAGAGCGCGTGCTCGTCGTCGGCGCGGAAACCGACCTGCTGTTTCCCGTCGCGCAGCAGCGGGAGCTGGCCGCGGGACTGGAGGCGCCGGGGCGCGAGGTGCAGCTGGTCGAGCTGCCGTCCATCCAGGGCCACGACTCCTTCCTGGTGGACATGGACCGGTTCCGCCCGGTGCTCGCGGCCTTCTTCGCGGGCTAGCGCACCGTCGCCTTGATCGTGCCGTCCGCCACGCGCGCGGTTATCGCCTCCCCGGGCTGGACCGCCGCCGCGCTGCGCACGACGCGGCCAGCCGCATCCAGCACGATCGCGTAGCCCCGCTCCAGCGTGCGCAGCGGGCTGACCGTGTGCAGCCGGCCACTCAGCACGGCAAGCTGCGTGACCGGCTCGCCGAGCCGGGTGCGCAGGGCGGCCGCGAGCCGCCGCCGGCCGTCGGTGATGCGGTCCGTGGCGATCCGCAGGCGCACCACCGGCGAGACACCCCGCAGGCGGGCGAGGGCGTTGCTGACCCGCAGGCGATCCAGCCTCAGCCGGTTGCGCAGCGCCAGGCCCAGCTGGGCGCGCAGTTCGTCCAGGCGCTGGGCGTTCTGGCGCAGCATGAAGCCCGGGTGGCAGCGGGCCAGCCGGGCCGACAGCGCGCGAAAGGCGGCCAGCTGGCCCTCCAGCACGCGCCGGGCGCCGAGCGCGAGGCGCCGCTCCAGGATGCCGACCCGGCGCAGCCAGTCCGCGCCATCCGGAACCACCAGTTCGGCTGCGCCGGAGGGCGTGGGCGCCCGCACATCGGCCACCAGGTCCGCGATCGTGACATCCACTTCGTGGCCGACGCCGGCCACGAGCGGGATCGGGCAGGCGGCGATGGCCCGGGCGACGATCTCCTCGTTGAAGGCCCAGAGGTCCTCGAGGGAGCCGCCGCCCCGGGCGAGGATCAGCACGTCGCATTCGGCCCGCCGGGCCGCGGTCTCCAGCGCGGCGACGATATCGAACTTTGCCTGCTCGCCCTGGACCTGCACGGGGTAGATGACGACCGGGATCGCGGGGAAGCGCCGCCTGAGGATGTGCAGCACGTCGCGGATCGCGGCGCCGCTCGGCGAGGTGATCACGCCGATCCGGCGGGGCAGGGGCGGCAGGTCCTGCTTGCGGGCCTCGTCGAACAGGCCCTCGGCGGCCAGCTTCTGCTTCAGCTCCTCGAGGCGGCGGCGCAGCAGGCCCTCGCCGGCCGGCTCCAGGTGGTCGACGATCAGCTGGTAGTCGCCCCGGGGCTCGTAAATGCTGACCCGGCCCCGTACCAGCACCTGCTGGCCGTTGGCCAGGTCAGGGGGTGCCTGGCCGTGGACCTGGCGGCCCCGGCCGCGAAACAGCGCACAGCGGACCTGGGCTTTCGCGTCCTTCAGGGAGAAATACAGGTGCCCGGAGGCCGGCCGGGCCAGGTTCGAGAGCTCGCCCTCGACCCACATGACCGGCAGGTCCTGCTCCAGCAGCTGCCGCGCCAGCCGGTTCAGCTGCGACACGGAGTACACCTGCTTGCCGGGCCCGGTCTGGCGGAGAGGATCCATGGGGCCAGTTTACCCGGGCAGTTTACGTGCCGGGACCCCCTGCGTAGAATGTCTTATGCGGATTACCCATGACGCCCTTACCTTCGACGACGTCCTCCTGAAGCCGGCCTACTCGGAGATCCTTCCCCGGGAAGTCAGCCTGCGCACCCAGGTGACGCGCGGCATCACGCTGAACATCCCGATCCTGTCCGCCGCCATGGACACGGTCACCGAGGCCCGCCTCGCGATCGTCCTCGCCCAGGAAGGCGGCATGGGCATCATCCACAAGAACATGAGCGTGGCCGACCAGGCCCACCAGGTGGCCCAGGTCAAGAAGTACGAGAGCGGCATCGTCAACGACCCGATCACCGTCCGGCCGGACCAGACCATCCGCGAGGTCCTCGCGATCACCCACGCCCATAACATCTCCGGCGTGCCGGTGGTGGACAAGGGCCGCACGGTCGGCATCGTGACCAACCGGGACCTGCGCTTCGAGACGCGCCTCGACGCGCCCGTCTCCTCGGTGATGACGCCGGAGAGCCGGCTCGTCACGGTCCGCGAGGGCGCCGACAAGAAGGAAGTGCTGGACCTCCTCCACAAGCACCGCATCGAGAAGGTGCTGGTGGTGGCCGAGAACTTCCAGCTGCGCGGCATGATCACCGCCAAGGATTTCCAGAAAGCCAAGGACTACCCCTACGCCTGCAAGGACGACCGGGGCGCGCTGCGCGTCGGCGCGGCGGTCGGCACCGGCGGCGACACCTCGGACCGGGTCCGGGCGCTGGTCGATGCCGGCGTGGACCTGCTGATCGTCGACACCGCCCACGGCCACTCGAAGGGCGTGCTCGACCGGATCAAGATCATCAAGAAGGACTACCCGCAGCTGCAGGTCGTCGGCGGCAACATCGTCACGCCGGAGGGCGCGAAGGCCCTGGTGGCGGCGGGCGCCGACGGCGTCAAGGTTGGCGTCGGTCCCGGCTCCATCTGCACCACGCGCATCGTGGCCGGCGTCGGCGTGCCGCAGATCACCGCGGTGGCCGACGTGGCTGCAGCCCTCGCTGGCACGGGCGTGCCGCTGATCGCCGACGGCGGCATCCGCTACTCGGGTGACTTCGCCAAGGCCATCGCCGCCGGCGCCCACTGCACGATGATCGGCGGGCTGTTCGCCGGTACGGAGGAGGCGCCCGGCGAGGTCGAGCTGTACCAGGGCCGCTCCTACAAGTCCTACCGGGGCATGGGCTCGCTCGGTGCCATGGCCCAGCGGCACGGCTCCTCGGACCGCTACTTCCAGGACTCGTCCTCCGAGATCGAGAAGCTCGTGCCGGAAGGCATCGAGGGCCGGGTGCCCTACAAGGGCAGCCTCTCCGCCATCATCACCCAGCTCGTCGGCGGCCTGCGGGCAGCGATGGGGTACACCGGCTGCGGCAGCATCGACGAGATGCGCACCAAGCCGGACTTCGTGCGCATCACCGGCGCCGGGATCCGCGAGAGCCACGTGCACGACGTGACCATGACCAAGGAACCGCCCAACTACCGGACGGAGACGTGACGGCTTCGGCGACGACCTTCGGCCGTGTCCTGATTCTCGACTTCGGCTCCCAGTACACCCAGCTCATCGCGCGTCGGGTCCGCGAAGCGGGGGTCTACAGCGAGATCCTGCCCTGGGACGCGGAGCCGGCAGCCATCAGTGACTTCGCGCCCGCCGGCGTGATCCTGTCTGGCGGCCCCGAGTCCGTGATCTCCGGCGCCACCTTCAGCGATATCACCCCGGTCATTCCCGCGCTCGTGTTCGAGCTGGGCGTGCCGGTACTCGGCATCTGCTACGGCATGCAGTCCATGGCCGCTCAGCTGGGCGGCGCGGTGGAGTCGTCGGCGCACCGGGAATTCGGCCATGCGAGCGTAAAGGCGGGCCTCGGCAACGGGTTGTTCGATGGCGTTGCCACCGGCGACATGAACGTGTGGATGAGCCATGGCGACCGGGTGACGCGCCTGCCGCCGGGCTTCAAGCCCATTGCCAGCTCTCCCAACGCGCCGCTCGCCGGCATGGCCGACGACACGCGGCGCTACTACGGCCTGCAGTTCCACCCGGAAGTCACTCACACCGAGCACGGCCAGCGGATCATCGAGCGCTTCGTGCGGGAAATCTGCGGCTGCCCGGACACCTGGCGGTCCGGCAACATCATCGCGCGGGAAATCGAGCAGGTCCGCGCGAAGGTGGGGCAGGACAAGGTGCTGCTCGGCCTGTCCGGTGGCGTTGACTCGTCGGTAGTCGCCGCCCTGTTGCACGAGGCCCTTGGTGACCGGCTGGTCTGCGTGTTCGTCGACACGGGATTGCTGCGCCTTCATGAGGGCGACCAGGTCATGGACGTGTTCGCGGAGCACCTGGGCGTCACGGTGATACGCGTGAACGCGGCGGAGCGTTTCCTGGCGGCGCTCGCCGGCGTCGAGGACCCGGAGGTCAAGCGCAAGGTGATCGGCCGCCTGTTCGTTGAGATCTTCGACGAGGAGGCCGGCAAGCTCAAGGACGTGAAGTGGCTCGCCCAAGGCACCATCTACCCGGACGTGATCGAGTCCGCCGGCGCCAAGTCCGGCAAGGCCCACGTGATCAAGTCCCATCACAACGTGGGCGGCCTGCCAGAGAACATGAAGCTGAAGCTCGTGGAGCCGATCCGCGAGCTGTTCAAGGACGAGGTCCGCCGCGTCGGCGTGGAGTTGGGCCTGCCGCGGGAGATGGTCTACCGGCACCCGTTCCCGGGACCGGGCCTCGGCGTGCGCATTCTCGGCGAGGTGAAGCGCGAGTACGCCGACCTGCTGCGCCAGGCCGATCACATCTTCATCGAGGAACTGCGTCGCGCAGACCTCTACGACAACGTCAGCCAGGCCTTCGCGGTGTTCCTGCCCGTGCGCTCCGTCGGCGTGATGGGCGACGGCCGCCGCTACGACTGGGTCATCGCGCTCCGCGCCGTCGAGACCATCGACTTCATGACCGCCCGCTGGGCCCACCTGCCCTACGAGTTCCTGGACCACGTCTCGCGGCGGATCATCAACGAGACCGCGGGGATCTCGCGGGTGGTGTACGACATTTCAGGCAAGCCGCCGGCGACCATCGAGTGGGAGTGAGGGGATTTTCGCAGTGGGAAAGAAGTCTTTATTGTCAATGGGTTGCGCGCGCCGGAGACTACGGACACCGAATCGTCTCCGAGGGGTAGATGGCGCACTAAGCCACTGATTGTAAAACATATGTGA
>JBBQSA010000036.1:0-32821 GCA_038214295.1 Gammaproteobacteria bacterium
GACTCAGATCCACCCCGCCCGCACCAGCCGCCGGTACAGCAGCGTGCAGGCCAGCGCGGTGGCACCGACCACCACCGGGTAGCCGAACTTCTCCGCCAGCTCCGGCATGAAGCGGAAATTCATGCCGTACATGCTGAAGACCACGGTCGGGATCGCGAGGATGGCGCCCCAGCCGGCCAGGCGCTTCACCACCTCGTTCTGGCCCACCGTCACCAGGGCGAGATTCACCTGGATGGCCGTAGTGAGCATCTCCCGGATCGCGTCCACGCCCCGGGTGATCCGGGCCACGTGGTCCTCGATGTCCCGGAAGTAGGGGCGCAGTTCCTTGCGGACGATGTCCTCGTGGAAGCGGATCAGCTGGCTGCTGATGTCGTGGATCGGCCCGACCGCATCCCGCATCTTGATGAGTTCACCCTTCAGCTTGTACAGGCGGCTGATGGAGTCCCGGTCGAAGGATTTTTCGAAGATCTCCTGCTCGAGCTCCTGGAAGCGGGCCTGCAGGCGGGCGGCGACCGGCTGGTAGTTGTCCACGATGAAGTCGATCACCGAGTACAGCGCGTAGCCCGGGCCCATCGCGAGCCGCTGGGGCGCCGTTTCGCACTTCTGCCGGACGGTGGCGTAACTCACCGATGACCCGTGGCGGATCGTCACGATGAAGTTCAGGCCCACGAACACGTGCGTCTCGCCGAACCGGACCTCGTCATTCACCAGCTGTGCGGTGTCCACGACGATGAAGAGAGAATCACCGTAGGTCTCCAGCTTCGGCCGCTGGTGCGCGTTGCGCGCATCCTCGATGGCGAGCTCGTGGAGACCGAACTCCTCCTGGACCTTGCGCAGCAGCTGGTCGTCCGGGTCGTGCATCCCGAGCCAGACAAAGGTCTGTGGCTCCTTAAGCACGTCGCTGATCTGGTCCACCGGGATGTCACCCAGGCTCTTGCCGGCGCGATAGGCGATGCAGTTGACGATCATGGGCTCACAGCCCGGGCACGAGGCAGCTCGTCCGCCTGCGCCAGGCCTGGTAGGCGGGATCCGCGCCGTAGCGCTCGCGTTGCTGGCGGTCCTGGTCGTTTGCCGCGTAGTACATGAGGATGACGATGTACAAGGGGCCCGCAATCCCTGCCGCCAGTACCCAGGCGCCAGACCCCGCCGCCACCGTCACGACGAGCAGCCCGACCTGGAAAATGATTTCGCCCAGGTAGTTCGGGTGCCGCAGGCGGGCGTAGAGGCCTGCCGTTACGAAGGTTGCCGGGTTGACCGCCTTGGCCGACTGCTTCTGCTGGTCGGCCACGGTTTCGAGCAGCAGCCCGGCCAGCATCAGGCCGGCGCCCGCCAGCAGGCCGGGCGCCAGGCCCGGGGCGCTGCCCGCGATCCAGGTGGGCATGGCCACGAAGGTCATCAGGAAGCCGCAGGACACCCACATGAACAGGCGCAGCGGCAGCGGTACGCCCGCATTGGCCTTCTCGCCGCGCCCGCGGGTGCTGGCGTAGCCCCGGCTCCGGTAGCGGGCGTAGACGAACCAGGTCAGCCGCAGCCCGTAAGCCAGGCCAAGCCCACCGACCAGCAGCACCGCCGGCGTGGGCTGCCAGGCCATCAGCGCGCCATTGACGAGCACCATGCTGATGCCGTAGCCGTACGAGAACACCAGCACGAAGTTGGCGAAGATGATGGCGCAGCTGAGGTGCGCCAGGCCCAGCATCAGCCAGTGGATGCCGGTCCACTGGCCATTCGCGACGCCCACGCCGCAGATGATCCACATGGCGAGGACAAACGCGGGAAAGATGTAGCGGATCGGACCCATGCAGGGACTCGCTAGCGGATGCCGATGAAGGACTGCAGCTGGACCTGGGGCGTCATGTAGTCATCCTGCGGCGGCTCTGCCTGGGGCAGGGCCGTGGAAAGATACTTCTTGTTCGAGTCACACAGTACCGTGACGACCGTGGCGTCCGGACCCAGCTGCTCCACGAGCTTCATCGCGCCCACCACGTTGGCGCCTGCCGATATGCCGACGGCCAGTCCGAGTCGATGCCCCAGCGCCTGGGCCATCAGGATCGCGTCCCCGTCCCAGACATCCACAATGGCATCGAGCTCGTCCAGCCTGACGATGGCGGGGATGAACTCGTCGCTGATGCCCTGGATCCGGTGACTCCCCACCTTCTTGCCGGTGCGCAGTGTCGGTGAATTGGCCGGTTCCAGCGGGTGTACCTGCACCTTGCGACCCGTGCGGCGCAGGGCCCGGCCCACGCCCATCACTGTGCCGCCGGTGCCGACGCCGGCCACGAAGGCATCAGCCTGTCGTCCCAGCTGCCTGAGTTGTGCCTCGATCTCCGGTCCGGTCGTGAGTTCGTGGGCCTCGCTGTTGTCCGGGTTGGCGAATTGCCGGGGAAGGAACGCACGGGGATTTTCCGCCGCGTATTCCTCGGTCATGCGTATGGAGCCGACGAAGCCACCCTGAGCCTTGGATACCGGCACCACGTCGGCGCCCAGCCCGTGCATGAGCTGGGTCCGTTCCAGGCTCATCCAGTCGGGCATGTAGATGCGCACCCGGTGGCCCAGTGCGCGGCCGATGGCGGCAAAGGAGATGCCGGTGTTGCCGCTCGAGGCTTCGACGATGACGGCGCCCGGCTGGAGTTCGCCACGTTCAGCGGCCCGGCGCAGGATGTGCAGCGCCATCCGGTCCTTCACGCTGCCGGTCATGTTCATCGACTCGTACTTGGCGTAGATCCGCCGCGGCTGGCCGTCGCTGCGGTAACGAATTTCGACGAGCGGGCTCCGGCCGACCAGGGCATCCAGGTGGTTCACCGCGAGGCAGAGCTCGGGAGACGGGGCTGCTTGCATAGGGCCGATATTGTAGCCGAGGGTCAGGCGGCCCGGTTCTTCTTCAGCAGCGGCGCCAGGTACTGGCCGGTGTAGGACTTGCGGTTTCCGGCGACGGTTTCCGGCGTGCCCTCGGCGACCACGTAGCCGCCACCGTCTCCGCCCTCAGGACCCAGGTCCACGATCCAGTCGGCGGTCTTGATCACGTCCAGGTTGTGTTCGATCACCACGATCGTGTTCCCCTGGTCCCGCAGTTTCTGCAGGACCACGAGAAGCTGGGCGATGTCGTGGAAGTGCAGGCCGGTGGTCGGCTCGTCCAGGATGTAGAGGGTGTTGCCGGTGGCGCGCTTGGACAGTTCCTTTGCGAGCTTGACCCGCTGGGCCTCGCCCCCCGACAGCGTGGTGGCGTTCTGGCCCAGCCGGACGTAGGACAGCCCGACTTCCATCAGCGTCTGCAGCTTGGGCGCGATCATCGGGATTGCCGCGAAGAACGGCTGCGCGTCCTCCACCGTCATCTCCAGCACGTCGTTGATGTTCTTGCCCTTGTAGCGGATCTCCAGCGTCTCCCGGTTGTAGCGCTGGCCCTTGCACACGTCGCAGGGCACGTACACGTCGGGCAGGAAGTGCATTTCCACCTTGAGGACACCGTCGCCCTGGCACTCCTCGCAGCGGCCGCCCTTGACGTTGAAGCTGAAGCGGCCGGCCTTGTAGCCCCGGGAGCGGGCTTCCTGGGTGCCGGCGAACAGTTCCCGGATCGGCGTGAACAGGCCGGTGTAGGTGGCCGGGTTGGAGCGCGGTGTGCGGCCGATCGGGCTCTGGCTGATATCGATCACCCGGTCGACGGAGTCCAGCCCGTCGATGCGGTTGCAGGGCGCATGGGGCGTCTCGCTGGCGCCGTTCAGCTGCTCAGCGGTGTAGAGGTAGAGCGTGTCGTTCACGAGCGTGGACTTGCCTGAGCCCGACACTCCGGTGACGCAGGTCATCACGCCGAGCGGAATGCGCACCGTCAGGTCCTTGAGGTTGTTACCCCGGGCGCCGCGGATCGTGAGCCAGCGGGAGTCGTCGGCAGCCCGTCGGCGGGCTGGCACTGGGACCTGCTTGCGGCCGGAGAGGTACTGGCCGGTGATGGAGGCCGGGTGGGCCATGATGTCGGCCGGGGTGCCCTGGGCCACGATGCGGCCGCCGTGCACACCGGCGCCGGGCCCCAGGTCGACCACGTGGTCGCTGGCGGCGATGGCCTCCTCGTCGTGCTCCACGACCATCACCGTGTTGCCGATGTCCCGGAGGTGGATCAGGGTGCTCAGCAGGCGCTTGTTGTCCCGCTGGTGCAGTCCGATGGACGGCTCGTCGAGGATGTACATGACGCCGACCAGCCCCGAGCCGATTTGGCTCGCCAGCCTGATCCGCTGGGCCTCGCCGCCGGAGAGCGTCTCGGCGCTGCGGTCGAGGGACAGGTATTCAAGTCCAACGTCCGCCAGGAACTTGAGGCGGTTCTGGATTTCCTTGACGACCTTCGACGCGATCTCGCCGCGCCAGCCTTCGAGCGTGAGCGTGCCAAAGAACTCCAGCGCGTGGCCCACCGACATGGTGGTGACCTCGGGGATGGACTTGCCGCTCACAAACACGTTGCGGGCGGCGGTGTTCAGCCGGGTGCCCTTGCAGTCCGGGCAGGGCTGGGTGGAGAGGAACTTGGCGAGCTCTTCCCGGACCATGCCGGAGTCCGTCTCCCGGTAGCGGCGCTCCAGGTTCGGCAGGATGCCCTCGAACTTGTGCTTGCGGTTGATGCTGACGCCGTGGCCCGTCAGGTAGTTGAACTGGACCTTCTCCTCGCCGCTGCCCCGGAGCAGGAGTTTCTGGATCTTCGCGGGCAGCTTCTTCCAGGGCAGCTCGATGTCGAAGTCGAAGTGCTTCGCCAGGCTCTGGATCATCGAGAAGTAGTAGGCGTTGCGCCGGTCCCAGCCCCGGATCGCGCCGCCGGCCAGGCTCAGGTCGGGGTAGCGCACCACCCGGTCCTCGTCGAAGAACTGCTTTACCCCCAGGCCGTCGCAGGCCGCGCAGGCGCCGGCCGGGTTGTTGAAGGAGAACAGCCTCGGCTCCAGCTCGGAGATGCTGAAGCTGCAGATCGGGCAGGCGAAGCGGTCGGAGAAGATGGCGTCGGCGCTGCCCGTGAGTTTGGTCAGGGCCGCCAGCGCGGCCTTGTCGTTTTTCTCCAGGGGCGCCACCTTGGCTACGCCGTCGGCCAGCTTCAGTGCCGTCTCGAAAGACTCTGCCAGCCGTTGCTTGATGTCGTCCCGCACCTTGAAGCGGTCGACGACCACCTCGATGGTGTGTTTCTTGCGCAGGTCCAGCTTCGGGGGATCGTCCAGCTCACAGATCTCGCCGTCGATCCGGGCGCGCACGTAGCCCTGGCGCAGCAGGTCGGCCAGCAGCTGGGTGTGCTCGCCCTTGCGGGCCTGGACGACGGGAGCGAGCAGCGCCAGCTTCGTGCCCTCGGGCAGCGACAGCGCCTGGTCCACCATCTGGCTCACCGTCTGGGCCTTGAGGTCCCGGCCGTGGTCCGGGCAGCGGGGCGTGCCGGCCCGGGCGAACAGCAACCGCAGGTAGTCGTAGATCTCGGTGACAGTGCCGACGGTGGAGCGGGGGTTGTGGGACGCGGTCTTCTGCTCGATGGAGATGGCCGGCGACAGGCCCTCGATATGGTCCACGTCCGGCTTGTCCATCATCGACAGGAACTGCCGGGCATACGCCGACAGGGACTCCACGTAGCGCCGCTGGCCCTCGGCGTAGATCGTGTCGAATGCCAGGGAGGACTTGCCCGAGCCGGACAGCCCCGTGATCACGATCAGCTTGTCCCGGGGCAGGTCCAGGTCCACGTTCTGGAGATTGTGGGTGCGCGCACCGCGGATACTGATGTACTGCATGGGTCTTTTAGGGTCGGTTCCGGGTCGGTTATGGGTCGTTTATGGGGGGAGCTGGGGCGAACCCTGAACTATAAAGCCCCGGGCCGCCTCGTGCAGGGTCGAACCTGGCGCCCGGCCGGGTGCCGCGGCGCATTCCCAAGCCAACTGGCCAGAAATGCGGGTGTCTTTTGGTGTCCGGAACCTTACAATTACCCCCTATGAGCGGTATCAACAAAGTCATCCTGATTGGCAACCTGGGCAAGGATCCGGAAACCCGGTACATGCCCAGCGGCAAGGCAGCAACCAACTTCTCCGTCGCCACGAGCGAGCGGTTCAAGGACAAGGAGACCGGCGAACCCCAGGAACGGACCGAGTGGCATCGCATCGCCACCTTCGACCGCCTGGCCGAGATCGCCGCGGAGTACCTGAAGAAGGGCTCCAAGGTCTATATCGAAGGCAAGCTCCGCACCCGCAAGTGGACGGACAAGGAAGGCAAGGACCGGTACAGCACCGAGATCATTGCCGACCAGATGCAGATGCTGGATTCCCGTGGCCAAAGTGGTGGCCAAAGTGGTGGCATGAGTGCTGGCGCGTCCCACGATGACAGTCACAGCGACGGCGACAGCTTCCGTGGTTCCGCACCTCCGCGGGGCGGCAAGCCCGCCCGGGCCGCCACGGCTGCGGCCGGTGGCTCGACCGCAGGGGCGGGTGACGCGGCGGAGTTCGACGACGATATCCCCTTCTGATTCCCTCACGACGGACCTCGGCCCGGGCGCGGCGATAGCACCGGGTCCTGTGCCCGTGGCGGGCCGGGTCTACATCAAGACCTTCGGCTGCCAGATGAACGAGTACGACTCCAGCCGCATGCTGGACGTGCTCCGCGAGCGGCACGGCCTGGTGCCCACCGGTAACCCTGCCGATGCTGACGTCCTGCTGCTCAACACCTGCTCGGTCCGGGACAAGGCCCAGGAGAAGGTCTTCTCCCACCTCGGGACCTACCGCGAGCTGAAAGCATCCCGGCCCGGCCTGATTATCGGCGTCGGCGGCTGCGTGGCCAGCCAGGAAGGCGAGGAACTCCTGCGGCGCGCGCCCTTCGTCGACATGGTGTTCGGGCCCCAGACGCTCCATCGCCTGCCGGACTTCATCGACGAGGTCCGGGCGAGTGGCCGGCCCGTCGTGGACGTCAGCTTCCCGGAAATCGAGAAGTTCGACTGCCTGCCGGCGCCGCGCGCCGAAGGCCCCACAGCGTTCGTGTCCATCATGGAAGGCTGCAGCAAGTACTGCAGCTTCTGCGTCGTGCCCTTCACGCGGGGCGAGGAGGTCAGCCGGCCCCTCGACGATGTGCTGGCGGAGATCCGGCAGCTCGCCGCCCAGGGTGTGCGCGAGGTCACCCTGCTGGGCCAGAACGTCAACGGCTACCGGGGTCCGTCCGCGGAGGGGAGCGACGCGGACCTGGCGGCGCTGATCGCCGAGGTTGGGAAAAACGAGGGCATTGAACGCATCCGGTTCACAACCTCCCACCCGCGCGAGTTCAACGACCGCCTCATCGAGGCCTACGCGACCGTGCCCCAGCTGGCGAACCACCTGCACCTGCCGGTCCAGAGCGGCTCCGACCGCATCCTGTCGCTGATGAAGCGCGGCTACACCGCGCTCGAGTTCAAGCAGAAGATCCGCAGGCTGCGCGCCGTGCGTCCGGACATCAGCGTGTCCACCGACTTCATCGTGGGGTTCCCCGGCGAGTCGGACGAGGATTTCGCCGCGACGATGCAGTTGATCGCAGACATCGGCTTCGACCAGTCCTTCAGCTTCGTTTACAGCGCCCGGCCCGGCACCCCGGCTGCCGCGTTGCCCGACCCCGTGCCGGAGACGGACAAGCTGGCCCGGCTCGCGATCCTGCAGGCGCGGATCACGGCCCGCGCCCAGGAAATCAGCCGGGACATGGTCGGCACCGTGCAGCGCGTGCTGGTGGAGCGTCCATCCCGCAAGGACCCGCGCCAGCTCGCGGGCAAGACCAGCAACAACCGCTGGGTCAATTTCGACGGTGAAGTCGCGCTCATCGGCCAGTTCGTTGACCTCGAGATCACCGAGGCCATGCCCAATTCCCTCCGGGGCCGGCCAGTCGCAGGGCCAGTCGACCGGCCCGGCGGCCGCGCCGTGGCGGCCTGAGCATGGGATCAGCGGGCGATACCGGCAGCGGCGCGGGTTCCGCGGTGGATGCCCAGGAGCTCGTGCTGGAGCCGGCAAACAACACCAGCCTCGCGAACCTCGGCGGGCAGTTCGATGACAATCTCCGCCAAATCGAAGAACGCCTCGGCGTCCGGATCCACCACCGGGGCAATCGCTTCCGGCTTTCCGGGCCGACGGCGGGCGTCCAGGCGGCCACGCGCGTCCTTCAGGACCTGTACGTCATAGCCGGCCGGGAGGCCGTCGACAACCAGCGGGTCCACATCGCACTCCAGGAAGCACTCATGGAACAGCCACCTCCCGTCACTGACGCTGGCGACGACGGCGGCGTCGTGATGAAAGGCCGGCGGCTGCACATCCGGCCGCGGGGCACCAACCAGCGGGGCTACGTCGAGGCGATTCGCACCCACGACCTCTCCTTCGGCATCGGCCCGGCCGGCACCGGCAAGACCTATCTCGCCGTCGCCAGCGCCGTCGCCGCCCTGGAGGAGGAGCGGGTACGGCGCATCGTGCTGGTGCGTCCCGCAGTCGAGGCGGGCGAGCGCCTCGGGTTTCTTCCCGGCGACATGTCCCAGAAAGTCGATCCCTACCTGCGGCCCATGTACGACGCCCTGTACGAAATGCTGGGCTTCGAACGGGTGGCGCGCTTCATCGAGCGCAACATCATCGAGGTGGCGCCACTCGCCTTCATGCGCGGTCGCTCCCTCAACGAGAGCTTCGTGATCCTCGACGAAGCGCAGAACACCACGATCGAGCAGATGAAGATGTTCCTCACCCGCCTCGGTTTCGGTTCCCGCGCCGTGGTGACGGGCGACATCACCCAGATCGACCTGCCGCGGCACCAGCCCTCCGGGCTGAAGCACGCCATCCAGGTCCTGGCCGGGGTCGAGGGCGTGAGCTTCACCCACTTCACGGCGGGGGACGTGGTCCGCCACGTGCTGGTGCAGAGGATCGTCGAGGCCTACCAGCGCTGGGATGCGGCTGCACCCCAGGGCAATTCCCGGCCCGATGGCGGCCAGTAGCGGTCCGCCGCTGGAGCTGGATATACAGCTGGCCGGGGATGCCCCGGCGCCCCCGGCCGGAGCCGACTTCGCAGGCTGGATCCAGGCGGCGCTCCGGGGCGCCGCCGAGGCACGGCCCGATGGCGCGCGTCCCGGCACCAGCCTGGCCGGTGCGGTCAGCGTCCGGCTGGTGGGCCTCGAGGAGGGGGCCGCCCTCAACGCCACCTGGCGCCACAAGGCCGGACCCACCAACGTCCTCGCATTTCCGGGTCCCGTCCGCCCACCGGGACTGCCGCCGGGGTCTCCGGAAGGCGTCCCGGTCGAGTACGGCGACCTGGTCATCTGCCTGCCCGTCGTCGCCCGGGAAGCGGCGGAACAGGCCAAGGAACCCCTGCAGCACCTGGCCCACCTGGTCGTCCATGGCACCCTGCACCTGC
The DNA here is from genome assembly GCA_038214295.1 of Gammaproteobacteria bacterium. Lineage (GTDB taxonomy): Bacteria > Pseudomonadota > Gammaproteobacteria > Steroidobacterales > SHZI01. Next base: position 9,337 of record JBBQSA010000036.1, read on the forward strand.
TCGGCTACACCCATCACGGCGACGCCGACGCCGCCGTGATGGAAGCCCTCGAAACCCGCGTTCTGGGCGGCCTCGGCATCCCGGATCCTTATGTAACAAGGTGAGGCTTGCCGGGGGTCTCCAAGCCCAATCCCGGAAACCGGTAGAATGAACCCATGACTGACGACGACTCCGACGAACGCTCCGGCGGTACCTGGTACGGGCGCCTCCGGCGGGTGCTCAAGGGCGATGCGGCCACCCGGGGAGACCTGCTCGAGTGGCTCCGGGACTCGCACGCCCAGACGGTGCTGGACGCGGATGAACTGGCGATGCTCGAGGGCGTGCTGGCGGTGTCCGAGACCCAGGTCCGGGACGTGATGGTGCCCCGGTCCCAGATGGCTGTGCTGGAGCGCGACGCCCCCCGGGACCAGGTGCTCCGGGCCATCGTCGAGAGCGGCCACTCCCGGTTCCCCGTCATTGGCGATGATCGCGAAGAAGTCGTCGGCATCCTGCTCGCCAAGGACGTCCTCAGCCATTTCGTCGACACCCCCGGCGAGGACTTCGACATCTCCCGGTACATCCGTCCCGCCACCTTCATTCCCGAGAGCAAGCGCCTGAACGCGCTGCTCAAGGAGTTTCGCGGCAGCCGCAATCACATCGCCATCGTCGTGGACGAGTACGGCGGCATTACCGGGCTGCTCACCATCGAGGACGTGCTCGAGGAAATCGTCGGTGAGATCGACGACGAACACGACCCGGCGGAGGCGGGCCCGATCCAGGAGCAGGAGCCGGGCCGCTACCACGTGCGGGCCCTCACCCGGATCGACGAGTTCAACAACTTCTTCGATACCGAGCTCGACAACGAGAACTGCGACACCGTGGGCGGCCTCGTGATGCACGAGCTTGGTCACCTGCCGCGCAAGGGAGAAACGCTGCAGCTTGGGGACTTCCGGTTCCGCGTCCTGCAGGCCGACCGGCGCCGGGTCCACAGCGTCGAAGTGACGCGGGGCGCCAAGGCGGCCGCCGATGGCGACGTCGTCGCCGCCTGACCGTAACCAGCCACCCCGGAATTCCACCGTTGCTCCGCCGCATCCTGACAGCCCGCGGCCGCCTATTCGCCGCCGCCGCCGGCGCTGCGTTGCCCCTGAGTTTTGCGCCCTTTGCCCTCTGGTGGCTGGCCCCGCTCCTGCTGGCGGTGCTCTTTGTGCTGGCCCACGGGGCCGCGGGCCGGTCACGGGCCCTGCGCGGTTTCTGGTTCGGGGTCGGCTGCTTTGCGACCGGCACGTACTGGCTGTACATCAGCATTCACCAGTTCGGGGGCGTCGCGCCGCCGATCGCCGTCGCGCTGTGTGCCGCCCTGATTCTCCTGATGGCGCTCTACGTGGCGGCCTGGGGCTTCCTCACGGGGCTGACACGTTGCCGCGAACCCGCCTGGGAATTCCTCGCGGTAATGCCTGCCCTGTGGGTGGCCATGGAATGGCTGCGCGGCTGGCTTTTCAGCGGCTTTCCCTGGCTAAGTCTCGGCTACGGCCAGATTGACGGCCCACTGGCGGCCTGGGCCCCGGTGACCGGCGTCTACGGCCTTTCACTGCTCGTCGCGCTGACCGCCGGCGCCCTGGCCGTCCAGGTGACGGGCCCGGGCCGGGCCCGGCTCGCCGGTCTTGGCGTGCTGGGCGCGCTGGTGGTCTCCACCGCGCTGCTGACCGGGCGGATCTGGACCGAGCCGGCGGGCGAGCCGTTGAAAGTGGCGCTGGTCCAGGGCGGCATCGCCCAGGACCGCAAGTGGCTGCTCGAGGAACTTGAGACCACCAAGGCGCTGTTCCGGGACCTCACGCTGGACCTCGGTGACGCGGACCTGATCATCTGGCCGGAAGCCGCGATACCCGCGCTGGCCCATGAGGAGGAAGCCTTCCTCCGCGCACTCGGCGAACTGATGAAGGCGCGCCACCAGGAACTGATCCTCGGCATCCTGACCTTCGACTTCGGCACGGGCGAGTTCCGCAACTCGCTGCTCACCCTCGGCGGCAATGCGGCCGTTTACCACAAGCGGCACCTGGTGCCCTTCGGGGAGTATTTCCCGGTGCCGGACTTCATCCGGAACGTGCTCCGGCTCATGAACCTGCCCTATACGGACATCACGCCAGGTCTCGACGGCCAGCCCCCGCTGCGGGTCCTGAATATCGCGCTCGCGCCGAGCATCTGCTACGAGGATGCATTCGGCAACGAGCTGCGCGATTTCCTGCCAGAAGCAGGCCTGCTAGTGAATGTCAGTAACGACGGCTGGTTTGGCGACTCCATCGCCCCCCACCAGCACCTGCAGATGGCCCGCTTCCGGGCGCTCGAAACGGGCCGGTTCATGCTGCGCAGTACGAATACCGGGATCACGGCCGTGATCGATTCCCGGGGCACCGTGGTCCGGCAGGGCGTGCAGTTCAAGGCGGTGGTGGTCTCGGCCACGGTCCAGCCCCGCCAGGGCTCCACGCCCTGGGTCCGGTACGGCAACTGGCCGGTGCTGGCGGTTTGCGTACTCCTGCTGCTCGTTGCCCTTGCGCCGGTCCGCCAGGTGCTGACCCTGTCGGTCCACTGAACGGCCCGGGTGCGGGCGTTGTATCCTTGCCGCCTGCACTCTTCTCCACAACAGCCGCCGGCTCCGTGAGCGATCAGCCCCACACAATTCCAGAGTACGACCCCCAGGCCGTCGAAGCCGAAGCGCGACGCTGGTGGACCGACCACGAGAGTTTCCGGGCCCGGGAAGACGCGGCCCGCGAGAAATTCTATTGCCTGTCGATGTTCCCGTATCCCAGCGGGCGCCTGCACATGGGCCACGTGCGGAACTACACCATCGGCGACGTCATCGCCCGCCACCAGCGGATGCTGGGCCGGAACGTCCTGCAGCCAATGGGCTGGGACGCCTTCGGGCTGCCGGCCGAGAACGCGGCCATGGCCCGGGGTGTGGCGCCCGCCGCCTGGACCTGGGACAACATCGCGTACATGCGCCGCCAGCTCCAGTCCCTGGGCTTCGGCATCGACTGGAGCCGAGAGCTGGCGACCTGCCAGCCGGAGTACTACCGCTGGAACCAGTGGCTGTTCCTGCGCCTGCTCGAAAAAGGCCTGGTCTACCAGACCACGGGCACCGTCAACTGGGACCCCCTGGACCAGACGGTGCTCGCCAACGAGCAGGTGATCGACGGCCGGGGCTGGCGTACGGGCGCCCTGGTCGAGAAGCGCGAGATCCCCATGTACTACATGCGGATCACCGCCTACGCCGACGAGCTGCTGGAGGCCCTGGATACCCTCACGGAGTGGCCGGAACGCGTGCGGCTGATGCAGGCCAACTGGATCGGGCGCAGCGAGGGCGTGGAAATCGCCTTCCCCTACGACGCCACGGCCCGGGAGGCGACCGGCGCGGACGGCCTCCTGAAGGTCTTCACGACCAGGGCGGATACCCTGCTCGGTGCCACCTACTGCGCAGTGGCTGCCGAGCACCCGCTCGCAACGGCCGCTGCCCGCTCTGACGCGAAGCTCGCGGCCTTCGTTGACGAGTGCAAGCGGGGCAGCGTCATGGAGGCGGACGTTGCGACCGCCGAGAAGCGCGGCATGCCGACGGGCCTTTACGTGCTGCACCCGCTGACCGGAGCCCGGCTGCCGGTATGGGTGGCGAACTACGTGCTCATGGGCTACGGGGAAGGCGCGGTCATGGCGGTTCCCGCCCACGACGAGCGGGACTTCGAGTTCGCCACGAAGTACGGGCTGCCCATCCGCTGTGTCATCCGCTCGACGACGGGCGCCTACACGGACACCATCGCGCCCTGGGCGGCAGCCTATGCGGAGCACGGTATTACGGTGAACTCCGGCGCCTTCGACGGCCTCGGCTTCCAGGCCGCGGTGGACGCGATTGCCGGCGCCCTCGAGGCCAAGTCACTGGGGCGCAAGCGGGTCCAGTTCCGCCTCCGGGACTGGGGCATTTCGCGGCAGCGCTACTGGGGTACCCCGATCCCGATCATCCACTGCGCTTCCTGCGGCGCGGTGCCGGTGCCTGAAGACCAGCTGCCGGTCGTCCTGCCCGAGGACTGCGTCCCCGACGGCAGCGGCAACCCCCTGCGCAAGCGCGAGGATTTCCTCCGGTGCACCTGTCCGAAGTGCGGCAAGCCGGGCCGGCGCGAGACGGACACCATGGACACCTTCGTGGATTCGTCCTGGTATTTCCTGCGTTTTGCCTGCGCTGACAGTGGGCAGGCCATGGTGGACGAGCGGGTCCGGTACTGGCTGCCGGTTGACCAGTACATCGGCGGCATCGAACACGCCATCCTTCACCTGCTCTACTCCCGGTTCTGGACGCGGGTAATGCGCGATCTGGGCCTCGTATCGCTGGATGAGCCGTTTGCCCGGCTGCTGACCCAGGGCATGGTGCTGAACGGCATCTACTTCCGGAAGACGGAAACCGGGCGCATTGCCTACTTCAACCCGACCGAAGTCGAGGAGCGCGAGGACGGCGCCGGCGGCACGCGGGCTTTCCTGGTGACCGACGGTGAGCCGGTGGAGTCCGGCGGCATGGGCACCATGTCCAAGTCGAAGAACAACGGGGTTGACCCACAGGTGCTCGTCGACACGCTGGGCGCCGACACCGCCCGGCTGTTCACGATGTTCACCGCGCCGCCGGAACAGACGCTGGAGTGGTCGGACGAGGGTGTGCAGGGCGCGGCGCGCTTCCTGAAGCGGACCTGGAAGGCGGTCCACGGCCACGTGGCCGGGGGCGGGGCTGCCGGGCCGCTGGCGACTGACCTGGATGACGGGCAGAAGACCTTGCGGAGGCAGGTGCACCAGACGCTCGCCAAGGTATCTGACGATATCGGCCGGCGTCGCACCTTCAACACGGCGATTGCCGCGGTCATGGAGCTGCTGAACGCGGTGAACCGGTTCGAGGCAGCGACCGCGGCCGATCGCGCGGTCGTGCAGGAGGCCCTGGAGCTGCTTGTGCTCATGCTGTCGCCGATCGTTCCCCACATCTGTCATCGCCTGTGGAATGTCCTGGGGCACCCGGGCGCCATCATCGACGTGTCCTGGCCGCAGCCGGATCCCGACGCGCTGGTGGCGGAGACCCGCGAGATCGTCGTGCAGGTCAATGGCAAGGTGCGTGGCCGCGTCACGGTGGCCACCAATGCCGCCGAGGCCGAGGTGCGGGCCGCCGCGCTGGCCGACGGCAACGTCCAGCGCTTCGTGGGCGGGCAACCTGTCCGCAAGGTTATCGTGGTTCCCGGAAAGCTCGTGAATGTCGTCGTCTGACCGAGTCCTGCGTTCGCTGTGTGCCATCCTGGTGTTGCTGGCCAGCGGTTGCGGCTTCCACTTCCGGGGCACGGCAGATCTGTCGCCCCGGATGGAAGTCATTCATATCGAGACGGCGGACCGCTATTCAACGTTCTACCGGGAACTGGTCGCCGTGCTCCGCCGGAGCAACGTCCGGCTCACCGACGACCCGGCCGCCGCCCGGACGATCATCCGGGTGCTGGCCGATGACACCGGCCGCCGCCTGTTGTCCGTAACCGCGCGGAACGTGCCCGCCGAGTACGAGGTGTACTACCGGGTCCGGTTCGCCGTGACCGTGGATGGCGTCGAGGAAGTGCCCGCCGAGCAGCTGGCGCTCACCCGTGAATTCGCGTTCGACGAGAACCGGGTGCTTGGCAAGGCAGGCGAGGAAGAGAGCATCCGCGATGCCATTGCCAGCGACCTTGTGGGCCTGGTGACGCGGCGCCTCGCGGTCGTGCACTGAGTTCCCGCCGCCCCGCCCCGTGGCCGCCACCCGCCGCTCATTCAAGAATCGCCTGCTCCGGATTTTCCTGTGGGCGGTGCTCGGGCTGCTCGCCGGCACCGTGCTGCTGGTTCTGCCCCTGCGCTGGCTGCCCCCCCTGACGTCGAGCTTCATGCTGCAGAACTGGCTGGCACAGCGGAGCCTCTCCGCCGAACTGCACTACGACTGGGTGTCCCGTGACCGGATCAGCCGGCGGGCGGCCCTGGCGGTGCTGGCTGCCGAAGACCAGAAGTTCTTCAGCCACGCCGGTTTCGACGTGGAGTCCATCCGCAAGGTATGGAAGCGCAACGGGCGCAGCCGGCAGGTGCGCGGGGCGTCAACCATCAGCCAGCAGGTGGCAAAGAACCTCTGGCTCTGGCCGGCCCGCAGCTGGTTCCGCAAGGGACTCGAAGCCTGGTTCACACTGTGGGTGGAACTGTCCTGGCCCAAGGAACGGATCCTCGAGGTCTATCTCAACATCGCCCAGTTCGGGCCGCACGTCTATGGCGTCGAAGCGTCAGGCCGCCAGTACTTCCGCAAGCCGGCGGCGGCGCTGAACGCGCCCGAAGCGGCCCTGCTGGCTGCCGTGCTGCCGAATCCGAACCGGCTCCTGGTCCGCAATCCCTCGGTCTACGTCGCGCGCCGCCAGTCCTGGGTGCAGCGCCAGGCTCCCCAGCTGGCTCCCCAGCTGGCCGCTTCCGGCTGGTCGAGCCGGCAGTGACCGGCTAGTCTTGCAGCAGGTTCAGCCCGGAGAAACCCATGCCCCTCGTTGCTGCCGTGATCGTCCTTGCCCTGCTCGAGTTCCTCGTCTTCGGCCTGCTTGTGGGCCGGGCCCGCGTCCGCTGCCAGGTGCAGGCCCCTGCGACGACCGGACACCCGGTCTTCGAGCGCTACTTCCGGGTCCAGCAGAACACCCTCGAGCAGCTGATCGTGTTTGTCCCGTCCATGTGGCTTTTCGGTATGTACGTCAGCGCCCTGTGGGCCGCTGGCCTGGGCGTCGTGTTCATCCTCGGGCGGATCCTGTACCTGACGGGGTACGTTGCGGACCCGAAGAAGCGCTCCGCGGGCTTCGGGTTGTCCTACCTGCCCAACATGATCCTGGCGGTGGGCGCCCTGGTTGGGGCGATCCTGCACCTCTAGCTGGCGGCGGGCGCCGGAATCAGAGCTTGGTCGGGTTGGTCTGGCCGGCGTAGACGATCTCGGGATCGAAGACCTTCTCGGTCTCGGTGTAGGTCAGCGGCAACGGGCCCTCGGCCGCGCTGGCCGCGCTGCCGGTCGGCACCTGCCGGTAGAAGCAGCTGCGATAGCCCACGTGGCAGCTGGCGCCGCCCGTGATGTCGACGCGCAGCCAGATGCAGTCCTGGTCGTCGTCCACCAGCAGCTCCCGGATCTTCTGGACGAGTCCGCTGGTGGCGCCCTTGTGCCAGAGCGCCTGGCGGCTCCGGCTGAAGTAGTGAGCCTCGCCGGTCTCGATGGTCCGGGTGAGGGCCTCGGCATTCATATAGCCCACCATCAGCAGTTCACCGCTGCTGAAATCCGTGGTGACCGCCGTGATCAGGCCCTGGGCATCGAACTTCGGGGCGAGTTCGCTGCCTTCCTCCACCTGTTCGATGGTGCGGCGCTGGGCAAAAATGCGGCTGGGGTCCATAGGGGCGCTATTATAGCGGCCCCGTTTTCCACGTCTCACCTATGTCCCTGACGCTCCACAACACCCGCACCCGCCAGAAAGAGCCGTTCGTCCCCCTGAAGGAGGGCGAGGTGACGATGTATGTCTGCGGGCCGACGGTCTACAGCTACCCCCATATCGGCAATGCCCGCCCGGCCGTGGTCTTCGATGTGCTGGCCCGGTTGCTCCGGACCCGTTACCGGCTGACCTACGCCCGGAACATCACGGACATCGACGACAAGATCAACCGGGCTGCTGCCGAGCAGGGTGTGCCCATCGGGGAGATCACCGAGCGCTTCGAGGCCGTCTACCGGGAAGACATGGCGGCGCTGGGCGTCGCAGCGCCCGACCTGGAACCCCACGCGACCGAGCACCTACCGGGCATCATCGCGATGATCGGGACCCTGGTTGAAAGCGGCCACGCCTACGCCGCCGAGGGCCACGTGCTGTTCCGGGTGCGCGCCTGCGCGGATTACGGCGCGCTCTCCGGGCGCGATCGCCGCGACCTGCTGGCCGGGGCACGGGTGGAGGTGGCGCCCTACAAGGAGGACGCCGGCGACTTCGTGCTCTGGAAGCCGTCCACGCCGGACCTGCCCGGGTGGGACAGCCCCTGGGGCCGGGGCCGTCCGGGCTGGCACATCGAGTGCTCCGCGATGATCGTCGAGCACCTGGGCGTGACCATCGACATCCACGGTGGCGGCAACGACCTGATCTTTCCCCATCACGAGAACGAGCTGGCCCAGAGCACCTGCGCCCATGGCGGGCAGCTGTTCGTCCGCTACTGGCTGCACAACGGCTTCGTGAACGTGGATCACGCCAAGATGTCGAAGTCCATCGGCAACGTGCTGCTGGTGCGCGAGCTGCTCAAGGTCGCGCCCGGGGAGGCGATCCGCCTGGCACTCCTGTCTGCCCATTACCGTCAGCCCCTCGACTGGACCGCCGACGTGCTGCCTGAAGCGCGCCGCAAGCTGGACCGGCTCTACGGCGCCCTCCGCGATACGGGCGGCGCGGTCGCGGCGGATGACGCCGCCGACCCGGACTTCACGGCCGCCCTGGACGACGACCTCAACACCCCCAAGGCGCTGGCCGTGCTCTTCGACCTCGCCCGCACGATCAATCGCTCGGACTCGCCGGAGGAGCGCCGGGAACTCGCGGCCCGCCTGCGAGCCAGCGGCCGCCTGCTCGGCCTGCTGGGCGAGGATCCGGAAGTCTGGCTGCGGGGCGCCGAAGGGCAGGGCAGCCTGACCGCCGAGGCCGTCGAGGGGCTGCTCGCCCAGCGGCTCGCGGCGCGGCAGAGCAAGGACTTCGCGACGGCGGACCGCATCCGGGACGAACTGGTGGCGAACCGGATTGTCATCCTGGACGGGCCCGAGGGCACGCGCTGGCGGCGAGCGGGCAACTGAGCGTGACCGGCACGTCCATCGCCGATGCCGAGCGGGAACTCGTCGAGGAGTTCGCCCTGTTCGACAACTGGATCGATCGCTACCAGTACATTATCGACCTCGGGCGCCAGTTGCCGGCCTTCCCGGAACGCGAGAAGACCGAGGAGCACAAGATCAGGGGCTGCCAGTCCCAGGTCTGGCTGGTCACGAGCGGCCAGGGTGACCGTCTCGAGTTCCAGGCGATCAGTGATTCCGCCATCGTTTCCGGCCTGATTGCGATCCTGATGCGGATCTACAGCGGCCGTCCGGCCCGGGACATCCTGGCCGCGTCGCCCGCGTTCATCCAGGCCATCGGCCTTGACCAGCACCTGAGCCCGACCCGCAGCAACGGGCTGCACGCGATGCTCGGCGCCATCCGGCAGGCCGCGGCCGCGCGGGCGCCTACCTGAAGACCCGGCCCGGCTGGCCGTCCCGGCTCGCGGTCAGCCTGATCCGGGGCTACCAGCACGCCCTGTCACCCTGGCTCGGCCTGACGTGCCGCTACCTGCCGACCTGCTCCGCGTACAGCGTCGAGGCAATCGAGCGTTTTGGTTTGCTGCGCGGCGGGTGGCTGGGCCTGCGGCGGATCGGCCGCTGCCACCCCTGGGGCGGCGCGGGTGCCGACCCCGTGCCCCGGGATTATGTCTGGTGGGGTCACGATTGACCGGCCGCATTCCCTGCTATATTCGAAACCATCGGGATGGATAAACGTTTGCTGGACATCGTCTGCTGCCCTGTGACCAAGCTGCCCCTGCAGCTGCTGGACAGCGACCGCCTTGCGCGGCTCAACGCCGCGATCAGCGCCGGCGAGTTGCAGAACCGCTCCTCCCAGTCCCTGCCGGAAACCCTGTCGGAGGCGCTCGTCACCCGCGACGGGCGGCTCGTGTACCCGGTATTCGACGGCATCCCGGTCCTTCTCGAAGAGGAGTCCATCGACTGGACGCAGCTTGGCTAGCAGGCCGGTATGAAGCTCAAGCCTGAGCGGCTGCAGGAGCAGTTGCGAGGGCAGCGGTCCGGGACGCCGCTGGCCCCTGTGTATCTCGTATCCGGTGACGACCCGCTGCTGGTAAACGAGGTTGTCGACGTGCTGCGCGCCGCGGCACTCGACCGGGGCATCGCGGAGCGGTCCTCCCACGTGGTCGGCGGCCATTTCAACTGGGACGCCGTCAGCGCATCACTCGCCAACCTCTCGCTCTTTTCCTCGGGCACGCTGGTCGAGATCCGCCTGACCAAGCCGACGCCCGGGGACGAGGGCTCCCGGCAGATCCGCCAGCTCGCCAGCCGGTCCGCCGACGGCAATACGGTGCTGGTCATCGCTCCGGCGCTGACGCGCAAGATTGCGGGTTCCGCCTGGGTCACCGCCCTGTCCGAGGCCGGCGTCTGGGTGGAGACCCGCCTGCCGGACCGTTCCGAACTGCCGCGGTGGATCGCCGGGCGCTTTCGCACGGCTGGCCTCGGCTGCGAAGCGGAGGGCCTTGAACTGCTCGCGGGTCGCGTGGAGGGCAACCTGCTCGGTGCCCAGCAGGAAGTCGACAAGCTGGCCCTGCTGCACCCGCCCGGCACGGTGCTCACCGCCGCCCAGATCCGCGACGCCGTTGCCGACGGCGCGCGCTTTGACGTGTTCCAGCTGGGTGACGCGGCGCTCGCCGGGGACGTGGCGCGGGCCGTGCGCGTGCTGGCCGGGCTCCGGGAGGAGGGCACGGCGGCGGCCCTGGTGCTCTGGGCCCTCGTGCGCGAGGCGCTCGTGCTCGTCGACGCCGGCGTCCGCGCCAGCCGCGAGGGCTCCACGCTGAAGGCGGTCCAGGGTGCCGGCGTCTGGCAGTCCCGGGCGGATCTCTACGTGCGCGCCCTCCGGCATCACAAGCCCGGTGGCCTCCGCCGGCTGCTGCGGATGGCGGGCCGCGCCGACCAGATCGTCAAGGGCTCCCGCGCCGGCGAACCCTGGAATGCCCTGCTCGAGCTGACGCTCGCCCTGGCGGGCCGCCCGTTGCGCGGAGCAGAACTCGTCTGATGCCCCAGCAGCCCATCGGCATCTTTGGCGGCACCTTCGATCCGGTCCACGTGGGCCACCTGCGGACGGCCTACGAGCTTCTGACCAATCTCGACCTCGCCGAGGTGCGCTTCATTCCGTCCCGCATTCCGCCGCATCGTCCGCCGGCGGTGGCGCCCGAAGCCCTGCGCCTGCGGATGCTGGAAGCCGCGCTCGAGGGCCTGCCGGGCTTTGTCGTGGATGACCGGGAACTGCGTCGGCCCGGTCCGTCCTACATGGTGGACACGCTGGCGAGCCTCCGGCAGGAGGTGGCATCCCGGCCGTTGTGCCTGCTGCTCGGCCTCGATGCCTTCGCCCTGCTGCCGACCTGGCACCGCTGGCGCGAGCTGCCGGAGCTGGCCCACCTCGTTATCGCCCGCCGCCCGGGCGCTGCCACGGCACCGGATGGCGAGGCCGGCGAACTGCTGCGTGCGCGTGCCACGACGGATCCCCGTGAGCTGGCGCGGCTGCCGGCAGGCCGCGTGCTGCTGCTGGACGTTACCCAGCTGGATGTCTCGTCCTCGGCGATCCGCCGCCTGGTGGCGGCGGGCGGCGACCCCCGGTTTCTCGTGCCTGACGCCGTGCGTGAATTGATCGAAAAGACCCATATCTATGCCAGTCCGAAGGAGGTGCTAACTCGTGCGAAGTAAACAACTGCTGGCGCTTGCGGAGCATGCGCTGGCGGATCTCAAGGCCCGCGACATCAAGGTGCTGGACGTGCGTCAGCTCACCTCGATCGCGGATTACATGGTCGTGGCGAGCGGCACGTCCGATCGCCATGTGAAATCCATCGCCGAGCGGCTGGTGCAGAGGGCCTCGGAAGCCGGTTGCCGGCCCCTGGGCGTCGAGGGGACGGGTAGCGGCGAGTGGGTGCTGGTGGACCTGGCGGACGTGGTCGTCCACATCATGCAGCCGAAGGCCCGGGACTTTTACAAGCTGGAAAGCCTTTGGGACATGGGGGCGGTGGCCACGGCCTGATCACTCCACGGCCCGCCCGTTCGCCGGCGCCTGGCAGGCCCGGTTGGCAGGCCCGGTTGGCAGGTCAGGTCGGCAGGTCAGGTCGGCCGGGTTGCCGTGTATGATCCGGAGCCCCCCGCCGGCGGGGGCTTGAGCGGATGCGCGCATGAAATTACGGCTCCTGGTGATCGGTACCCGCCCCGAAGACTGGGTCAGGGACGCGGTGGCCCAGTACCTGGCCCGGTTGCCCGCCCACCTGAAGCCGGAGCTGGTGGACATACCCCTGTCGCTGCGCTCCTCGGGCGGCGATCCCGCTGTCGCCAAGGCCAAGGAAGGGCTGCGGATCCTGCAGCGGCTGAAGCCCGCCGATTTCGTGGTGGCCCTGGATGAGCGCGGGCGGGGCTGGACCTCTACCGAGCTGGCGCGCGAAGTCGAGCGCTGGCAGAACCACCAGCCGTCGGTGGCGCTGGTGATCGGTGGCCCGGAAGGACTTGCCGCCGAGGTGAGCCAGCGCGCCAACCAGACCTGGTCTCTGTCCAACCTGACCTTTCCCCACGGGCTGGCCCGGGTCATTGTCATCGAGCAGCTCTATCGCGCCTGGACGATCCTCCAGGGCCACCCCTACCACAAGGCCTGAAGACCGGTTCCGCATGCCTCTACGCCCCGACCATGGTCCCTTCGTCTACCTGGCCTCCGGCTCGCCCCGGCGGCGCGAGCTGCTGACCCAGCTGGGCGTTCGCCACGAGGTCCTGCGCGTCACCGTGGACGAGACGCCCCGGGCGGTGGAGAGCGCCGGCGATCTCGTGTGCCGCCTCGCGGCCGCGAAGGCCCAGGCCGGCCTCGCGGTGCGCCCGGGATCGGCAGGGCCGGTCGTCGCGGCGGACACGGCCGTGGCCCTCGGTGACGAGCTGTTTGGCAAGCCGGTGGACGAGGCCGACGCCGTGCGGATGCTCAGTCGGCTGTCCGGCCGGATGCACACGGTCTGGACCGCGGTCTCGGTTGCCGACGGGCAGCGGGAGCGCGTGGAACTCTGCCGCAGCGAAGTGACCTTTCGCGCGCTGTCCCCCGAGGAGATCGCGGCCTACGGGCGCACGGGCGAACCGGTCGACAAGGCGGGCGGCTATGCCATCCAGGGCCGGGGCGGGCAGTTCGTCGCCGACCTGCGGGGCAGTTACTCGGGGGTCATGGGCCTGCCGCTCTTCGAGACCGCGCGGTTGCTGACGCTGTTCGGTTGCAACCTGCTGCAATGACCGAAGAGATCCTCATCAATCTCACGCACCGGGAAGTCCGGGCGGCCGTGGTCGACAACGGCGTCCTCCAGGAGGTGCTGATCGAGCGCAGCTCCCGGCGCGGCCTCACCGGCAATATCTACAAGGCTCGCGTGGTCCGTGTCCTGCCGGGCATGCAGGCCGCCTTTGTCGAAATGGGCCTTGCCCGTACCGGCTTTCTGCACGCCTCGGATGTCCTGCCGCCGCCGGGCGCGCCGCCCACCCAGCCCGGGCAGGAACTGAACATCCGGGACCTGCTCCGTGAGGGCGACACGGTGCTCGTCCAGGTGGTCAAGGACCAGCTGGGGTCGAAGGGCGCCCGCCTGACCACGTTCATCACGATGCCGTCCCGCTTTCTCGTCCTGCTGCCGAAAGAGACGAGCCTGGGAGTCTCGGGCCGCATCGAATCGGACACGGAGCGTGCGCGACTGAAGCAGCTGGTCACCGGGTTGACGGCCGCCCCTGCGCGCTACGGCTGTATCGTGCGGACCGCCGCCGACGGCGTGGGCGAGGAGCCGCTGCGCGCCGACCTGGACTTCCTGCACCGGCTCTGGGAGGTCGTGGACCGGCGGGCGCAGAGTGCCCCCGTGCCGTCCATGGTGCACGCGGACCTGCCGCTGCCCATCCGCGTGCTGCGTGACCTCGTCAATCCGGGGACGCAGCGCGTCCTCATCGACGAACAGGCCGGTTGCACGGCGTTGCGGGATTTTGCCGCGACCGTCATGCCTGAGCTTGCCAGCCGTATCGAGTTCTATCCCGGACCGAGGCCGATTTTTGACTTGTATGGCATCGAGGGCGAGATCCAGAAGGCGCTGGCGCGCAAGGTCGAGCTCAAGTCCGGCGGTTACCTCGTCATCGACCAGACGGAGGCGCTGACCAGCATCGACGTCAATACCGGCGGCTACGTCGGGCACCGGAACCTGGAAGACACCATTTTCCGGACTAACCTCGAGGCCGCCGTCGCCATTGCGCGCCAGCTGCGCCTGCGGAACCTGGGGGGCATCATCGTCATCGATTTCATCGACATGCTGGAGGAGACCCACCGGTCGCAGGTACGGGAGGCCCTGACCACCGCGATGCAGGGGGACCATGCCCGGGCACAGATCGCGGAGGTGTCGCCGCTCGGCCTGGTGCAGATGACGCGCAAGCGGACCCGGGAAAGCCTGGAACACCTGCTGTGCGAACCGTGTCCAACGTGTGACGGTCGTGGCCACGTCAAGACGCCGGAAACGGTCTGTTACGAGATCTTCCGGGAGATTCTCCGGCAGCACGGCCAGTTCAGTTTCAAGGAGCTGGTCATTCTCGCGCACCAGGAAGTCATCGAGCTGCTGCTGGACGAAGAGTCGTCCGGCATCGCGGAACTCGAGGAGCACACGGGCAAGCCCATCCGGCTGCAGGCCGAGAGCCTGTACGCGCCGGATCAGTTCGATGTCGTACTGATCTAGGCAGGCGCGGCGGCATGACCCAACGCGGCATCCTCAGACGAAGCCTCGGCTGGCTGGCCGGGAGCGCAGCGGCCCTGCTCATCCTGCTGGCTGTCCTCGTCGGCATTGCTCGCCTGCTGCTGCCGCTCGCTCCGGACTACCAGGACGATATCCGGCGCTTCGCGTCCGAGGCCACGGGCTTCGATATCCGTTTTGGCCGGCTGTCGGCGAGCTGGCCGCTCCGGGGTCCGGAAGTGCGCTTCACCGATGTGCGCATCGCCACGCGCAACAGCCGGCGCGCCGTTCTCGACGCCGGGGAGCTTTCGGTGGGTGTGGACCTCTGGCGGCTGGTGCTCGAGCGCCGCCTGCGACCGGGCCGCATCATGGTCAGTGGCGCCAGCGTACGCGCCGAGCGCAACCCGGCGGGCCAGTGGCTGGTCAATGGCGTCCCGCTCGAGGAATTGCTGCGCCGACCCCGCAACGAGCCGCTGCCGCGCCTGGACCTGAAGCTGCGGAACATCGAGATACTGGTGCTGGACGAGACGCGGCTTGAACCCCGGTTGCCGCTCTTCATCGACACGCTGGACCTGGATCTCGGCCCCGAGCGCCTCGTCTTCGAGGCCGAGTTCGATGGCCGGGAGGGCCTCGGTAAGAGCGTCGATGTCTCGGGAACCTTGCCGGTAGCGCTCCTGCGGACGGCGGCGGCGCCGGGGGCCGGGCAGCCTCAAGCCGCCGGACCGGAGGCGTGGGAGTTCACGGCGAACGGTCCTGATCTCGACCTCGCCCGCTGGTTCCGGCTCGTGGCCAATGAGCCCGTGCCGCTGGTTTCCGGCCGCGGCGCCGTGAATCTGCGCGCGGGATTCCTGGGCCTGAAGCCGACCCGCATCGCCGTGGACCTGGATCTCGGGCCAACGGTCTGGGAGGGTGTGACGAAGGCGGCCAACAATTATCAGCACCTCGAGTTCCAGGCCGACTGGCAGAGCCTGCCCGATGGCTGGGAAGCGACGCTGGGCAAGTTCGTGGTGGAGCGCGGCAAGGGCACTTCGCCTGCAGGCACGGGCTCCCTGCGCTATGTCGAGCCCGGCGCTAACGCCGGTAGCTTCACGGCCGCGGCGGACAACCTTCGGCTGCAGGACCTCTGGCCGGTGCTCTGGTCGGTCGCCAGCACGGGCCTCCGCCGGGACCTGCTGCCGGAGCAGGTCCAGGGCGAGGTGCGCAATCTCAGGATCAAGGCGTCATTCCCGGCTGGCCGTCCGCCGACCTGGGTGACCGAGGCCAGCGTGCGTGACCTGGGTGTCGTGATGCCGGAGCCTGGCTGGGCGCTCACCGGGATTACCGGTACCGTGCGCGCCGACGAGGCGGGTGGCAACATCCGGTTGGACTCCAGGGCCGGCCTCGTGCGCCTGCCGACCCTGTTCCGTGCCGACATCCGCACGACGCTCACCACCGGCCAGCTTGGCTGGAAGCAGACGGAGCGTGGCCTTGAGGTTTTCGGCGACGAGCTGAAAATCGCCACGGCCGATGTCGAGAGCCAGTCGCGAGTCCAGATCATCTTTCCGCCGGTGGGCCCGGTCTACGTGGACATTGCGGCTCGCTTCGTGGCGTCGTCCGCGCCCGCGGCGCTCAACTACCTGCCCCTGATGAAGTTCAAGCCGGGTGTTGTGCAGTGGCTCGACAGGGCGCTGGTGGCCGGGTCCGTCCCCCGGGCCGAGTTCCTGTGGCAGGGCCCGCTGCGCGGCTTTCCCTACGAGGCCGGCGACGGCCGTTTCCGCGCCGAGTTCACCCTGGCCGATGCGGTCATCGACTACGCCGCGGAGTGGCCACGGCTGGAGAATGCCTCCGGCACCGTGGTCATCGACAGGGTCAGCCTGGTGTCTCTGGAAAACCGGGGATCCATCGGCGGGCTGCCGTTTGCGGACGCGAAGATCCGCGTGCCGAACCTGTTCCGTGACGCGGAACTCGACGTGACGGCCGACGACCCGGTGCAGCTCGGCCAGATTCTCAGCTTCCTGCAGCAGACGCCGGTGGCGGCCGCCCTCGGCCCGGCGCTGGGGTCCGCGACCGGCAGCGGGGACGTTGCTGTCGCCGTCGACCTCCGGCTGCCGCTTGCCGATCCGAAGAGCTACCGGCTGACTGGCACCTTCGGCCTCGCGGGGGCGCGCCTCGGGCTGAAGGGCGTGGACTTCAGCCTCAGCGCCCTGCAGGGCGCCGTCCGCCTCGACAGGGACCGGCTGGTTGCCGACAAGGTGGCGGGCCGTTTCCTGGATGAACCCGTCAGCATTGCGCTGCGGGCGGCCCGGGCGGACGAGCCCGACCTGACCCAGGTGGCGGAAGTGCAGGGTGAGACACCCGCAGACAAGGTGGCTGCGGCCTTTTCACTGCCCTACGCGGAGAAGCTGGCAGGCACCCTGGCCTGGGCGGCGACCGTCCGCGTGCCTGCCCGGAGTTCGGGGCAGCCTCTGCGCATCGAGATCGCCTCCGACCTGGAGCAGCTGGCCAGCGCCCTGCCAAAGCCGCTGACCAAGCTGGCCGGAACGCCCGAGGCCCTGCGCATGAAAGTGAGCCTGCCGGACCGGGACAAGCTGCAGGTCAGCGGCACCATCGAGCGCGGCGTGAGCTGGGCACTGCAATTTCTGCCGGGTTCCAGGGCCCGGGTGGCCACGGACACCCGGGTGCGTCAGGGGAGGGCAGGCTGGCAGCTCGAGCGGGGGTCCCTGCGCAGTGGCCGCCGGCAGGCCGAGCTGCCGGACACCCGGGGGCTCGAGATCGGCGGGGACTTTGCCAGCCTGCGTTTCGAGGACTGGTTCCCCGGCCGCGGTGCCGGTGGCGGGCCGAACGAGAACTCGACCGCTGATCTCGTTCGCAAGATCAACCTGGATGTTGGCTCCCTGGCAATTCTCGGCAGGCTGTTCCGGGACGTGCGGCTGGATGCCAGCCGCCAGGCCGGCGAGTGGCGGGTGGCCGTGCGCAGTCCTTCCGCGGCCGGCACGGTCACCGTACCGGTGGGAACCGGCGACGACGCGCCTGTCGTGCTGGACATGCAGCGGTTGGCGCTGGTGGAGACCGACCCCGGGACGGGCGAAGGCAAAGCCGACCCGCGCAACTTGCCGGCCGTGCGGGCCACGATCGCCGATTTCACGCTGAAGGACATGCGCCTGGGAAGCTTGCGGGCAGAGATCGCCCAGCGTGGCGACGGCATCGTTGTCGATCCCCTCGTGATGGAGAGCCCGACGTTCCGCATCAACGGTGATGCGACCTGGGTCGTCGAGGACGGTGACGTCCGGCGGCAGCGCAGCGAGCTGCGCCTGCAGCTGCGGTCGAAGAAGATCGGGCCCACCCTGAAGGCGCTCGGGTATGAGGCGGTTGTCGAAGGCGAGAAGGCCAGCGTGGACCTGGACCTCTTCTGGCCGGGTGGGCCCAGCGATGACTTCCTGAACATCGCGGGGGGCCGGGTCGTGGTCGACCTGGACAAGGGGCAGTTCCTGCCGGTGGATCCGGGTAGCGGCCGCTTCGTTGGCCTGCTCAGCATTGCGGCCCTGCCTCGGCGCCTCGGCCTCGATTTCTCCGATGTCGTGAACAAGGGCCTGGCCTTCGACCAGGTCAAGGGCGAGTTCCGGCTCGAGGGTGGCAATGCCTTCACCTGCAACTTCGGGCTCGAGGGTCCCGTCACCGACATCGGTATCGTGGGCCGGGTCTCGCTGCGGGACCGCAGCTACGACCAGATCGCGGTGGTCCGGCCGCACGTTTCCGATGTGCTGGCCGTGGGCGGCTTCGTCGGTGGCCCGGTGGTGGGTGGCACGGTCCTGCTGATCTCGCAGCTCTTCCGCAAGCCCCTGAGTTCCCTGGGCGAGACTTATTACCGGGTCTCGGGCCCCTGGGACCAGCCGGTGGTGGATAAGGTGCAGAAGAACGAGGTGGACCTGGCCCCCTTCGGGGACTGCGAACGCTACCTCGCCGAAGTCCTCAAGGAGCTGCCTCCCGAGGCCGAACTGACCCGCTGAGGCCGACGGCCGGAATTCTGCGTTCCAGCGAACTGCTTGGCAGGCAGGACTTCCGTCCCCACATTACACTTCCGGCCTCAACGGGAAGCCCTCTGAATAATGAAGACCCTGCGTATTTCCGCGATCCAGATGAACTCGGGCGAGGATGTTGCCGCCAACCTCACCCGCGCCCGGCGCTGGCTGCGGTCGGCCGCGGCGGATGGTGCGACCGTGGCGGTCCTGCCCGAGAACTTCGCCCGGATGGGCAAGAAGGAGTCGGATCGCCTCGCGATCATCGAGGCAGACGGCGCGGGTCCCCTCCAGGATTTCCTCGCGGCGGAGGCGGCCCGCTCGGGCATGTGGATCGTGGGGGGCACCATCCCGCTGAAGAGCGATGACCCCAAGCGGCCCTTCGCCGCCGCCCTCGTCTACGACGGCAGCGGCAAGCGCGCTGGCCGCTACGACAAGGTGCACCTGTTCGACGCCCGGGTGCCGGAGAGCGAGGAGGCCTACCGGGAGTCCCGCAGCACCATGCACGGCTCGAAACCCCTGCTGATCGAGACCCCCTGGGGTGGGCTTGGTGTCGCCGTGTGCTACGACCTGCGCTTTCCCGAGCTGTTCCGCTGGATGGCCCACGAGGGCATGGACGTGCTCGCCTTGCCCGCGGCGTTTACCTACCGCACCGGAGCCGCGCACTGGGAGCCGCTAGTGCGCGCGCGGGCGATCGAGAACCTCACCTACGTCGCGGCTGCGGCCCAGACAGGCACGCATCCCGGCGGCCGCCAGACCTACGGCCACTCGATGCTCGTGGACCCGTGGGGCGCTGTACTCGCCGATGCCGGCGGCCGCACCGGCGTGATCACCACCACCATCGACACGCAACGGCTGAAGCGGTTGCGGCAGCAGTTTCCGGTGCTGGAGCACCGCCGTTTCAAGACCCCTAACTGAACACAGCGCCGATTGCAGGCAGGATCTCCGATGAATGCACTAGTCACTCCCGACTCATCCCTGGCGCTCGTCCGCAGCCATCTGCTGGACGCTGCCGGGATTGCCAACAGCGACCTGGAACGGGCGTTGGGCACCCTGATGCGCGGCTCCGTGGATAACGCGGACCTGTACTTCCAGGTTTCCCGCCAGGAGTCCTGGACTCTTGAGGACGGCATCGTGAAGGAGGGCGCCCACAGCATCGAGCAGGGCGTCGGCGTCCGGGCCATGGCCGGCGAGAAGACGGGCTTCGCCTACTCGGACGAAGTGGTCGTGCCGGCCCTGCTGCAGGCCTCGGCGGCAGCCAGCGCCATCGTCCGCCAGGGCCAGCAGGGCCGCATTCAGGCCTGGAAGCCGCGCACGGGCCACAACCTCTACCCGCCCATCGATCCGCTGCCCACTCTCGGCGACGACGACAAGGTGGCGTTGCTCCAGCGTGTCGACCAGGAGGTGCGGGCACTGGACCCGCGCGTGAAACAGGTGGTGGCGAGCCTCGCTGCCGCCCACGACGTGATGCTGGTCTGTTCCAGCGACGGCGTGCTGGCCGCCGACGTGCGGCCCCTGGTACGTTTCAACATCTCCGTGATCGTCGAGGATGGCGACAAGCGCGAGCAGGGCTACTCCGGCGGCGGCGGCCGGTATGGCTATGAGGAACTCACTTCCGGGCGGCTTCTCGAGATCGGGCGCGAAGCGGTGCGCCAGGCCGTCGTCAACCTGGACGCGGTGCCGGCCCCCTCGGGTGAGATGATCGTGGTGCTCGGGCCCGGCTGGCCTGGCGTGCTGCTGCACGAGGCCATCGGTCACGGCCTCGAGGGAGACTTCAACCGCAAGGGCACCTCCGCCTTCACGGGCCGCATCGGCGAACGGGTGGCCTCGGAACTCTGCACGGTCGTGGACGACGGCACGCTCCCGGGCCGGCGCGGCTCCCTCAACGTCGACGATGAAGGTACCCCGACCCGGAACACCGTGCTCATCGAGAAGGGCATCCTGCGCGGCTATATCCAGGACAAGATGAACGCCCGGCTCATGGGCGTCGAGTCCACGGGCAACGGCCGGCGCCAGTCCTTCGCGCACACGCCAATGCCCCGCATGACCAACACCTACATGCTGGCCGGCCCGCACCACCCGGACGAGATCATCGCGTCGGTGAAGAAGGGCATCTATGCCCGGAACTTTGGCGGCGGCCAGGTGGACATCACCTCCGGCAAGTTCGTCTTTTCGGCGACGGAGGCTTACCGCATCGAGAATGGCAAGATCACGGCGCCCATCCGGGATGCCACGCTGGTGGGCGACGGCCCGACAGTGCTGAACCGCGTGACCATGGTGGGTACCGACCTGGAGCTGGACCCGGGCATCGGTGTCTGCGGCAAGGAGGGGCAGTCGGTGCCGGTGGGCGTCGGCCAGCCGACCCTGCGCATCGACGGCCTCACGGTGGGCGGCACGGGAGGTGGGGAATGAGCACCCGCACGGCCCTGAGCATCGATAGCGGCCTCGGCACCCTCCAGGAGAAGGTCACCGATGTCCTGAAACTGGCCAGGCAACTGGGCGCCACCCAGGCCGAGGCGCACGCGAGCTTCGGCACCGGCTTCTCGGTGAACGTCCGCATGCGCGAGGTGGAAACCCTGCGCCACCAGCGGGACCAGGGCGTCAGCGTTACGGTCTGGCTGGGGCAGCGCAAGGGCAGCGCCAGCTCGTCGGATCTCCGGCCGGAGGCACTCGAGGAGTCGGTGCGCAAGGCCTGCGCCCTCGCGCGGCATGGCGCCGAGGACCCGGCCTCCGGTCTTGCAGACGCGGACCGCCTCGCCACGGCCATTCCCGATCTCAGCCTCTATCACCCCTGGGCCATCGAGCCCGCGGCGGCCATTGATCTCGCCACGGCCTGCGAGGCTGCCGCCCTCGACCTCGATCCCCGCGTGACCAACTCGGAGGGCGCGTCGGTCAGCACCAGCGAGAGCCTCCGGGTCTATGGCAACAGCCACGGCTTTCTCGGCGCCTACCCGGAATCCGACCACAGCATCTCCTGCTCGGTGGTCGCGGCCCAGGACGGCTCCATGGAAACCGACTACGAGTACGCCGTGGCCCGGGATGCCGCGGACCTGCCATCGCCGGCCGAGATCGGTGCCGAGGCGGGCCGGCGTACGGTGGCGCGGCTCGGCGCCACCAAGCTCGAAACCTGCACGGCCCCGGTGCTGTTCCCGGCCCGGGTGGCCCGCAGCCTGATCGGGCACCTCATGGGCGCCATCGGCGGCGGCTCCCTCTACCGGAAGTCATCGTTTCTGGTGGGCGCGCTCGGCACGCCCGTGTTTGCGAGCCGGGTGACGATCGACGAGCAGCCGCACCTGCCGAAGGCGCTCGCCAGCGCCCCGTTCGACAACGAAGGCGTGGCGACCCGCGAGCGCCGGCTGGTGGATGCGGGCGTGCTCGGCGGCTACCTGCTTGGCAGCTACTACGCCCGGAAGCTCGGTATGACCACGACCGGCAATTCCGGGGGTGCTCACAACCTGGTGGTGCACAGCACGGGGCAGAGCCTCGAGGACCTGGTCCGGATGATGGATCGCGGACTGATCATTGCGGATCTCATGGGCAGCGGCGTCAATCCCGTGACCGGGGACTACTCGCGTGGCGCCAGCGGCTTCTGGGTGGAGAACGGCAGGATCCAGTACCCGGTCACGGAGATCACGATCGCCGGCAACCTGAAGGACATGTACCGGGGGATCCTCGGGATCGGCACCGACGTGGACCGGCGGGGCGCCGTGCTGACCGGCTCGATACTGGTAGAGCAGATGACGATCGGTGGCAGCTGAGGGCGTGCTCCGGGGCGGCAGTCCGGGAAACTAGACGAGAACCCGTTCGATACCGCCCTGGTTTGCCTGCCTGACGTAATCGGCCATCCAGTCGGGGCCCAGCAGTGTACTGGCGATCTCGACGACGATGTAATCGGCCTCCAGCAGGCCGTTGGCCAGGTCGTCGCCGTAACGCTTCAGGCCCTGCAGGCAGCTCGGGCAGGAGGTCAGGATCTTCACCGGGCCCTTCGCAGCCACGGCGTCCGTGGCACGCAGGGCCGCCTCATTGACCATCAGTTCCTGTTCCTTGCGGAAGCGCACCTGCGTGGCGATGTCCGGACGGGTGATGCCGAAGGTGCCGCTCTCGCCGCAGCAGCGTTCGCTCTTGATGACGTTGGGGCCCACGAGCGCCTTGACGGTCTTCATCGGGTCCTGCTGCTTCATCGGCGAGTGGCAGGGGTCGTGGTACAGGTACGCGCCGCCGCCCGCCAGCTTCACGCCCTTTTCCAAAAGGAACTCGTGGATGTCGATGATCCGGCAGCCCGGGAAAATCCTGTCGAACTGGTAGCCCTGGAGCTGGTCGTAGCAGGTGCCGCAGCTCACCACCACCGTCTTGATGTCAAGGTAGTTCAGCGTGTTGGCCACCCGGTGAAACAGCACCCGGTTGTCGGTGATTATCTTCTCGGCCTTGTCAAAGTCGCCACTGCCGCGTTGCGGATAGCCGCAGCACAGGTAGCCCGGCGGCAGCACGGTCTGCACGCCGGCGTGCCAGAGCATTGCCTGCGTCGCCAGCCCGACCTGGCTGAACAATCGCTCCGAGCCGCAGCCTGGAAAGTAAAACACTGCCTCGGTTTCGGCCGTGGTGGCTTTCGGGTTGCGGATGATCGGAACGTAATCCTTGTCCTCGATGGCCAGCACGGCGCGCGCGGTCCGCTTCGGCAGGCCCTTCGGCAGCTCCTTGTTGACGAAATGGATGACCTGTTCCTTCAAAGGCGGCAGACCTACTGTCGGCGGCGGTGCAGCGACCTGCTTGTTGGCAAGGCCGCGCATCAGGTCGTTGGCGGCGCGCTGGGCCTTGAAGCCGACATCGACCATCGCCATCCGCAACAACTTGATGGTCTCGGGGCTGGTGGCGTTGAGGAACATCATCGCCATCTTGTTGCCGGGCTTGAAGCTCTTCTTGCCCATCTTGCGCAGGAGGTTGCGCAT
>JBBQSA010000037.1:0-31621 GCA_038214295.1 Gammaproteobacteria bacterium
CGGGCTGGTGCGGCTGGATGCCAGCGGGCTGACGCGCCTGGACACCGCCGGCGCGTTGCTGCTGCTCCGGGTCCTGCGGGCGACGGGCGAGCCGCTGGCGGCCCACGCGCTTACCGGACTGCGCCCGCAGGACCTGGCGCTGCTCCAGCTCGTTGCGGCGAGCCTCGAGGCGCCGCCGGCGCGCCCCGTACCGGAAAGCACTGTTCGCCGCCTCCTCGGGCGGATAGGCCTGGCGATGGTGGAGTTCGGGCACGCGGCCGTCGGCCTGCTCGGCTTCATTGGCCTCGTGCTCGTCCGCCTGCTGCGGACGCTGGTC
Organism: Gammaproteobacteria bacterium; assembly: GCA_038214295.1. Lineage (GTDB taxonomy): Bacteria > Pseudomonadota > Gammaproteobacteria > Steroidobacterales > SHZI01. Next base: position 317 of record JBBQSA010000037.1, read on the forward strand.
CAGGTGCGGCGGCTGCGCCTGACCTCGACGGTTTTCCACATGGAACAGATCGGGCTCGACGCCGTGCCGATTGTCAGCCTGCTGACCTTCCTCGTGGGCGCGGTCGTCGCCTTCGTCGGCGCCACCGCCCTCCGGGACCTCGGTGCCGGGATTTTCACGGTGGAGCTCGTTTCGATCTCCTTCCTGCGGGAATTCGCCGTGCTGCTGACAGCCATCCTGCTGGCTGGCCGGTCGGGCAGCGCCTTCGCGGCCCAGATCGGCTCCATGAAGAGCCGGGAAGAGCTGGATGCCATCCAGGCCCTGGGCCTCGATCCCATCGAGCTGCTCGTGCTGCCGCGCCTGCTTGCGCTGCTCGTCATGCTGCCGTTGCTGACCTTCATCGCGATGCTCATGGGCATCCTGGGCGGTGCTGTTGTGGCCGTGCTGGCGCTCGACATCACGCCCAGCATGTTTGTTTCCCGGCTCCACGAGATGACCGACCTCCGGCACTTCCTGGTGGGTATGTCGAAGGCCCCGGTATTTGCCTTCCTGGTGGCTACCATCGGCTGCCTGGAGGGCTTCAAGGTGGAGGGCAGCGCCGAGTCCGTTGGCCGCCACACCACCTCTGCCGTGGTGCAGTCGATCTTCATGGTCATCGTCTTTGATGCACTCTTCGCGCTGACCTACATGGAGCTCGACATTTGAGTGCAGCTGGCACACCGGCCGATCGGGGGACCGAGCCGGTCATCGAGGTCCGGGACCTGCACACGGCCTTTGGCAGCCAGGTCGTGCACAACGGCGTGGACCTCGAGGTGCGTAAAGGCGAGGTGCTCGGCATCATCGGCGGGTCCGGCGCCGGCAAGAGCGTGCTGCTGCGGACGATCCTCGGCCTGAAACGCCCCGCGAGTGGCGAGGTGCGGCTGTTCGGCGCGGAGACCACCTGGCTCCAGCCTGAGGAGCGGCGCCCGTTCGAGCGGCGCTTCGGCCTGCTCTTCCAGGACGGCGCGCTGTTCTCGTCGCTCACCGTGCAGGAGAACGTCCAGGTGCCGCTCCTCGAGTACTACTCGCTGCCCCGGGACCTGCTGGATGAGCTCTCGTTGCTGAAGATCCGGCTGACCAGCCTGCCGGCGGACGCGGCCGCAAAGTACCCTGCGGAACTCTCCGGCGGCATGCGCAAGCGCGCCGGGCTGGCCCGGGCGCTGGCCCTCGATCCCGAGATCCTGGTTCTCGACGAGCCCTCATCGGGGCGCGATCCCAATTCCGCCGCCGCCTTCGACGACCTCTTGCGTACCCTGCACGAGGCCCTCAACCTGACCGTGTTCCTGGTGACCCACGACCTCGACAGCCTGTACGCTCTGTGTGACCGGGTGGCGGTCCTGGCTGATGGCAGGATCCAGGTCATCGACCGGCTCGAGGTGGTGGAGCGCCATCCGCACCCCTGGATCCAGGCCTGTTTCCGGGGTCCCAGAGCCCGGACCAGCGGGGGCGGACCGGAGATGGCCAAGGAGCGCTAGACGAAATGGAAACCCGTGCCAGCTATGTCCTGATCGGCGCCTTTACGCTGACCGCGCTCGCCGGGGTGCTGATCTTCGTCCTGTGGCTCGGCAAGCTCTCCCTCGACCGGGAGTGGGACTACTACGACGTGGTCTTCAATGACCCGGTGACCGGCCTTAGCCTGGGCAGCGCCGTGCAGTTCAATGGCATCCGGGTGGGCGAGGTGCGCAAACTCTCGCTGGCGCCCGATAATCCGCGGCAGGCAGTGGCGCGCGTCCGTGTGGCAGCCGACGCGCCCGTCAAGACCGACACCGTGGCGCGGCTGGCCTTCACCGGACTGACGGGCGAGGCGATCGTCCAGCTCACGGGCGGCACGGCGGCCGCCCCGCGGCTGGAGGCAGCGCCGGGCGCCCAGGTACCCGTGCTGGTGGCGACGCCGTCTGCGCTCCAGGCCCTGCTCACGTCGGGCGAGGACGTGGTGACGAGCGTCAATACGCTGCTGACGCGCCTCTCGGCCGTGCTGAATGACCAGAACATCCGCGCCCTCTCCGGGACCCTGCAGAACCTCGAGACCGTGTCCGCGGTGGTGGCGGGCAGGGAGGCCGACATCGGCGCGGCGATCAGCAACATCGCCGAGGTGTCCCGCCGCCTGAGCACGAGCCTGCAGCGCTCCGAAGCCCTGCTCGGCAACCTGGATGCCGCGTCGGCCGATGCCCGGCGCCTGTTCGCCGAGGACGGGCCAGCGTTGCTCGCGAGCGCCAAGGCGAGCCTGGAGGCGCTTCAGCGGACCAGCGAGAGCGTGGCGAGCCTGGTAGAGGAGAATCGCGCCGGGTTGAACAGCTTCGGTACCGGCGCGCTGCCGCAGGCCGCGCCCACCCTGACGGAACTGCGTGCCACGATCCGCCCGCTGCGGCGGCTGGTCGAGCGCCTGGAGCAGGATCCGGGCCTGCTGCTGGAAGCACCCATGGCCCCGGTTGAGTACGAGGCACCCCGATGACCCGATGGCGCATGGCGCTCCCCTGCCTGCTGGCGCTGGCCGCCGGCTGCACCCTCATCAAGCGGGATCAACAGGCCCTGGCGATCTACGATCTGCGGCCCGCCGGGCTGGCGATTGCCCCCGGGCCCGCGTCCCGCTGGCAGCTGCTGATCGACGAACCGGCCGCCCTGGAGCCGGTCGCGGGCGCCCGCATCGCCACGCGCACACCGGAAGGCGCCCTCGGAGTCCTCGCCGGTGGGCGCTGGCGGGGCACGGCGCCCCGGGTGCTGCAGTCCCTGCTTCTGGATGCCTTTCGCCAGTCGGGCAGGATCGTCGGCGTGAGCCAGCTGGGCTCCGGGGTGCCCGGTGACTGCACCCTGGTCAGCACCTTGCGGGATTTCCAGTACGAGCAAAGAAGCCGCGCCGTGCGGATCAGCCTGGCGGCCAGCCTGGTCTGCGGTCAAGCCAACGGGATCGTCGCCTCCCGGACCTTTGCCGGCGACACCGCCGTCAAGGGTTCCGGGATCACTGCCGTCGTGGACACGTTCCAGCAGGGCATGGCCGCCCTGGCTCCGGAGATCGTCGACTGGGCGCTGGCGGCGGGCGATGCCGCCATTACTCGTAGCGCAGCGCCTCGATAGGATCGAGCCCGGCGGCTTTCCGCGCCGGCCAGATACCGAAGAAGAGACCCACGGCGGCGCTGAAGCCCAGCGCCAGCGCGATTGCCATCGGCGAGATAGCCATGCTCCAGCCCGCGAAGCGGGCAATCAGTGCAGTGACCCCGGCGCCCAGCCCGACGCCCACCGCGCCGCCGAGGACGCACAGCACCATGGCTTCCACGATGAACTGCACGAGGATGTTCCGCCGGCTCGCGCCCAGCGCCTTGCGGATGCCAATCTCCCGGGTCCGCTCGGTCACGGTCACCAGCATGATGTTCATGATGCCGATCCCGCCAACCACCAGGCTGATGCTGGCGATACCGGCGAGCAGGATCGCGAAAATGTTCGCGGCCGCTTCCCGGACGTTCAGGAACTGGCGCGGGTCCGCGATGCTGAAGTCGTTGTCCTTGCCGGGCAGGATCTTGTGCTCCCGGCGCATCACCTGCTCGATTTCAACGATGGCCCGTTCCACGGTCACGCCGGGTGCCATCTGCGCACTGACGGAGTCAAGCTGGTCCGTGCCGAACACCCGGTAGCGGGCGGTGTACAGGGGCATCCAGACCTGCTCGTCCACGTTGCGGAAACCGCTGGAGCCCTTTTCGGCGAACACGCCGATGACCTCGAAGGCGATGCCCTTGATATAGATCGTCTGCCCGAGAATCGCCTTCTCGTTGCTGCCCAGCTTGGCCGCGACCGAGGCGCCGAGCACGGCCAGTGCCCTGCGCGAGGCATCGTCCGCCCTGGTGAACGTCCTCCCCGAGGACAGGGTGTAGCCCTGGATCTCGGGAAAGTTCGCGCTGACGCCGGACACCCGCAGGTTCTCGTTGCGGCTGCCCAGCTTGATCTGCAGCTGGCCGGCGATTTCGGGCACCACCCCGGTCACTGACGGCGCACCGGCGGCTACGGCTTCCGCGTCCTTGATGGTCAGCACCGCGCCGCTCTGGGCCACGCCCATGCGCATGAAGCTGCCCGCCCGGATGCTGAGTACGCTGGCGCCCAGGGCGTCGATCTGCTGGTCCACCGCGGCCTTGGCGCCGGAGCCGATGGCGATCATCGTGATCACGGAGGCCACGCCGATGATGATGCCGAGCATTGTCAGGAAGGCCCGGAACAGGTTCGTCCGGACGGACTGGAGGGCGACCAGGATCATCTCGAGGAACAGCATGTTCAGTTGCTCGGGCGCGCGGCCTCGCCCCCGGCGGAGGGCCGCTGGCCACGCGCACTGGCCGCATCACCGCCCCTGTCAGGTGCCTTGTCGCTGGCCTTGTCGCTGCTCTTGTCGCCGGCCGGCTTGGAGGATATGCCGGGCATGCCGGAGAAATTGCGCATCTGCTGCTGGAAGCGCTGCTGGGTCTCGACGAGGCCGGAGCTTGGCAGCAGGTAAACCTGGTCGCCGGCCTTGAGCCCGGCGAGGACCTCGCTGTAGTCCAGGTCCGTGACGCCTGTGATGATCGGTTCCGCCTCCGGCTTGCCGTCCCGGCTCACGAACACCCAGTAGCGGTTGCTGAAGCGGTACTGGCCGTCCGGCGCGCGGGTGGTGGCCGGTGTATCTGGCAGGGCATTGGCCTTGAGCTGCTCGGCCGCCGTGGCAGCGTCCAGGCCGACCAGCGATGCGGAGGTCTTCAGGTCCCGGTCTGTGCGCAGCGCGCCAGTTGGAATCGCCAGGACGCCCTTGCGCTCCGTCACCATGATGGCCACGTCGGCATTCATGCCCGGCTTCAGCAAGCCGTTGTCGTTTTTCAGCACGATCAGTACCGCGAACGTGGTGACCGTCTGGTTCGCCGTGGCCTGGGGTTCGATTTTCTCGACCTTGCCGCGGAACGGCTGGTTGGGGAAGGCCGTCACCGTGACGACCGCATCCTGCCCCGGTATGACCTTGCCGATATCGGTCTCGCCGACCAGCGTGCGCACCTGCACGCTGGTGAGGTCGGCCATCTTGAGCAGCAGCGTGCCGCCGCCCACGTCCATCGTCGGCGAGGAGATGACCTGACCCTTCTCCACGAGCTTCTCGATGATGGTGCCGGTGATCGGCGCCCGCACGTCGGTGTCATCGAGCTGGATGCGGGCCGTTTCCACAGCCACCTGGGAGCGGACGACCTCGGACTTGGCGTTGGCAAATTCCAGCTGGGACTGCTCGAAGTCCACGTCGTTGATGATGCGCTCGGCGAGCAGCTTCTCGGAGCGTTGGCGCTGGGCCTCGGCGATGGTCCGCCGCGCCTTGGCCGCCTCGAGCTGGGCCGTTGCCTGGGCGAGGGCGTTCTGCGGCGTGCGCTTGTCGATCTTTACAAGGAGCGTGCCGGTCTCCACGACCTGGCCGGTTTCACCCTGGATGTCGAGGATCTGCCCGGAGGCCTTCGACTTGAGCTCGACGGTGACGGCCGGCTCGATCTGCCCCGTGGCCTCGACGGACACGACGATGTCCCGGGTCTCGGTGGGAACGGTCTGGTAGGTGGTCGTGGGCGGTGCGCTCGGACGGCCACAGGCCGCGAGCACGAGGAGGGCAACACCGCCGGCAGCCGGCAGCGAGAATGGTCTGTTCATCCGTGGTCCTTGTTCCGTGTGTCCGACGCAATCCGTCCGTCCAGCATGCGAATGCAGCGCTCGGCGTGCGCCGCCACTTCCGCCTCGTGCGTCACGAGGATGATGGTGTTGCCGCCCGCGTGCAGTTCGGCAAACAGCCCGAGGATTTCCCCGGTGGTTGCCGAGTCGAGGTTGCCCGTGGGCTCGTCGGCCAGCAGCAGGCTCGGCCGGGTGACGAGAGCCCGCGCGACCGCCACGCGCTGGCGCTGCCCGCCCGAAAGCTCCGAGGGCCTGTGTTTCATGCGATCCTTGAGGCCCACGTGCTCCAGGGACTCGCGGGCCCGGTCCAGCCGCTCGCTGCGACTGACGCCGGCGTAAATCAGCGGCAGCTCCACGTTGTGGAGCGCGTCAGCCCGAGCCAGCAGGTTGAAGGTCTGGAACACGAAGCCGATTTCCCGGTTACGGAGCACCGCCAGGGCGGCGTCGCCCAGTTTGGCCACGGGCTTCCCGTTCAGCCAGTACTGGCCGTCGTCCGGGCGGTCCAGGCAGCCGATGATATTCATGAGTGTGGACTTGCCGGAGCCGGACGGCCCCATGATCGCGACGTACTCCCCGCGGCGAATCGTCACATCCACCCCCTGCAGGGCCCGGATCACGGTGTCGCCCATGGGGAAGTGGCGGGTCAGGCCGCGCGCGAAGATCACGTCATCCGGGCCGGGCTGGCTGTCGCTGCCCTGGTGGGCAGCCCGTTGCGTGGCTGGGGACTGTGCTTGCATCGGAGTTTCGGACCGCGACTTCAGGGGGTGGTTCAGCGCTGGCGGCGATTGAACCACGCCGCGACGTCCAGCAGGCGACCTGGCAGGTGCCGTCGCTGCCAGGCGCCCGCGGCAAACTTGTTGGCTTCCGCCATCGTGGGGTAGCTGTGCACCGTGCCAAGGATCTTACGCAGCCCAAGCCCGTGACGCATGGCCAGGACGAATTCGCTGATCGTCTCGCCCGCGTGGGCCCCGACCACGGTGACCCCGAGGATCCGGTCGGTGCCCCCGCGCAGCACCACCTTGACGAAGCCCCGGGTCTCGCCGTCCGCGATGGCCCGGTCCAGGTCGGCGAGGTCATAAGTCACTGTCTCAAAAGGCTGGCCGGTAGCCCGGGCCTCCGCCTCCGTCAGCCCCGCGCGGGCAATCTCGGGGTCGGTGAACACCGTGGCCGGCAGCACCGAGTAGTCGGCCCTGAACCGCCAGAAACGGCCCCAGAGCGCGTTCATCGCGCAGTACCAGGCCTGGTGGGCCGCCACGTGGGTCAGCTGCCAGGGGCCCGCCACGTCACCGCAGGCGTAGATGTTCGGGAGGCTTGTCTGCAGGTACTCGTTGACGGCCACGGTGCCGTTCGGGTTGAGGGCGATCCCCAGCTCGTCGAGGCCGAGGCCATCCGTCCGGGCGCGCCGGCCGACGGCAATCAGCGCCATGTCGAAGTCCAGCTCGTGGACGGTGCCGTCCTGGTTGCACCGCAGGCGCCCGCCACCCGGCTGGCGCTGGAAGGCCTCCGCGCGGCAGCCCGTGAGCACGCGGATGCCGGCCGCGGCGAACACCTCGCCGAGCAGGTTGCCCGCGGCCGTTTCCTCCCGGGCGAGCAGGCCGGGCAGCATCTCGACCACCGTGACTTCGCTGCCCAGGTTGCGGAACGCCTGGGCCAGCTCGCAGCCGATCGGCCCGCCGCCCAGCACGAGCAGCCGGGCCGGCAGTTCGGCCAGTTCCCACACGGAGTCGGAGGTCACGTGCGGCACGTCCTTAAGGCCCGGGATGGGTGGCAGCGCTGGCGTGCCGCCGGTGGCGATGACGATGGCCCGCGCGGTAATCGTGCGCTCCCCCACGGTGACCGCCCAGGGGGACGCCAGCCGGGCGCGGCCCCGGACGCACTCGACGCCAAGCGCGGTGTAGCGCTCGACGGAGTCATGAGGCTCTATCCTGGCAATGACCTCGCGCACCCGGCTCATCACCGCTGTGAAGTCCGTGACCGGTGGTCCGGCCGGTACCCCGAATTCGGCAGCCCGGCGCGCCAGCGCCGCGACCCGTCCCGAGCGAATCAGGGCCTTGCTCGGGACGCAGCCCGAGTTGAGGCAGTCGCCTCCCATCCGGTCGGCCTCGATCAGCACCACCCTGGCCCGTGCTGCCGCCGCCACATAGGCCGTCACGAGACCAGCGGAACCCGCGCCAATCACGATGAGGTTGGCGTCGTAGTGGGCGGGTCGCTGGAAGCGGGCATAGACCTGCCGGCCACGGAATGCCGCGGCGACCCGCCGCGCCGCCAGCGGAAAGATGGCCAGGAGCACCAGCGACCCGATCAGGCCGGGGGAAAAGACGTCGCCGGCTGCCTGGATGCGGCCGAGCTGGGCGCCGGCATTCACCAGCACGACGGTGGCGGGCAGCATGCCGAGCTGGCTGACCCAGTAGAAGGTCCAGGTTCGCAGCCGGGTCAGGCCCATGACCGCATTGATCACCACGTAGGGGAAGAGCGGCACCAGCCGCAGGCCGAACAGGTAGTAGGCGCCTTCCGCCTGGATGCCCTGGTTCACCCGCGCCGTGACGCCGGCGAAGCGCCGCTCGACGAAATCCCGCAGCAGGAACCGGGCCAGCAGGAAGCTCAAGGTGGCGCCGACCGTGCTTGCGAAGGAGACCAGGAGCGTGCCGCGCAGGGTGCCGAAGATGACGCCCGCCGCCGGCGTCAGCAGGATCGCCCCCGGCACACTGAAGCTCGCCATCAGGACGTAGAGGCCGAAGTACAGGGCGCCCGAGGCAAGAGGTGCCGCTGCCGCCCGCTGGCGGAGGGCCTCCAGGACGTCCGCAACGGCCTGGACATTCACGTAGCGGCCGGGCTCCACCCAGAGCCAGGCGATCAGGACGGCGACCGCCAGTCCGGCGATAATCAGCTTGCGGGCCATGGGAAGGGTTGTCTGATGTACGACTTTCGCCAATTCTATATCGACGGGGCCTGGGTCGCCCCGCAGGCACCTAAGGACCTGCCGGTGATCAACCCGGCCACCGAGCAGCAGATCGGCACGATCTCGCTCGGCTCGGCGGCCGACGTGGACCTGGCCGTCACGGCCGCAACGCGGGCTTTCGCGGCGTTTTCCCGGACCAGCGTGCCGGAGCGGATGGCCCTGATCGACCGGGTAATTGCGGCCTACCGGCGCCGGGAAGAGGACATAGCCCGGGCCATCTCGGACGAGATGGGCGCCCCCCTGGCCTTCGCCAGGCGCGCCCAGTCCCGCCTCGGCATAGGGCACCTCAGCACGATCCGGGAGGTCCTCGAGACTTTCCGTTTCACTGAAGACCGTGGTGGACTGCGCCTGGTCCACGAGCCGGTCGGCGTGTGCGGGTTGATCACGCCCTGGAACTGGCCCATGAACCAGATCACCTGCAAGGTCGCGCCCGCCCTGGCGGCCGGCTGCACGATGGTCCTGAAGCCCAGCGAGATCGCGCCGCTATCCGCTACCGTCTTTGCGGAAGTGATGCACGAGGCGGGCGTGCCGAAGGGCGTGTTCAACCTGGTCCATGGCGATGGCCCGGGTGTGGGGCAGGCGCTGGCCACGCACCCGGACATCGACCTGGTGTCGTTTACCGGCTCCACCCGGGCGGGCATCGCGGTGGCGAAGGCGGGTGCCGACAGCGTGAAGCGTGTGCGCCAGGAACTCGGCGGCAAGTCGCCGCTGCTCGTGCTGGACGAGCAGGTACTCGAGGCGGCGGTCCGCTGGGGCGTCGCGGACTGTTTCAGCAACAGCGGCCAGTCGTGCAACGCGCCCACGCGGATGCTGGTGCCGGCCCGGGCGCATGCCAGGGCCGTGGCCCTGGCGCGGGAAGTGGCCGCCGCAATCGTGGTTGGGGATCCGCGGGATCCCGCCACCACGCTTGGTCCCGTTGTCAGCCAGGCGCAGTTCGACAAGATCCAGCGCCTGATCCACGTGGGCGTGGAGGAGGGCGCCACCCTCGTGACTGGCGGAGAGGGCCGGCCTGCCGGGCTGACTCGTGGCTATTACGTGCGCCCGACGATCTTCGCGGGGGTACGGAACGACATGACGATCGCGCGGGAGGAAGTATTCGGCCCTGTGCTCGCGATCCTGCCCTACGAGACCGAGGCCGACGCCGTCCGTATCGCGAATGACACCCCCTATGGCCTGGCGGCTTACGTCTGGGCCACGGATATGGCTGTGGCGCGGCGGGTCGCCGGGGAAATCCGCGCCGGCATGGTGCATGTGAACGGCGCGGACATGTCCCTGAATGCGCCCTTCGGAGGCTTCAAGCAGTCCGGCACCGGGCGCGAGTGGGGCGAGTTCGGCCTCGTCGACTTCCTCGAGCTGAAAGTCGTGCTCGGCTACAACGCGCCGGAACGCGGTTCCTAGCGCCCGGTGGCAGGCGTGGCGGCGCTGCCGGCGGGCTCTGCCGCTGCCTTGGCGCTGCTGGCGGGCCGCAGCGGGATCGGATCCAGGATCCAGCCCCGGGTCTCGCGCCGTGCCGGGCTGGGGATGGCGTAAGCGACCCGCTTCCGGTCCCGGGCCACGGCATCGATGTCGATGCGCCAGCCGCGACGCTCCCAGTTGCCGAGCTTCTCCCGGTAACGGGCGATGGAGCGGTCCGAGGGCGTGAAGAACTCCGAGGTGTTCTTCTCCGGCGTGAGCACGGGCCGCACGTCCATCAACACATCGCGATCCTGGGTTGCCACGTACTCGTTGCGGCCGGTCATCCGGGTGTCGTTCTCGGGCTCGATGAGAAAATTGCGCAGGTTCAGCAGGTAGAGGCTGGTGTGGCTCTCGTCGATCGGCGTCTCGAAGAGGTACTGGTGAATCTTGATCGCGGGCGTCGGGTAGATGTAGGTCCACAGCATCGAGATGCCGTGGTGCCCCGTGCCGGCCTCGATGATCGCGTTCTCATCCCGGCCCGAGACTTCGCGCATCTTCTTCTCGGCGAGGGGAGGCGCCATGATCCTGTTGAAGAACCCGGTGCCCCACTCATCATCCATCCAGCGCCACTCGTCCGGGTTGATCTGGTAGTCCGGACGATCCCCGGAAAAGCCGTGGGTCGGGTGCACGTACTCGTTGTGAGCGGCGTCGATGCCGTTCTCGATCGAGCGCTTGTAGTCAAAGTCCCAGGCGAAATTCTGGATGGTGGCCGCCCAGCCGGGCAGCGGCCCGTCCGGGCCGTATTCCGGGATTGGCAGGATCGGGCAGCGCTCTTCCTCGGGGATGTCGCCGAGGAAGGCAAAGATGAGCCCGTACTTCTCCACGGTGGGGTAGGAGTCGACCCGCGCCCGGCTTGGTATCTTCGCGTTGGCGCCCAGTGACGGGATCTTCCGGCAGGCGCCGTCCCCGTCGAACTGCCAGCCGTGATAGGGGCACTGGATGCAGTCGCCCTTGACCTTGCCAAGGCCGAGCGACGCCCCGCGATGGATGCAGGTGTCTGCCAGGCAGTGCACGCTGCCGTTGCTGTCCCGGAACAGGACGAAATCCTGGCCCAGCATGCGCCGCTTCACCGGTTCAGCACCGATGTCCGAACTCCGGCCCGCCGTGTACCAGAAGTTTATGAACATGCGCAGGCGCTCCCTTGCGTTTACTCGCCGCCGAAGCGGTACCGGGCCCGGATGCCGATCACCCGGGGATCCGGTGCGAAGGCGGCGCGGAACTGTGGCAGTTCCACGATCACCGTCTTGCCGGGTTCGCTGACCAGGTCGTTTGCCGGGGGCTCCTGGCCGGCAAGGTCAATGCCGCTGCCGAGGATGAAGCAGCAGGAGAGGCTGGGACCGCCCAGGACGTTGGCGATGGTCTTGTCGTCGAACAGGTTGGAAATGTAACCCGTCACATCCCACTTCTCGCCCCGCACGCCAAAGCGGAGGTCCACGTTGGTGTCGGGCTCCACCCAGCTCTCGTTGGTGGCCTCGATGTAGCGCTTCGCCACCCACAGGAAGTCCGTTTCCACGAAGAACTTCATTTCGTCCGCGAACGGGAGCGGCACGCTGTAGCCGACACTGCCCACGAACTTACCGGAGGGGGCGTCTTCCAGGCTCTTGCCATCCAGGCTGACGTTGCAGAGTGGGGAGGGGGCGATGTTGTTGAGCGGGTTGCTGTCGTTGTTGACCGCCGGATTCGTCACGATGGGCGCGCAATTGCCGGCACCAGCGATGAAGGTGAAGGACGAGTTTGCGACCACCGCGTCCACGTACTGGGCATCCAGCCAGGTGTAGGAACCGCTCAAGGTCCACTTGCCGCCCAGGAAGGACGTTTCCGGTGACCAGAACGCGTCAATCTCGACGCCCCGCACCTCGGCCCCATTGACGTTTTCCAGCCGGTTCACCAGCCGGTCGCCGGCGGCGTTCAGCACCGACACCAGGGTCTGTTTCTCGTTGAAATCCTGGAAGAACGCGGCGGTATTGACGACGAGGGTACCGTCGAGTGCCGTTTTCTTGGCCCCGATTTCCCAGACGGTAAGCTGCTCCGGCTCGAATTCCAGCAGTTCCCGGTTGAGGCCGCTGGAGCCGATGCCGAGGGTGGAGAAGCCGCCCGGCTTCTCAGCCTTCGCCCAGGAGAAGTAGGTGTTCAGGTCGTCATTGACCTGCCACTTCAGGGTGAACTTCGGCGAGAACCAACTGTCCTTGCGGGCGATCTTGTCGACGCAGTAAGGATTGAACAGCTCGAACTGGTCCACGCCGGTGCTGTCGAAGTTCGCCAGGCGATTCTGGACGGACGCCGACTGGAGGCACTGGGTCGGGATGAGGTCCCGGTAGGTGTAGTAGCGGGTATTTCCGGTCAGGTCCTGCCAGGTCTGGCCGCCGAACCCGCTGGGCTGGAAGAGTGCGAGGGGCGCGCCGGTGCAGGGCCGCTGCAGGTCCGGGCAGGTCACGTCGCTGCCCGTGGGGGTTCTGCCGAGGGCGTTGAGGGCGCGGGTGTCGGTGAGGCTCGTGACCTGCCGGTCCGGGCTCCAGCTGTCGTACCAGTTCTCGAAGGCCTGCTGGCTGTAGAGCGGGCCGCCGTAGGGATGGAGCGCATCCCATGGAAGCCCGGTGTTGTCGTTGATGGCGGCGGCACCGAACATGAAGGCATCGGTACAGGGCCGGAAGAAGAAGCCGCAGGGGTTCCAGCTGCCCGGGCCGCCGGAAGCCAGCGGGTAGAGGAACTGGGGGCCCACCGCTTCGACCGTCTCGTCGCTGTAGCGGCCCTCAAAAGTGGCCGTTACGCCGGGGGTGATCTCGTAGCTGATCTCGCCAAAGATGGACTTGTGCTCGGTGTTGCGGTCGGCCGGGCTCTTGTCCTTGTACTGGGCGATGCCGTTGAACGGCGTGCCATCGCCGAAATTGAAGCCGCCCCGCAGCAGCGGCGCGATGGCCCGCTCCGAGTAGCCGTAGCAACCGGTACCCGGCTGTACCAGGCCCTGCTCGTCAAAAGTCAGGCCGCTGGCGCTCGACCAGGCGCAGTGGCTGCCGGAGGCCTGGCCGGTGATGGAGTCGCTGCTGTTGCCGACGTTCTCTTTCCAGTACAGCGCCCCGATGATGCCTTGCGCGGGGCCATCGAGATTGGTCCGGAAGGCGATCTCCTGGTTGAGCTGGGTGGTGAGCTTCTCGGTGGTCAGCAGGAAGGCGTTGGGATTGCCATTGCGGTAAGGCGCGCCGGTGAGCGGCGAAATGGTCGACGGATCCGGCGCGAAGGCAAACTTGCCGTTGTCGGCATTTTCCACGGCTTCCTCGTGGATGTAGCCCGTGTGGGAGCTGACGCTGCCCCAGCCCACGTCCCACTCGGCCACCAGCGAGAGCCGGATCAGCTGCCGGTCGATGCCCTCGTATTCCTGGTCCGTGAACGGGTTCGGGCTCACGGCGATCTGGTTCTTGTCGAAGTTCAGCGCCGGGCCTACGAAGCTGGCCACGGCCGACTCGCAGTGCGGGCTGCTGTACAGGACATTGGGGAACGCGGAATCCGGGCCCGTCGGCGTGTAGTTTGGGTCAAACAGCCGGGCATTGCGCGCCGCGAGCTGGGCGTTGTACGCAATGCTGGTGAGCTTCTCGAAGCAGCGGAACTCGGCCGGCACAATCTGGCCGTTGGCGGGATTGGTGAACGGCGACCGGGAGGCCAGCGGCAGCAGGGTCTCCTCGTTGAATTTCAGGAACTGGGTGGCGCTGGGCTTGGCCTGCTGGTCCTGGTACTCCGCCCGGAACTTCACGGACAGGCCGTCCGTCAGCTGCGACTTGGCGGTCAGCGCGAGACCGAAGCCCTCGTCATCGCCCAGGCTGTCGCCGGTGATGACGTTGTCATAGAAGCCCTTTTCATTCCACCAGGCAGCATTGAAGCGCAGGCCCAGCTTGTCCCCCAGCACCGGGCCGCTGAGGCCCAGCGTGGCGCTGTACTGCTGCTCCACGTTCACGTCGGCGGAAACCGTCGACTCGAAGACTTCCGAGGGGTCCTTGGTAATGTACTCGATGGCGCCTGCGAAGGCGCTGCGTCCGTACCGCGCCAGCTGCGGGCCCTTGACGACCTCGAGTCGCTCGATATCCACCAGCCGTGTGTTCAGCAGCACGCCGCCACCCGAATTGCTGATGGCCTCGGTGGACACGTCGATGCCGTCCACGAGCACGGCCACGTTCTGCCGACCGCGGGTTGGTGAGAGGCCGCGGATCGTGATGCGGGTGTCGCTCTTGGCGGCGCCCTCGTCGAATTCCACCGACGACAGCCCCTTGGTGATGTCGTCAAGGCTGTTCAGGCCCTTGCGCTCGAGTTCCTCCGAGGTGATCGCGTTGATGGCGATCGGCACGTCCTGGAGACTCTCTGCCCGCTTGCGTGTGCTGACAATGATTTCTTCCACCTGGGTCCAGCCCGTCCTGGGGGCCAGCAGGGCCACCGGACCGGTGGTCAACACGATAGCTGCGGCCAGGCAAAGGCCGCTGCGAGTCTGAGCCATGATTTTAGTCCCCCTCGTTCAAATGGTGCGGTCCTGTACCGGACCGGCGCGCTTGTTCCGCGAAAGATAGCCGTACCGCACTGCGGACGCAAAGCGGCCACTGATTTGCGGCCAATGCCGTGCGCAGATTCCTGCCCGGGTCCGCCGGCCACTGCTCCGTGGGGTGGGCGATGAAGGTTATGCCTTGCCCGCTGCCAAGGCCTGCAAGTGCTTGTTTGTGGGCTTATGGTCTCCCGGGGAAGGTCATGGGCCCAACATCACTCGTCCCTGCCGGCCCCGGCAGCCTGCGGCAATTCGGCGCAGTCGCCGGGCTGCATCAGGACGGGCCGCAGCACCCAGTTCTTCGGGTCGGCGCGCCGCCGGGGGCAGGGGATGGCCCTGGCACAGTCGTCCTCCCGTGCCATCGCCAGGTGATCGATCGCCTGGCCGCGCGCCTCCGCCGCCTTGACCGCGCGGCGGAACAGCGTGCCGTGCTGGTCCCCGTGCATCAGCAGTTCGTCGCTCAGCGCCGGTGGTACCCGGGCGGGCTGCAGGTGGTTGAGCACCGCGGCGTCCTCGCCGAAGACCAGCAGTACCCGCCTCAGGGCATCTGCGTCGTGCTTCTCCCCGGTGTAGAAGTTGCGAGCATGAATGAAGTGCATGCGCGTGTGATAGGCATCGACCGGCGTGTACGCCGTCACGATGACCTGGTTCACGGGCGGCTGCATGTGCATCTGGATGCGGATGCAGGGCGCCGGCACGAAGATCTGCACCTCCGTCTTGCGCTCCGCGCGTTCGTCGGGAATCACGTCCCGCCAGGCGCCGCGCTTGTTCAGGGGGCGGCGCAGCGACGCTGAATACAGGCGGTGGCCGTGCTCCTCGACCGTGTACTCGGGCACGACAGGATCCTGGGGGTTGCCGAAGTCCTCGTGCACGAACACGGCATGACCCCGGTCCACCCCATTCTCTATTGCCCGGACCCAGTTACAGTCGAACTGGGCCTGCCCGCGGACGAATCGCCAGGGTGATTCGGTCCCGGCGGCCTGGGCCGGGTAGTGCTCGTCGTACTCGGGGAAGAAATCCGGCAGCGGCGGGCGTTCCGCTTCGGGCAGGTCGCCAAGGAAGGCCCACACGAGGCCCCATTGTTCGGCGGCCGGGTAGGCGTCCACACGGGCGCGGCCGGGAATGCGCCGATCGGCGGGGAGCGACGGGATGGCCACGCAGTCTCCGTCACCGTTGTAGCGCCAGCCGTGGTACGGGCACTGCACCGTGCCCGCGACGACTTCGCCGTGGCAGAGGGAGCCGCCCTTGTGGACGCACACGTTGCTGAGCACGCGGGCGTGGCCCTGCTCGTCACGGAAAACCACCAGTTGCTGGCCAAGGGCCCGGACGCCCACCGGCTTGTCGGCAAGCCCTGCCGCCTCGCACAGCGCGTACCACTGGTTAATCAGCATCCCGGGATCCTCCTGCCGCCACAACCCGGACGGGCAGCGCGACGGTACTGCCGCGCCGGACCCACAAGGCGGCTGCCAGCACCGCGAAATTCACCACGCCCATCATCACGAACGGCGCGCTGCGGCCAAAGCCGTCGTAGACCAGACCCCCGGCGTAGGTCAGGCAGACGATGCCCAGCGAACCGCAGAGGCCGAACACCCCGATCAGGGTGCCACGGGTGCGGGCCGGCGCTTCCTGGCCGATGAGCACTCCGGACGCGACGACCGCGCTGGCTTCACCGATGCCGGCCAGGATGGACGCTGGCAGCATCCAGGGGCCGAAAGGGTCATCCACCTGTCCCAGCAGTGAATAGCCGATGCCGGCGAGGGCAAAGGCGAGGGCCACGCCCGTGAGGCGGGGTACCCGGTCCAGGATCATGCCCATGACGAAGGACCAGAGCAGCGCAACGCCCTGGGCGGTGCCGAAGATCATGCCGGCCTTCGCCGTTGCGGCGCCCGGCGTGAGCCCGGCGTCGATGCCCGCCTGGACCACCCACAGGGACATGAACGTCGTGATGATGACGAGGTCCCCCCGGGAGGCGAAGGCGAGCAGGTAGGCCAGGCCAATCCGCGGATTCTCCCGGGCCGCCGTGATGCCGCGGGCGGCCTGCTGCCAGAGGCTGAGTGCCACGCGCCCTGCCGCCACGGCGCGGCCCTGCAGGCCAGTCTGGAGGACGAGACCGAGCAGGAGCGTGTAGGCGCCGAATATCCAGAAGCTGTAGCGGATGGCGCTGGCGCTGTCGAAGCCACGCTCGCCCAGCCAGAGCGGCAGCTTCGCGAGAGTTGTCGCCATCAGTACCACGCCGAGCCCGTTGAAGACGCCGACGAGGCCCATCCAGCGGCCCCGGGAGGTGTCCTGGCTGTATTCCGCGAAGCAGGTGGACATCATCACGGTAGCGGCGGTCATGCCCAGCGCGTAGAGGATCCGGTAGGCAATCAGTTCAGCCTCGCTGCCGGCAAGCGGGTAGATGGCGAAGGACGCACTCATGAGGACGAGGCCGCCCACGTAGACGACGCGCCGTCCCGTGCGGTCCGACAAAGCGCCAATCAGCCCGGCGATCAGGATCTGGGTGCCTTCCTGCAGACTGACCAGCAGTCCGGCGAGCGAGCCCTGCTCGTCCGCCGGAATCGCCAGCAGTGCAAAAAGATAGGGCTGCGCGAAGGTGACGAAAGTGACGAGGCAGAGCGTCGAGAGGGCGCCGAAGAGCAGTACCGCGGCGTTGCCACGGGTGACGCCGGGCGTCAGCCAGAGGGGCCCCAGCCTGGCGCCGGCGGGATCGGGCAACGAAGTTCCGCGGGCTGCTGACAAGTTGCTATCCCTGCACCGGCGGCCCACAGGTGACCACTGGCGAGAAATGTAGCACGCCCGCATGGCTCTCTACCGGCCATGCCCTCTGATGGTTTTGGAAAGGCCCCGGTCGCCACTATGATCCGGAATCAGGACTCGAGTAGGGGCCGGCCATGCGTGAACTGACGAGACGGTTTCTGGCGCGGGAGATTTCCCGGCGTGACTTCGGGCAGGGCCTCGCGGCCCTCGGCCTCGGCACTACTGCCGTCAATGCGCTCCTGACGAGCGCGGCCGAGGCGCAGCTGCCGCCCGCCGCCGAGGGCGTGGCGTTCACGGGCACGGGTGCCGAGGTGCTGGTGGAGACGCTGCGGGCTGCCGGTGTGCGCTACCTGTTCGGTACCACCTCCACCGGCATGTCCGCGTTTTTCGACGCCCTGACCCTGCGCCCCGACCCCCAGCTCATCCTGTCGCTGGCCGAGTCCCAGGCCACCAGCATGGCGCACGGCTACGAACTGGCGAACAACCAGCCCTCGGTGCTCATCGTCCCGGGCGTCGCCGTGCCCAGCACCATGAACAACCTCTACAACGCCTGGAAGGACCGGTCATCGATCCTGGTGCTGGCCGACAGCACCAGCACCTACTACGAGGGCCGCAACGGCTTCCAGCAGATGGACAACTGGCTGGAATCGATGGTGACCTTCACCAAGTGGCGCTGGGAGCTGCGCAACGAGCGGCAGATCAGCGAGATGATCCGGCGCGGCCTGAAACTCGCGAAGATGCCACCTGGTGGGCCGGTGCACGTGCGCATGGGGATCGACCTGCTCGGGATGAAGAATGTCCGCCAGACGATCTATCCCCAGTCCCTTTTCGACGTGCCCCTGGAGATCCAGCCCAAGCCGGAGCTGATCGAGAAAACCGCGCGCTGGCTCATCGAGGCGAAGAACCCGATGTTGTGCGCCGGCGCCGAGGTCACGCGGGCCGGAGCCACCGACGACCTGGTCGCGCTCGCCGAGCTGACCGGCGCGTCAGTGGCGCAGGGTTACAGCGTGTACAACGATTTTCCCTTCCGGCACCCGCTCTATGCCGGCTTCTACGGGCTGGGATTGCCGCGGGACCTGGCCAGGACCGACCTGTTCGTCAATCTCGGCGGGCCCATGCCCGATCCCACCGTGTTCGCGGCGCCGCTGCCGAAGAAAGCCCGGCTCGTTCACGCGCGTATCGAGTTCCAGGAAATCGGCAACACCTACCCGACGGACATCGCCATCGCCGCCGGGCTCAAGGAGACGCTCGTGGCGCTGCGCGACGCGGTCCAGGGCATGGCCACGCCCGAGCGCCTCGCCGCGCTGTCCGGGCCCCGGATGGAGGCCGCGCGGCAACTGCAGGCAAAGGCGACCGAGCGCCGCAAGGCCGATGCGGCTGCCAACTGGAACGCGAGTCCCATGTCCTGGGAGCGGGTGTCAGCCGAGCTGGATGAGGCGCTGGAGGAGGACGCCATCATCGTCCCGGAGCTGGACTACCGGTCCCCGTTCGAGTGGCTGAACCTCGATCGCGGCCGCAAGCGCCTCATCGGCCAGACGACCGGCTTTGCGCTGGGCTGGGGCATTGGCGCTGCGATTGGCGTCAAGATCGCCAAGCCGGACCAGCAGGTTGTCTGCATGGTTGGCGACGGGGCGCTCCTGTTCGGGCAGGTGGAGGCGCTCTGGACGGCGGCCCGGTACGAGGTGCCGGTGCTCATCGTCGTGATGAACAATCGCAGTTACGACAACGAGCGCAACCGGATCCAGAACAACTCACCACTGCTCTCCAACCAGGACACGCGCGACCTCTGGAAGGACGTGACGTGTTACCTCGGCAATCCCCTGGTGGACTTCGCGGGCCTCGCCCGCAGTTTCGGTATCGACGGCCAGCGGGCGACCACGCCCGGTGAACTCCGCAAGGCCCTGAAACGCGGCACCGCGCTCCTGCGCGAGGGCCGGCCCTGCCTGATCGACGCCGCGATCATGCAGCTCGACAGGCGCGGCGTGCGCACCGAGCAGACCTGGCACCCGCAGATCTCTATCGCGGCGCAGCGCACCCGCCGCGTCTGAGCATGAAGTTTTCCAGCTTCGGGGAGCGCTTCACCCGCCGCACCGGCGCGGTCGACCTGATGACCGACCTCGGCGCGGCGATGGCGGCCGACGAGCCGCCAATGATGCTCGGTGGCGGCAACCCGGCGCACATCCCCGAGATGCTCGCGGTCTTCCGTGCCCGGTTTCGTGCCGTACTGGACGATGACCGGGAGTTCCGCCGGCTGGTGGCGGATTACCCGGACCCCGTCGGTGAGGTGACCTTCCGCAACGCGCTCGCCGGGCTGCTCCGCCGGGAATGTGGCTGGCAGGTGGGGCCGGAGAACATCGCGCTGACCGCGGGCAGCCAGCAGGGCTTCTTTCTGCTCTTCAACCTGCTGGCCGGTCCGGCGGCCGGTGGCGGCGAGCGCCGGATCCTGCTGCCGCTCACGCCCGAGTACATAGGCTATGGCGATCTCGGCGTGACCCGCGATCTCTTCGTCGCCCGCAGGCCCGCCATCGAGCACCTGCCCGACCGGCTGTTCAAGTACCGCGTGGACTTCGCGGCGCTCGACGACATCCGGGACATCGCGGCAATCTGTGCGTCCCGGCCCACGAACCCCACGGGCAACGTCCTCACCGACGAGGAGGTCAACCGTCTCCGGGCCCTGGCGCGCCGTCTCGACGTTCCCCTGATCCTCGACAACGCCTACGGCCTGCCGTTTCCCCAGATCGTGTTCACGCATGCCACGCCGGTCTGGGACGAGAACATGATCGTCTGCATGAGCCTGTCGAAGCTGGGCCTGCCAGGCCTACGCACCGGCATTGTCGTTGCCCGGCCGGAGATCATCGCGGCGCTGGGGGCCATGACCGCCGTCACCAGCCTGGCTGCCGGCAGCGTCGGCCCGGTGCTGGTACGGGACCTGGTCAGCAGCGGCGAAATCGTACGGCTTTCGCGGGAGGTGATCAGGCCCTTCTACGAGGGTCGTGCCCGGCAGGCGCTGACATGGCTGCGGGAGGCGCTGGACGGTTGCGAGTGGCACGTGCACACGCCGGAGGGAGCGCTGTTCCTCTGGTTGTGGCTCCCGAACCTGTCGATCACGAGTGCCGAGCTCTATGCTCGGCTGAAGGCCCGCGGCGTGCTGGTGCTCTCGGGCCACCACTTTTTCCCTGGGCTGGACGAAGCGCCTGGCGAGCACTGGGCTCATCGCGACCAGTGCCTGCGGATCACCTACGCGCGGGACGAGGCGACCGTGCGCCAGGGTATCGCCATCCTGGGTGACGAGATCCGCAACTGGCAGCGCTGAAGGCGGGTGCCGCGGGTTGTCCGCGCGCGCCGTCATCCGTATCCTCTCCCGCCAATTCGGGCCCGAGCGCAGCAGTCGCTGCAGGAAGCGTTGATGAGTGACCAGCAGCTGATGTTCGTCTTTCCGGGCCAGGGCTCCCAGTACCGGGGGATGGGCAGCGATCTCTACAACGACTTTGCCGTGGCCCGGCAGCTCTATGCTCGTGCCAGCGAGGTGCTCGGGTTCGACCTCTGCAAACTCTCGTTCGAGGATCCGGCCGGAGAGATCGGCCTGACCCGGAACACGCAGCCCGCGCTGCTGGTCCACGAGATTGCCTGCCTCCGGGTCTTCGAGGAACTGACCGGCGGGCGCTTCAAGCCCGCGCTCGCCGCCGGCCACAGCCTTGGCGAATACAGCGCGCTGGTGGCGGCGGGCGCCCTGGCCTTCGACGATGCCCTGCGGCTCGTTCGCCGGCGCGGCGAACTGATGGGCGAACACGGCGAAGGCGGCATGCTGGCGCTCACCCTCGACGCGGAAACTGCCAGGCCCCTTGCCGACCTCCACTATTGCCAGGTGGCCAGCTGCAACCTGCCCGAACAGACCGTCGTGGGCGGGCGCGATGCGGACCTTGATGCGCTGGCGGCCGACCTTGCCGCGCGCATGCCCCGGAAGCGCGCCATAAGGCTGGCGACCGAAGGCGCGTTCCACACCTATTTCATGGTGACCGCCGCCCGGCTGTTCCGCGAGGACCTGGACCGGGCGCCGTTTGCCCCCCCGTCGGTTGGCGTCTTGTCCAACTACACCGGCGCGGTGCATGACGGGGACCCCGCGTCCATCCGCACACGTCTTTTCTTCCAGTTGTTCAACCCGGTCAACTGGGTCGGCTGCCTCAACACGGCGCTGGCCCGGCAGGTCACCACGGTGGTCGAGTTCGGCGGCGGACTCGGCGCGGAGGAGGGGCCCGCTGCGAAGCGGCCGAACCTGGAAAGCATCATCCGCAAGACCTTCAAGGCCGGCGGGGTCGAGGCCCGGCACGTCGCAGCAATCAATTCCGGCACGCTGCGCGCAGCGGCCACTGCCATCGACACCTATACTGCCGGCCAATGAGCGAGCTTCTCCCGCAGATCATCGACTTCGTCCTGCATCTCAATGTGCACCTCGACGAACTGGTTTCCACCTACGGCGTCTGGGTCTACGCGATTCTCTTTTTGATCATCTTTTGCGAGACGGGGCTCGTGGTCCTGCCATTTCTTCCCGGCGACTCGCTGCTGTTCGCGGCCGGCGCCGTGGCGGCGTCAGGGCGACTCGATGTGCTGGCGCTCTGCGGCCTGCTGATCGTCGCCGCGGTCCTCGGCAATGCCGTCAATTACTGGGTCGGCCGGCTGGCCGGCGCGGAGATGCAGCGCCGCTTCCCGCGGCTCATCAAGCCGCGGCACCTGGAGCGTACCCGGGCCTACTTCGAGCGCTTTGGCGGCAAGACCATCATCATCGCCCGGTTCGTGCCCATTGTCCGGACCATTGCGCCCTTCGCCGCTGGCGTGGGTGAGATGAACCATCTTCGCTACCAGGGCTACAGCGTCGCCGGCAGTATGCTCTGGGTGCTGTTGCTGGTGCCGGCCGGCTATTTCTTTGCCAACGTGCCCCTGGTGAAAGAAAATTTTTCCGCGGTGATCATCGGCATCATCATCGTTTCCATACTGCCGGCGCTCGTTGAGCTCGTTCGGGAGCGGGCGCGGGTGTCCCCGTGACGCGGTGGTCCGGTCAATTGCCAGGAGCAGGGTCGATGAAATTCAGTCGGATAACGCGTGGTTTTCTGCTGGCGCTGCTCCTGGTGGCAGCACCTGGCTTCGCCGCCGAGCCGGCGGCTATGCAGCCGGTCGTGAAGGTGTGGAAGACACCCACCTGCGGCTGTTGCGGCAAGTGGGTGAAGCACCTGCAGGCTTCCGGCTTCCGTGTCGAGGTGACGGACCTGCCGAGCGTGGACGGTGTCCGGGCGGCGAATGGCGTGCCGGCAAGGCTGTCTGCGTGCCATACCGCCGTCGTTGGCGGGTACGTGATCGAGGGCCATGTGCCGGCCAGTGACGTGCGGCGCCTGCTCGCCGAGAAGCCGGGGATCCTCGGCCTTTCCGCACCGGGAATGCCCGCCGGTTCGCCGGGCATGGACGTGCCGGGATCCCCGGCCTACGACGTCATCAGCTTCGACAAGGACGGCCGGACGGCCGTCTACGCGACCCACGGCAACTGAGCGCCGCCGCGCCCTGCAACCCTAGTTGCCGTCGCCTTCCGCTTCGCGCCGCGCCGGGTGAGTGCGCAGGTCGATCACCTCGGCGGTGCTGTCTGGCGGCTCCGGCGTATCCCCGGTGCCCAGGATGTCCCGGTCGGTCAGCGGTGTGTTGAGGCGCATCTCCAGCCAGCTGGTCAGCGGTAGCCAGCTCGCCAGGTCCTTCCGGGTCCTTGAGCTGGGCATCTCGTGGATGCTCAAGCCCTCGTCGGCCGCGTGCACGTAGTTCTGGCTGTCCCGCAGGGCCCCCACTATCGGAATCTGCAGCCGGTCCAGGAAGGCCATCAGCTTGCGGAAGCCGACGGTGTTCTCGCGCACCCGGTTGGCGACCACGCCGAGCCGCCCCATGCGGCGGCTGACTTTCGCAACCAGCAGCAGGTCCGCGATCAGGCGGGAGGCGGCGTGGATGTCGATGGCGGAAGGCAGGACGGGTACCAGTATGGCGTGGGCGCCGGGCGTGAATTCCGTCAGCTGTGCCGTGGTCATCGCTGCCGGGGTATCTACCACCAGGTAGCGGATTTCCGAGGGGATGCGCAGCTGGAAGCTCCGGGTCATGTTCATCTTCTTCTCGTAGGCGGCGACACCGTAGATCGGCAGGAGTGTCGCCGGCCGCTTCTTCAGCCAGCGCATGCTCGAACCCTGCGGGTCGAAATCCATCAAGGCCGCCGGCCGGCCCAGGGACGCGAAGTAGCCCGCCAGGTTCATCGCGAGAGTCGTCTTCCCGGAGCCACCCTTCGGGTTCAGGATGAGAATCTTGCGAAGTTCGCGGTGACCCGGGATGTTCAGCGTCATGGCTCTGCTTCCGTCGCCGCCTGCTGCCGCTCCTCCAGGTGAGCCGCGACCGCGCGGATGGTCGACTTGCTGAACAGGTCCTCCACGTCCAGCTGGCCCGGAAACTGTTCGTCAATGCGCTCGTGAATCTGGGCGAGCGACAGCGAACTGACGCCCAGCTCGAAAAAATCGTCGTCGAGACTGATCGCCCGGTCGGTGATCACCGCGGCGCAGATGCGCCGGATCGTGGTCTCGAGGTCGGAGCCGTCGCCGCCGGGGACCTTTTCTGCCAGGGCATCAATACCGGCGATCACGGCGTCAAACTCGCCGTCCGCGTAGGCCTGTGCCAGCTTGCCCCGCTGCAGTTTGCCGCTGGTCGTCTTGGGCAGCGTCCGCACGGGGATGGCGTGGGCAACGGTCAGCCCGGTGTGCTCGGTGATGAGCCGCCGAAGCTGGTTTGCCGCGGGCACGAAGTCCTCAAGGCTGCCCCGGTCCACCAGGAACAGCAGCAGCTCGTCCTCGTCGCCCGCGGCCTTGCGGGCACCGGCCACGGCAATCTTGCCGAGCTCGATGCCCGCGTGGTGCTCGGCGACCGCTTCCAGGTCGTGCGGATAGTAGTTCTGGCCATTGATGAAGATGATCTCTTTATGGCGGCCGCTGATCACGAGCTCGCCCCCGGGCACCGTCAGGTAACCGAGATCCCCCGTGCGCAGCCAGCCATCGGCAGTCAGCGGCTGCTGGGCTGGCGGGAGCCCCACGTAGCCGCTCGTCACGTTGCCCCCCCGGATCTGCAGATGGCCGACGGTGCCCGCCGGCAGGGGGGTATCGTCGTCCGCCACCACGCGCAGTTCGCAGTCCCGAATCGGCCTGCCGACCACCATCAGCTCGAGGCTGTTGGGCGCATCCGGCGCCACCGGACTTGCAGGCCGCCCGACCGCCAGCGAGGACCGTTCCAGGGTGACCGAGCGGTAGGGCTGTCCGGGATCCGGCAGGCTCACCGCCAGGCTTGCTTCCGCGAGGCCATAGACCGGGTACATCGCGGCCGGCTTCAGCCCGAACCGCGCCATCTCCTGCATGAAGCGGGCGCACAGCGGCACGGAGATGGGCTCGGCGCCGTTGAACAGCAGCCGTACGCGGGACAGGTCCAGTCCCTCAAGCCCGCGGGATTCGTAGACCTTCAGGAAGTGCTTGTAGCCGAAGTTGGGGGAGCTGAGCAGGGTGGCGCCGATCCGGCTGGCTTCCTCCAGCCACAGCAGCGGACGCCGGCTGAAGAGCCGCGTGTCCATGATCGTGTGCTCGATACCGGCGGTGAACATGCAGAGGTGGAAGCCGATCAGGCCCATGTCGTGCGTGAGGGGCATCCAGCTCAGGGAAACATCGTCGGCCGTGAACAGCCCGCGCTTGATGATCGCGTGGATGTTCGTCATGACGTTGTGATGAGTCAGCACCACGCCCTTCGGCGTACTGGTGGAACCGGAAGAGAACTGGATGAACGCGACATCCTGTGGCGTTACCGGGTGTTCCCGGCCGGGCCGGGCCACGTCGGTGACGCGTTCCACGCTCAACGAGCGCCGGTCAAGCTGCTCGATCAGGCTGCCTGTGGCGCTGGCCCTGCCGTAATCCCGCAGGCGGGACAGCTGGGCTTCCTCGGTGTAGACGACGGGATCGCCAAGCTGGGAGAACACATGAAGCAGTTTCTGGCGGTGATCGTCACTGATGCCAACCGCGACGGGGACGGGCACGAGCCCTCCCAGCAGGCAGGCCCAGAAGCCGTCGATGAACTGCTCGTTGCTGGAGGTGTGGAGGATCACCCGGTCACCGGGCCGGGCGCCGAAGGCCTGGAGGTGGAACAGCACGCCGAGCGCGGCGGCGCGCAGGTCGCTGAAGGTCACGGAGCGCCGGTCGTCCTGGCCGTTGAGGTAGTGGATGCGGCGCGGGGAGCCTGCGTGGGCGGCGAGGACCTCGACGAGGGTAGCGGACGGGTTCATGGGGCTAGGGGTCACGGTGCGGTCCGGTGCCGGATTTCAAGCTGGATGCCGTGGCGCGAGCGGAGGTTCACAGCAGGGTCCAGTTCTACGGGGTCGTTCGTCCTGGCCCTCAGTATGAAGTGCGGGGCCAGCAGGGCAAGGTGCATCTGCATCTCGACGAACGAGAAGTACTCGCCAATACAGCGGCGGGCGCCGGCCGAGAAGGGGACGTAGGCATACCGGTCGACGGGTGGCGAGCGGGTCTCGTCGAAGCGGTCCGGGTCGAAGCGTTCCGGGTCGGGCCACAGCTCCGGGCGCCGGTGCAGGAAGTACGGCGCAATGAACAGGTGGGCGCCCGCGGGCACCCGGTAGTCACCGAGCCGGTCCTCCTTCAGTGCCCGCCGGGAGTAGAGCCACACCGGCGGGTACAGGCGCAGCGTTTCCCTGAGGACGCAGTTGGTGTAGCCGAGGCTCATCAGCTGGTCGAAGCTGAAGCCGTCCCCGGGAGTCGCTGTCGACAGCTCCTCGAGCATCCGGGCCTCAACGGCGGGGTGCTGGCCCAGCAGGTACCAGGCCCAGTTAAGCGTGCCGGCGGAGGTTTCGTGGCCGGCGATGATCAGGGTGTTGATCTCGTCCAGCAGTTCCTTGTCGGTCATCCCCTCGCCGGACTTGCGGTCCCGCGCGTCCATCAGCAGGGAGAGAAAGTCGAAGGGCCGGGCGCCGGTGCGGCGCCGTTCCGCGACGATGCCAAGTACCTTTCCGGCCAGGTTGCGGAAGCGCACAGCGGTCTGCAGGTCCCGGGTGGTGTCCTCGGCAAGGAAGGCGAAGGGATTGCCTCCTTCACGCTCGACGAGGCGGTCGAGGTCGCTGCTGAATATCGAGCGCAGGATCACCTCGAGACCCAGGCGGCTCATGGCCGTGGTGATGTCGATCTGGCCGGCCCCGGTGGCGAGCCCGGCCCAGGACTCGCGCAGGGCCAGGTTCATTGTGCGTATCGGCTCTGCCAGGCGCGCGATGTTCGCCCGGCTGAATCCCGGTTGCATCATCGTGCGTTGCCGGCGCCATTCCTCGCCGTCGCTGACGATGATGCCGTTGCCGAGCAGCATCTTTACCCGCTCGAAGCCGACCCCCTTCGCATAGTTCTCGTGGTTGGTCAGCAGGATCTGCTTGATGTACTCGGGATTGCTGACCACGAGGCTTGGGTCGCGGCGGTCCCGGGACTGGACGGAGAAAAAGTCGCCGTACTCCGGTATCCAGCGGGCCAGGGCCTCGAAGGTCGCCTGGCCCGGCCCGATCGTGTGCAGCTCGGCCGGCCCCGGTGGCAGGCCGACTGTACCGGTCGGGTCAGTGGAATCGTTCTCGGAAGACCGCATGGTCCGGGTATTCTAGCAACCGTGAACGAGCAACCCTATGCGGCCAGCCAGCGTGCCAAGCGCTCCCGCCCGACCGGGCTGCCCCGCTCGTCGAAGCGGACCATGTCCGCGGGCCGCCGGGCCTGGTACGCGGTGATCATCTTCCTGGCCCGGGGCGTGCTCGGGTTGCTGGCTGCCACCTGCAGGATCGCCCCGGTACGGGGCGCGGTCCACCTGGAACGCCTCCAGGCCGACGGCACGGCCGCCATACTGTCCTACTGGCACCAGATGCAGATTTTCTGCGGCCGCTACCTGCTGACGCGGGCCCGCGCCGGCCTGAAAGTCACCTTCCTGACCAGCCCCTCGGTGAGTGGCGAGGTCCCGGCGGCCATCATCCGGCGGTGGGGGGCGGGCGTGCTCCGGGGTTCGTCCAAGCGGTCGGCCGGGCAGGCGCTCAAGGACATGTTCGACGTGCTGGTGGGGGCCAAAACCTGCCTCGTTATCACCCCGGACGGCCCCACGGGGCCGCTGCACGAGTTCAAGCCCGGCACCATCATGCTGGCCCGCATGACCCGGGCGCCCATCGTCCTGGTCGCCTATGCCGCGCGCCCCTGCATCCGCTGGAACAGTTGGGACCGGTTCATCCTGCCGCTGCCTTTTGCCCGGGTGGCCATTGCGGTCGACGAACCCTTCCGGGTGCCGCCAGGCACCGGGACCGACGACCTCGGCCGCCTGCGCAAGGAGCTCGAGGACCGGATGGCGAAGCTCGTCGCCGAGGTCGAGACGGCCGTCGGCAACCAGGGCTGATCCGCCCGGGACCGCGCCCGCCGCCGGTCAGACCTGCTCCAGTTCCACCAGCGTGCCGCAGAAATCCTTCGGGTGCAGGAACAGCACGGGTTTGCCGTGGGCGCCGGTCTTTGGTTCCCCGTCGCCCAGCACCCGGGCACCCGCCGCTTTCAGCCGGTCCCGGGCTGCCCGAATGTCGGCCACTTCGTAGCAGACGTGGTGCATGCCGCCCGCCGGGTTGGCCTGCAGGAACTTCGCGATGGGCGAGTTTGCCCCCAGCGGGTGCAGCAGTTCGATCTTGGTGTTCGGCAGTTCAACGAACACCGTCGTGACGCCGTGCTCGGGCAGGTCCATCGCGGCCGAGACCCGGCCCCCGAGCGTGTCACGGTAGACCGCGGTGGCGGCGTCCAGGTCGGGGACCACGATGGCCACGTGATTGAGGCGTCCGATCACTTGTCGTCCTTCCAGAATTGTTCCACGAGCTTGCGGGCCGCGACCCGGGGGGAAAGCGCGCCGGCGCTCACGGCCTCTTCCATGCCCGTGACGCGCTCCCGGACCGCGGGATCCTCCCGCAGCCGCGCCATCAGGTACTCGGCCATCTCGCTCCACAGCCAGCGGCGTGCCTGGGTGGCCCGCGTCGCCGCGAGGTCGCCGCTGCTGGTCATGGTTTCGCGGAACTGGTTGACCAGGGACCAGACTCGCTCGATGCCGTGGCCCTCGAGGGCGGAGCAGGTCTCGACGGGAACCGCCCATCGGGCGGAACGGGGCCGGAGGAAGCTGAGGGCGTTCCGGTAGTCGGCGGCGGACCGTTCGGCCGCGCCGCGCATGTCGCCGTCGGCCTTGTTGACGACGATCAGGTCCGCCAGCTCGACGATGCCGCGCTTGATGCCCTGGAGCTCGTCGCCGCCGCCGGGGAGCAGCAGCAGGAGGAACAGGTCGGTCATGTCGGCCACGGCGGTCTCCGACTGGCCCACGCCGACCGTCTCGACGATCACCACGTCGAATCCCGCGGCCTCGACCAGCAGAAGTGTTTCACGGGTGTGACGGGTGACGCCGCCAAGCGTGCCGCCCGCCGGGGAGGGTCGGATGAAGGCTTCCATGCGCCGGGACAGGGTTTCCATCCGCGTCTTGTCGCCGAGGATCGAGCCGCCGGAGAGGGCCGACGAAGGATCCACCGCCAGCACCGCGACCTTGTGCCCCTGGGTGATCACGAGGTTGCCGAGGCTCTCGATGAAGGTGGACTTACCCACGCCCGGCACCCCGGAAATACCTACCCGGATCGACGCACCGGAGAGGGGGGTGAGCAGTTCCAGCAGCCGGTCGGCCGGCTCCCGGTCATCCGGGTGACTGGATTCCACCAGGGTGATCGCCCGGCCAAGGGCGCGGCGGTCGCCGCCACGCAGTTCGCTGGCAAGGCTTTCGGGCGTTTGCCTGGCCGGGGCCGCCGTCACGACGTCAGCCAAACTCGACGATGGGCTGGTCGACCACGAGGCTCTGGCCCTGCTCCGCCAGGATCTTCCTGATCTTCACGTCGCCGGGGGCACGGAGGCTGTTCTCCATCTTCATGGCCTCGACGACCGCGATTTCCTCGCCAGCCTTCAGTTCCTGGCCCACCGTCACCGCGAGCCGGACGAGCAATCCTGGCATGGGCGACAACAGGAACTTCGACAGGTCAGGCGGCGTCTTCGCCAGCATGAGCCGGTTCAGGTCCGCCGCGCGGGGTTCGCACACCAGCACGTCAAGCTGCGCGCCGCGATGGCTCAGCCGGTAGCGGACGCCGGCCCGATCCAGCTGGAAAGTGACCGGGCGACCGTTCACTTCCGCGCGGACCAGGGCGTCGCCGAACTGCCAGGCAGTGGCGACGCGCAGGATGCTCTTGCCGTGGCGGACCTCGTAGCCCCCGGCCACCGGGGCGATGCTGACCGGGTGGTGCTGGTCGCCGATGATGACGACGAAGTCCTTGCCTACCCGCCGCTCGTGGCTCGGCAGCTGGCCCGAGAGCTTCGCGGCCCGGTCCATGAAGCGCCGGTGGACGGTCGCCGCAATCGCGATTGGCAGCTCCGGGTCCGCCTGCGGCACGTCGGCCGCGTGGAAGCCGTTCGGGTATTCCTCGGCAATGAAGTTCGTGCTCAGGCGGCCCTCGCGAAAGCGCGGATGCGACACCAGCGCGTTGAGAAAGCTGATGTTATGGGACACGCCGCGGATGTAGTAAGCATCGAGTGCATCAGCCATGCGGTCGATGGCCTCGTCCCTCGTGGCCCCGCTCGTGATCAGCTTGGCGATCATCGGGTCGTAATACATCGAGACTTCGCTGCCTTCCTCGATGCCGGTATCGACCCGGACAGAGGCCGACTCCTCCGGCGGCTGGCAGCGCACCAGGCGGCCGATGGAGGGCAGGAAGTTGCGGAAGGGATCCTCGGCGTAGACTCGCGCCTCGAGCGCCCAGCCATCAATCCGGACATCCTTCTGGGTGAGCGGCAGTTTCTCGCCCGCGGCCACCCGGATCATCAGTTCCACGAGATCGAGCCCGGTGATGATCTCGGTGACCGGGTGTTCGACCTGCAGGCGGGTGTTCATCTCGAGGAAGTAGAAGTTCCGGTCCCTGTCGACGATGAACTCCACGGTGCCCGCGGACTGGTAGTCCACGGCTTTCGCCAGGGCCACGGCCTGCTCGCCCATGGCCTTGCGCGTCTTGGCGTCCAGGAAGGGGGATGGGGCTTCCTCGATCACCTTCTGGTGGCGGCGCTGGATCGAGCATTCCCGCTCGTTCAGGTACAGCGTGTTGCCGTGGGCATCGGCCAGCACCTGGATCTCGATGTGGCGCGGCTCCTCGATGTACTTCTCCGCAAACACTCGCCCGTCGCCGAAGCTGGACACGGCTTCGTTGGTGGCGCGCTGGAAGCCATCGCGGCACTCCTCGTCGTTGTGGACGACACGCATACCCTTGCCGCCGCCGCCCGCGCTGGCCTTCAGCATGACGGGGTAGCCGATGTCGCGCGCAATCTTCACGGCGTGCTCGGGCCCGTCGATGACGTCGGTGTAGCCGGGCACGGTGCTGACCCCGGCCTTCTTCGCGAGCTTCTTGGACTCTATCTTGTCGCCCATCGCAGTGATTGCGTGGGGCTTCGGGCCGATGAAGGTGACGCCGGCCTTTTCCAGGGCGGTGGCGAACGCGGTCTTCTCGGAGAGGAACCCGTAGCCGGGATGGACCGCCTCGGCACCTGTGGACCGGCAGGCCGCGACGATCTGGTCGATCACCAGGTAGCTCTGGGCCGACGGCGCGGGTCCGATGCGGACGGCCTCGTCTGCCAGTTTCACGTGCATGGCATTGCGGTCGGCATCCGAGTAGACAGCCACGGTCTTGATGCCCATGCGGCGCGCGGTACGGATGACGCGGCAGGCGATTTCGCCACGGTTGGCGATAAGAATCTTCTTGAACATGCGGCGGAACGGATCCTAAAGGGGAATGTTGCCGTGCTTGCGCCACGGGTTGGTG
>JBBQSA010000038.1:0-29579 GCA_038214295.1 Gammaproteobacteria bacterium
TAGATCTAGGCAGCCGCGGACTGGTCGCGGGCCCGCTGCAGCAGCGTGCGTAGCAGGCGGCGCAGGCTGGTGCGGACCAGTTCCGGTTCGCCAAGAGCCGGCAGCACGTCACCGACGGCCTCGAGGGTCGAGACCCACTCCTTGCGCGGCTCCTTGCGGAGTCGCCCGTACATGGACGGTTCCCGGGGCGTCAGGATGACCCGCGGCAACTTCAGCAGCCAGGCATTGCGCCACCAGAGCGTCTTGGCCTGGCTCCAGGTGCCGTCCAGGACGATGATTCCCTCGAGACCGTGGCGCTTCAGGTCACGCAGCCTGCCTTTGCGCTCCAGGACGAGCACCGGTTCGCCCCGCGCCGTGTCCGGAACCGGGGTGGGTAGTTTCGCGACGGCCAGCACGGCCCAGCGGTCCCGGCTGGCGTTCGTTGTACCGAGGGCCTGGTCGAGGGAGGCCCACGACAGGCCGATGCGGATCTCTGCCTTCGGGAGTGTCACCGTGACCAGCCTCGCTGTACCGAGCAGCGCCTCATCCTCCTGCGGGTGCTGGAGGATGACCACCCGGAGCTTCGTGGGCACGGCTTCCACCCGGTCGCAAATGCAGACGCCCGGCGGCTTGCCGCATTCCGGGCAGGGAGGGGTTTCCACGGTCATTGGAAACTGAAGCGCATGGAGAGATCGACCGCCCGGATGTTCTTCGTCAGCGCGCCGATCGAGATGAAGTCCACGCCCGTCTCGGCCACCGGCCGCAGGGTATCGAAATGGATGCCACCGGAGGCCTCCAGGGTGGTCCGGGGGGCCAGCCGGTCCCGCAGGGCCACGGCATCCCGCATCCCGGCGATGTCGAAGTTGTCGAGGAGGAGTCGGTCCGCGCCGGCGGTCAGCGCTTCCTCCGCCTGGGCGAGGGTCTCCACTTCAACCTCGAGTAGCACCGTCAGTCCCTGCTCCCGGGCACGCCGGACCGCCGCCGTGATGCCGCCTGCGGCGACGATGTGGTTTTCCTTCACGAGGATGCCGTCGTACAGGCCAAAGCGGTGATTGGTGCCGCCGCCGATGTGCACGGCGTACTTCTGGGCGAGGCGGAGCCCGGGAATGGTCTTCCGGGTGTCGAGGATCTGCGTGCGGGTACCGGCGACAGCTTCGACGCAAGCGCGGGTCGCCGAGGCCACGGCCGACAGTGTCTGCAGGAAATTGAGGGCGGTTCGCTCACCCGTCAGCAGGGGGCGCGCCAGGCCGCGCAGTTCGCACAGGGTCTCGTTCTCGGAAACGTTGTCGCCCTCGACCACCCGCCAGTTGACGTCGATGGCGGGATCGAGCTGGCGAAACACTTCCTTGACCCAGGGCTGGCCGCAGATGACGGCCGAGTCCCGGGTGATGATCGTGGCGTCGACGTGCTGGCCGGCGGGAACCAGGGCAGCGGTCAGGTCGCCGCTGCCCTGGTCTTCGGCAAGCGCCCCCCGCGCGGACGCGGAGATGCTGGCTATCAGCTCGGGGGACATCCGGGTTGGCATGCCCCCGTCCGTTTCAGAAGGGCAGGCCGTGGGACTGGCCGCCCATCGCCATGAGCATGGGAATGGAGAGAACAAAGTTGACCCGGGAGTACATGGTGGCAGTGGCGCGGGCCTTGGCCTTTTCCTCGTCCGTGGCCGGCACCACGCCGATGACCTTCTTCTGGTTCGGCCAGATCAGCAGCCAGACGTTGATCAGCATGATGATGCCGAGCCAGCCGCCGACGCCGATGGTCTCGTAGCCCTGCCGGAACATGAGGCCCCGCATCAGGCCGCCGCCACCGTAGGTGAATTCCATCAGCAAGATGCCACTGACGACAGTGGCAACCGCACCCCAGCGGAACCACACCAGGGCGCGTGGCGCGATGTACTTGACGATGCCGGCGTTGCCGGGGCCGCCCTTGTCCGCGAGGCCGGCAGCCAGGCCCGGAATCTGTACGACATTGAAGTAATAGAGCAGGCCGACCCACATGACGCCGGACACGATATGCAGCCAGCGGTCGAGACTGGCGAGGTTCACGGTCACATCGGCGCTGGCTGGTAGCAACAGGCTGAGGATCACCATCAGGATAACGCCGGTGATGAGCGCGCTGGTCACGGTCTTGAGGGGGTTCATGGTGCTGTCTCCTGATTGTCCGGCGTGGCCGGAGTTGCCGCGAGAATAGCCGAATCGTAGAGCGGTTTGAACCGATTGACGATCCGGCAGAAGAGGTCGGCCGTCAGCTCGGCGTCGTAGATCGCGGAGTGGGCGCGGGTGGCGTCCCAGGCCATGCCCGCGGCGGAGGCGGCCTGGGCAAGCACGGTCTGGCCGTAGGCGACCCCGCAGAGCGTGGCGGTGTCGAGCACACTGAAGGGGTGGAAGGGGCTGCGTTTCACCCCGGTGCGGGCGATCGCCTCGTTCAGGAATCCCAGGTCGAAGTGCGCGTTGTGGGCCACGAGGATCGCACGCTTGCAGTCCACTTCCTTCATGGCATCCCTGATCGGCTTGAAGATGTGCTGTAGGGCATCGCGTTCCGCGAGCGCCAGGCGGAGCGGGTGCCAGGGATCGATGCCCGTCACCTGCAGTGCCGCGGGTTCCAGGTTGGCGCCTTCGAAGGGCTTTACGTGGCAGTGGATGGTGTCGGCACGGCGCAGTTCGCCGTCCTCATCCATCCGGAGCAGCACGGCCGCCATCTCGAGGAGTGCGTCGGTTTTGCAATTGAAGCCGCCCGTCTCGAAGTCCACCACGACCGGGAGGAACCCGCGGAAGCGGCGGCTGATGGGTGAAGCGGCGGTGGGCTCGGATTCCGGCGCCGTCGTGGGTGTGCTGTCGGTCATCCCGCCAGCTGCTTCAGGTCATCAGCGTGATCCAGCAGGAGCGACAGTGAGTAGCGCACCCCAAATCCCGTTGGGCCACCGGGCAGGTGGGCGAGGCCCTCCTTGCGCATTGCGGACGCGAGGTCCACGTGGATCCAGGGTGTGCCGTCCGGGACAAAGCGCTGGAGAAAGCGCGCCGCCAGGATCTGGTCCGCTTCGCCGCCCGAGGCACATTGGGCCACGTCCGCCAGCTTCGACTTGATGTCGTCGTCGAAGTCCGGGTCATTGGGGAAAGGCCAGACGCGCTCGCCGGACGCCCGGCCGGCGCGCACCAGCAATTCGTTGAGTGCCTCGCGGTTGCTGAAGATGCCGCTGTAGCGTTCCGACAGTGCGTAGACGCAGGCACCGGTCAGGGTCGCGTAGTCCAGAATCAGTGCCGGCTTCTCG
This sequence comes from Gammaproteobacteria bacterium, assembly GCA_038214295.1. GTDB lineage: Bacteria > Pseudomonadota > Gammaproteobacteria > Steroidobacterales > SHZI01. The sequence goes on from JBBQSA010000038.1 coordinate 3,245, forward strand.
CGGCCGGCCAGTGCCAGCGTGTCGGCCAGGACCATGCGGCCCTCGGCGTCGGTGTGGATGATCTCGATCGTCAGCCCGTTGCTGGCCGTGACCACGTCCCGCTGCTTGTAGGCGGTGGGACCGGTCCGGTTCTCGGTGATTGCCAGCCAGCAGTCCACCGTGAGCGGCGACTTAAGCGCCGTGAGGGACTGCAGCACGGCCAGTGCGACGGCGCTGCCGGACATGTCCGTGTGCATGTCGAGCATGTGCGGCGCCGTCTTCAGGTTGGTGCCGCCCGTGTCGAAGATGATGCCCTTGCCGACGAGAGCGAGGTCCGGCGCTTTTGAGCGCCTGCCGGTCCCCGGCGGCCGGTAACGCAGGTGCGCGATGCCGGCTTCGGTGGTCGCGTTGCCCTGGGCCACTGCGAGGAAGGCGCCGGCGTTCAGTTTCCTGAGGGCCTTCTCGTCCAGCCACTCGAAAGTCCAGCTGTGACGACTGGCCAGCGCGGCGAGCAGCTCCCGGTAGGCCGAGGCGGAAAGCTTGTTGGCCGGCAGGGCGGTCAGCCAGCGCACCAGGTTCGTACCGTCGATCTCGGTCAGGGTCCTGTCGAGATCAATGTCGAGGTCGAGGCCCGGTGTGAGTACGTGCACCGTCCGCAGGGCTGCCGACTTTACTTCCTTCTGGAACGCTGGCGCCTTGAAGGACCGGGCGCCGATCGCGAGCAGCAGCGCCGTGAGCACGCGTGCCGCATCGCCCGGGGCAAAGCCGTGCGCCGCGACGCCGATGGAGCGGGGCTCGTCCGCCAGGGCATCCGCTGCCAGCTCGCCGGCAAACTTGAGCAGGGGAAAGGCGGCCGGCAGGGCCGCTTCGGCGCCTTTGTCCTTGCGCAGCGCACCGAGCGTGACGGCGGTCCCGCCCGCATGGCTGCGGAGCGCGCGGCCCGTGCCCTCCTTGCCAAGGCGCTTCTGCAGGGCCTTGAGTGCTTGCGATCCCGGGATCTCGCGCCACAGCGTGGCGGGAACCTGCTGGGGCGTGACCACGATGAGATGATCGATACGTCCGAGCACGGCCTTGGTTATCTGGCCACTCGACTGCTGCACCTGCCAGCCACGTGCCGGTGGCAGCAGTGCATGCTCTGCCGTTGGCTTGACCCTTCTGCGTGAAACGCCGATCATTTGTAGCCGCCGCACTTACCTGGTGGTTCGTTAGGGGCCCGCAGTATAGGGCAAGTCGTCCAGTATCAGCGGAGCCGCCGTGGCCGATTCCAGCACGCCGATGGATCCATCCGGAGGGCAGTCAGACGCCCAGGTCTCCGGCGCTGACCAAGACCACGATCCCCAGGAAACCCGCGAGTGGGTCGAGTCCATTGGCTCCGTCCTGCGCACCAGCGGCCCGGAGCGTGCGCAGTACCTGCTGAACCAGATGGTCGACTACGCCCGGCGTTCGGGCGCCTACCTCCCGTTCAGGTCCAATACGGCCTACCTCAATACCATTCCTGTCTGGCAGCAGCCGGAGTATCCCGGCGACCGGGCCATCGAGCGGCGGCTCGAGGCCTACATCCGCTGGAACGCGATGGCCATGGTCGTGCAGGCCAACCGTCGCAGCTCGGAGTACGGCGGGCACATCGCCACCTACGCCTCCGCCGCGGTGCTCTACGAGGTCGGCTTCAATCACTTCTGGCGGGCCGCCACCGACGACTTTGGCGGTGACCTGCTCTACGTGCAGGGCCACTCGTCGCCGGGCATCTACGCCCGGGCGTATCTGGAGGGCCGGCTCACCGAGGAGCACCTGGATCATTTCCGGCAGGAAGTCACCGGCAAGGGCAAGGGCCTGTCGTCCTACCCGCACCCGTGGCTGATGCCGGACTTCTGGCAGTTTCCGACGGTGTCGATGGGCCTCGGGCCGATGATGGCGATCTACCAGGCGCGCTTCATGCGCTACCTGGAGCACCGGGGCCTGGCCGACACCGCCGGGCGCAAGGTCTGGTGTTTCCTTGGCGACGGTGAGATGGACGAGCCCGAGTCGATGGGCGCCATCACGATGCCGGTGCGCGAGAAGCTCGACAACCTGATCTTCGTCATCAACTGCAACCTGCAGCGTCTCGACGGGCCGGTACGCGGCAACGGCAAGATCATCCAGGAGCTGGAAGCGGCGTTCCGGGGCGCCGGCTGGGCGGTCATCAAGGTCATCTGGGGGTACCGCTGGGATCCGCTGCTCGCGCAGGACCACCAGGGTTTCCTGCAGCGGCGGATGGAGGAGGCCGTCGACGGCGAGTACCAGAACTTCAAGGCGATGGGCGGTGACTACATCCGGGAGCACTTCTTCGGCAAGTATCCCGAGCTTCGGGAGATGGTCGCCCACCTGTCCGACGAGGAGGTCTACCGGCTGAACCGCGGTGGCCTCGACGCGATCAAGGTGCACGCCGCCTACGCGCGCGCGATGAAGCAGGACGGCAGGCCCGTCGTGATCCTTGCGAAGACGGTCAAGGGCTACGGCATGGGCGAGGCGGGCGAGGGCCGCATGACGGCCCACCAGGCCAAGAAGCTCGACGTGGACGACCTGAAGGCCTTCCGGGACCGGTTCAACATCCCGATCTCGGACGCGGACATCGAGAAGATTCCCTATTTCCGTCCGGCCGAGGACAGCGAGGAGATTCGTTACCTTAAGGAGCGCCGCAAGCAGCTCGGCGGCTACCTGCCGGCCCGGAAGACCACTGTGGGGCCGCTGACGGTGCCGGGGCTGGACTCTTTCCGCAGCCTGCTCGAAGGCTCCGGCGACCGCGCGGCCTCGACGACGATGGTGTTCGTGCGGATCCTGACGAGCCTCGTGCGCGATGCGAACATCGGCCGCAACATTGTCCCCATCGTGCCCGACGAGGCCCGCACCTTCGGCATGGAGGGCATGTTCCGCCAGATCGGCATCTACTCGTCCGTGGGTCAGCTCTACACGCCCCAGGATTCCGAGCAGCTGATGTACTACCGGGAGGACAAGCAAGGCCAGATCCTCGAGGAGGGCATCAACGAGGGTGGCGCTTTCTGTTCCTGGCTGGCAGCCGCCACGTCCTACGCCAATCATGGCGTCTACATGATTCCCTTCTATATCTTCTATTCGATGTTCGGCTTCCAGCGCATCGGGGACTTCATCTGGGCCGGTGGCGACATGCAGGCCAAGGGCTTCCTGCTGGGGGCGACGGCTGGGCGCACCACGCTGGCGGGGGAAGGCCTGCAACACCAGGACGGCCACAGTCACCTGGCAGCCTCGACGATCCCAAACTGCGTGGCCTACGACCCGGCCTTCGGCTACGAGCTTGCCGTGATCATCCAGGACGGCCTGCGGCGCATGTACGAGAAGCAGGAGCGCATCTTCTACTACATCACGGTGATGAACGAGAACTACGTGCAGCCGGCGATGCCGGAGGGTGTCAAGGGCGGCATCCTGCACGGCATGTACCGTCTCTCGACCGGCGGCCGCGGCAAGGTCCGGGTCCAGCTGCTCGGCGCCGGCACGATCCTGCGCGAGGTCATCGCCGCCGCCGAGATGCTCGAGGGGGACTGGCAGGTGCCTGCCGATGTCTGGAGCGTCACGAGCTTCAGCGAACTGCGGCGTGACGGCCTCGACTGCGATCGCTGGAACCTCCTGCACCCGGAGCAGGCGCCCCGCAAGTGCTACCTGGAGAAGACCCTGGCAGCCGTCAGCGGGCCCTTCGTGGCCGCAACCGACTACATGCGCATCGTGGCCGACCAGATCCGTCCCTGGGTGCCGGGCCGCTACGCTGTCCTCGGCACAGACGGCTACGGGCGCAGCGATTCCCGCGCCGCCCTCCGGGAGTTCTTCGAGGTGGACCGGAATTACATCGTCCTGGCCGCCCTCAAGGCGCTGGCGGACGACGGTTCCCTCGATCCGAAGACGGTGGCCAAAGCCATCACAACGCTTGGCATCGATCCTTCCAAGCCCAATCCGGTAACGGTCTGAGAGTCCCGCATGGCCCGACGTGAAGTAACGGTTCCCGACCTTGGTGACTTCAAGGACGTCGAGATCGTCGAGCTGCTGGTCAAGCCGGGCGACACCGTGCGTGCCGAGCAGCCACTGCTGACGCTGGAGACCGACAAGGCGGCGATGGAGGTCCCGTCGCCGGCCGCCGGCACCGTGCTGGAACTGAAAGTGGCCCAGGGCGGCAAGGTATCGAAGGGCGATCTCATCCTGTTCCTGGAGGCGGCGGAGGAAGTCGCTGCCGCGCCCGCTGGCAAGACAGCGCCACCGCCCGCATCTGCACCCGCCGCCGCTCCGGCGGCCGTGGCGCCAGCACAGACGACCGCACCGGCCGCCGCGCCGCCGGTTCCCCGGCCTGGGCTGCCGGCGATCGACGAGGCGTCGTTCGCCGGCGCCCACGCCAGTCCCTCGGTGCGAAAGTTTGCCCGGGAACTGGGCGTCGACCTGGGCCGGGTCCGGGGCTCGGGCCAGAAGGGCCGCGTGGTCGTCGAGGACGTGAAGGCCTTCGTGAAGTCCGTGATGACCGGCGCGACCAGTACCGGTTCCGCGCTGCCGAAGGTGCCAACGGTCGACTTCGCCAAGTTCGGTCCCGTCGAGATCACGCCATTGTCCCGCGTGCGCAAGATTTCCGGCCCCCGGCTGCAGGCGGCCTGGCTCAACATTCCCCACGTCACCCAGCAGGACGAAGCCGACATCACGGCGCTGGAGGACAAGCGCAAGGCCCTGAAGGCAGAAGCGGAGAAGGCGGGCGCGAAGCTGACGCCACTCGCCTTCTTCATCCGGGCCTCGGTGCTGGCGCTGAAGCAGTTCCCGGACTTCAACACGTCCCTTACCGAGGACGGCGCGGGCCTCGTGACCAAGAACTACTGGCACATCGGCTTTGCCGCCGACACCCCGCAGGGCCTGGTAGTGCCCGTGATCCGCGATGCCGACCAGAAAGACGTCTTCGCGATTGCGAAGGATCTCGCCGCGCTCAGCGAGAAGGCGCGGGCAGGCAAACTGACCGCGGCCGAGATGCAGGGCGGGACCTTCACGGTTTCCAGTCTCGGCGGCATCGGGGGCACCTGGTTCACGCCCATCGTCAACGCGCCGGAGGTGGCGATCCTGGGCGTGGGCAGGGCCCAGATGAAGCCCGTCTGGAGCGGCGACAAGTTTGTCCCGCGGCTGCTGGTACCGCTGTCCCTGTCCTACGACCACCGGGTCATCGACGGTGCCACCGGTGTGCGTTTCTCCACGTTCCTCGTCGGCCTGCTGGCGGACGTCGACAAGCTGCTCAAGGCCTGACCCGTCATGGCACTGCTGGAAGTAAAAGTGCCGAACCTCGGCGACTTCAAGGACGTCGAGATCATCGAGGTGCACGTCAAGCCCGGTGACACCGTGCAACCCGAGTCCCCGCTCATTACTCTCGAGACCGACAAGGCGGCGATGGAAGTGCCGTCGCCGGCAGCCGGCGTCGTGAGGGAAGTGCTGGCCCGCACGGGCGGGAAGGTCAACGAGGGCACGCTGATCGTCCGCCTCGAGGTGGAGGCGGGTGCCGCGGCGGCGCCTGCCCCTGCCCCTGCCCCTGCCCCTGCCCCGGCTCCGGCCTCTGCCACGGAGGCTTCGACCCCGCTGCGTGCCCAGGCACCAGCCCCGGCCGCACCGGAGGCCCCGGCGCCAGGTTCCCGCTACGCCGGCAGCGTCGATTTGCAGGCGGACGTCCTCGTTCTCGGCGCCGGTCCCGGCGGCTACCCGGCCGCTTTCCGGGCCGCCGACCTGGGCCTCGATGTCACGCTGGTGGAGCGCTGGCCCGTCCTCGGTGGCGTCTGCCTCAACGTGGGCTGCATTCCATCCAAGGCCCTGCTGCACGCGGCGAAGGTCATCGAGGAGGCGGAGTCCATGACCGAGTGCGGCGTCACCTTCGGGCACCCGCAGATCGATCTCGATCGGCTCCGGGGCTGGAAGGACAAGGTGGTCGGCAAGCTGACCGGCGGCCTCGGGCAACTGGCGAAGCAGCGCAAGGTGGCCGTTGTCAAAGGCACGGGACAGTTCCTGTCTGCCAACCACCTGGAAGTGACCGACGGGGACCAGCGCCAGGTGATCGCTTTCAGGACCTGCGTGATCGCCGCAGGTTCCGAGCCGGTGCGCCTGCCGGGGTTCCCGGATGACCTGCGGATCATCGACTCCACCGGCGCACTCGAACTGAAGTCGATCCCGAAATCGATGCTCGTGGTGGGCGGCGGGATCATTGGTCTCGAGATGGCGACCGTCTACGACGCGCTCGGCGCCAGCGTCTCCGTCGTCGAGCTCACGGACGCGCTGATGCCGGGCACCGATCCCGATCTCGTCCGGCCCCTGCAGAAGCGGATCGCGAAACGCTACGCGCAGATCCTGCTCGGCACGAAAGTGGCGAAGATCGAGCCGGCGGCGGATGGCCTGCACGTCACCTTTGAGGGCAAGACGACCGGCACGCAGGTTTTCGACTCCGTGCTGATGTCGGTCGGCCGCTCCCCGAACGGCAAGCGCCTCGGCGCCGAGAAGGCCGGCGTCACCGTCGATGCCCGGGGATTCATTCCGGTGGACAAGCAGATGCGCACGAATGTGCCGCACATTTTTGCAGTCGGCGACATCGTTGGCCAGCCGATGCTGGCCCACAAGGCGAATCACGAGGGGCGGGTGGCCGCGGAAGTGGTGGCCGGCATGAAGGTGGCCTTCGATGCGCGGGTGATTCCCTCGGTCGCCTACACCGACCCGGAGATCGCCTGGGTCGGCGTCACCGAGACGGAGGCAAAGGCCCAGGGCGTCGCCTACGGCAAGGGTACGTTTCCCTGGGCAGCCAGCGGCCGTTCGCTCGGTATCAACCGGGACGAGGGCATCACGAAGATCCTGTTCGATCAGGCGACCCACCGGGTCATCGGCGCCGGCATCGTCGGTCCGAACGCAGGCGAGCTGATTGGTGAGGTCGGGCTTGCGATCGAGATGGGCTGTGATGCCGCGGATATCGCCCTCACGATTCATCCGCACCCGACCCTGTCCGAGACCGTGGCCTTTGCGGCCGAGGCCTTTGAGGGGACCCTCGTGGATCTCTACCTGCCGAAGAAGAAGCCGGGGTCTGCCGGCACCCCCTGAGGCCCGCGCCCGCTATTCGCGTCCCGGTTCCGAGCCGGCGCCGATAGGGTATGGTTGGCCGCAGCATGGCCGACAGTCCCGAGATCCCTGTTCTCGTCCCGACGCTGGCAACAACCGAGCGGCGCGACTACCTGCTCCGGGCACTCGACAGCATTCTCGGCCAGCGGGGCTGCCGTGGCCTGCCGGTGGTCATCGTCAACGGTGACCAGAGTGACGCCGGGGTCGTTGCCGTGCTGGAGCGGATGCCGGTCGTGCGGGTCTTGCGCTTGCCGGCGGCCCACATGGGCGCTGCGCTGGCGGCGGGGCGCCGCGCCCTGGACGCGGAAGTCTTTGCCGAACTGGATGATGATGACGAGCTGTTGCCCGACGCGCTTGCCACGCGGCTCGCCCGTCTGCGCGCCACCGGCGGTCTCGATGTCGTGGTCAGCAACAGCCTGTTGCGCGGCCCGGCGGGTGAAAGGGAGAGCATCCCGCGGATCGCGGCCGTGGAGCGCGAGCCCCTGGTGGCACTTATGGACCGCAACTGGCTGATACCGGGCGCCGCGCTGTTCCGGACAGCAGCGATTCCTGCGGACTGGTTCGCCGCCATGCCGCGCTATCTCGAGTGGACCTCGCTGGCGCTCCGGCTGTGCCAGTGGAGGCGCCTGGCATTCCTGCCGGAGCCGACCGTGATCCATCACGAGGGGCATGAATTTTCCGTGGAAGCCTCCGTGGCGGCGCGGCTGGGCAGTCCCGCGGCGTTTGACGAGTTGCTCGCGGTGGACATGCCGCCCGCTATCCGCCGCCGGTTGCACCGCAAGCGGACGTCCGCCCTGCACACGGCCGCCGAGGCCTGCCGCGCCGGCGGGAACCTGGGTGGCGCCTGGCGGGCCCACCTGGCCTCCCTCGTGTCCGTCTCGGGCTGGCGCTTCCTGCCCTACACCCGCTATCTGCTGAAGGGGCGGCCGCGATGACCGCGCCGGCCCGGGTGCTCTTCCTCGAGGTGGACGCCGGGGACCGGGAACTCGTCCAGCAGTGGGCGCGGGACGGCATCCTGCCCACCTTCCGGCGTCTCCTGGCTGAGGGCCTGGTGGGTAATTCGGAGAGCGTGGATGCGCTGTTTGTTGGCGCCACCTGGCCGTCCCTGTACACGGGGGTGAATCCGGCGCGGCACGGTATCCACAGTCTTATCCAGCTCCGGCCGGGTACCTACGAATTTTATCGCTGCTACACCGGCGAGAATCTCCGGCGGGAGCCCTTCTGGGACTTGCTGAGCCGCGCCGGGCGGCGGGTCGCCGTGCTGGACGTGCCGCTGTCAGGAATTTCGCCAGGGCTGAATGGCATCCAGTCGGTCGAGTGGGGCTCCCACGATGCGAACTACGGCTTCCGGGCCTCCCCGCCGGAGTTTGCCGCGGACCTGCTCGCGCGCTTCGGGCCCTATCCGCTGGAGGGCTCCTGCAACGGCGGCGGCCGCGAGCCGGCGGATTTCATCGTATTCCGGGACACGCTTCTGCAAGCCGTCAGGACCAAGGCTGAGATCACCCGGCACTACCTGCGGCAGGGCGGCTGGGATTTCTTCTGCCAGGTGTTCACGGAAAGTCACTGCGTCGGCCACCAGTGCTGGCACCTGCACGATGTCGCGCACCCCGCCCATGATCCGGCCGTTACCGCCATCACCGGCGATCCCATGCGCGCGATCTACGTGGGGATCGACACGGCCATCGGGGAGATCCTGGCCGAGGTCGGTCCGGAGACGACGGTGGTCGTCCTGCTGGGCCACCGGATGGCCCACAAGTTTGGCGCGCAGTTCCTGCTGCCGGAGATCCTGGATCGGTTGGGCGTGGCGCAGCGGCGGCAGCCCGCGGAGAACGCGGCCACCCGGCTGGATGCAGTCCTCACCCGGCTCTGGCAAACGCTGCCATCGGCCCTGCAGGACGGGCTGACAGCGCCGCGGCGCCTGGCTCGCCGGTGGCTGGATGCCCGGGTGCCGGATGTGGCGCCATTGCCGCCCAGCGTGCGCACCCTGGACGCGGAGCACAGCCAGGTCTTCCTGATGGACAGCGGCTTTCCGGCCAGCGGCCTGCGGCTGAACCTGGCCGGCCGGGAACCGCGCGGCCTGATCCGCCCGGGGGACGCGGAGGCGTTCTGCGCGCGGCTGACTGCGGAGCTGCTCGCCGTGGTGCACGATGACACCGGCGAACCTGCCATCCGGCGCGTGCGCCGGACCCGGGACCTGTTCCAGGGCGACTACCTCGACCTGCTGCCGGACCTGCTCGTCGAGTGGGACGACCGACGCCACTTGGGCAGCGCGACCTGTGGCAATCCCCGGGGCAGCCACGTCCGCGTGCGGTCGCCCCGCATCGGGGTCGTGGAGGGGACCAACACCTACGTGCGCACTGGCGACCACCGTCGCGAGGGACTGTTCATGGCGCTCGGGCCCGGCATCCGGCCCGGGAAACTCGCCAGGACGGTTTCCATCATGGATTTCGCGCCCACGTTCTGCGCGCTGCTCGACACGCCGATGCCGGACGTGGACGGCCGGGTCATTGCCGAGCTCGTGGCCGGCCACACGCCGAGCGCCACCTGATAAACTCGCGAAGCCATGTACCAGCTGTATATCGCCAACAAGAACTACTCCTCCTGGTCCCTGCGGCCCTGGGTGTTGATGAAAGCCCTCGGTATCCCGTTCGAGGAGCAGCAGCAGGTGTTCCGCGAGGGTTCCAACTGGGAGCCCTTCCGCGCTTTCTCTCCCACGGGCCTCGTGCCCTGCCTCCACGACGGCCCCACGGTGGTCTGGGATTCCCTCGCGATTGCCGAGTACCTGGCCGAGCGCCATCCCGGCGTGTGGCCGGGGGACCCCGTTGCCCGGTCCTTTGCGCGGTGTGCCGCCGCGGAGATGCATACGGGCTTTGGCGTGCTGCGCACTATCTGCACGATGAACTGCGGGCTGCGGATCCGGCTGCGGGAAATTCCGGAGCCCCTGCAAACGAACGTGGACCGGATCGCAGAGCTCTGGAACGAGGGCCTGGGGCGCTTCAACGGACCGTTCCTGGCCGGCAGCGCGTTCTCCGCGGCTGACGCCTTCTTTGCTCCCGTCGCCTTTCGTATCCAGACCTACGGCCTCAGGCTGGGGGGAGCCGCTGACGCCTATGCCGGGCGGTTGCTGGCGCTCCCGGCCATGGGCGAGTGGTATGCCTCGGCCCTGCGGGAGACCTGGCGCGAGGCGGCGCACGAGGCCGAGGCCCGGGCCGTTGGCACCGTGCTCGAGGACCTGCGGGCGAAGGCGTCTGCACGATGACGACGGATCAGTGATAGCGAGTCGATGACAGTCGCAGTGACCGCCTCGTCGGGCCGGCTCGGCCACGCCATTCTCCGGGAACTTGTCCGGCAGGGGCAGGTGCGGGACGTGGTGGCCGTGGCCCGGCAACCCGACCGGGTGCGGATAGCGGGCATCGACATCCGCGCCGGCGACTACGATTCCCTGGAGAGCATGACCGCCGCACTCGGCGGCATCGAGACGCTCATCATGATTTCGGCGCCGGTGGCCGGGGGCAACGACCGGGTGCGCCTGCATCGCAATGCCATCGCCGCCGCCCGGGAGACCGGGGTCCGCCGGGTGCTGTTCACGAGCGTGATCGGCGACGGCAGGGAGATGGACACGTTCTTTGGCGCCACCCAGCAGGTCAATCGCCAGACCGAGGCCGACCTGGAGGCTTCCGGGCTCGAGTGGGTGATAGGTCGCAACGCGCTGTACCTGGAGCTGGACCTGGTCCAGATCCGCAAGGCCGAGTCGACCGGCGTGTACAGCAATCCGGCCGATAACGGCCGCTGTCCCTACCTCACCATCGACGAGATTGCCTACGCCTACGCGCGGCTCGCGGCAGACGAGCGCCAGACGGGCCAGATCTACAACATCACGGGCGAGTGCCTCACCCAGGCGGAGATCCTGCGCCAGGCCTGCGAGGTCTTCGACCTGCACATCCGCTACGAGGCGATCAGCGACGAGGCCTGCATCGCCAGGTTCCGTACGCTGATGCCCGAGCGCGGCGAGGCGGTGGCCCGCATGCTGACGGGCTGCTTCCAGGCAATCCGGGCCGGTGCCTTCGACGTGCCGTCGCATTTCCTCGAGGCGGCTGGCCGGCCGGCGAAGCCGGTGCGCGTGTTGCTGGAGGAACTCCGGGAGGCCGGGAAAGCGCTGGCCTAGTCGTCAGGCGCCCCCGGCGTCCGGGGACGCCGGAGTCGCGGCCGGAGTCGCGGCCGGAGTCGCGGCCGGAGCGGCGGCCGGAGCGGCGGCCAGAGCTGCAGCCAGCGCGCGCCGCCACCCGGCGTACCGGGCCTGCAGCGACGCGTTACTCTCCGGCGGCCGGGACTCACCGCAGGTCACCTGCCAGTCCGCGGCCGCATCGCCGGCCAGCAGCCGGGCCAGCCCTCGCGACGTGGCCTCCGGGTCTTCCGCCCTGAACACCGGCAGCCCGCTCAGGCTGCCGAGGCAGCGGCACAGGTAGTCGCTGGCGGACAGCCCGCCAGTCACCAGCAGGCGTGCCAGGGTCGGCCCGTGGGGCTGCATCTCCTCGAGATTGGCCTGCAGCAGGAACGCGATGCTCTCCAGCACCGCGAGCACGCGCGCCCCCCGGCCACCGGGGCCGATGAACCGGGACTCGAGCCGGCTTGACCAGAACGGGGCACCGAGTCCCGACACCCCGTTGATGAACAGGGGCGGTATCTCGCCCGCATCACGGGCCGCGTCGGCCGCCGCCAGCAAGTCGGGAAGCGCCGCTTTTTCTTTGCCGGCGAGCCAGTCGAGCGCGCTGCCGGCGCCGTTCACCGTGCCTTCGAGGAGGTAGTCCACGTGCTCCGCTGTCGACCAGACCACGCTGACCAGCAGGCGGGGTGCATCCGGCAGCGGCCCGGTCACGGCGCGCTGGGCAAAGGCGCCGGTGCCGAGGTTTACGTAGGCGGTGGCCGGGTCCAGCGGCCCGAAAGCGAAGGGCACGGCCGACTGGTCGCCGGTGACGACCGTCAGCGGCACGGGCCCGAGCGGTGTATCGAGCTGGCCCCACGCGTGGCGGCTCGGCACTGACCGGGGCAGCACCTCGACCCCGATGCCGAACAGCGCCAGCAGCTCCGGCGACCAGTCCCGGGTCGCGAGCGCCCAGAGCTGGGTCCTGGAGGCGTTCGCCGGGTCTGCCAGCAGGGGCCGGCCGGCGACGAGGCGGCAGACCAGGAAGCTCGCCAGCGGGCCCATGACCAGGTTGCCGGCAGCCTGGGCCGCCTGCACGGCGGGCAGGTGATCCAGGCACCAGCGCATCTTGCTCGCCCCGTAATGTGGCGTCAGCACGAGGCCGGTCAGCGCCCGGATGCGCGCGGCCTCCGGGGCGAGACCTTCGAGCCAGGCCGCGTTGCGCCGGTCCTGCCAGGAGATGACCGGCGACAGCGCCGCGCCACTCGTGCGGTGCCAGCAGACCATGCTCGACCGCTGGGTCGCGAGCCCGGCCGCCCGGATCCGGCTCCCGGTCGCAAGCTTCCCGCAGGCGGTGTCGATGGCCGCCCGCAGTGACGCGACGAGCTCCTCCGGGTCGTGCTCGATGTGCCCGCCGGGCGGGCGTGCCGTCCTGACGGGCACGGCCGACTCCGTGAGGACCGCACCGGTGCCCGAGTAGACCAGTGCCCGGCTGGCGTGCCCGCCCTGGTCGAGCGTGAGGTAGCAGTCCTTCATCGGGGCCTGGCGGGCGGCCGTGCTGCGACCGTCTTGTCTGCGTACTCGCACAGGCGTGCGATCGGACAATTCGGGCAGTCGGGCTGCCGCGCCTTGCAGATGTAGCGGCCGTGCAGGATGAGCCAGTGGTGCGCGTCCCGGCGGAAACGCGCCGGCGTCGTCGCGAGCAGGCCGTCCTCGACGGCCCGCGGCGTCCGGCCGGGCGCGAGACCCGTCCGGTTGGCAACGCGGAAAATGTGCGTGTCCACGGCGATGGTCGGCTCGCCGAAGGCGGTGTTGAGGACGACGTTCGCGGTCTTGCGCCCGACACCGGGCAAGGCCTCCAGCGCGTCCCGGTCGTGGGGCACCGCGCCCGCGTGCCGGTCAATCAGTGCCTGGCAGGTGCGGAGTATGTTGCTGGCCTTGGTGTTGAACAGGCCGATGGTCCTGATGTGGCGCTTCAGGCTGGTCTCGCCCAGCGCAAGGATCGCGGCAGGCGTGTTGGCGTCCCTGAACAGGCCGGCAGTGGCCTTGTTGACGCTGATGTCGGTGGCCTGGGCGGACAGGATCACCGCGATCAGCAGCTCGAAGGGCGAGTGGTAGACGAGTTCCGTCGTTGGCCGGGGATTGGCCTGCTGCAGTCGCTGGAACAGGGCGGCGCGCTGCCGGGGCGTCATGGCGTGTCGCGGCGGCGTAGCCAGAGCTGGCGGAACGCGACCACGGCCGCCAGCAGGAACAGTGCCCCGGCCGGCAGCGTGGCAACGAGCAGTCCGGGAGCGAGCAGTTCCCGGACCGCGCCCATGCCGGTGAGCAGGACGGTAAAGCCCCCGCCATCGACGAGGCTGTCCCGCAGCGCGCGGCCGGCGCCGTGGCCCGCGGCGGCGGCCTCGGCCCGGGCCAGGATGAGCCCGTTGGCAAGGATCAGCGGCACGAACAGGCCCACCTCGCCGTAAAGTTCGAACCAGCCAGCGCGGAACACCAGGTCGACGGCGGTCACGAGGGCCGCGATCAGCAGGGCACAGGCCGGCAGCCGGAAGCGGGCGGCGAGACCCCTGCCCAGCGTGGCGCTCACCAGGTTGCTGGCGCTGATGACCGCCAGGGAGGCCAGGCCGAGCGCGAGGCCGCCTTCCCAGGTGCGGCTGGCCGCGAGCAGGGGGCAGAGGCCGAGCAGGTTGCCGATCCCCGGGGTGCTCCACCAGGGGCCGGACGCGGCCACCGCTATCGTGGGTGTGGTCGTCCCGGTCATGCGGGTTGCACCCGGTCAGTCATCGTCAGTCCCCGGCGCGAACACTTCGTCCCGGTGGCTCTCGAAGTACTGCACGGCCTTCCGGACGCCACCGATGACGGCGCGGCTGCTCACGGTGGCGCCGGCCACGGCATCGAAGGCGCCGCCGTCTTCCCGGGGCGTCCAGCGGTCCAGCGCCGGGTCCAGCAGCGAACGGCCGGTGAAGCGCGCGAGCCAGCCCGCGTTCCGGACCCGTGTCCCGATGCCGGCGGTTTCGGCCTCGGCAATGATTTTCACGCCGAGCACCTTGCCATTGGCGGCAATACCGACCAGCAGGGTGATCGGGCCCGCGTAGCCGTCCGCCGCCACAGTCAGCGCTGCCGCCACCGGTACGCCATTCTGGCGCGCGCGGTACACGGGCAGGGGCCCCCCGCTCCCGGTGTCGAGCAGGACCCGGTCCTTCCGCGGCGCGTTGTTATAGAGGCCCGCCGGCAGTACGGCCGCCAGTTCTTCCACGAGCCCACGCGCGTCATTCGCGGCGATGCGTTCCCGCGTGAGCTGCCACGTGCCAGCCACCAGCACCGCACTCATGAGGAGTATGCCGGCCACGCTGGCCAGGTTCGCACGGGCGCTCATGCGGCCCTGCCGTACACCCGGGGCCGCGTCCACCGGTCAATCAGCGGGGCGCAGAGGTTCATCAGCAGCACGGCGAAGGCCACGCCATCCGGGTAACTGCCGAAGCTGCGCATCACGAAGGTCAGCACGCCAATGCCGGTGCCGTAGATCAGCCGCCCCCGGCCGGTGGTCGGTGACGACACGGGATCAGTGGCGATAAAGAAGGCTCCCAGCATCGTGCCGCCGCTAAACAGGTGGAAGCCCGGCGACGGGTGCGTGTTGGGGTCCAGCAGCCAGGCGAGCGTGGCCATGCCGAGCAGGCCACCAAGCACGCCGGCTGGCGTGTGCCAGCGGATCACCCCGAGCAGCAGCAGGCAGAAGCCGCCGATGGCGATGAAGTTGTTCACCCACTCCCAGCCGGCCCCGCCAAAATCACCGAAGACCGGATTGGCGCGGATTTCGTCCATGGTCTGCATGAGCCGGAGGCCTTCCTTCGCGCTCTCCAGCGTGGTGGCCCGGGCGATGGCATCGACCGTCAGCCCGTCGGGCAAGTTGCCGGTGAAGCCGAAGTGGACAACCGCGCTCACGCCCGGGCGGACGTAGTCCAGGTCACCCACGTCCGGTGCCGGCCACAGGGCCATGGCACCCGGAAATGACACCAGCACCAGCACGAAGCCGGCCATTGCCGGGTTGAAGACGTTGTAGCCAAGGCCGCCGTAGGCGTGTTTGGCCACGCCAATTCCGAACACCATGCCGGTCGCCGTTATCCACCAGGGACACAGTGGTGGCAGGCAGAAGGCAAACAGGACGGCCGTGACCAGCGCACTGCTGTCGGCGAGGAAGGTGGCCGCAGGCTTGCCGGCGAGCCGCAGGCAGACGGCCTCGGTCGCGAGCGCCGCCAGCATGGCAATGAGCGTGTTGAAGAGGATTCCGGCGCCGTAGAACCACACGTGGGTGAGAATTGCGGGGACCAGTGCGTAGATCACCGTGCGCATGATGCCGCCAACCGTGGCGGGCGAGTGCCACTGGGGCGGCGATGGGGTGGGAAACTGCATCAGGCCGGCGTTTCCGTGGCTGCCGCATTCCGGACTAGTGCCTTGCCGGCGATGAAGTAGTGGGTCAGCGGAATGTGGCTGGGGCAGACGTAGTCGCAGGCGCAGCACTCGATGCACTCGCTGACGCCGAGCGTCGTGAGATCGGCAACCCGCCCCGCCCGCGCGGCGATCAGCAGCTCCTGGGGCAGCAACGTGGCCGGGCAGGCCTCGATACAGTCACCGCAGCGGATACAGGGCATCTCGACGGCGCCTCCACCCAGTTCTGCGTCGGTCGCCGCCACGATGCAGTTGGTTGCCGCCGTTATCGCTAACTCGTCGGTGGCCAGGGCGATCCCCATCATCGGGCCGCCCATGATCAGCCGGCCGGGTTCGCCCCGGTAGCCGCCGGCCAGTGCCACCAGGTCGGCGACCGTTGTGCCGAGGCGCGCCTCGATGTTTTGCGGTTGGGTCAGGCCGCCGCCCGTCAGCGTGACGATCCGGGAGATCAGTGGCTGGCCGTGCCGGATCAGGTCAGCGACCGCGGCGGCAGTCCCGACGTTCTGGCACAGCACGCCCGCGTCGGCTGGGTGACCGCCCGCGGGGACCTCCCGCCCCAGCACCAGTTCGACCAGCTGCCGCTCGCCGCCGGAGGGATATTTGCCAGTGACCACAGACAGCGCGAAGCGCGGGTCTGCCGCCGCCTGCAGCGCCGCGTAGATGGCGTTCCGCGCCTGGGGCATGTCGTTCTTGACGGCGATGATGCAGCGCTGCGCGCCGAGCGCGGCGAGCAGCACCTGCCCCCCGGCGACGACCCGGTCCGAGCGCTCCCGGAGCAGCATGTCGTCGCAGCTGATATACGGCTCGCACTCCACCCCGTTCAGGAGCAGCAGCGGCACACCGCGCGAGGCCACGAGCTTGTGTGCCGTGGGAAACAGCGCGCCGCCGAGCCCGACGAGGCCGCCCGACGCGATCCGGCCGATCAGTGCCTCGGGCGGCCACTCAGCCGCGGCGGGGTCCGGGCCGTAGCCAGGCCAGCGCTCGTCGCCGCCATCGCTTTCGATCACCACGCAGGGTACCGGGCCGGGAAACCCGGCGACCGGGCGCGGCTCCAGGTGAGTTACTCGCCCGCTGATGCTGGCGTGGACCGGTGGCCCGCCAGGCGCGACGGGCCGGGCCACGGGCTCCCCGCACACGACCCGCTGTCCCACGGCGACGACGGGTTCCGCCGCGGGACCAGGGCCGGCGCCCAACGCGAGGCAGACCCGGGCGGGCGGCGCTGCGACCAGGATCGGCTTACCGGTGGACAGCCCCTTGCGCCGTGGCGTACGAACCCCCCAGGCCGGACGGCGCGGCTGGGGGTCGAAGGCGAGGCGGTCTGTCTGGTCCGGTTCGGTCATGCTCTGCCGCCAGCCGGGGCGGAAGCCCTAGGTCCCGATCCCCGAGAACCCGAGGAAGGCGAGGGACATCATGCCCAGCGTGACGAGCGCGATGGCCGGGCCCCGCAGCGACGCCGGCGCCTGCTCCAGCCGGGTCTCGAGCCCGGCGAAGACGAGCAGCACGAGTCCGAAACCGAGGCCCGCGCCCAAGCCGAGCGCCAGGGCGCCCGCCAGACTGGCCGTCGTACCCGAGGTCAGCAGGGCCACGCCGAGCACGGCGCTGTGGATCGCCACGAGGCGCAGGGCCGGCCGGGTTTCGGGGTGCAGACGCTCGCTGGTCCACCGCAGTACCTGGTCTGCGAGGCTCGCTACGGCGCCAACGAGCACCAGGTAGCCGATGATGCGCAGGTACTCCAGGTGGTACGGAACCAGCACCCACCGGTCGAGCAGGTGAGCAAGCGAGGTCGTGAGCATCAACAACAGGGTGATGGCGAGCGTCAGTCCGGCCACCCGGCCAGGCCGGTACGAGGAATCCAGTACAGGGCCGAGACCCAGCAGGTAGACGAGCACAAGGTTATTGGCGGTGGCGGCGGCGACTGCAATGAGCAGCACGTCACCCATCAGGTCACACGGAGCCCTGCGGGCGCAGGGGCGTCGGGCCCCACCAGGAACAGTCCTGCGTCGCCGCCGGCCGCCAGCACCATGCCCTGGGAGATGCCGAAGCGCATCTTGCGCGGCTTCAGGTTGGCCACCAGGATCACCTGCCGGCCCACGAGGTCAGCAGGGGCGTAGGCCGACTTGATGCCTGACAGGACCGTGCGCTGCTCCGAGCCGATGTCGAGCGTCAAGCGCACCAGCTTGTCGGCGCCGTCGACCGCCTCGGCGCCAAGCACGGTGGCGATGCGCAAATCGACCTTCTGGAAGTCCGCGAGGTCGATCTCCGGCGGCGATGCTGCGGCTGGCGATGGCGTGGTCACCGCCGGCGTGGCGGCTGGCGAAGTGCTGGGCGAGGGAGTTTCCATGGATGCTGCCACCATACGGGAGACGGCGCCCGGGTCAACCCGGACGAGGAGTGGCTCGTACGCATCGATCTGCGTACCGAGCACGGGTGTGCCGCGGGACGCCCAGCGAAAGGGCTCGGCCCGCAGGAATTTCTCCGCCTCGGCTGCCACGCGTGGCAGCACCGGCGCGAGATAGATCATCAGGATGCGAAACAGGTTCAGTCCCTGGGTGCAGACCGCCTGCACGCGCGGCAGCGTTGCCGGATCCCGGGCAAGTACCCAGGGCTTCTGACTGTCTATGTACTTGTTGGCGGCGTCGGCAAGCTGCATGGTTTCGCGCATGGCCCGGCCGTAGTCCCGCCCCTCGAAAGCCTGGCCGATGCTGTCTCCGGCAGCCACGAACTGCTGGAAGAGGGCCGGGTCGTCCAGTGCACCGGCCAGCTCGCCGGAGAACCGCTGGCTGATGAAACCCGCGCAGCGGCTCGCCAGGTTCACGACCTTGCCGACCAGGTCTGCGTTGACCCGCGCCACGAAGTCATCGAGGTTCAGGTCGATGTCGTCAAGTCCCGGACCCAGCTTGAAGGCGTAGTAGTAGCGCAGGTATTCCGGGTCCAGGTGGTCCAGGTAGGTGCGGGCGGCGATGAAGGTCCCGCGGGACTTCGACATCTTCAGCCCGTTGACCGTCAGGAAGCCGTGGACATGTACGGCAGTGGGCTTCCGGAAGCCTGCCCCCTCCAGCAGTGCCGGCCAGAACAGGGTATGGAAGTACAGGATGTCCTTACCGATGAAGTGATGCAGCTCGCCGGTGCTGTCCGGGTCCCAGGCCGCGGCGAACTCGCTGTCCGGCCGGCCGGTCCGGTCCAGCCAGTTCCGGTGGCTCGCCATGTAGCCGACGGGCGCGTCGACCCACACATAGAAGTACTTGTCGTCGGTACCCGGGATGCGGAAACCGAAATACGGCGCGTCCCGCGAGATGTCCCAGTCCCGCAGGCCCGCGGTGAACCATTCCTGGAGCTTGCGCGCGACGCTCTCCTGTACGTGGCCCTCCGCCTGCCAGCGCTTGAGGCTGTCCTCGAAGGCCGCGAGCCGGAAGAAATAGTGCACCGAGTCCTTTGCCACGGGCGTGGAGCCCGAGACCACGGACCGGGCATTCCTGAGCTCGGCGGGCGAGTAGGTGGCGCCGCAGCTCTCGCAGCTGTCCCCGTACTGGTCCGGCGTGCCGCATACCGGGCAGTCACCACGAATGAAGCGGTCCGGGAGGAACATGCCGGCCTCCGCGTCATAGGCCTGCTTGATCACCCGCTGCGTGATGAGGCCCCGGGCGTCGAGCCGCGTATAGAAAAGCTCCACCAGCTGCCGGTTCTCCTCGGAATGGGTGGTGTAGTAGTTGTCGAAGGCGACGCGGAAGCCCGCGAAGGCCCGCTCGTGCTCGGCACGGAAGCGCTCGACCAGGGCCTCCGGCGTGATGCCCGCATCCCGCGCCTTGAGCATGATTGGTGTGCCGTGCGCATCGCTGGCGCACAGGTAGGTGACGTCATGACCCGCGAGACGCAGGTACCGGACCCAGATGTCCGTCTGGACGTACTCGACCAGGTGGCCGATGTGAATGGGCCCGTTCGCGTAGGGAAGGGCGCTGGTGACGAGGATTTTGCGGGTGGTTGAAGGCACCGCCCATTATAGGGCGGTCAGGCGAGTTCCTTCACATCCTCGAAGCGGCGTTTCTCCAGCGCCGACTCGTAAGCCGTCTTGCCGGTTATCCGGCCCTGGTCGAGCAGGTCCTTGAGTGCGGAATCCATTGTGCGCATGCCGATGCGGGAGCCGCCCTGGATGGCGTTTTCCAGCTGCTCGAGCTTGCCCTGGCGGATCAGGTTGGAGACGGCCGGGGTGTTGACCATGATTTCCAGGGCCGCCACGAGCCCGGGCTCCCCCTTGCGCGGCACCAGTTGCTGGGAAATTACGCCCCGCAGGGACGTGGAGAGCATCGTGCGCACATGGGACTGCTTGTCCGTCGGAAAGGAATTGACGATCCGGTCGATCGTCTGGGCGGCACCGTTGGTGTGCAGGGTGCCCATCACGAGGATGCCCATCTCCGCGGCGGTGACGGCGATGCTGACCGTCTCCAGGTCGCGCATCTCGCCCACGAGGATCACGTCCGGGTCCTCGCGGAGGGCCGAGTGTAGGGCCGCCGCGAAGCTTGGGCTGTGGACGCCGATTTCCCGCTGGCTGATCAGGCACTTCCGGCGGCTGTGGACGAACTCGATGGGGTCCTCGATCGTGAGGATGTGGCCGTTTATCTTGCGGTTGATCTCGTCGATCATCGCGGCCAGGGTCGTCGACTTGCCTGAGCCCGTCTTGCCGGTCACGAGGATCATGCCCTGGGGTTGCTTGCACAGCTGGGCCACCACCGCGGGCATCCGCAGGTCCTCCAGCGTCTTGGCCTTGGAGGGTATCGACCGGAGCACGGCGCCCATGCCCCCCACGTGGCGAAACACGTTGACCCGGAAGCGCGCGAGGTCCGCCAGCGAGTAGGCAAAGTCCGTCGAGTCCCGGCGCTGGAAATCTTCCCGGGATTTCTGCGACATGATCTCGACCAGCGCCGTCTCGACCTTGGCCGCGGTCAGCGTCTCGGGCGCGAGGATCTGCAGTTCGCCATAGACCCGGGCCCTGGGCGGCTCGCCGGCAATGAAGTGCAGGTCCGAGCCGTTGCGGACAATGACCTGCTTCAGGTAGTCGTCGATCAGGCTCATGTCCCGCCTACTTCAAACTTGGGCAGTATCGATGTGTCGGTGACAAAGCGCTGGAACAGCGCCTTGTCGGTCGCAAAGCGGAAGGCATCGTCCGGATCGATCTGTTTCTTCTGGATCGCCTCCAGCAGCGCCTGGTCCATCATCTGCATGCCCAGATCCTTGCCCGTCTGCAGCTGGGCGGGGATCTGGTGCGTCTGGTCCGTCATGATCAGCTTGGAGATGGCGCGCGTCATCAGCATGATCTCGACGACCGCGCGGCGCCCCCGCCCGTCAGGCGTGCGGACAAGTGTCTGGGTGACCACGGCATTCAGGCTCTGCGCCAGGAAGCTCTTGGACTGCTCGCGCATATCGCCGGGCAGTGCGTCGATAACCCGGTCAATGGTCTTTACCGCGCCGGTGGTGTGCAGTGTGCCCAGCACCAGATGACCGGTCTCCGCCGCGGTCATGGCCATCTGGATCGTCTCGGCGTCGCGGAGCTCGCCCACAAGAATCACGTCCGGATCCTGCCGGAGAGCCGCCCGGATACCTTCGGCGAAGGAGGGCAGGTGAGTCCCCAGCTCCCGCTGGATGATCTGCGCCTGCTTGCTCTGGTGCATGAACTCGATCGGGTCCTCGAGGCTGATGATGTTGCAGTTCTGGGTGCTGTTCAGGTGGTCGATCATTGCCGCAAGCGTCGTGGACTTGCCAGTGCCAGTCGAGCCCGTGACGAGGATCATCCCCTGGTGATAGTCGCAGAGCTTCTTGATGACGGGCGGCAGGTCGAGGCTCTCCAGTGTCGGGACGCTGCCCGGAATAAACCGGAAGGTCGCCCCGACGCCGGTTTCCTTGCGGAACAGGTTCACGCGGAAGCGCCCGCCGTCCTCCGAGACGTAGGAGAAATCGAGGTCGTGGCCTTCGTCGAAGCGCTTCTTCTGGGTTGGTGTGAGGATCTCGCCCACGAAGCTCTCGAGCTCCGTGTCGCCGAGGTCCCGGAACTTGATGGGCATCAGGTCGCCGTGCATCCGGAGCATCGGGGGTACGCCGACGGCGAGGTGAATGTCCGAGCAGCCCTGGGCGAGGCCGAGCTTGAGGAAAGCGTCGATACGGGCCATTGTTTGTTGCCAGCGGGGCCTCAGGCGGCCGCGGCCAGCGCCTCCCGCAGTTCATCCATCGAGCTGTAGCGCTTCAGCTTGTCCACTTCCATGCATTTGCGGACAACGGCGGCCAGGGCCGGGGGAATTTCCGGATTCAGTTCCTCGCAGAACTTGGCCTTGCCCTGCACGTGCTGGTACATGACGGACATGTGGTCGCCCTTGGTATACGGAGGTGTCCCGGTGAGCATCTCATAGACGATGACGCCGACACTGTAGATATCAGCGCGGTGATCGACCTTCTTGCCGAGGATCTGCTCAGGGGCCATGTACTTTGGCGAGCCGATGACGTAGCCGGTTTTCGTGAGCTGGGTGTCACCGGAACTCGCGGCTGCCGCCACGCCGAAGTCCACGATCTTCAGCAGGCCGTCGTCGTTGATCAGGATGTTGGCGGGCTTCAGATCCCGGTGGATGATGCCCACCTGGTGCGCCACGGCCATGCCGTTGGCGATGTCCTGCGCCCAGCTGTTCGTCTTGGCGAATGGCAGGGGCTTGTGCTTCGTCATCTCCGCGCCGAGGGTGTGGGACGGGAAGTACTCCATGGAAATTGCGTAGTTGCCACCAAGGCTGACGAAGTCGAAGATGCGGATGACGTTGCGATGCGTGATCTTGCGTGAATAGCGCAGCTCGTGCACGAAGCGCTTCATCATCTCCTCGTCGGAGCTGACATTCGGGTTAAGGAACTTCAGGATCAGCCGCTCGTCAACGACCTCGTCATCGACAAGGACCACGGTGCCGAAAGCGCCCTTGCCAATCTTCTCGATGTAGCGGTAGCGGCCCTCAATGAGGTCGCCGGTCTTGAGCGTGCTCACGTCGAGCTTGATCGCCCTGTCCAGGGACTTCACCATGTCGGCGACGCTGGCGTTGTCGACGAGCAGTGTCTTGGCAGCTTCGCCGGGAGCGTCGGTCCGGGCAGCCGGCGTGCTGGTGCTGCCGCCGGCGATGCTCTCGATCCGGGACATGGCCTGCGCCGCCGCCTTGGCGATCGTCTCGTCCGTGCCGATGGCCAGTCCCTTCAGGCGGTCCTTCAGGGTGTCAGCCGCGTCAGAAGTCGCGAGGTGGCCGATGGCGTTAACGGCCTCGATGCGGATGTCCTTTTCCGGTCGGTCAAGCATCGGCAGGAGCTGGGGCAGTACGGCAGCCGTGCCCAGGCGCCCGAGCGCTCGCAGCGCCGCGGGGACCGAGCGTGCGTCGCCGGCCAGCATCTCGACGAGGGCCGGTGCCGCCTTCTCGCTGCGGATTTCCGCCAGCGCGTCGGCGGCCCGTTCCCGTACCCACCAGTCGTTGTCGCGGGTGGCCTTGATAAGATGATCGACGGCACGCTCGTCCTTGGTCTGGTTGAGGATCTCGATGGCGGCGCGCCGGATGTTGTCGCTCTTGTCGCCAACCAGCTGGAGCACAGCGTCCATGACCTTGGGGCCGCCGATCTTCGCCAGGGCGTCCGAGGCCCGGGAGCGGACCCACCAGTCGCCGTCCTCAAGGGCCATCAGGAGGTACTTGATGGTGGCCGGCTCGGCAATCTCGTTCAGGACCTCCACGGCAGAGCGGCGCGCGAACTCGGATTCGTCCTTCAGGACGTTGAGGAGGTGCTTCATCGTATCGGGGTGACGCAGCGCGACCACGAGGTCCACGGCCCGGGCCTGGACCTCGAGTTCCGGGTCTGCCAGCAGGGAGCAGATGAGGCCGATGTCCCGGTCGCCCGGCATGGACCCGAGCGCTTCCAGCGCCGCCTTGCGGACCATCTTGTTCTTGTCCTTCAGTTGGCGTTCGAGGGCCTTGGCCACCTCGGGCTGGTTGAAGCGGCCCAGGAGTTCAATGATGTTCAGGCGGACCGAGGGATCCTTGCCCTCGACCCGGGCGATCAGGTCCGGCACCAGGTCGGGCCCCGCGATGTCGCTGATGATCTTGAAAACGGCGGCTTTTTCCCGGGGCTCCAGGTCGTAGGTTCTCTTCAGTAACTCCCTTGCATTCAATCGCTTGCGGACGATACCCAGAATTTCAATCAGGGCTGGCTTGAAGACGTCCTCCTTGCCTAGCAGCTCCATGAGGCGGTTCGTGTCGTAGTTGCTGGAGATCGCCAGGGCCTTGGTGATGCCGCCGACGCAGAGCTTGTTCGGGTTGGCGAGACCCTCGGCAAAGAGGGGGAATGTCTGGTCGTCGAGCGCGCCGGCGAGCAGCGTGATCAGCACCCCGGCGTGCTCCTTGTCGGCGGTAGCGAAGGCCTCGATGACGCGCGGGATGGCGGCTGCGCCCATGTTGCGCAGGCCATCCTGGGCCTTGCGGGCCTCGGCGCTGCCAAGATCCCGCTCAGCCAGAAACTGCGTCAGACAGCGGTCTGCCTTCAGTGTGCTGAAGAACTTCATACGCCCCGGAAATACGCTCCGCGCCCGACAAAATTATGCCACATGGGGTGGCGGCACCCGGACCGCCCACCCGTTACAATGTGGCGGCTGGCCTCACACCTTACTGTTAATCCCATCACGAATTATGGCAACCGCATGACTAGGGTGATCGCCCACGCCGTGCAGGGCAACCTGCAGCCGCTGCCCAACGTCCGGAACGTGATTGCCGTCGCATCCGGCAAGGGCGGCGTCGGCAAGTCCACCACGGCCGTCAACCTCGCCCTGGCCCTGCAGGCCGACGGGGCCCGCGTGGGCATCCTGGATGCGGACATGTACGGCCCCAGCCAGCCGCGGATGCTCGGCCTGATGGGCCGCAACCCGGAGTCCCGGGACGGCAAGACCTTCGAGCCGCTCGTGGCCCACGGGCTCGAAGCGAACTCGATCGGCTTCCTGATCGAGGACGAGCGGCCCGTGATCTGGCGCGGCCCGATGGTCACCCAGGCCCTGCAGCAGCTTGCCTTCCAGACCAACTGGCACGATCTCGATTACCTGATTGTCGACCTGCCGCCGGGCACGGGCGACATCCACCTGACCCTGACGCAGAAGGTGCCACTGGCCGGCGCCGTGATCGTTACAACGCCCCAGGACATCGCCCTCGCTGACGCCCGCAAGGGCCTGAAGATGTTCGAGAAGGTCGGTGTCCCGGTGCTCGGCGTAATCGAGAACATGAGCACCTTCTTCTGCCCGTGCTGCCAGGCGGAAACCGCGATCTTCGGCGAGGGCGGCGGCGAGCGCCTGGCGGCAGAGAGCGGGGTGCCCCTGCTCGGCAAGCTGCCTCTCCACGCGCAGATACGGGAAGAGGCGGATTCCGGGCGGCCGACCCTCGTGGCTGCGCCCGACAGCGCGCTGGCCCAGCGCTACCGCGAGATCGCCCGGCGCCTGGTCGAGGAGCTGGCGAAACGGCCGAAGGATCAGCGGGGCATGTTCGGTTCGATTGTCGTGGAGAAGAAGTAGATGAGCATTCGACCGGATCGCTGGATCCGCCGCATGGCCGAGCAGCACGGGATGATCGAGCCCTTCGAGCCGGGCCAGGTACGGGCCGTGAATGGCGCCAGCGTGATTTCCTTCGGCACGTCCAGCTACGGCTACGACGTGCGCTGCGCCCGGCAGTTCAAGGTGTTCACCAACATCAATTCCACGATCGTGGACCCGAAGGCCTTCGATCCGAGCAGCTTCGTCGACATGGACACGGACGTCTGCATCATCCCGCCCAATTCCTTCGCACTGGCATCGACTGTCGAGTACTTCCGCATTCCCCGCAACGTGCTGACGGTGTGCCTCGGCAAGTCCACCTATGCGCGCTGCGGCATCATCGTCAACGTCACGCCGCTCGAGCCGGAGTGGGAAGGCCATGTGACGCTGGAGTTCTCCAACACCACGCCGCTACCCGCCCGGATCTACGCCAACGAGGGCGTTGCCCAGATGCTCTTCTTCGAGTCCGACGAAGTCTGCGAGACCTCCTACAAGGACCGGGGCGGCAAATACCAGGGGCAGCGGGGAGTGACGTTGCCGCGGGCATGATCCGCTGTAGCCCGGCCACTACTTGACGTAATCCCGTTCATCCGGGGCCCGGGATGCGAGGGCGTATATTGATCTACTGATCAACCTCACGGGTTCCCGCCATGTTCTTGTCCCTGCGACGGCTACTGATTCTGCCCGCATTCCTCGCCCTGCTGGGTTGTGGCGGAGGCGGTGCCGGTGCCGGATCGAAGATGGCCACTGTCGGCATCGCGCTGAAAGACGCCGCCGCGCCGCAGTTCGACCAGGCCCTGGCGACGATTACCTCCATCGAGTTGCTGGGTGACGGGGGCAGGATCAGTCTCTATTCCGGCAGCACGACGATAGACCTGCTGAAGCTCGCGGACTACTCGGAACTGTTCGCGCTTCGGGACGACGTCCCCTCGGGTACCTACAACAAGATCCGGCTCCAGTTGAGCGGCCTGGAACTGGTGAAGCTCGACGCCAACGGCCAGGCGATCGAGACCGTGCAGGCCCGGCTGGTCGCCAACGGCAAGCTGGACCTGAATCCGCAGGGCCCGTTTTTCGTGGCCCCT
>JBBQSA010000039.1:0-28714 GCA_038214295.1 Gammaproteobacteria bacterium
TGGTGGCCCGCGGCCGCTCGCCGCCGCTGCCGGGGAACAGCCGGACGAGTGCCTTGTCGAGGGTGTCCTCCATCACGATCCGGTTGCGGTAGGCCACCACGACGCGCTTCAGTTCAGGGATGCGGCCGCCGTCGGCCCGCAGGTACAGCGGGCGGATATAGACCAGCGATTCCTCGATGGGGATGACTAGCAGCGCGCCCTGGATCACCTCGGAACCCTGCTGGTTCCACAGGGTGATCTGCGGAGCAATGTCCTGGTCCTGGCTGATGCGGGCCGCGATCTGCCGCGGGCCGAAAATCACGGTCTGCTTGGGCAACTGGAACACGATCAGCTGCCCGTAATTGTCACCGTCGCTGCGCGCGACCATCCACGCGGCCAGGTTGTCCTTCTGCCGTGGGGTGTAGGGCAGCATCTGGATGAACTCCGGCGTCGTGCCACCCGGCAGCTTCATGATCGTGTAGTAGGGCGACATCGGCGGGCCGCCCTCGGCTGCGTCCAGTGACGGTATGTCCCACTGGTCCTCGCGGTTGTAGAAAGTATCGGGGCTGGTCATGTGGAAGGTTGCGAACATCGCCGCCTGCAGGGCGAAGATTCCCTGCGGGTAGCGCAGTCGCGTCCGCATGTCCTCGGGCATTGCGCGGAGGGGGCGAAACAGCTCGGGGAAGACGCGTGCCAGCGTGGCGGCCACCGGGTCCTGCGTGTCGACGATGTGAAAGACCACGGTGCCGTCGTAGGCATCGATGGTCACCTTGACTGAATTGCGGATGTAGTTGATGCCGCCCGCGCTGGGCGTCGAATACGGGTAGCGCGTGCTCGTGGTATAGGCGTCCTGCACCCAGATGAGCCGGCCCCCCGAGATCGCCAGGTAGGGATCCGGGTCGTAGGTCAGGAACGGCGCGATCCGCCGGACGCGCTCGGCGATGCGCCGGTAAATCAGCACGCGGCTGTCGGCGGTGAGATTGGGCGTAAAGAACACGTTCGGCGAGTTGAAACGGATCGCGAACAGCAGGCGCCGCCACAGGCTGTCGATCGCGATCCCGCCCTTGCCCTGGTAGCTGCCGAAGACGTTGTCGTCGCCCTTCGGGTAGTCGAACTCCGCGGTATCGGTCTTCACGAACACATGGTCGTTCGAGAGTTCGCCAAAGTAGATGCCGGGCTGATCGACCTTCAGGTCCACGCTCGAGGTCAGCGGCAGGTCCTTGATGAAGAGCACCGGCAGGCCCTCGGGCGTGACCTGGTTGACGGGTCCGAGGGTCAGGCCGTAGCCGTGGGTAAAGGTCAGGCGCTCGTTGATCCACGTGGCGCTGGGCAGGGCGTTGGAATTCATCTCGCGCGCCGAGAGCATGATTTGCCGGTACTCACCGTCGATGACGTAGCGGTCGTTGTCGACTGAGGCGAAATCGTAGTAAGTGCGGATCTCCTGCAGCTGCCCGAAGGTGTCGAGAAGCGGTTGCTCGTTCCAGAGGGGCACGTTGTCGAAGGTTGCCCGATTGCGATCGATATCCGCTGCCGTGAGTGATGCCTCCCCGGACAGCTGCCGCTCCTCGACGCGATCGAGCGCGAAGCCCTTCCGGGTGGCCGCGATCGAATGGATGATGTACGGCACCTCGCTGACCTGCTCGTTGGGCGCCACCACCAGCCGCTGGAGCGCGGTCGCGTACAGCTCACCGGCAAACACCACGACAGCGTAACCGCCGGCCGCCGCCAGCAGCGGCCAGAAGCGCGCCGTGCGCGTCTGCCACAGGGCCAGCACGCTGCCGAGCAGGGCGACCACGACGAGGACCCACTGGGCCGGTATCCGGGCGTTGACGTCCACGTACGAGGCCCCGTAGACGATCCCCGACGGGGTAATCATCAGCTCCGCAAGTCCCAGCCAGGCCCGGCCGGCGAGCAGCAGCAGCAGCAGCGCTACCAGCACGCTCAGGTGGCGACGGGCGCCGTCACTGATCTGCAGGCCGCGTACCGGATCGAGCGCCAGATTCTGGCTGGCGTAGTGCGCGCCGCCAACGCCGAATGCCGCGAGCAGCAGTGTCCACAGCGAGAAAGTCAGCAGGGCCTGCAGCAGGGGTAGCTGGAAGACGTAGAAACCCACGTCGTGCCCGAGGATGGGATCGCTGGTCCCGAAGGGGACCGCGTTGCGCGCCATCAGCCATACATCCCATTGCGCCGCTGCGTAGGAGGCCAGCAGTGCCCCGGCGATGAGGCTGCCGATCAGGAACAGTGGCTTGAGGCTTGCCATGTCGAAGGCCACCGTGCGCGGGCCCTCCGGCCCGTACACAGTGAACTCCCGCCGTCCCATCGAGCGCTGGGCGAGCCAGAGGTTAGCCTGGAGGATGGCAAAGGCGACCACGAAACCGGCCGACCCGAGCAGGAGGCGGGTGCTGAGCGTGCGCACGAACACCTGCTCGAAACCGACTTCGATGAACCACAGCCAGTCGGTGTACACGCCCGCCATCGAGCCCAGCAGCAGGGACAGCAGGAACAGGCCGATCAGTACCGGCGCGACTAGTTTCTGATAGCGCATGCTCTGGATGCCCTGCAGTGGCGGCAGTAGGACGGGTACTGCACCTCGGAGTCTACAGTATGGCCGCCGGGCTATTCGCGCCGGCGAACGAACCCTGCCAGGCCGAGAGCCGAAGCAAACAGCCAGGCCGCGGCCGGCACCGGCACGACGCTCTCGTTGATGTTGACCGGGCTCCCGGAAATCGTGACGTTGTTGAATGCCAGGCCGGAATCGTAGTAGGTGTCGCTCCAGTTGGTCACGCCAAACTCGAGAACATAATTGCCTGCCGCCAGCACGGCAAAGTTGGCCTGTACCCACCCGGTGTCAGGGTGGCGGCGGGCAAGGGCATGCCGAATCCCGCGCCATCCGTCGTCACGTAGTTGAAGTCGAACTGCAGCATGTCGCCGGCGCCTGCCGTAAAGCTGTCGGAGCGCAGGATCGAGCCGTTGGTATTGCCAATACCGCCGTTGATGCCGGGGACAATGTAGGACAGTCCTGCGCCGGGCACCCCGCCCCAGGTGGAAACCCAGCTGTAGCTAAGGCCGCCGCTGGGGGGCCCTGTGACCCTTGACCGGTTCGCCGGTTATGGCCTCCGCTAATCGGCTGACGGTGCTGCGGGCCGGTCGGAATTCCAGATGTCGCGGATGATGAGCCACCGGCCGCCCTCGCGGTGCCAGACCTCCACCCACTTGCCCATGTCCACCGTTGCGCCGGACTTGTCCTGGACCGAGAACGTCCCGGAACGCCAGCCGAGGTCGCCGGCCACGCCAATCGCGCCCTCTGCGGACTCGACCGCCACGCTCATGCCGGCGGCCTGTGCCTGTGCCATGTCGGCCGAGAAGTATTCCTTCATGGCTGCCTTGCCGCGGAAGCCTGGCGAACCGGGGGGCATGAGGACCGCGTCGTCCGCATAGAGCGCGACGATCGCGTCGGCGTTAGCCGCGTTGTAGGCGTTGTCCCAGCCGCTACCGGCGGCAGCGATGGCCGCCTTGTCGGCGACGGTATCCGGTGCCTTCGCTGGAGGCTGGCAGCCGGCGAGAACAATCAGGCCGGCGATGATGGCGATGCAACGGGACTGTGGATTGCGAAGTTGCATGAGGTATCCCCGAAGTGGTGGCCTGCGTGCTGCGCCTGACGGGAGCCTACTCGGCGGTCGTCGGGTCGATGATTCCCCGCACCACCGAGATCTTGTTGGCGGGAAAACCGCCCAGACTGGCGTGTTCCCGCACCAGGGCCTCGTTAGGGGCAAGGTAGACGCAGTAGACCTTGTCGTCCGTCACGTAGCTCTGGACCCACTGGATCGAGGGGCCGAGCTTGCCCAAGACCCCGCAGGACTTCATGGATATATCCCGGAGGTCCGCCGCCGACAGCTTGCCGGCGCCGGGGATGTCGCGTTCGATCAGATACCTTGGCATCGTGATTCTCCTATCTGACAGGCGGATGAGGAGCGTTCATTCCTTACGCCACTCCATCAGCTCACGGCTCGCTATTCCTAGCCACTCCATGGCGTGGCGGACAGTCACCCAGGAAAAAGGCCGCCTTGCGGCGGCCTTTTCGGGAGGCTCGTCAGTGCGTTATCAGTCTCAGGCTGCCTTTCTCCGCAGTCCGCCGAGGGCCGCGAAAGCCGAGATGAGCAGGATGGCGGCCTGGGGCACCGGGACCACCGTCGCGGCGAGGTTGCCCAGCAGCTGGTGGGCCGTCGTGGTCGGGTGGATACCGTCCCAGAAGATGTAGGAGCCCGGGGTGGCGCAGACCGTACCGCCGCCGGTGGTGGGGCCGGTGTAGCAGCGCTGGTTCGTGTTGGTGAAGCCGTTGCCCGGGGCGCCGGCGATCTGGTCATTAAGGAAGCCGAACACGTTCAGGCTGAAGATATTGATCCCGAGACCCGATGCCAGGCCCGGCATCGCCGCGGCGAGCTGGGCGTTGAAGGTCGTGGAGAGGAAGGTCGCGCCCGCGACAACCGCCGGACCGCCGGCAATTGCGTCCGGGGTCAGGCCGACGTTCGGCAGGTTGGGTACCAGGAACTTGGTGGCGCCAGCGGCTGCCAGTGACGTGATGATGCCACTCAGGTTCGTGACGGAGTTGGTGATGTTCCCTGCGCGCACGTCGTTGCCGCCGCCCCAGACCACGTACAGCGCATTCGGATCAGCAACGCCGCCGACTGCGCTGAGGTACATCCCGGCCTGATCCGTCAGGGTCGGAACGCCAGGCGCATAGCCCGGACCGGTGACCGCGCCGCCGAAGGCGTAGTTCTTGCCCCCGAGCAAGGAGGGATTGACAGCACCAAGCCCGAGGTTGGCGGACAGGGTGTCGACCCAGATGGGGCCGTTGCTGAAGCGGCCGGTGGCATACGGCGCACCCGGTTGCAATCCGCCCGTCAGGACGGCGACATTGCCCGTGTCCGACAGGCTGTCGCCGAACACGTACATGGCGCTGAAGGCCGACGCCTGCGCCGACACCAGGGCGATGAACAAGGCGCCGACAAGAGAGATCGTGCGTAGACCGCGGGCGACGGGGCGCCCCGCTATTTGACTCAACATTCTGTTTCTCCCACTAAGGTGCGACGGTTGCAGTTATGACGGTTATCGTTGTTTAAAGGCCGCTTCCGGGAGTGTATGCCTGCCGTGGGCAAAACTGTACATAAGTTAATGATGGAAGTTTGCTTTACATAACCATGGGCTTGCGCGCGATGGCCGGCTCCCGCCGGAGGCCTCCATGACCGAGCCCGACGTGGTCCTTACAGATCTCGCGCTGGCGCTGCAGGCCGCCTGGTTCGCCCGGGTGCTTGGCCGGGAAGTGGCCGACGCCTGGCAACGCGCGAGCCTGCGCGCGCTCTTTGGTGGCCTCGCGCTCGCCGCACTGACAGGTGGCCTTTGGCACGGCTTCTGGACGCTGCCGTCGCCGCAGTCTGACCGGGTCTGGTGGCTGACGATGGTCTTCGCCGGGATCGCGGCCGGGGGCTATGCGCTGGTCGGCCTTGGCCTGCACCGACGGCGCCGGATGTCGGCGGCGTTCGCGGTGGCCGTCGTCGTCACCGGCTATGCGGTGGCGGCATTCCTGCACCCGGATTTCCGGCTGACCGTGCTGATCGTGATTCCCGCGACGGTGGTTTTTGCGAGCGGCCTGTGGCGACAGTGGTCAAGGCCGGGAGCCGGCTTGGCGATGGTGGGAGCGGTACTGGAACTCCTCGCTGCCATTCCCCAGCAGCTGGGCGTCGGTCTCGACGCCGTGCACCTGAGCCACAACGCCGTCTATCACCTCTTGCTGCTTGCCGCCCACTACCTGCTGTACCGGGGTCTGCGCCGGCTGCTGGCACCGTCGCTTCGACCGTCAGGCTGACTTGAGCCGCGCGGTGACGCCGCTGGCCTTCAACCAGGCCAGCGTCGCGCAGGCGAGCCGCTGGCCGAGCAGCCAGCGGAGGTCCTCGGGACTGTCCACGTCCCGCGCAAAGCCGGCGACGGCCACCGACCGCGCCGGGACACCGGCGGCGGTGGCGGCGGCCAGGTGGCGCGCCGCGCTGTCCGGGCCGTAAAGGAAGGGAATGATGGTTGGCGGTGAGAGCAGCAGCGCGTTCGTGCCGCCGTCGCTGGCGGCCGGGCACACGGTGACGCCGCTCCGGTGGCCGTCGAGCAGGCGGGTGATATCGCTGGCCGAGAGCGTCGGCAAGTCGGCGGGCACGACGAGCAGGTGCCGCACGCCCTGGGTCTGCAGGTCAGCGGCCACGCGGCCCAGCGCAACGCGGTAGTCCTCACCTGCCTGTTCGGCGTAGATCCGGGCGCCGGAGGTCTCGGCCAGCGCCGCGAGCCGTGGCTCGGTGCTGAGTAGTGCAATGCCGCTGATGTCGGGCGCCGCCTGCAGCGCACGCAGCACGTCCCGCGCCATCTCCTCGGCGAGACGGGCGCACTCGGCGCGGGTGAGCAGGCCGTCCAGCCGGGACTTGGCGGTGGCGAAAGGCTTGATCGGCACGAGTGCCCAGGCGGCGGGCATGGGCTAGCGGGGCGCCGCGAAACCGAGGGCGAATTCGGCGAGGCGGATCCGGTCCTCGAGGGTTGTCATCACCGTGTGCGTCGCGCCCACGGCAAGCCCGCTGGCGATGAGACCGTCAGCCTCGGCCCGGTCGGACTCGTCGAGGATATAGCCATCGAGCAGGTCGCTGTAGTGGCCGGCGACCGCGGCCGCGGTCACCGGCACGCCCAGTTCCACCATGATCTTCGCAGTCGGCCCCTTCAGCGCCCGGCCGCCAACGATCGGGGAGATCGCGATCACCGGTGCTGTCGTCGAGCGGAGTGCGGCGGCGAGGGACGGGATCGCGAGGATCGGGTCGATGCTGAGCCAGGGATTCGATGGCGCGATGAAGATGCCGGCGAGGTCCGGGTCGGTCAGCAGGCTCGCGAGGGCCGCGACGGGTGGTGCGCGGGTGGCGCCCTCGTAGCGCAGTGCCTGTACCCGGGGTTCCGCCGCGCGCCGGACGAAGTAGTCCTGGAAGTCGAGGGTGCCCGCGTCGGATTCCACGACCGTGCGCACCGGCGCGTCCGACATGGGCAGCAGCGACATGGCCACGCCAAGCTGTGTGCACAGGTGGCGGGTGACCTGGGTCAGTGTCTGGCCGGCGGCAAGCAGGCGGGTGCGCGCCAGGTGCGTGGCAAGGTCCCGGTCGCCCAGGCGGAACCAGGTGGCTTCGCCCAGCGCCTCGAGCCCGGTCATGGCGCTCCAGGTCTCGTCGCGGCAACCCCAGCCGGTGTCCTCGTTGACGAGTCCGGCCAGCGTGTACATCAGCGTGTCCAGGTCCGGCGAAATGGCGAGCCCCAGGTGCGTGAAGTCATCGGCCGTGTTGGCGATGATCGTGAGCTGCTCCGGGCGCAGCACGCGGGCCAGGCCCAGCGCGAATTTCGCGCCACCGACGCCGCCGGAGAGGAGCACGTAGCGGGGCAGGGGAGTTTTCACCGGAAGAGATCCTCGTGGGGTGGCCGAAGCGCGCTGCGCGCCGTCTGCTGCGAATCGCCCGCGCCGGCGCCACGGACCAGGACGACGGGCGTGCCCTCAGCCGCTTCGCCCATGACCAGCACGGCCGCCGCCGCCAGGCTGTCCGCCACGGCAACTTCACTCACCTGCAGCTGCCGGCCGAAGAGATCCGGCTGGCCGCGCAGGTCGTTCAGTGCCAGCAGCCCGGCGCAGCCGATCGCCGTGCCCACGGTGCCGAGCCGCCAGGGGCGGCCGATGCTGTCGGTGATGAGTACGCCGAGGGTGACGCCGAAGTCTTCCTGCAGGCGCGCGCGGAGCGCCGCCGCCGAGGCGTCCGCATCCAGTGGCAGCAGCAGCGCGGCGTCGTCGCTGCCCGCCAGGTTCGAGCGGTCGATGCCGGCATTTGCCAGGGTCACGCCCGAGTTGTGTTCCGTGATGATCACGCCGGGCGTTACCCGGATCACCGAGCGGGACTCCCGGAGGATCAGTTCCACGACCCGCGGGTCCTTGTGGGCGCGCAGCGCGATGTCCCGCGCCTCTGCCGACGGCTCGACGGAGGCGAGTGCCACGATCCGGCCCTCGGCCTTCGACACGATCTTCTGGGCGACAGCCACCGCGTCGCCGGCGGCGGGGACTTCACCCGCGGCGCGCAGGGCCGTCGCGATCAGGTGGGCGAGGTCCGCGCCGGGTTCCACGAGCGGCAGGCCGGGAATGCGGATGAAATGCAGGCCACTCACGGCTCAGGCGGCGTCGTCCGGGATGCCGGTGATGCGCAGCCCGGTGTGCACGCCGCCGTAGCGCTTGTTCATGAAAATCAGCACCGAGGTCAGGGCCTCGGCGGCGGCCGCGTTCTCCAGCGGGCCGGCATGCCAGGCCCGCAGGCCCGCGGCCTTTGCCAGGCCCACCACCACTTCCCGGGCCTCCACCTGGTTGCCGACCACCAGCACATCGCAGTCGAGTTCCTCGTCGGTGTGCAGCGAGTCGGCGGACACGTTGTGGAACGCGGCAACCACCGACACGCCGTCGCCCGCCAGTTGCTGGGCGATCAGCGCCGCTGCACCTTCCTTTGGCAGCTGCACGCGGGCGACCTTGGGCGGCATCAGTGGCACCGTGGTATCCACGAGGATCTTGCCCGCGAGCGCCGGCCGGATGCTCTCGAGGGTGGCGCGCTGCTGCGCAAAGGGCACGGTGAGGAGCACGATGTGGCCGGCTTCTGCCGCCTCCAGGTTGCCGAGGCCCTGGACGCGGGCGCCGGCAAACTCGGCGCGTAATTCCGCAGCGGCGGCGGCGGCCTTGTCCGCCGAACGGGAGCCGATCACCACGGGCAGACCGGCTTTTACCCAGCGACGCGCCAGGCCGCCACCCAGGGCGCCTGTGCCCCCGATGATGCTGATCACGGGATTCGCCGGGCCGGCGGGCTTGTCAGTGGCCATCAGGAAGGAACTCCACGCTGCACGAGGGAAACCGCAGCATGGTACTGGTCAGGCCCGCAGCGGCACAAATCGGCGCGGCGCGGCGCACGGCCGTGCTGGCCAGTGTGCCGGGGGGTGGTGCAGAATGCCCGTCCGCTCCCACAACTTCAGCAAAAGAACAAGCCCTCGCGGCGCAGCCAGGTCAGACCTTATATATATGCAGATCTTCAAGGAGTTCATCTTCGAGGCCGCTCATCGGCTGCCGAACGTGCCCCCCGGGCACAAGTGCAGCCGGCTGCACGGCCACTCCTGGCGGGGTGCAATCTACGTGAGCGGGCCCGTGCACCCCCATACCGGCTGGATCATGGACTTTGGCGAGATCAAGCAGAAATTCCAGCCCATCTACGACGTTCTCGACCACCACTACCTGAACGAGGTGCCGGGCCTCGACAATCCCACCAGCGAGGTCGTGGCCCGCTGGATCTGGCAGCGGCTGAAACCGTCCCTTCCGGCGCTCTCGAAGGTGATCGTGCACGAGACCTGCACCAGCGGCGCGATCTACCAGGGTGAAGACGAGCCCGCCGGCAGCTAACCGCGGAGCCCCGCCCGTCCCGTCTGGCCGGGAGGACGCGATGCGCGCGGCCCTGGCCGCCGCGCAGCGCGGCCGGCTTGCCGGCGAGCCCCCGGTCGGTGCCTGCGTCGTCCAGGACGGCCGGGTGATCGCGAGCGCCCACACCGCCGTGATCAGTGGCCCCGATGCCACGGCCCACGCCGAGATCCTCGCGCTGCGCGCGGCCTGCCAGCACGCACGCACGCCGTGGCTCGACGGCTGCGAGCTCTACGTCACCGTCGAACCCTGCGCCATGTGCCTCGCGGCCGCCCACTACTCCGGCATCGAACGTGTCTACTTCGGTGTGGGGCTCGACGCCATGCAGGCGGTGACCGGCCGGGAACTTAAGGGCGTCGTGCCGGAGGGCCTCACGCTCAGCGGTGGCCTGCTCGCGGCCGATTGCGGCGCGCTGCTCCGGGACTGGGCCGCCAGCCGGCGGCCGCAGCCCCGGAATTGAGGCGCTGATGGCCAGCACACCGGCGGCCTACGACGCCATCGCGCGGGATTACCAGCGCACCAAGTCGTCGCCGGTGCGGGCGGCGATCGAGACCTGGACCCTCGACCGGCTGCTCGGTGACGTCCAGCGCCGCGCCATCCTCGACGCGGGTTGCGGCGACGGCTTCCATGCCCGGCGGCTGGTGGCTGCCGGCGCCGGCCGGGTCGCCGGTGTCGACGTGTCTGCCGCCATGATCGACCTGGCCCGGGAGGCGGAGCGAGCGGAGCCCCTCGGCATCCAGTACGCCTGCTGCCCGGTCCAGGACCTGCCCGACCTGCTGTGCAGCGCGGGCTTCGACGTGGTCCTCGCGTCCTACCTCCTGCACTACGCGCCCGACGTGGAGGTGCTGCGGCGGATGTGCCGGCGGCTCGGCAGCGCGCTCGCGCCCGGCGGGCGGCTGGTGGCGCTCACCGAGAACCCGGACCAGGCGCCGGGCGATTACGGTGCGTACGCACCCTACGGCTTCGACAAACAGGCGGTGGAGGCGCGGCGCGACGGGAGCCGGATCAGCTACGGCCTCGTGTCCGGCCGGCAGATCATTCGCTTCGATACCTTCTGGTACAGCCGGGAGACCTACGCGCAGGCGCTGGCGGCGGCCGGTTTCGGGCGCATTGCCTGGCACCCGTTGCAGCTGGACCCGGCAGTGAAGTCGCCGGAGTTTTACGCGGCCTATCTCGCCAATCCGCCGGTGCTCGGGCTGACCGCGGAGAATCAGGCCCCCGCCTGACGCTCATGAGCGACCAGCAAACCCGGCGCAGTCCGGACCTTGCCGCGGACAGCACGCTTCCCCGACGCTTCGAGCAGCTGGTGGTGGCCCAGCCCCGCGCGCCGCTGCTCGTCTACGGCGAGTGGCGGCTCAGCTACCGGGACGTGAACGCGGCGGCGAACCGGCTGGCCCACCGGCTCATCGCCCTCGGCGCCGGGCGCAATGTGCCCGTCGGGTTGTGCCTCGATCGCGGACCCGACCTGCTCGTCGCGATACTCGCGGTGCTCAAGGCGGGCAGCGCCTACGTGCCGCTCGATCCCCGGTGGCCGGCAGACCGCTTGCGCCGCATGCGGTGCGCCGCCGCGCCGGCGGTCCTCGTCACCCGCTCCGCGTATCTCGGGCAGATGACGGGGCACGCGGGTCCCGTCCTCGACCTGGACCGGGACCAGGCGGCCATCGCACTCGAGAGTAGTGCCAACCCGGAGGTGGCGCTCGATCCCGCGCAGTGGTGTTACGTGCTCTTCACGTCCGGCTCCACGGGGCAGCCGAAGGGCGTGCCGGTCACCCACGGCAACCTCGCGGGCCTCTTCCCGCCGCTGACCGGGGCACTCGGTTTCAGCAGTGACGACGTGTGGACCTGGTTCCATTCCGCGTCTTTTGGTTTCTCGGTGTGGGAAATGTGGGGCGCGCTGCTCCATGGGGGCTCCCTCGTGATCGTGCCTGAGCACATCCGCCAGGACCCGGCAGCCCTCGGCGAACTCATCGCGGACGAGCAGGTGACGGTCTTCAGCCAGACGCCCTCGGCGTTCCGGCGTGCGCTGCACGAGCCGCGCTTTCACGCGGGTATTGCGCGGGGCCGGCTGCGCTATCTCGCCCTGAGCGGCGAGGCAATCCGCCGCGACGACCTGGCCGCCTGGTTTGCCCACGGTCATGCCGCGCGCCTCATCAACACCTACGCGATCACCGAGACGGCCGGTCAGGTCACGCTGCGGCAGTACGACGCCGGCGATGTCACCGAGGAGGCGGCCCGCAACCTCGGTCAGCCCCTCGCGGGACGGCACGTGCTCGTGCTGGACACCGGTGGCCTGCCGCTGCCCGAGGGCGAGCCGGGTGAACTGTGGGTGGGCGGCGACGGCGTGACGCCCGGCTACCTGGCCGCCAATGAACTCGCGGCGCGTTTCAGCACGCTCGCGGTGCCCGGCGTCGGGGTACTGCGCGGCTACCGGACCGGTGACCGTGTGCGTCGGCTGCCCGACGGCGCGCTGGAGTACCTGGGGCGCGTGGATGCGCAGCTCAAGTTCCGCGGCTACCGGATCGAGCCCGGCGATATCGAGACTGCGCTCCGGGACCATCCCGGTGTGCGCGATGCCGCCGTGGGCCTGCGCACCGATCCGGCGGGCAACCAGCGGCTCACGGCCTGGGTCGTGGCGGGCGAGGCCGAGGTCGAGGCCAGCGCGACGCCTGGCGCCCCCGAGTTCTGGCCGTCGCTCGGCGCCTACGGCATCTACGACCAGTGGCTCTACGGCCTGATGAATGCGGAGCCGGTGCGGCTCGCCGCCTACCGGGCCGCCTTCGCTGCGACGGTTCCCGGCAAGGTCGTGCTCGACATCGGCACCGGCGAGGACGCGGTGCTTGCCCGCCTCTGCGTCGAGGCCGGCGCCGCTCACGTCTACGCGGTGGAGGTGCTCGAGGCCGCTGCCGTCCGTGCCCGGGATCTCGTCCGTTCCCTCGGGCTCGAGGACCGTATCACGGTGCTCACCGGCGACATCGCGGACCTCGACCTGCCGCGGCCAGTGGAGGTCTGCACCCAGGGCATCATCGGCAACATCGGCAGCGCCGACGGCATCAGCGGCACCTGGAACGCTGCGCGCCGCCACTTCGCCCCGGGTTGCCTGCCCGTACCCGAGCGCTGCGTGACGCGCATCGCGGCACTGGAACTGCCTGCCGGCGTCCGCGCCGCGCCGCGCTTCGGCCCGCTGGCCGCCGACTACGCGCGCCGGCTGTTTGCCGCGGTCGGCCAGCCCTTCGATCTGCGCCTCTGCCTGCGCAACATCGGCGAGGCGAACCTGCTGACGGATGCCGCCGACTTCGAGGTACTCGACTTTCACGGCAGCCTCGCGACGGAACACGCCGGCAGCGCCGACCTCTGCAGCACGCGGGACGGGTTGTTCGACGGCTGCCTGCTGTGGACGGTGGTCACCGCCGGCGCCGGGCAGGTCGTGGATTACTTCCGGGAGCAGCGTGCCTGGCTCCCCGTGTACCTGCCACTCGCCGACGAGCCGCTGCCCGTCCGTCGCGGCGACCGGCTGCGGCTTACGTGGCAGTGCCGCCTCGGGTCGGACCCGGCGTTTCCGGATTACGCGCTCACCGCGCTCGTCAGCGGGCCTTCAGGTCCGGTCACGCGGACCCACGAGTCGCGCCATCGCGGCGCCGTCGCCGGCGGCACGGCGCTCCATCGCCGGTTGCTCGGCCGACTGGACGGCACGGGCGAGCCGCCCACGGTTACCGGGCTGCGGCGCTGGCTGGACGAGCGTTTGCCCCCGCACCTCGTGCCCCAGAGCTGGGTGTTCCTTGCCGAGCTGCCGCTGGGGCCCGGCGGCAAGCTGGACCGGGAGGCCCTGCCCGCACCGGACGCGCTCCGCCCCCGGCTGGCCGGTCCGCCCGTCGCGCCCCGGTCCGGCGCAGAGCGGGCGCTTGCGGAGGTGTGGGCCGAGGTGCTCGGCTTCGAGTCGCTGGGCGTGGACGATGACTTCTTCGAACTGGGCGGCGACTCGATCACCGCCGTCCAGCTGACCACCCGGCTGCAGCGCTGGCTCGACGCCGGTGTGCCGCTGGCGGCGCTGTTCGAGGCGCCGACGATTGCCGGTCTCGCGGCGTACCTCGGGCAGCACTTCGCCGGTCCGCTGGCGGCGGCATTGGCGCGCCAGTCGCCATCATCAACCAAAGCGCGCCAGTCGCCATCATCAATAGTGGCGCCCCAGTCGCCCGCCCGTCCGCCTGCCGGCGTCCGGATGCCGCTCACCTTCAGCCAGCAGAGCCTCTGGTTCCTGCAGCAGCTGTACCCGGGCGACACGAGCGCCAGCGAGCAGTTTGCGATCCGGCTGCGCGGACCGCTGGATGCGGCCGCCCTGGAGCGCGCCTGGCAGGCGCTGCTCCGGCGGCACCCGGTGCTGACTGCCACCTTTGATGACGAGGGCATGGCCGTGGGTCCGCCCGGGGACACAGCTGCACCGGAGCCGCTAAGCCGCGTGGAGCTTGCCGACGAGGCCGCGCTCGTGATGCTGGCGGAGGCGGCGTTGCGGGAGCCCTTCGACCTGGCGCGGGGTCCGCTCGTGCGGCCGGTGCTCAGCCGGCTGGCACCGGAGCTGCATGTCCTCCTCGTCACGGCCCAGCACATCGTGGCCGACGGGCTCTCGGTACCGGTGCTGCAGGCAGACCTCGCGCGGCTGTACGCGGCCGGTTCTGCCGACGGCCTGCCTGACGACCTGCCCGACGCGCCGGCCTACGCCGACCTCGCCGCCCAGTCTGCCTGGCAGGACGGCCTGGCGACGCCGGCCGCCCTCGACTGGTGGCGCGGGCGTCTCGCCGGTCTTCCGCCCGCCCCGCTCGACGCGTTCGTCCGGCCCCGCGCGGGTGAGAGGATTTCCCGGCGGCTGCCGTTCACGCTGCCAGCGCCGCTCGCCGACGGTCTCCGCCGGCTTGCCCGGGAGGGCAACGCGACACCCTATATGGTGCTGCTGGCGGCCTTTCGCAGCCTGCTCGCGCGGCTGACCGGCCAGGCGGACCTCGCCATTGGCACGCCGATGACCCTGCGGGACACGCCGGAGCTGCGCGACGTCGTGGGCTGCCTCGTGAACCCGGTTGTACTGCGCGTGCCGGTGGATCTCGCCGGCTCGTTCCGCGACCTCCTGCAGGCCGAGCGCACCGGAGCGCTTGAGACCTTCGCCTACCGCAGGGTGCCATTCTCCCGGGTGGTCGAGGCCGTCGCGCCGGAGCGGCGGCTTGGGCAGCACCCGCTGTTCCAGATCCTGTTCTCCTGGGAGCCGGTGGCGACCGGGGTTGGGGATGCGAGGGGCGTGGACTTCGACACTATCGCCGTGCCGGCGGCGCGGACCTCTTACTTCGACCTGGAGTGCGCGCTGCGAGACGCCGGGGAGGGCGCGCCGCTCGCGGGCTACTTCGCCTGGTCCGGAACGGTGCTGGAAGACGAGGTTGCGCGCCAGCTGCCGGCCTGGTGGCAGACGCTGCTCGAAGACGCGCTCGCGCGGCCCGACGCGCCGCTCGCCGAACTCGCGCTGCTCGCGCCGGCCAAACGCCGGCAGGTCCTCGTGACGTCGAACGCCACGGCTACACCGCTGCCGGCGGCGAGCACGCTGCACCAGTTTTTCCTGGAGCAGGCGGCCCGCGCGCCGGAGGCCGTCGCGTTGCGTGACGGGAGCGGCACGTGGAGCTACCGGGAACTCACCGACCGCAGCGCGCTGCTCGCGGCGGAGCTCGTGGCGCGCGGCGCGACGGGCCGGAATGTGGCCATTGCCCTCGGCCGTTCGCCTGAGCTCGTGCTCGGCGTGCTCGGCGTGCTCCGCGCCGGCGGCACGGTCGTGCCGCTGGACCCGGGCTTTCCGCGGCCGCGACTCGCATTCATGGCCGGCGACGCGCAGCTGGCACTCGCGCTGGCGGATGGTGCTGCCGCGGCGCTGCTTGCCGCGGCCGGCATCCCGGTGATCAACCCGGATGGCTGGACACCATCGGCAGCCGTCCCGCCCGCACTGCCGGCGGTGGCCGGCGACTGGCCCGCGATGCTGCTCTACACTTCCGGCTCGACGGGCGAGCCGAAGGGCGCGCTGACGACGCACCTGTCCGCCGTGAATCGCTGCCACTGGATGTGGACCCGCTTCGGCTTCGATGCGGGTGACGTGTTCGCGCTGCGCACCAGTCTCAATTTCATCGACGCCTGGTGGGAGATTTTCGGGGCGCTCAGTCACGGCGTGCCGTTGCAGGTGGTTCCGGACGACGTCGCCACGGACCCGCTCCGGCTGCCGGACTTCCTCGCGGCGACGGGCGTGACGCAGCTGGTCGTCGTGCCATCGCTGCTGCGCGCGCTCCTGGAGACGCTGCCCGCCAGCGGCGCTCTGCCCGCGCTTCGCTGGTGCATCACGAGCGGCGAGCCACTCGAGCCGGACCTGCTGGCCGACTGCCGCCGGCTGCTGCCCGGCACGCACGTGCTGAACACCTATGGCACCTCCGAGATCTGGGACGCCACGGCCTTCGACACCGCCGAACTCGCGGCCGGGGCGGAACGCGTTCCCATCGGCCGGCCCGTCGCCAACGCGCGGGTCTACGTGCTCGACGCGGCGGGGCAGCCGCTGCCGCCCGGCGTGCCCGGCGAGCTGCAGGTGGCAGGCCTCGGCGTCGGTCCCGGCTACTGGCGGCGGCCGGCACTGACGGCAGAGAAGTTCGTCCGGCGAGTGCTGCCGGAGGTCGGGGGCGAGCGGCTGTATCGCACCGGCGACCGGGCGCGCTTTCTGGCCGACGGCACGCTGGAGTGCCTGGGCCGCCTGGATGCCCAGTTCAAGCTGCGCGGCCAGCGGATCGAACCTGCGGAGATCGAGCAGGCGCTCGCGGCGCACCCCGCCGTCGGTGCTGCCGTGGTGGGTGTGACGGGCGAGGGCCGGTCGGCGGTGCTCGTGGCCGGTATCGTGCGCCGCGCACCGGCCGCCGCGCCCCCCGGCGAGCTGGCAGAGGCACTCGGCGCCCATCTCCGCGCGCGCCTGCCGGGCTGGATGGTGCCCGGCGAGTGGCGCGAACTCAGCGCGCTGCCCCTCACGCCCACAGGAAAGCTCGACCGGCGCCGCTGGCTGGAGGAGGGCGCCAGTGCTCCGCTCGCGTCCAGCGCCGCCGGCGGGCTGGTGCCGCGCACCGGCACCGAGCAGCAGGTGGCGGCGCTCTGGTCG
Source organism: Gammaproteobacteria bacterium (assembly GCA_038214295.1). Classification (GTDB taxonomy): domain Bacteria; phylum Pseudomonadota; class Gammaproteobacteria; order Steroidobacterales; genus SHZI01. The sequence goes on from JBBQSA010000039.1 coordinate 16,641, forward strand.
GCGCTGCTCGGCCGGGACGCCATCGGCATGGAGGACAACTTCTTCGCGCTCGGCGGCCATTCGCTGCTGGCGGCCCGGCTGCTCACCCGCATCCGGTCCGGCCTTGGCGTGGCGCTGGAGCTGCGGGTGCTGTTCGACACCCCCACGGTGGCGGGGCTGGCGCGCGCCATCGATGCGCGGCGGGTGACCCTCGGCCCGGAGCCCGCCGCGCCAGTGACCGCTGCCGCCGCCGGCGACGCGCTGGTGCTGCGCGCCGCGGCGCTGTCCTTCGGCCAGGAGCGGCTGTGGTTCCTCGACCAGCTGGATCCCGGGAGTCCCGGCTACAACATCGCCTGGACGGTCCGCTGCACCGGCGACCTGCCGCACGCCGCGCTCGGTGCCACGCTGGCCGCTGCCCTGACGGCGCTGGTCGAGCGCCACCCGGCATTGCGCACGCGCTTTCCCGCCGTTGCGGGCCGACCGGTGCCGCTCGTCGAGCTGCCGGCGCCAGTGCTGCTGCCGCTGCTGGATCTCACTGACGCCGATGAGACGGCGCTGGCCGCCGAACTCCGGCGCCTGGGCCGGGAGCCCTTCGATCTGGCCCGGGGCCCGCTGTTCCGGGCGGCGCTGCTGCGGACGGCCGCAAACGTGCACCACGTGCTGCTGGTGACCCAGCACATCGTTACCGATGCCACGTCGAACCACCTGCTGTTCGCCGACCTGGCAACAGCGCTGGCGGCGTCGCTCGCTGGCCGGCGGCCCGCGTGGCCGGCGCTTCCTGTGAGCTACGCGGACTTTGCCCGTCGCCAGCGCGCGGCCGGCACTGGTGCGCGCCCAGCGGCTTCCCTTGCCTGGTGGCTTCAGCAGCTGCGCAACGCGCCTCCCGCGCTCGAGTTGCCAACCGACCGGCCGCGCCCGGCAGAGCAGCGCTTCGTCGGCGCCATCGTGCACCGGACCGTGCCCACAGCAGTCGACGGCGTGCTGCAGGACTTCGCCCGCGAGCGCACGACCACACCCTACGTGGTCCTGCTAACGGCCTTCAAGGCGCTGCTCCACCGCTACACGGGCGCCGCCGACCTGCTGGTTGGCACGCCGGTGGAGGGCCGGCTGACGGCGGACGTGGAACAGCTGGTCGGCCTCTTCATCAACACGCTCGTCCTGCGCACCGACCTCTCCGGCGATCCGGACTTCGACACGCTCGTTGAGCGAGTCCGTGCCACGGCGCTCGACGCCCAGGCGCACCAGGAGCTGCCCTTCGAGCAGCTCGTCGAGGCGCTGGCTCCGGAGCGCTCCCTGGCCCGCAGCCCGCTGTTCCAGGTGATGTTTAACCTCGTGCAGCTGCCCGAGCGTGTGCGGCAGGTCGGCCCGCTGGAGCTGCGCGTCGACCGCCTGGTCGATCTCGGCATCTCCAGTTTCGACCTGACGCTCACCGCCGCGAGTGCGCCCGACGGGCTGACGCTGACCTTCGAATACTCCACCGATCTCTTCGATGCGGCCTCGGTGGAGCAGCTGGCGGACGCCTACCTGACGCTGCTCGGTTCGGCGCTCCGCGAGCCGCGGCAGGCCTTGTCCCGGCTGCCGCTGCTGGACGCGCCCGCCCGGGAGCGGCTGCTGCGGGCCGGTGAGGCCGACGGCGCAACCGGCCCCGGGTTGCTGGTGCCGATGCCGGTGCCAGTACACGCGCTGGTGGCCGCCTGGGCTGCCCGTACGCCGGACGCGGCGGCGCTCGCGCTCGACGGTGCCACCGTGAGTTACGCCGGGCTCGAGGCGCGGGCGAACCAGCTGGCCCACCAGCTGCTGGCCGGCGGCCTGGCCGCAGGCGCGCGGGTTGGCATCTGCCTGCCCCGCGTTCCCGAGTACCTGGTGGCCGTGCTTGCCGTGCTGAAGACCGGGGCCGCCTACGTGCCGCTCGACCCAGGCTACCCGGCAGGCCGCCTCGAGCTGCTCGCGATGGACGCGGCCCTCGCTGCGCTGATCGTGAACGAGGCCACTCGCGGCGTTCTCGATCTCCCCGTGGCCCGCGTCGACCTGGACGCCGACCAGGAGGAGATCGCGCGCCGGGACACGGCGCCGCCCGCGGTGCAGGTACCGCTCGGGGCGCCGGCCTACCTGCTCTACACCTCCGGCTCGACGGGCCAGCCGAAGGGCGTGCTCGTGAGCCACGCCAACCTGGCCCACGCGCTCGCCGGCTGGCGGTCGGCCTATGACCTGGATGCCGGCGAGGCCCACCTGCAGATGGCCAGCGCCGCCTTCGACGTGTTCACCGGCGACTGGGCCCGCGCACTCGGCTCAGGCGGGACGCTCGTGCTGTGTCCGCGGGAGGTGCTGCTGGACCCCCCGGCGCTGCTGCGCCTGTTGCGCACCAGCCGGATCGCCGTGGCGGAGTTCGTGCCGGCCGTGGTGCGCGTCCTGCTGGAGCATTGCCGGTCAACCGGCGAGCAGCTGCCAGCGTTGCGCCTGCTGATTGTTGGCTCGGACACCTGGTATGGCAGCGAGCTTGTGGCCCTGCGTGAGCGCGCCGCGCCGGGGACCCGCCTGATCAATTCCTACGGCGTCGCCGAGGCGACCATCGACAGCAGCTGGTTCGAGGCGACCGGGCCCATCGTCGATGGGCCCGTGCCGATCGGCGTGCCCTTCCCGGGCGTGACGCTGCAGGTGCTCGACGCGCGGGGCGAGCCGGTACCGCGGGGCGTTGCCGGCGAGCTGTGCATCGGCGGCGGCGGCGTGGCCAGCGGCTACTGGAACGACCCGGTACTGACCGCGGCGAAGTTCCTGGCCGATCCCCGGGTGCCGGGCGGACGGCTCTACCGGACCGGTGACCGGGCCCGCTTGAACAGCGCGGGGCAGCTGGAACTCCTTGGCCGCAGCGACGACCAGTTCAAGGTGCGGGGCTTCCGGATCGAGCCCGCCGAGATCGAAGCCTGCCTCGCCGCGCTGCCTGGCGTGGCGGCGGCGGCGGTCGGGCTGCAGTCCGTGGCAGGCGGGGAGGGCCAGCTCGGTTCCAGGCTCGTTGCATGGATCGTGCCGCGCGGTGAGCCCGTCCCGGTGGAAAAGCTCGAGCTGGCGCTGCGCCGCCGGCTGCCGCCCCAGCTGGTGCCAGCCGCCTGGGTCTGGCTCCGGCAGTTGCCCCTGACCCCGAACGGCAAGGTCGACCGGGCCGCACTGCGGGCCCTGCCCGCGGTGCTCGCCACGCCCGCGCCCGCCAGCGGGACCGAGCCGCCGAGGACCGCGGTCGAGTCCCTGATCTGCGGGCTCTACGCCGAGGTGCTTGGCGTGGAGGCGCCCGGCCGGGACGCGGACTTCTTCCGCATCGGTGGTCACTCGCTGCTCGCCACGCGGCTGGTGGCCCGGCTCCGCGATGCGCTGCGGACGGAGGTGCCGCTGCGCCTGCTCTTCGAGGCGCCAACGCCCCGGGCGCTGGCGCTGGCGCTCGGCGCCGCGGGCTCAGTACCGGAGGCCGGGCCATCGGCCGGGCTGCGGCCGGCGGGCGCGGCCGCGCCGCTGTCGCCGATGCAGCAGCGGCTCTGGTTCCTGGAGCGCCTGCAGCCGGGCACCGCGACCTACCACCTGCACTGGCTCCTGCGCCTCGAGGGCAGCCTCGACCGGGCCGCGTTGCAGGCGGCGGTGGATGGCCTGGTGGCCCGTCATGAAGTGCTGCGCACCGTCTTCGTCGAGCAGGAGGGTATCCCCGGCCAGGTGGTCCTGCCGGCGCTGCGTATTCCTGTCGAGGATGCGAGTGTCACGACGCCTGCGGGACTCCAGGCGCTGATAGCACGGCCCCTCGACCTCGCGGCCGGGCCGCTCGTCCGGGTGACGCTCGTGACCGCGGGCGCCGCGGCGCACCGCCTGCTGATCGTGCTCCATCACCTGGTGGCCGACGGCTGGTCTTTCAGCGTGCTGAGCCGGGACCTCGCCGCTCTCTACAACGCAGCCTGCCGGGGCGTGCCGGCAGTGCTGCCGGCATTGCCGCTGCAGTACGCGGACTACGCGGCCTGGCAACAGGAGCCGGCACGCGACGCCCGCCTGCAGCGGCAGCTCGCCTACTGGCGGGACGCTCTGGCCGGCGCGCCGCCGCTGCTGCGCCTGCCGGGCGAGTCGTCCGCAGGCGGGGCGGCGCCGGCGGTTTCCGGCGCCCCGGGTGCGTGGCTCGCCCGCGTGCTGCCGGCAGCGGCTACCGACGCGTTGCGCCTGCTGGCCGTCGAGCGGGGCTGCACGCTGTTTATGGTGCTGCTGGCGGGCTTCACCGCGCTGCTCGGCCGCCGCGCGGGCCTCGATGACGTCCTCGTCGGCACGCCGGTCGCGGGCCGCTCCCATCGCTCGCTGGAAGAGCTGGTCGGCTTCTTCGTCAACACCCTGGTCGTGCGCACGGACCTCAGCGACGCGGCCACGTTCCAGGACGTGCTCGCCCGGACGCGCGCCGCGAGCCTGCTTGCCTTCGAGCACGCGGACGCGCCCTTCGAGAAGCTCGTTGAGGTACTGAAGCCCCGCCGGTCGTTGGCCCACAGCCCGCTGGTCCAGGTGCTCTTCGCCCTGCACAACCAGCCGCAGCAGGCGCTGGAGCTGACCGGCCTCAAGGTCCGCGCCGAGACGGTGGCGACCGACACCGTCAAGTTCGACCTCAACCTGCACGTGGCAGAGGAGGGCGGCGCACTGCGCGTGGCACTCGCCTGGCGCACCGATCTCTACAGCGGGGAGGTGGCGGGCGCGTTCCTCGACCAGTACCTCGCGCTGCTCAGGACTGTCGGCGCGAACCCGGGCGTGGCCCTCGAGCAGCTGCTCGCGCCGGTGCCTGCCGGCCCGCAGCCGGGCGAGTACCGCGCTGACCCGGAGCCGGGCTTCCAGGCACCGGGCGCGCCGCCGGCGGCGCAGGCGTCCACGGCCGTCGAGGCGGAGCTGCAGGCGATCTGGTCCGGGCTGCTCGGCACGCCGTTGCCCGGGCTCGATGCCGACTTCTTCGAGCACGGCGGGCATTCCCTGCTCGCGACCCGGCTGGTCGCTGCCATTGCTGACCGGCTCGGGGTCGAGCTGCCACTGATCGCCGTCTTCGAGGCTCCGACGGTGCGCGGCCTGGCGGTGCGGGTTGCGGCGCCACGTGCGCTGGCGGCAGGAGGTGCGCCGGTGGCAGGCGGAGCGGCGCCGTTCACGGCGCCGATTCCGCGGCTGCCGCGCCGGCCGGAACCGGGAGCGCAGCGGTGAACGCCCGGCCGGAGTTCAGTGACGGCCGCGCCACGGAGCGCTACGCCTTTCCCTCCTCCTTCGCGCAGCAGCGGCTCTGGTTCCTGGACGAGCTCGACGGCGCCGGGCCGGCCTGGAACGTCCGGCTGCCGGTGCGACTCCGGGGTCCACTGGACGTGCCACTGCTGGAGCAGGCCCTGGCCCTCGTCGTCGCCCGCCACGAGTCCCTGCGCACCACCTTCGGCATGCGCGGCGGTGACATCCTCCAGTTCGTCGCCAGCCGCCTCGACCTGCGGCCGGAGCAGGTGCCCTTGCCCGGCGCCTCGGAGGCGGAACTGCGCGAGTGCCTCGGGCGCCTTGCGAGCCACACCTTCAACCTGCGGGAAGGACCGCTGCTGCGGGTGTTCCTCGTGGCGCTCGCGCCCGACGATCACGCCCTGCTGCTGCTCACCCACCACATCGTGTCGGATGCCTGGTCCTCCGGCGTGCTGTTTCGTGATCTCGCGGCGAGCTACGCGGCGCTCGTGCAGGGCCGGTCGCCGGCGCTGCCCAATCTGCCCGTGCAGTACGCGGACTTCGCGGCCTGGCAGCGGGACTGGCTGGCGGGTCCCGAGCTGGAGAGGCAGGCGGCGTACTGGCGCCAGCACCTCGCGGGCGCGCCGCCGCTCCTCGACCTGCCGCTGGACCTGCCGCGGCCGCGGCTGCAGAGCTACCGGGGCAACCGGCTGGGCCACGCGCTGCCGGAGGCGCTGACCGCGCAGTTGAAGGCCCTCGCCGCTGCGGAGGGCGTGACCTTGTTCATGCTGCTGTTCGCCGCCTTCAACCTGCTGCTTGCCCGGTGGTCGGGGCAGCGGGACCTGGTGGTGGGTACGCCCATCGCCGGCCGCCGTCGCACCGAGCTCGAGGGTCTCGTCGGCTTCTTCGCGAACACGCTGGCACTTCGCACCCGCGTGGATCCTGCCGCGAGCTTCCGCGAGCTGCTCCAGCAGGTCCGCGCCACGGCGCTGGAGGCCTTCGCGCACCAGGACCTGCCCTTCGAGAAGCTGGTGGAAGTGCTCAGGCCGCCCCGCAGCCTCGCGCACTCTCCCGTCTTCCAGGTGCTGTTCGTCCTGCAGAACACGCCGTGGGAAGCGCAGGCCTTCGCGGACCTCGAGGTCGCGCCGGCGGAGATCGCCCCGGGCGACACAGCGCGCTTCGACCTCAGTGTGTCGGCCACCGAGTTCGAGGGCCGCCTGTGGCTGGGGCTCGAGTACAGCACCGACCTCTTTGCCGACGACACCGTCGGGCGCCTCGCGACCGGCTTCGAGACGCTGCTGGCGGCGCTGGTCGCGGACCCCGCTGCCAGCCTGGCCGCGCTGCCCGTGCAGTCGCCCGCGGACCGGGACCGGCAGCTACGCGACTGGCAGCCGGCACCCACGGCGCTGCCGGCGCCGGCGGATGTCTACGGGCTGTTCGCCGCCCAGGCCCGGCGCACGCCGGCGGCCACCGCGGTCGAGTGTGCCGGCGAGCGGCTCAGCTACGCAGCGCTGGACGCCCGTGTAGCGGCCCTGGCAGCGCGGCTGCTGGACGCCGGCCTGACCGGCAGTGCTGCCGCGGCCGGCGGCGCTGTCGTGGCGATTGCCCTGGAACGCTCCGCCGACATGCTGGTGGCCGTCCTCGGCGTGTTGCGCGCAGGCGCCTGCTACCTGCCGCTCGATCCCGGCCACCCGCCGGAACGCCTCGCGTTCCTGCTGGAGGACTCGGGCGCCGGGGTGCTGCTCGCGGCGCCGGCAGTGGCCGCGGGACTGCCCGGTTTCACGGGCCGGGTCCTGGACCCCGGCGCCACCACCGCCGCGGGCGCGCCGGCGGCGGCAGTGACCACTGACGAGGGACCCGCCTACCTGATCTACACCTCGGGCTCCACCGGTCGGCCGAAGGGCGTGCGTGTGCCGCAGCGGGCCGTCGTGAACTTTCTCGCCAGCATGGCGGTGATGCCGGGAATGGGCCCGGCCGACCGGCTGCTCGCCGTCACCACGCTCGCCTTCGACATCGCGGTGCTGGAACTCCTGCTGCCACTCACCGTGGGCGCGACTACCGTGATCGCCACCGACGACGAGCTTAAGGACCCGGAGCGGCTCAGCGCACAGCTGGACACGGCGGGCATCACCGTGATGCAGGCGACCCCCGCGCTCTGGCGCAACCTGGTGACGGCCGGGTGGCAGGGCAGTCCGTCACTGCGCCTGCTTTGTGGTGGCGAGGCGCTGGACCGGGAACTCGCCGGCCAGCTGCTGGCGAGGGGCCGGGAACTCTGGAACCTCTACGGGCCGACCGAGACCACCGTCTGGTCGACCGTCGAGCGGGTACGCGACGAGCCCGGTCCCGTGAGCATCGGCCGGCCCATCGCCAACACCCGCTGCTACGTGCTGGATGAGCACCTGGAGCCGCTGCCGGTTGGCGGGCGGGGCGAACTCTGGATCGGCGGCACGGGCGTCGCGCTCGGTTATCACGCACGTCCGGAGCTGATGGCGGAGCACTTTCGGCCGGATCCCTTTGCCGGCGGCGTGATGTACCGCACCGGCGACCGGGCCCGCTACCGGGGCGACGGGCGGCTCGACATCCTTGGCCGCACGGATTTCCAGCTGAAGCTCCGAGGCTTCCGCATCGAGCCCGGCGAGATCGAGGCGGCGCTGCTGGCGCAGCCCGGCGTGGCGGCGGCGGTGGTCGTGCTGCAGGAAGTCGCGGGCGATCCGCGCCTGGTGGCCTACCTCGTGGCGCGGCAGGCGCCGGTGGCGGACGAGGTGCTGCTTGCCGTCCTGCGCAGGTCACTGCCGGCGTGGATGCTGCCCTCATCACTGGTCTGGCTCGCGGCGCTGCCGCTGACACCGAACCGCAAGCTGGACCGCCGCGCGCTGCGGCCGGTGCAGGCTACCGGCGCCGGCGGTGAACCGGCGGCGCCGGCCGGCGTAGCGGCCACCGCGGCGGCCACCCCGGCAGAGAGCGCCATTGCCCGGCTGTTCCGGGACCTGCTCGGCGTTGCCGTCAGCCTCGACGACGATTTCTTCACGCGGGGCGGGCACTCACTGCTTGCGACCCGGCTGGTCGCCCGGATCCGCAGCGAGCTGCAGGTCGCGCTGCCGCTGCGGGCAATTTTCGAGACGCCCACCGTGCGCGGGCTGGCGGCGGCGCTGCCCGCGGGTGCGTTGGTCACGGCACCCTCGCGCGACGCGGGCTCACCAGTGGTGCCGGACGTGGCGGGCGTCGCGCCCCTGACTCTCGTCCAGCAGCGGCTCTGGTTCCTCGACCGCCTGCAGCCGGGCGACCCGGCCTACCACCTGGCCTGGGCTTTCGAGCTTCGGGGCCTGCTGGACCGTGCGGCACTCGGGGCGGCGCTCGACGGCCTCGCCGCGCGCCACGGCAGCCTGCGCACGCACTTCCGGGAGCGGGACGGCGTGCCGGAGCAGGTCATCGCTGCCACCGGCGGCTGGCCCCTCGAGTGCGTCGCCGTGCCGGCCGCGGCGGTGCCCGGCGTGCTCGCCGACGCGGCCGCCGGCGGCTTCGACCTGGCCCGTGGCCCGCTCGTCCGTGCGCTGCTCGTCGAGCGCGCGCCGGAGACGAACACGCTGCTGCTCGTGCTCCATCACGTCATCGCGGACGGCTGGTCCTTCGGCGTGCTGGCCCGGGAACTCGCGGCAGGCTACGCCGCCGCGCGCCGCGGTGTCGCGCCGGTGTTGCCGGTACTCGCCCGCGACTACGGGTCCTGGGCCCGCGAGCAACGGCGCGTACTGGCCGACGGTGAGCTGCAGCGACAACTCGCCTACTGGCAGGCCCGGTTGCGGGACGCGCCGCCCTTCATCGACTTGCCCACTGACCGGCCGCGGCCCACGCTGCCGTCGCGGCGCGGTGCGCGGCTGGCCCGCACGCTGCCGCCCCAACTCCAGTCAGCGTTGCGCGAGCTCGCCGGCAACGCGGGCTGCACGCTCTTCATGGTGCTGCTGGCCGCCTTCGACGTCCTGCTGGCCCGCTACGCCGGCACCGGGGACGTCATTGTTGGCACGCCGATCGCCGGCCGGCCCGATACGGACCTGGAGGGCGTCGTGGGCTTCTTCGTGAACACGCTGGTGCTGCGCACGGATCTCCGGGGCAATCCCACGGTGCAGGAACTGCTGGCTCGCGTCCGGGAACTGACGCTCTCCGCGTACGAACACGCCGAGCTGCCCTTCGAGCTGCTGGTGGAGGCGCTGAACCCGCCCCGAATCCTGAACCGTACACCGCTCTTCCAGGTGCTGTTCAATCTGCACAGCGAGCCGGGCGGCCGCCTCGAGCTCGAGGGGCTGGCCGTCGAGCCGGTCGCCGTCCTGCGCCACAGTGCCAAGTTCGACCTCGCCGTGTCGCTGACTGCGACGGCGGCGGGTCTTTCGGTGCACGTGGAATACAGCGCGGACCTGTTTCTTGAGCCGTCGATCGGGCGGCTGCTCGACGACTACGCGGGGTTGCTGGCGGGTTTCGTCGCGGCGCCCGACGCGCGGCTCAGCGGACTGCCGTTCTCGCCGGCGTCGTCGTCGGGACTCAGTGTGGCGGTCGGTGCGACAGCGGCACCGCAACTGACGCTGTGGGCCGCTTTTGCCGACCGCGCTGCCCGGCACCCGGACTCACTCGCGGTGAGTGCGCCCGCCACCGGCGATTGCCCGGCGGTCGACTGGAGCTACGCGGCGCTGGCGCGGGAAGCGTCCGCCCTGGCCGCGGCGCTCGGAGCCGGCGGCCTCCGGGCCGGCGACCGCGTCGGGCTCTGGTTCGGCCAGGGCGCGGGGCAGGTTGCGGGGATGCTGGGTGTACTCAGGGCGGGCGGCGTCTACGTGCCGCTGGACCCGCTGGCGCCAGCAGCCCGGCTTGAGGCGGTGATCCGGGACGCCGGCCTGCGCGTGCTGGTGACAGACCGCTCGGCGACGCTGCTGCCGGCGCCGGTGCAGGCCGGACTGGAAATACTTCGTCTCGAAGAGTTGGACCGGGCGAGTCCCGGGCCGATCCCGGAACCGCCCGACGACCCCGACGCGCCCGCCTACCTGCTCTACACCTCGGGCAGCACCGGCACGCCGAAGGGCGTGCCCCAGACCCACGGCAACGTGCTGCATTTTATCCGCACCTGGGCGGGCAATCTCGGGCTCACCGCGTCAGACCGGCTCAGCCTGCTGTCCACCGCCGGCTACGACGCGGCCGTGCAGGACATCTGGGGCGCGCTGCTCACCGGCGCGTCGGTCTGCCCGCTCGACGTGCGGCGCCTCGACCGGGAAACCCTGCTCGATCGCATCGCCGACCGGGGCCTCACCGTCGTGCACGCCACGCCCACGGTCTACCGCTACCTGTTCGGCAGCCACGTGGCCTGCCGCCAGGACCTGTCCCGCGTACGCCTCGTCGTGCTGGGCGGCGAGGTGGCCCGTCGTGCGGACTTCGAACTGTTCTGCGCGCGCTTTCGTCGCGGGGCGCGCTTCGTCAACGGCTACGGCCTGACCGAAGCCACCGCGGTAGCCCAGTGGTTCGCCGATCACGACACCCGGCCCTATGGCCAGCAGTTGCCCATCGGTCGTGCGCTGCCCGGTGCCGGCCTCGCGCTCGTCGATGACACGGGCGCGCCGGCTGCCATCGCCGGCGAACTGGTCATCGACAGTCCCCACGTGACGCCGGGCTACTGGCCGCTGCCCGCCGGCGTGCCCGCCCGCCGCCGCTTCCACACCGGCGACCTTGCGCGCTACTTGCCGGACGGCAGCCTGGTCTTCGTCGGCCGCCGGGACGAGCGCCTCAAGGTCGGCGGCATCCGGATCGAGCCGGGGGATATCGAGGCGGCGCTGCGCGCGCAGCCAGCGGTGGAGGAGGCTGTCGTGATCGTCCAGGAGGAACGGCCGGGCGAACCGGTACTGGCGGCGTGCTACACGCTCCGGCCGGGCGCGGCGGCACCGACGGTAGCGGCGCTGCGTGCCCACCTGGTGATGCTTCTCCCCCCGGCCCTGGTTCCCGCCCGCTTCATCCCCTGCGAGGCCCTGCCGCGGCTGGCCAATGGCAAGGTCGATCGCCGGGCGCTGCGGGCCGCGGCACCGACGGCGCTTCCGGGGGCTGCGGCCGCCGGCGAGGAGCGCGGGGCCGACGCGGTCGAGGCCGCTCTCCAGGAGATCTGGCAGCGGCTGCTCGCGCGGGAGCGGGTGGGCCTGGACGAGGACTTCTTCCTGCTGGGGGGCCACTCGCTGCTCGCCACCCGGCTGGTGGCCCGGATCCGGGACCGGTTCGGCGTCGAAGTTCCCTTGATCCGGATTTTCGAGGCCCCGACCATCCGCGGGCTGGCCCCGTTCCTCGTCCCGGGCGCTTGAGACGGGCACGGGGCCGTCCAGCCATTACAATCAGGATGCAGCCATGACAACCACAGGAGCCGGCGCAGTGTCCCAGCAAACCGTCATCAAGATCCCCGCGTCCGAGAAGGACGAGAAGTACGCTATCGACACGATGACCGACCGCTTCCGGGACATCATCACGCTGCTTGGCGAGGATGTGCAGCGGGAGGGTCTGGTCAAGACCCCCGAGCGCGCCGCCAAGGCCTTCTGGTTCCTGACCCGTGGCTACCGCCAGGACGTCGGCACGCTGATCAACGAGGCCGTGTTCACCAGCGACACGGACGAGATGGTGATCGTCCGCAACATCGAGATGTACTCGATGTGCGAGCACCACATGCTGCCCTTCATCGGCAAGTGCAACGTGGCCTACCTGCCGAACGGCAGGGTGCTCGGCTTGTCGAAGATCGCCCGCATCGTAGATCTCTTTGCCCGCCGCCTCCAGATCCAGGAAGTGCTCACCAAGCAGATCGCCGAGTGCGTGCAGTCGGCCATCGGTGGCAAGGGCGTCGGCGTCGTGATCGAGGCCCAGCACATGTGCATGATGATGCGGGGCGTCGAGAAGCA
>JBBQSA010000040.1:0-28030 GCA_038214295.1 Gammaproteobacteria bacterium
GCTACGGAGTATTCGCAGAGACGGGAATCCCTGGCGCCAGAGTGGGCCGCGGGCTGTCAGTGCGGCTCGCCGATCCCGTAGCGCCGGCTCAGATAACGCCCGATGTCGCCGGTGCTCTGCAGGAAGAGCCGCCCTTGCGATTCCCGGACGTCGAGTCCCGCGAGGGCCGCGTCGGCCGCCGCGTCGGGTGCGACGACGAGGGTGGGCAGTCCCTGGTGCTCCGCCCCGACCATTGCAATGACCGCCGGGCGCGGCCGGGGAAAATCCACGTACTGCACGTCGAGGGCCGTGCGCAGCCGCGGGTAGAATGCCAGCACGCCCTCGAGCGTCGCGCAGGCCGGGCAGTAGCAGGGGCCCTGTGCGCCGTCCCGGAAGTCCGGCTTCAGCAGGAACAAGGAGTCGCGGGTCACGGGTCGCCGTCCTTTCCGGAAGCAATCCACAGCGGGGATACCAGCGAAAGCTTAACTGTGTCAGCGCCCGTCATCATGTGGTTTCGCCAGGATCTCCGGCTTGGCGACAATGCCGCCCTCCAGGCGGCGGTCGCCAGCGGCCGGCCCGTCCTGCCCGTGTTCATCCTGGATGACGCCCCGGCCGGCCGCTGGCGGCCCGGCGCCGCCAGCCGCTGGTGGCTGCACGGCAGTCTCGCGAGCCTGGATGCGGCTCTCCGCGAGCGGGGATCCCGGCTGATCCTTCGCGCGGGCGATTCACCAGCAGCACTCGCGCAGCTGGCCCGGGACACGGGAGCCGATGAGGTCTACTGGAGCCGTGGCTACGAGCCCGGTGAGGTGGCGAGCGAGGAACGGCTCCGCCGCGAGCTCGGCGATGTGGTCAGCCTGCGGCGGTCCCCCGGCCGCCTGCTGTTCGAGCCCGAGGCGATACACACGGCCAGCGAGCGTCCGTACCAGGTGTTCACGCCGTTCTGGAGGAACTGTCTCGCCCAGCCTGCCCCGCCGGCGCCGGTGGCCGCGCCGGACACGCTCCGCGCACCGGCCCGCTGGCCGCGTAGCGATGACCCCGCGGACTGGGCGCTGTTGCCGGTACGGCCCGACTGGAGCACGGGCCTCCGCGCCGCCTTTACGCCCGGCGAGTCCGCGGCCGTGGCGCGGCTGCAGGTCTTCCTCGACAGCCGGTCGCAGCGCTACCGGGCTGGCCGCGACGTGCCCGGCGTCGATGGCACCTCGCGCCTGTCGCCCCACCTGCACTTCGGGGAGATCAGCCCGCGCCAGGTCTGGCACGTGATGGAGGCGGGCATGGCGGCGGGTGTAGTACCGGAGGGCGAGGGCGCCGCGTTCCTCCGGGAGCTCGGCTGGCGCGAGTTCTCCGCGCACCTGCTGTACCACTGGCCGAGCCTGCCGGACGAGCCCCTGCACCGGGAATTCGCTGAATTTCCCTGGGCGCCGGAAGCGGCGCTCCTCGCAGCCTGGCGCCGCGGGCGCACGGGCTACCCGCTGGTCGACGCGGGCCTGCGGGAGTTGTGGTCGAGCGGCTGGATGCACAACCGGGTGCGGATGATCGTCGCCTCCTTTCTCGTCAAGGACCTGCTGGTTCCCTGGCAGGATGGCGAAGCGTGGTTCTGGGACACGCTCGTGGATGCAGACCTGGCGAGCAACGCAGCCAGCTGGCAGTGGGTCGCCGGCTGCGGCGCCGACGCAGCCCCCTTCTTCCGCGTCTTCAACCCGGTGCTCCAGTCCCGGAAGTTTGACCCGGAGGGCCGCTACATCCGGCAGTGGGTACCGGAACTGGCGGCGTTGCCTGACAAGCACCTGCACGCGCCGTGGGAGGCGCCGGCGGCTGTCCTGAAGGCGGCGGGTGTCCGTCTCGGTAGCGACTATCCCGAGCCGATCGTGGACCACGGCGCCGCGCGGCAAAGGGCGCTTGACGCCTACGCCAGCCTGCGCCGCGACCGAAGCAGTGCATAATTGTCAGCGTCACTTGCTGTTTCCGGAGCCCTGCGATGGTTACCTACGTTGCCAGCCTGTTTGCCAAGCCTGGTCATGAACTGGCCGTCACCAAGTTCTACCAGGATCTCGAGCCGCTGATGCGGGAGGCGTCCGGCTTCCGTGGTCGCAAGATCTTCCGTGCCCGTCCCGGCACGATGGAGGCTGAAGTGCGCCGCGTGACTCCGGCGGAGGAACTGAAAGGCCACGGGCACGAAAGCGGTCCTGAGGGCGTGCACTTCCTGATGGTCGAGCAGTGGGATAGCGTGGCGGACCGGGTGTCCTTCTCGCGGGGCGCCTCGCGGGCGCGGAGCAAGGACCTGTTTCCCCACATCCTGCCGCAGCATTCCCACGAGTTCTACGAGGACGTGACGCCCCAGTAATGCGTCGCCACCGTCGGCGCCCGGTGGCTGCAGCAGTCCTGCTGTCCGGTCTGCTGTCAGGCCTGCTGGCGGCGGGCCGGTGCCTCGCGATCGCCAACGGGGAGCCGCCAACCGACGCCGAGTTCGCGGCGGAGTCCCCCTGGGTCGTGGCGCTCGTTCACGAGGACGGCAAGGTCGGTTGCGCGGGCAGTCTCATCTCGCCCCGGTTCGTCCTGACCGCGGCCCACTGCGCCAGCGACGGGCTGACGGTGCTCTACGGCAACCGGTCGCGCCGGGCCGCCCGCCGCGTCGCTGTGCGGGCGGTCATCCGCCATCCCCAGTACACCACGGGACCCATTGCCTACGATCTCGGCCTGCTCCGGCTGGTGAGACCACTGCGCGTGCGGCCGGTGCCGATCGCAGGCCGCGCGGAGGTCTGGAGTCTCCTCAGGCCCTACCTCGGGGCGACCATTCTCGGCTGGGGCAACACGGAGAGTGGCGGCGAGCGGCCCGACGTGCTGCTCCGGACCGGCGTACAGCTGGGCGAACTGCAACGGGTCGGAACCCACATCGCCTACAACTCCCGGCGTGGCGGCCCCTGCGGCGGCGACAGCGGCGGCCCCCTGGTCGTAACCGGGTACGACGGCCGGCCGGTGCTCGTGGGCGTTGCCAGCGTGACCGATGGCAACCTGTGCGCGGCGGGTGGCGGCCGGGCCGGCTACACGGATGTAGCCGCGCTGCTGGATTTCATCCGGGAAAACGTCCCCGACCTGCCGGAGCGCCTGCCACCGGTCAGTTTCGGCAGGCCCAGGCCGTGACGCCGCCCACGCCGGCGGCGAATCCTTACAGCTGCCGGCGCCGAACTGCCCTTGTATCAACGGCAAGGCACTGCCCGGCCATTCGGGCACAATCACCCCATGGATCCCCACGCATCGACTGATCCCGGCCAGGTCGTTGTCAGGCTGCTGGCGGCCGCTGATGATTTCGATATCGATGCCTGCGAACGCCTGCTGGCCGGGGCCATCGCGGATCTCGAGCCACTGGTGCTCGTGCGCGATGTCGTCGCGCCGGTCCTGCGCGAGGCGGGCAGTCGCTGGCACCGGGGCGAGATGTCGGTGGTCCAGGAGCACATGCTGTCCGGGGTCGTCCGCCGGCAAATGTCCTACGCGCTGGACCGGTACCTGGCAAGCGCCGACGGCCCGACCATCCTGTTCACTACACTGAGCGGCGAGCGGCACGAGCTGGGCGGCCTCATGGGCGCCGTGCTGGCAGCCAGCCAGGGGTTCCGCTGCATTTACCTGGGGCCCGACCTCCCGCCGGCCGAGATCGGCAGGTTCTGCGCACGCCGGCGGGTCGACGCACTCGCGCTCAGTCTCGTCACCCAGCCCCACGTGATCGACGTGCCGGCGCAGCTGCACGAGCTGCGCAACTGCGTGGCGCCGGACATCGAGATCTGGGTGGCGGGGCGGGCCGCGGCGGTGCTGGCCAGGGAGCCCCTGCCCGCCGGGGTCGAGATGATCAATGACCTTGCGGGATTTCTTGAGAGCCTGGCACGGTTGAGAACGAGGACTGAATGAAAATTTCCCGAACCCGCGTGGCCTGGGTGGCCGGCATCCTCATTGTCGTGGGTGGCCTCTTCTGGCTTGCCCGGCGGCCGGGACAGGTGGTCGTCACGGAGCCCGTTCGCCGGGACATCGTCGAGCTGGTCGTGGCGAGCGGCAAGCTGCAGGCCGTCCGCGAGACGCAGGTCGGCGCCGAGTCCAGTGGCATCGTGGAGAGCCTGGCGGTGAACGAGGGGGCCATCGTCCGCAAGGGTGACCTTCTCGGGAAACTGACAGCCGGGGAAACCGGGGCGCGCCTCGCAAGCGCCCGCGCCGCGCTTGACGTGGCCGACAAGAACCTGCGTGCCGAAGAAGCCGCGCGCGACAAGGCGCGGCAAGACCTGGCCCGCCTGCAGGTGCTTGCCGAGAAAAAGCAGGTTTCCAAGGCGGAGCTGGAGCGCGCTGCGGCGGACGCGCGCGTCCAGGCGGCCCGCACCGAGGCGGCCCGGGCCAAGCGGCGCGAGGCTGCCGCCGAAGTGGAGCGGGTCGGCCCGGAATTCGGGCGGCGCGAAGTGCGCGCGCCGTTCAACGGCGTGATCACCGACCGGCTGGTGGAACCGGGCACGCCCGTCTCCGCGGCCCAGGGCTGGTTCCGGCTCTCGGAGATGGCGGCGACCGAGATCGAGGTGGAGACCGACGAGAACAACCTGGGCCGGCTCAGGGTGGGCCAGCCCGTCGTGGCCTTCGTGCCGGCGTACCCGGACCGGCCCTTCGGCGGAACGCTGACGCAGATCGGCCCCTTCGTCGACAGCGAGCGCGGTGTCGTTCGCCTGAAGATCACGCCGGCGGAACTGCCCGATTTTATCCTGCCGAACATGACGGTGGACGTGAGTATCGAGGTCCGGCGGGCCAACCAGGCCCTGGCGTTGCCCGTCAGCGCGGTGGCCCTGCAGGCCAGTCCGCCCTACGTCCTGGCTGTCGGCAAGGCGGGCGTCCTCGAGCGCCGGCCGGTGCGCATCATTGGCCGGAACCCCGACTGGGTGGCCATACTTGATCTCCCCGAGGGCACGAGCGTGGTGCGCCAGCTGCAGGGCGTCTCGCCCGGGCGCAAGGTCCGCCCAGTCGCCGGGCCGCCGGCAGGCGACGGGGAGGGGCCACCCGCGGGCCGTCCGTCGCGCTGATGCTGACCTATTTCATCCGCTCCGTTGCCTTCCGGCACCTCCGCTACAGCGTGGGTCAGTCCCTGCTGACGATCGGCGTGGTGGCTATCAGCGTGCTGCTCATCATCTACCTGCGCACGATCATCGGCGGCACCCAGACCCGCATCGTGACGAACACGACGGGCGCGCTCCCGCACATCACCGTGGAGCCGCCGGAGCGCACGCCGGTGGGCGCCTGGCAGTTGTCGAACCTGGGCAAGGACCCGGGCACCCTGTACGTCGGGGAAGTCGTGAACCTGCCGAAGGCCCGGGAGCGCATCGAGGACTGGCGACTCTGGATGCCCTCGCTGGACAGGATTGACCCGGCCGTGACGACCGTGTCGCCCATCGTGTCCGGGCAGGCCTTCCTGAACCGCGGTTCCCGCCGGCAGTCCGTGCGCGTGACGGGCATGGTTCCCGAACGGCACAACGGCATTGTCGACATCGATTCCAGCCTGGTCGCGGGCCGTTTCATTGGCATGTCCCCCGGCGAGGTGGTCATGGGGCAGAAGCTCGCCAGGGATTTCGGGCTGAAGCTGCGCGACAAGATCCGCCTGGTGGGCCCCGAGGGGCTGACGCTCAATTTCACGGTGGTGGGCATCTACAACACGGGCTTCGGCCAGGTGGACGACGGTCAGGTGTACATCACGCTGCGCGACGGCCAGTCGCTGCTGGCGCTGGGTGGCTCCATCAGCTCCTTCGGCATCAAGCTCGCGGACCTCTACGACGCGGAGAACGTGGCGCGGCGGATTGCACCCGGCCTGCCGTTCAAGGTCCGTTCCTGGGTCATCGACAACCCGAACCTCTTCCGCACGCTCGCGGCCCAGGGCCAGACCCGGGACCTGATCCTGCTGATGACGACCATTGCCTCCGGCTTCGGGATCGGCAGCATCCTGGTGATGGTGGTGACCAGCAAGTACCGGGAGATCGGCATCCTGAAGGCGATGGGCGCCACGCCGAAGGAAATCCAGAGCATCTTCGTGCTCGAGGGGATCTTCCTGGCCTTCCTCGGCTGCCTCGTCGGGGTGCCCCTTGGCGTCCTGCTGCTGAAGGGTCTCGCGGCGATCCGGTCCGTGGGTCCCGATGGCCGCGTGGACGCCCCGTTCCTGATCGAGATCGACCCGTGGCTGCTGCTCGGCGCGTCGCTGGTCGCGATTGCCACCGGCGCCTTCGCCTCGTACTTTCCGGCACGCCGCGCGGGCCAGGTGGACCCGATGCAGGTCATCCGGGGCACCTGATGCCAGCGCCCGTCGTTGAGCTCGACCGGGTCAGCAAGACCTACTACAACGGCGCGGTTGCGACGCCGGTGCTCTTCGACCTGTCGTTCTCGGTCGTGCCCGGCGAGTTCGTCGCCATCGTCGGCAGCAGCGGTTCCGGCAAGACCACGCTGCTGAACCTCATGGGCCTGCTGGACCGGCCCACTGGCGGGGTCATCCGGGTCGAGGGCCAGGAGGTCAGCCAGCTTGACGAACTCGGCCGGGCCCGGGCCCGGCGGGACCGGCTGGGCTTCATCTTCCAGTTTCATTACCTGTTGCCGGAGTTCACGGTGCTCGAGAACGCGCTGATGCCCTGCCGGATGCGCGGCCGGGAGTTCGAGAAGTCCAGGGAGCCACGCATGCGGCAGTTGCTGGAGGACGTGGGCCTCGGCGAGAAGCTGAAGGTCCGTCCGCCCCAGCTGTCCGGTGGCCAGCAGCAGCGGGTCGCCGTCGTCCGCTCGCTGGCCAATGATCCCGCAGTGGTCTTCGCGGACGAGCCCACCGGCAACCTCGACAGCCGGAGCGGCCGCATGGTCTTCGACCTGATGAAGCGGCTGAGCCGCGAATCGGGCACTGCCTTCGTCATGGTGACCCACGACGACAATTTCGCCCTGGAAGCGGACCGGGTGATCCGGATCCGGGACGGGCGCCTGGACTAGGCGCGGCCGCCAGCCACCCGTCCGCTGCGTGGCTGGTGGGCACGGGGTAGCCTAGACTCCAGCCGCTGCTGGCGGAGAATGGCCCCGTGCTTCTTCCCGAACACGATTTCGTGAAACCCCGCAGCCTGGCGGAGGGCCTTGCCGTGCTCCGGGATGCGCCGCCCGGCGTGCGCCTGCTCGGCGGCGGCACCGACGTCGTTTACAACATGCGTTGCCGGCTCATGACGCCCGCCACGGTGCTGAGCCTCAAGGACCTGGCCGAACTCCAGGGCATTACGGCCCTGCCCGACGGCGGCCTCCGCATCGGCGCCGCCTCTCGCCTGACCGATCTCGTCGCCGCTCCGGTCCTTAAGCAGCGCTACCCGGCGCTCGTAAAGGCCTTCCGGGCCGTTGCCTCCCGCCACGTGCGCAACCTGGCCACGCTGGGCGGCAACCTCTGCCTCGACACGCGCTGCTGGTTCACGAACCAGACGAAAGAGTGGCGCGATGCCAAGGGCCCCTGCCTCAAGACCGGCACGGACGCCTGCCACGCCATCCAGGGTTCACCCATCTGCGTGGCGCTGAACAACGCCGACTCCCCTCCGGCGCTGATCGCGGCCGGCGCCACGGTAACCCTCGCCAGCAGCCGGGGTGAGCGCAGCCTGCCTCTCGACCAGTTCTACCGGGAGGACGGCATCCGGCACACGGTCCTCGAGCCCGACGAGATCCTCACGTTCGTCACCGTGCCGTCCTCTGCCGACCGGCTGGTGTTCCGCAAGGAAACGGCCCGGCAGGGCATGGACTTCTCCTACGGCACGATCGCAATCCGCGCGGACGGCCGGGGCGCCAGCGCCGCGCGGCTGCGCATCGTCCTCGGTTCGCTGACAACCTCGCCACGGCTCCTCGCCGGCGCCGCCGAACGGCTGGCGGCGCTCGGCCTCGGTGATGACGGTATCGAGGCAGCCTGCACGACGCTCCGGGAGGCGCTCGGACCACTGACCAACCTGTATTCGCCGGCCGCCTACAAGCGGGAGCTCGCGCGGACGCTGCTGCGGAAGGCCGTCGTCGAACTGCGGGAGATGGACGCGTGAAGAAGGGCATCATCACGCTCCGGGTCAACGGCGACACGCACGAAGTCGCGGTCAGCGCCCAGCACACCCTGCTGGACGTCCTGCGCGGCAAGCTGAAACTGATGGGCACGAAGGAGGGCTGCACGACCGGCTCTTGCGGCGTCTGCACGGTCCTGAACGGCGAGGGCGAGGCTATCCTGTCCTGCCTGACGCCCGCGCTGGAGTGGGACGGCGCCGCCATCACCACCATCGAGGGCCTGGAGAGCAACGGCCAGCTCGCGCCGATCCAGCAGGCCTTCATCGACTACCACGCCGTCCAGTGCGGCTTCTGCACGCCGGGCGTGATCCTGTCTGCCCAGGCCGTGCTCAATGCCACGCCCGTTCCCACCGAGGACGACATCAACGACGGCCTGGCCGGCGTGATCTGCCGCTGCACCGGCCACATCAAGGTGAAGGAAGCGATCCGCCACGTGGGTGAATTCACCACCAGGCGCGAGGAGTGACGGGTTGAGCGGCTCCGGTGACGGTCGTGGAGACAAGCGCGGCGGCGCGGACGACCTCAGCGTCATCGGCCGACGCCAGCCCCGGCTCGACGGCTACGAGAAGGTCTCGGGGCGTTCCGTGTTTACCGACGACATTGTGTTGCCGGGCATGCTCCACGGCCGCATCCTGCGCAGCCCCCACAACCGGGCCCGGATTCTCGCCATCGACACGAGCCGGGCGCTGGCGCTTCCCGGCGTGAAGGCTGTGGTCACCAACGCGGACGCGCCCGAC
The DNA here is from genome assembly GCA_038214295.1 of Gammaproteobacteria bacterium. GTDB lineage: Bacteria > Pseudomonadota > Gammaproteobacteria > Steroidobacterales > SHZI01. Next base: position 8,778 of record JBBQSA010000040.1, read on the forward strand.
CTGCTGTTCTCGGAGAAGCAGCCGCTGCTGGCCAAAGGTTTCGTGCACTACGTGGGCGAGGAGGTCGCCGCCGTCGCGGCCACCGACCCGCTGATCGCCGAGGCCGCGCTGGACCTGATCCGCGTGGATTACGAGCTGCTGCCTGCCGTCACGTCGCTGCACAAGGCAATGCAACCGGGCGCGCCCCGGGTCCACGAGTGGGCCGAGGGCAACGTGGCGCTGACCCACGAGAAGGACTTTGGCGATCCGGACGCCGCGTTCGCGGCCAGCGATCTCGTGATCACCGACGAGTTCCGCTCGCCCGTCCAGCACAACACTCTCGCCGAGCTGCACGTGGCGCTGGCGGACTTTTCCAACCCGGCGAAGCTGCACATGTGGACCCCGACCCAGGGTGCGCCCATGTACCAGATGGCGCTCGCGAAGGCCTTCGGGCTTGAGACGAGCCAGGTGCGCATCGTCTACGGCAACGTGGGCGGCGCCTTCACCGGGCGCGGGCGGGCGAAGCCCCACCACTTCATCGCCGCGCTGCTGTCCCGGCACGCGGGCAAGCCCGTGAAGATCAAGGCCACGGGCGACGAGGAATTCATCATGTTCCGCGGCTCCGGCGAGACCCGCTACCGGTTCCGCACCGGCGTGACCCGCGACGGGAAGATCCGCGCGCTGGAGGCGGACGTGAGCTTCGATGCGGGTGCCCACGCCGAGTGGGCCATGATCCTGTGGCTGCCCGCGCCCTATCTCAACTGGCTCTACACCGTGGATGCCGTGCGCTACCGGGGCCGCTTCATCTACACGAACACGGTGCCCAAGGGCTCGCACCACGGCGGCATCTTCGGCCGGCTGTCGGCGGGCTGGATGCAGCACCTCAATCACGTGGCCGAGGAACTCGGCATGGATCCGGCCGAGTTCCACCGGAAGAACGCCATCGAGCCGGGGCATCACGCGCTGGACGGCAGCGATTTCGCGTCCTGCGGGCTCCGGGAGTGCATCGACCGGGTGGTGGAGCGCTCCGGCTGGAAAGACAAGTACGGCAAGCTGCCACCGTACCGGGGTATCGGCCTCGGCATCGGCGCCCAGGCCTCGGGCGGCAAGAATGCCGCCAACGACACCTCGGCCGCCATGCTCAAGGTGGCGGACGACGGCGTCGTCACGCTGTACACCGGCATCCCCGACATGGGCCAGGGTTCCCACACCGTCATGGGCATGATCGCGGCGGAAGTGCTGGGCGTCGAGCCCGCCGACATCCGCATCGTCGGCGGAGATTCCGACATCACGCCCTTTGACTGGGGCGCCTTCTCGCAGCGGGGTACGTTCACGACCGGCAACGCGGTGAAGGCGGCCGCGGAGGACGCGCGGGCCCAGCTCGCGGCCACCGTGGCGCCGCTGCTCGGCGTGGAGCCCGCCGACCTCGAGTTCGCCCACCGGCGCGTGTGGGTCCGGGGCGAGGTGCCCGACGCGCCGGGCCGGTCCTTCAGCTTCCGGGAGGCGACCGGGAAGGCGTTCAACGGTGTCGAGGGCCGGGCGGTGATGGGCCGGGGCTTCTTCAACTCGCCGCGGCCCTCCGGCTCGCTCGCCTATTCCTTCGGTGCGCAGGTCGCCGAGGTGGAGGTGGATCCCGAGTCCGGCGCCGTGAAGGTGCTGAAGGTCACGGCTGCCCACGACATCGGCCGGGCGCTGAATCCCCTTGCCGTAGAGGGCCAGCTGGACGGTCAGGTGTTTTCCGGCATGAGCCAGGTGCTGTACGAGGAGTGCCGGATGGACGGCGGGCAGATCCTCAACCCGTCGCGCCTCGAGTACAAGCTGCCCCGCACTTACGAGTTGCCGGAGGTCGAGTACATCCTTGTCGAGACCATCGACCCCTACGGGCCCTTCGGCGCGAAGGAAGTGGGCGAGGGGCCCATCGTCGTCACGATGGCGGCCGTGGCCAACGCGGTGGCCAACGCGGTGGGGGAAATGCTGCCGCAGATCCCGATGACACCCTGGCGCCTGTTACGCGTGATCCGGCACCGGAAGAAGCGGGTGCAGGCGGCCTGATGCGGGTACCTACCCGGATTGCGGCCTTCTGGGGCCTCGGCGCCTTTGCCACGACGACGATGCTGAACGGCGTGTCGATCGTGCTGCTGTTCTTCCTCGTCAACTTTGTGAAGATCGAGCCGGTGATCGCGGGCGGCCTGCTCTTCGCGTCGAAGCTCTTCGACGCGTTCATCGACCCGCCGATCGGCATGCTGAGCGACCGGACCGTGAGCCGCTTCGGGCGGCGCCGGCCCTGGCTGCTCGGCGCGTCCTTCTTCTGCGGCCTGTCGTTTGCCTTCCTGTTCAATGTCCCTGGCACGGCCGGCGAGACCGGCACCTACGTGTTCCTTTCCGGCTGGCTGTTCGTCTACACGGTGGCCTACGCCTTGTTCGCCGTGCCCTACCTCGCGATGCCGGGCGAGTTGACCGACGACTACCACGAGCGCTCGCGCCTGATGTCCTGGCGGACAATTTTCATGACCTTCGGCAACCTGATGGGCTCGGCGGTCCCGCCGATGATGGTCGCCGGACTGGGTGGTGACCGGCAGGCTTACGGCACGATGGGGATCGTGCTCGGCCTGGTGATCTTTGCCGCCATGTTCCTGACCTTCCTCGGGACGGCCGGCGCGCGCAACCGGGCGCCTGATCCGGCGCCGTCGTCCCTGCTGCAGAATTTCCGGCTCCTGCGCGGCAACGTGCCGCTGCTGGTGCTGATGGCCACCAAGATGCTGCTCTATATCGGTCTTGCGGCCTTTACCGCCGTGCTGCTGTTTTTCTTCTCGAGCCTCATCAAGAAGAGTGCCGCGGTGGTCGGCGGCTTCTTCGGCGTGTTCTCGATCGCGACCATCATCTTCACGCCGGTTCATCTCTGGGTGGGCCGCCGGGTGGAGAAGCGCCGGGCATACGTGGTTTGCATGGGCGCCTACACGCTCGGGATGCTGTCCTGGCTGCTGGCGACTCCGGCGGAACCGGACGTCGTGCTGTACCTGCGGGCGCTGTGGCTCGGGGGCTTCAATGCCGGGCTCTTCCTCTTCGGCTACTCGATGCTCGTCGACACCTACGCCTGGGATCACCAGGTCACGGGCCTGCGGCGTGAGGGCTTCCTGGCGTCTGCCATCAGCTTCGTCGAGAAGTTCTCGCTGGCCGTCGGGCCGCTGCTGATCGGGGCCCTGCTGTCGGCCATGGGCTTCGACAAGAACCTGGAGCCGTCGGCCGACCAGTCGCCCGGGGCGCAGCAGGCGATGGTCATCGGCTTCGTGTGGATCCCCGTGGTGACCCAGCTGCTCGCGATGGTGCTGTTGAACTGGTACCGGCTGGACCAGAAGGATCTCGTCAGGGTGGCGGTGCCGTCGGTGCCCGGGGTTGCCGGGGCCATCGCGGCGGACCCGGTGACCTGAGCAGCCCTGCATGGACCGCCTGGATCTCTTCGCCATCGGTGTCGCACTGCTGCTAGTGGTTCTCGTTGCCAGCTGGCTCCTGCGCTACCGGCACCACCCCTGGGACATCTACTACCCGAAGCTCGCCTGGCTGCGGGCGGGGATCTACTTCTGCTGCTGCTACCTGCTGGCGTACTGGACCGGCGCCATGGAGCTGCTGGTCACCCGGCCGGTTGCCACGCCGGAGCAGCTTGCCGACCCGGGCTGGCGCTGGTTCACCGCCGGCTACTACCTGTTCATCCTCGTGGCCTACGCGGGCGTCTGGTCCTGGTTCACGCCCGTGTTCGAGCGCCGGAGCAACCGGCTCGTCTCCGCCGCCTTCGGCTTCCTGTGGGGCTCGAGCTCGGGCCAGCTGTTCCTGTCCATCTGGCTGCTGGTCGGCAAGCTGGGGATGCCCGAGTGGGGCACCTGGCTCGTCACCTTCCTGGTCCTCGGCGCCTACCAGCCCAACTGGCACAGCATCTACTGGGACCACTACATCGCGCCCGAACACGACACGCCGATGACCCAGAAGATCAAGGCCCTCGGCTGCCACATTCCCAACCTGGCCATCGGCCTCACGTACCTGGCGCTCCATGACAGCTACTTCGTGTTTGTCAGTGCCCAGGTCATCGCCTGTGTCTCCGCGGCGCTCGGCATGCGCTACCCGGCGCCCGGGGTCGCGCCGGGCGCGCTGAACTACGCGCAGCGGACTCGCGCCACGCCGCCGCGCTGCACGGGCTATCTCCCGAAGGACCCGCTGACGGACCCGTACACGCCCTTCTACCCGGGCTGGAAGGGTCGCCGCTAAAGGCCATCACTCGGATATCATCATATTGTCATGCTGACATGACAATGCTACCCTGACGCCCGTGTAGGGGCCGCCGGCCCCCTGACCAGGAGTCAACGCGTGGCAGCAGCAGCGGAAAGCATCGCCCGGGGGAGCCTGGAAATCCGGCCCCTGACGGGCGCACTGGGTTGTGAAATTTTCGGAGTGGACCTCGCCAGTCTCTCGGACGCGGAGTTCGCGGCTATCCACCAGGCCTTTCTCGACCACTCGGCCGTGATGTTTCACGACCAGCACCTCACACAGGAGCAGTTCGCGGCCTTCGGCCAGCGCTTCGCGCCGCTGGAGGACGAGCCCTTCCTGCCGCACCGGGCCGACGTGCCCGGCGTCTTTTACCTGCGGGGCGCCCCGAAGAACGGCAAGACGCTGTCCACGCAGAATCTCGGCTGGCACGCGGACCACACCTACCAGAAGAACCCGAGCCTCGGCGCCATGCTCTACGCGCGTGATGTGCCGGACGCCGGCGGCGACACGCTGTTCGCGAGCAACTACCTGTCCTGGGAGAACCTGTCGCCCCCGATGCAGGCCTTCCTCGAGGACAAGATCGCGATCCATGACGTGCTCCAGTACGGGCTGAACTCGGGGCATCACTCGGCCGCGTCGGTCGCCGCAATCGACATGCTGCGCAAAATGCGGGAGAAGTTCCCCCAGACCGAGCACCCGTTGGTCTGCAAGCACCCGGAGACGGGCCGCAAGATGCTCTACCTGAACCAGGCCTGGACCATCGCGATCAAGGGCCTGACCCGCGACGAGAGCGATGCCGTGCTGAACATGCTGAAGCGCCATTCCGTGAAAGACGTCTTCTGCTGCCGGTTCCGGTACCGGAACAACTCGCTGATGCTCTGGGACAACCGGGCCGTCCAGCACAGCCCGAACTCCGACTACACGCGCCAGCGCCTGATGTGGCGCGTGGCGCTCCACAGCGACTGGGAACCGGGGCGCTAAGCCCCGGCCTGCCGGTTCTGCCGTAGACTGGCGCCTCCCCGTTGCCGGAGGCCCGGAGCATGCCGTCCCGTCTCGTTGCCGACCTGCTGTTTGATCGCCGCGCCACCCTCAAGGCCGCGCTGGGAGTGGGCGTGGGGCTCGGCCTCGCGCCCGGTCTCACGGGAGCCGCCGTGCCGGGCAGCCCTGTCGCAGCCGGCCCTGTCGCAGCCGGCCCTGTCGCAGCCGGCAAGGGCGGCCTCGACTACACCGACCCGGCAGACAACCTCTATGCCTTCGGCAAGCTCTGGGCCGGCTATGACAAGCCCGTGATCGGCGGCTTTCACGGGCTGATGTACCTGCGTATCCCCGGCAAGCGCATGGTCCCGGTGTTCGGCTACACCGGCACCGGGGCGCTGCTCGCCCGGATCGACGAGAACCGGGATCTGTGGATCAAGTCCCGGGAGACCGGCTACTTCACCGACCTCGCCACCGGCGACATCCTGGAGACCTGGGACAACCCCTTCACCGGCAAGACCGTGCCCGTCTATCACTTCTACAACGACGTGCTGGTTGGCAAGGTCGGCAAGGAAATTCCGAAGTTCTTCTTCGGCGGGGCTGGCGACAGCCCCACGCTGATGAACGAGGGCACGGTGTTTCCCGACGCGTCGGGCCGCTATCCCTTCATCCTGCCGTTCCAGACCTACGGGGACGACATGATGCTGTCCTGGGACTACACCCACGACTACACCAACCCCGTGACGCCCGAGGGCTGGCCCCGGTCCTCCACCGGCGCGCGCACCACGCCATCCGAGCACTTCACCTTCAACTTCTCGAAGCGCGACCTCGAGAACAGGGACCTGCCGACGGTGCGTATGACTGCCGGCTTCTCGCGAGTCTCCGAGTGCTGGCCGTTCATGCAGATGGGCGGCACCCCCTATGCCGGCGCCACCCTGTTCGGCCGCATGTTCAGTCACAAGGGACTCAAGGGTGCGGACGATGTGCCGCCGAAGGTGCGGGCCTACATCGAGAAGCACGCGCCGGAATTCCTGACGGTGCCGGAGGGCTGGACGCCCGACAACTCCCGTGTGGACACCTGGAAGGCCTACGCGGCCGATATTCCGCCGGAGAACCCTGCCTGGCCCTGGAAGCCCTCGGCCTTCAAGGTGCCGACGGGCAGCGGGCGCCGTCGCGAGTCGCCCTGACCGGTGCGCATTGCCGGGCTTCGTGAGCGACTCGGGGCTTCGGGCGCCGGTCCGGGGCACGAGGCCCGGCTGCTCCGGGCCTGGACCGGGGCGCAGGAGCTGGACGCGCCAGGCAGCAGCCCGGAACTCCCGGCACGCCTGAAGGCCGTGCTTCCGGCACTCACCGGCGATCTCGAAAACCTTGCCCGGGTCCGTTCAGTCCACCCGGCTGCCGACGGCTCGGAACGCCTGCTGATCGGCCTCGCGGACGGCCAGTCCGTGGAAACCGTCCTGTTGCCACCAACCGGCGTCTGCGTGTCGACCCAGGTGGGGTGCGCGGTCGGCTGTGTGTTCTGCATGACGGGCCGGGAGGGACTGCTCCGGCAGCTCGACAGCGGCGAGATCGTGGCCCAGGTGGTCCTCGCCCGGCGGCGGCGCCCGGTGCACAAGGTGGTCTTCATGGGCATGGGCGAGCCGGCCCACAACCTGGATCAGGTCATGGAGGCGATCGACCTGCTCGGTACTGCCGGTGGCATCGGTCACAAGAACCTGGTGTTCTCGACGGTGGGGGACCGGCGCGTGTTCGAGCGCCTGCCGGAGGGCCCGGTGAAGCCCGCCCTGGCCCTGTCGCTGCACACGACGGACCCGGCGCTTCGCGCCCGGCTGCTGCCGAGGGCGCCGCGCCTGGACCCGGCCGAGCTGGTCGAGCTTGGCGAGCGCTACGCCCGGGCCACGACCTACCCGATCCAGTACCAGTGGACGCTGCTGGAGGGCGTGAACGACAGCGACGCGGAGCTGGACGGCATCGTGCGCCTGCTGAAGGGCAAGTACGCCGTCATGAACTTCATTCCGTGGAACACCGTGGAGGGCCTCGACTATCGGCGTCCCTCCGGTGAGCGCGCCGCCGCCATGGCGCGCTACCTGCACCAGCGGGGCGTACTCACGAAGCTGCGCCGCTCGGCAGGCCAGGACGTGGAGGGCGGCTGCGGGCAGTTGCGGGCACGGGCGGGACTCGCTGCCGGCCGCAGCGGCTAGACGGCGGGGTCGAGCAACCGGGCCGCGTTGTTCCGCGGTGAGTTCACGGCCGTACTCACTGTGTGGGCCAGCATCCGCGCTTCCGGGTAGGGCTCCAGGCAGGCCCGGGCCGCAGCCGCATCGCCCGCGAGCCAGGCGGCGTGATCCTCCCGGCGCAGGATCGCCGGCATGCGCGCCTTGCTGTTGTGGATCTCCGCCATGAACGGGTTGGCCGGCATCGTGATGATCGTGCAGGACTCGAGCACATTGCCATCGGCGGCGGCGGACGCATCCCACAGGCCCGCGAGGCCAAACACGGGCTGGTCGGTCAGGTGGACGTACCAGGGCTGCTTGCCGCCTTCACGCACCTGCCACTCGTAGAAACCCAGTGCTGGAAGGATGCAGCGCTGGCCCCGCTTCCACGGCCCGCGATAGCTCGGCGCGGTGGCGACGGTCTCGATCCGCGCATTGATCGTGCTGAGCTTCGGCGGCACGCCCTTCGCCCAGAACGGCACGAGACCCCAGCGGATGAGTTCGCACACGCGTTCGCCGTCCCGCTCCCGCACGACCGGCACGGCGGTGCTTGGCGCGATGTTGTAGCTCTCGAAGAGCGGCGGCGGTCTGCTGAGTTCCCAGTCCCGCTCCAGGGCCGCGTCGAGCTTCGAGACGTAGCGTCCGCACATGGGTGCACTCCGTCAGCGGCTGCGTTGTCAGTCTGGAGCATACTCACGCTCTCTGCCGAGTGGGAGCTATCTGCCGCATGACATCCGGCGCCGACAAGCCGTCCGCTATTGCCGCGCGGACCCTGGAACACTACAACCGGCACGCCGCGGAGTTCCGCGCCGGCACCCGGGACCACGACGTGAGCCAGAACGTGGCGGCGCTGTTGCGCGCCATCGCCGGCGAACCGCCGCTCCGGATCCTAGACTTCGGCTGCGGGCCGGGCCGGGATCTCCTGGCGTTCCAGCGCCTGGGGCACTGGCCGGTGGGGCTCGACGGGGCCGAGGAATTCGCGCGGATGGCCCGCGCCGACACGGGTTGCGAGGTGTGGTGCCAGGACTTCCTGGTGTTGAACCTGCCGGAGCGCCAGTTCGACGGCGTTTTCGCCAATGCGTCGCTGTTTCATGTGCCAAGCGCCGAACTGCCCCGTGTCCTCAGCCAGCTCCACGACACGCTGAAGCCCGGCGGCGCGCTGTTCTCGTCGAACCCGCGTGGCCACAACGAAGAGGGCTGGAACGGCAGCCGCTACGGCGTCTACCACGACCTCACGGCCTGGCGCCGCTACCTGGCCGGCGCGGGCTTCACGGAGGTCGAGCACTACTACCGGCCCACCGGCCTGCCCCGGGAACAGCAGCCCTGGCTCGCCAGCGTGTGGCGGCGCCCCGCAATCGGTTAGATTGCCGGGTATGGAATCCATCACCCTGCTCGCGATCGGCCCGGACGGGACCGTAGACGATCCCGCCGTGTCTCTCGACGGCATCCCGGCGGCAGTCTGCGGCGCGACCGCCGACATGTACCGGAGCACCGGCTTCAAGCCGCCGTGGATCGGCTACCTGGCAGCAGCGGAGGGGCGCGTGGTGGGGACCTGCGCCTTCAAGTCAGCACCCTCCGACGGCACCGTCGAGATTGCCTACTTCACCTTCCCCGGCCACGAAGGCCAGGGCGTGGCCACCACGATGGCCCGGCAGCTGATCGACCTCGCGTATGCCACGGACCGGTCGCTGAAGATCATCGCCCATACCCTGCCGGTGCGGAACGCCTCGAACGCGGTCCTCCAGAAGCTCGGCTTCCTTTTGCTCGGCGACTACGAAGACCCCACCGACGGTACCGTTTGGGAGTGGGAGTACATCCGCTAGGCTTGCGTCAGGTTCCCTGCGCCGGATTCCGCGGCTTCGCGCCGGCGTAGAGTTGCCCGTCCTTGTGGGCGTACCCCGCCCGGCCCTTCAGGGCGTGCAGGTCGATGTCCGGGTAGTGGGCCTCGTCGTCCTGCTCCTTTCGGGAGCCGACCTCCAGCACGACCGCAATGGCCGCCGAGCGGTTCTGCAGGCAGTGGCCGTTGGCACTGCCGGCCCGAAATCCCGCGCAGTCCCCCGCGCGCAACACCTCCTCGCCGTCGTCCGAGACCAGCACAACTTCACCGTCGATCACGTAGACGAACTCGTCCTCCACCGTGTGCCAGTGCCGCTGGCTCGACCAGGTGCCCGGCGTCAGCCGGAGCAGGTTTACGCCAAACTGGTTCAGGCCGCCGGCGTCCCCGAGGCGGGTCCGGTGGCGGTCCCGGCAGGGGGCGTCGTAGGGCGGGGGATAGCGGGTGCCGGTCGTCGTGGGCGCAGTGCCGTGGTCGATCTTCAGTGACATGGGCATGTCCTCGGGTGCGGAACGGAGGGCTGCCTAGGATAAGTGGCCCTGGCCGGGCCTGTGACCTGAATGTTTCCTGAACGGCCGGGGATGGGAACGAAGCCGCTTGGTTCGCCCGGACAATTGAGTACACTCACCCCAATCGCATTCCATAATCTCAAGCCGCTCAAGCCCTAGGGAGAGACTCATGTTCGAACGCACGAAGAAGCCCGGCGACACCACCCAGGACTCCCCGACCGCCACGTCCTACCAGTCCCAGGCCAGCACGCCGTCGCCGGCTGATGCCGGCGCCCGGCCCGCCAGCAGCCCGCCGTCCGCCGCCACCCGCGGCCGGGCAGCGGCCGTCATTGGCCCGTCCATCCAGATCGAGGGTACCCTGCGCGGCCAGGAAGACGTCTTCGTCGAAGGGGAAGTGACGGGCACGATCCAGCTACAGAACAACACCCTGACGGTCGGTTCCCAGGGCAAGATCAAGGCGGACGTCTACGCCCACACCGTGTTCGTCGAGGGCTCGATGGAGGGCGACCTGTTCGGCTCCGAGCAGGTGATCATCCGCAAGAGCGCGAAAGTCCGCGGCAACATCACCTCGCCCCGCGTGAGCCTCGAGGACGGCGCCACGTTCAAGGGCTCCATCGAGATGGACCCGGAGTCGGTCAAGAGCGTGCTCGGCACACCGGCCACGGCGAATCGCGGCGCGACCCCGGCGCGGCCGGCGGCCGCACCGCAAGCCGTGCCATCGTCGGCGCCAATCGGCAGCGTGAGCGGCCAGTCGCGCTGATTGCCAGGCGCAGAGATCGTTGTACTGAACTGCTGATCCACAACTCGTGATGAGTCTTCCCAACCGCGCGGTGAAGCCGCCAGCGGCGGAACCGGCGCCGATCAACGCGCCGCTGTTCCGCCGGCTAGTGGAGTCGCTGAGCGAGGAGCGGCGTGCCGTTGTCCTGGATCTCGGTGCGTGCCGCCCTGAAACGGTTGCCCTGCTGACGCCGTTCCGCTGCCGCCTGGAAATTGCCGACCTGGCCGAGGACCTTGCCGGCCTCGACGCGGAGCCGGACTTCAACCTGTTGCGGGACCGGGCGGAGGACCTGCTGCCGCCCGCGCGGCGCGAGCCGACGGACATCATCCTGTGCTGGGACCTGCTCAATTACCTGCAGCGCCCGGCGCTCTCGGCGCTGGCGGAGCGCCTGTCTGCCCGGATGCGCCCCGGCGCCTACCTGCACGCCCTGATCGCCTACTCCGGCACCAGCATGCCGGCGCGGCCAAGCCAGTTTGCGCCGCTGCCGGACGGGCGGCTGATCGAGACCGTCGTCACCGATGCCCGCCGGAACGCGCCGCGGTATTCGCCCGAGGACCTCGGCAAGTGCATGCGCGGCCTGCGTTCAGAAAGCGCGATGCTGCTGAAGAACGGGATGCAGGAATTTCTTTTCCGGGCCTGATGTCACCGCGGCGTCATCAGGTGGCGGCTGCCGCCGGACTTCGCCAGGCCTGCCGCCGGCCGTAGGTCACGGACCGCCATACCCACTCGAAGGGTCCGATCTGGAAGCGCCGCAGCCACCAGCTGCTCCAGGCGATCTCCAGCACCCAAATCAGCGCCACCACCCCGTAGAGCTGGTAGCCCGTCACGCGCCCGTACAGCCCGAGACCGAAGCCGTAGAAAATCAGCGCGCAGAGGATCGACTGGGCGAGGTAGTTCGTCAGGGCGAGGCGGCCGACGGCGGCGAGACGCTGCCGGATCCGGAGCCCGAACCCGGCCTGGCTGAACCAGAGGATCAGTCCCAGGTAGGCGATCCCCATGGCGAGGCGGCGCAGGTCATAGCTCAGCTTGGTGATCTCCACCTGCAGTGGGTGGAAGTTCGTGGCGAACAGCGTGGAGGTCTGCCACGCGGCGAGTGGCAGGCCGATGCCGAAGCCCAGGACCACCATTGCCACATATCGGGATGTCGGCGCCGGCCGGGTAAGAATTCCGCTTCGGCAGAGGACGAGCCCGATGATCATCATTGCCAGTGCGTCCAGCAGCCACCACTTCAGTGTGACGATGGTCTGCAGGACGATGCTGACGCGAGCCTGGCGGAGGGCGACCTGGCCGAGCGACCCGGTCTGCATGACGCGCACGTCTTCAGCCAGCTCTGCGCCGGCCGGATCGGGCCGCGCCTTGGCCAGCTTCCTGTCCCAGGCGGCCACTGCCTCCTGCTGGCCCTTGTCCAGTTCGCCACCCTGAAGACGGGTCTGCCCGGCCGCAGCACTGGCCGCCTCCAGCGCGCGCAGGTTGCCGATCTCGACGGTGCGTAAAGCAAAGGGCACCGACAGTGCAATCAGGGCGACCGCCAGCAGCGCCGGCGTACCCAGCCGGTGCAAGGGATAGAGGAAGAGTCCGGCCAGGCCGTAGACGAACAGGATGTCGGCGGGCCACAGGAACACGTAGGCGTTCACGAGGCCGAAGGTGATCAGCGCAAAGGTGCGCCGGTACCAGACCTTGCGGGCCGTGCCGGGCTCCCCCGCCTTGCCGAGTCGGGTCAGGACGAGCAGGGCACCGGCGCCAAAAAGGATGGAGAGCAGCGTCCGCTGGCTGCCCTCGAAGAGCGTGTGGATCAGCGTCCAGGTGGCGACCGGCGCGCCTGCGCGGTCCGCGATGGCCATCGGGTAGTCGAAGTAGGCCTGGGGCCCGGCAAAGGCCCAGATGTTCATCAGCAACACCCCCAGCACGGCGATGCCGCGCGCCACGTCGAGGGCGTGGATGCGTTCCCGGGCGGCGACGGGCCCGGGGCCCACTGGACCAGCCGGGATGCCAGTCAGGGATACGGGGACGATGGTCGCCATGGCAGCGCTCCAGCGGAGTGGCAAAATGCAATTCTAGCCCGCCGCGATACCATGCCGCATGGTCATCCTTCCCAAGCGAGTTTCGACCCAGCGGCTCCTGCTGCGCCCGCCGGTGCTGGCCGACGCGGAAGCGATCTTCCAGGCCTACGCGCAGGACCCCGTCGTATGCCGTTACATGGACTGGGCCCCGCACGCGTCGGTGGCCGATACGCATGCCTTCATCGCCCGGTGCCTGATCGGGTGGCAGGCCGGAACGCCCCTGCCCTACGTCATCACGGACCCGGATGCCGGCCCGGCGATCGGGATGATCGAGGCCCGGGTGCTCGGCACCACCATCGACATCGGCTACGTGCTCGCCCGGTCCCGCTGGGGAAGCGGTCTTATGCCCGAGGCGATTCGCGTGCTGACGGACGCGTGCCTCGCCCGCGCGGAGGTATTCCGCGTGCAGGCCATGTGTGACATGGAGAATGCGGCCTCGGCCCGCGCGCTGGAGAAGTCAGGCTTCCTCCGGGAGGGACGGCTCGAGCGCTATGGTATTCATCCCAATGTGTCGCCCGAACCACGGGCGTGTTTCATGTATGCGCGTACGCGCTAGCTGGAGTTTCCTGTGACCACGACCCGCGAATCACGTTGCCTCACTGTCGCCATCGACTGCCCGCTGACGGAGGCCTACGCGTGGCTGTCGCGCCCCGAGAATTTTCCCCACTGGGCGGCCGGGCTCGCCACTTCTCTGCGGAAAGTGGACGAGGAATGGGTCGCCGAGTCGCCGCTGGGCCAGATGAAGATTCTCTTCTCGCCGCCCAACGAATTCGGCGTACTTGATCACCGGGTCTACCCGGAGGCCGGCGGCGAGATCTACGTGCCGCTGCGGGTGGTGCCGAATGGCACGGGCTGTGAACTGATGCTGACGCTGTTCCGGATGCCCGGCATGACGGACGAGCGTTTCGCGGCGGATGCGGAACTGGTCCGCCGGGATCTCAGCTTTGCGAAGAAGATCCTGGAGAATGGGCCGGGCCGGCGGCGGTGAGGCGGGTCCGGCTTGGGGGCTTCTTCGATATATGGCGCGCCGGAAGTGATGAATCTGGGCATTGGGAAGCTGTCGTGCACCTTACGGAGGAGTCGGACCAAGCTGAGTCGAGGGCCGTCAATCCACTTTTCTAAGCGCTTTCCCGGCTTTTGCAGGGTCGGATTCCTTGCCCATCCCCAGGCCGGCGCGTAGGCTTCTTCCATGGCCATGTTGACCATCAAGCAGATGACCCGGGCTGAGAAACTCCAGGCCATGGAGGAGTTGTGGGAGTCCCTGAGCCGGGATGAAGAGCGGCTGGAATCGCCCACCTGGCACGCTGATGCCCTGGAGGAGACCCGGCAGAATTATGCGGCGGATCGCGAACAGGCAGTGGAATGGGAAGCGGCGAAGCAAGAGTTGCGCAAGCGCAGTGAATGAAACTGCGGATACTGCCCGCCGCGCTGACGGACCTCACCAGAGGCAAGTCGTTCTACGCGAGACTCGGTGAGGGCCTCGGCGAATACTTTCTCGATTCCCTTTTCGGGGACATCGACTCCCTAGAGCACCATGCCGGTAGCCATCGAAAGGTCTTTGGTTATCACCGCCTGCTAGCCAGGCGCTTCCCGTTCGCCATCTACTACAAGACGGAGGGAGAGGTGTGCGTGGTCTGGCGGGTGCTGGACTGTCGGCAGAATCCAGTCAGGACAATCAAAGCCTTGAAGTGACACCGGATTTAGTGGCGCGCCCGGAGAGATTCGAACTCCCGACCTTCTGGTTCGTAGTCCCGCCGGGTGCGCTGAGCTTTCAATGTAAACAATGCCTTGCAACGCCCGCAACTCGTGCAAGGTGGTCTCAGAGAGCCGCAATTCGCCTCGACTCACGAAGCGTGGCTACGATTTGGCTACGCCGCTGATGGCAAGCGCACTGCATCGAACTCGCGACCCGTCCTGTGGCTCATCGCGCCGAGAAGCAGTGGCGTCGCTGATCTTGAACTAAACAGCAATCTTCCGCGGCGGAAGGCGAACAAGCTTGCCGTCCTCGACTACCACGATGTGATGACCGGCCTTCTTGTGTGCCAGCAGTGCGGCATGCACACCCTCCCGGGCCGCAGCGACCACCCGCGTGTGCTGGGTAAGGCTCGCCTGCTTCCGGGCTCGGGTGCCGGTCTTAACCTTCGTCGAGGAGGTCTTTTTCATATTTCCGCCTGAGGTGCTCCCACGGCCCATCGGTGTCCCAGTTTACCGATCCGCCGACACTCCGCCAGGCAATCGCACGAGTGCCCCCGGCACGCGATGGCCACCAATCCGCACCCGTTCACGGACGCGCCGCACGGCCGTGCTTTGGTTTACGACGCTGCCGGGTAGCCCAGCAACTCCTTCGCCAATAGCTTCAAGGCCCGAGTATCAGCGCCAGCGACTGGTGCAGCGCCGCCCGATCGTTCTCATCGAGCAGTCCGAGGCGCCGGCGCACCAGGCGCTGTTCAAGCGTGGTGAGTATGGGTTTGATCGCCGAGGGCTTGAGTAATCCTGCGGCATGCCAGCTGCGCACGGCGAGTTCGCCTACGGCGGGATCACTGCGCTGTTGACTGGTGATCGCCATCAGAATGAGATCGGGCCGTTCGGCGTTATAGCGAGTGGAACTGACGACCACGGCGGGTCGCTGCTTGGCGGTGGACTGATCGGTGAAGGGGAACGGCACCAGGACGACCTCACCGAACTGGTAGGCGGTCATCGGGCGGTGCTCTTGGCAGCGCGCCGGCCGCACGCTGCTAGGCGCCTCACAGCCGGTCGTACTCGGCGTCTGCCTCATTGTCCCAGACGGTACGAAAGGCCGGCTCACTGGCCTTGGCTGCCGCCTTGCTGAGCCGGCGCTCCTGGTCGCGGCTGGCCAGAAAATCCACGAAATCCTCGACCTCGGCGCGCCGCTCGGGCGCCAGGGCCTTCAACTTCTCGAGCAGCAGTTGTTCGGTCTGGGCGTTCATGCCGGTCTCCTTGGTGGCCTCTAGCGTGCCGCCTGTCGCAGTAGGGTGTCGAGGCCCATTATGTCGTGCGTTGCGGTGACAAGCTGCCGGGACATGGCGTTACGTTAGCGCGAGTCGGCGGGCCTGTCCAAGGAAGCAATGCCAGGTCTGGTCAGGCGGCGGCGAAAGCTAGCGCCGGCGTCGTTTCGCCCGCGGCCAGTCCCGATTGATCCGATTGAGGTCGAAACCCCGGGGGTCGAAGACGCCCCCGATCCAGCGCCGCATATCGGCGCACTGCTCATCCTGTGGGTCGGCGATGGCGCGGAGAAACGCCTCATAGCCGGGAGGGCCTCCTACATCCTCGGGCGGGCAGGCATTCTCACCCGCCGTGCAGGAGGGCAGGGGCAGTTCGCCGCTTTTCCAGGCCGGTGGCACGGAGTCCACGACGAGGCGATGACACCAGTCGTCGCCCATGTCATAGACATACTCGAATTCGCCGCCGTGGCCGACGTCTGCCACCACGGCGGCAACCGACACCCGCAATTCGTCCCGATAGGCCCCCGTATCCGTGTCGCCCGCAACCTCCCGGATCCACCAGACCGGTGCGCCGATAAGTGCGCCCCAGCGGAATTCGTGGGCATGCATCTCCTGCCAGCCCATCACCCACTGCACGTAGTGATGCAGGCTCGCGAGCGTCCAGTGATTGGGTACGACGATGCGCCGCCAGATCAGCGGCTGGATGTCGCAAAGCTCGATGCGCAGGGCGACGGGTTGAGGCTTCGGCGGCATGAATTATCAGGGAGTCCGAAGTTGCGAACGAGGACTAGCCTAACGCATCGTCCAGCGGACTCTGCACGCCGCGCCCCGACTATTAAGGACATGGGTATAGATCATGGTGGTATCCACGTGAGCATGGCCGAGCAGTTCCTGAATAGTGCGAATGTCCTGCCCGCGTTCGAGCAAGTGCGTGGCGAAGGAATGCCGCAGGGTGTGGCTGCCCACCGGCTTGGCCAGTCCGCTGAGCCGCGCCGCGCGCCGCAGGCTGCGCTGCACACTGTCTTCGTACAGGTGGTGCCGGCGCTGCTCGCCGGTGCGCGGATCCACGGCTTCGTGGTCTGACGGAAACACCCAGAACCAGGGCCACGACCGGCTGGCACGCGGGTATTTCCGGGCGATACCCGGCGGGATCTCGACGCCGGGCCGTTCCTTCGCCCGGTCTGACGCCCAGAACAACCGGGCGCGCTCCACTTGTTCGCGAAGACCGGCTTTGAGCGAGGCGGGCAGCATCGTGATGCGATCCTTCTGCCCCTTGCCCTCACGCACAATGATCAGCTGGCGATCAAAGTCGACGTCCTTGATGCGCAGCCGGAGACATTCCATCTTCCGCATCCCGGTGCCATAGAGGAGTCGGGCGATCAGACCGTGCACGCCGCTCATGGCCGTCAGCAATCGCCGGGTTTCGTCGCGGCTGAGGACCACCGGCACCCGGGTGGGGGTCCGCGGCCGCCCAATCTCCTGCATCCAGGGCAGCTCGATCCCGAGCACGCGCTTGTAGAGGAACAGCAGCGCCGAGAGGGCCTGCTTGTGGGTCGAGGCCGACAGCTGGCGCTCGTTGGCCAGGTAGGACAGAAAGGCCTCGACCTCAGCCGCCGCCATTTCCCGCGGGTGCCGGTAGCGGTGGAAGCGGATGAACGACCGGACCCAATAGACGTAGGTTTTCTCAGTCTGTAGGCTGTAATGGCAATAGCGAATCCGCTCGCGCAACTGATCCAGGAGGCGAGGCGGCGGCAATGGTGACTCAGGACCCTGTTTCACGGCGTTCCAGAACTGTATGTATATACAGTACGCGGTCTGGGGCCCAATTGGCAAGCCGGTTTGCGGCTAGGCCGGTCTTCCCGTTACACGTATACGTGTATCCAGTTAATCCCGCAAAACACCCGTATAAATCTAGTTAGGGGTCTCAGGAATCGTTATCAGGAGTCATGCCGTGAACACAGAATACCTTGAGATCCTGGAACGCTTCTGTGGGCCACCGAACTCGGGAAACGGAGGCTATGTCTGCGGTCTCTTGGCCAAGCACTTGACTGGAATCGTGTCCGTCCGTTTGAAGGCACCTCCACCACTGAAGACGAAGCTACGCCGCGAGTGGACGAATGACTCAGCGCGCTTGTTCCACGACTCGGTGGTGATCGGCGAAGCAAAGACTTCCGAGCTACAACTGAACCCGCCGAACTGCCCGACGTTGGCACAAGCCCAGCAGGCCGCTGCGGCCTTCCCGGGGTTCAAGAGTCACTTGTTTCCGCGGTGCTTCGTCTGTGGACCCGCTCGCGACGCTGGAGACGGGCTACGCATCTTCTCTGGCCCACTACAGGGCCAAACTCTCCACGCGGCTCCTTGGGTGCCACACCAGTCCCTTGGGGACGACCGCGGCGCTGTAGCCACTGAGTTCATCTGGGCAGCGCTCGACTGCCCAAGTGGGTTTGCCGTGCTCCCCGTAACTGAGGGCGTGGCCATTGTCTTGGGCGAACTTTGCGCTTCGTTAGAAGGCTCGCTGCTCGTTGGGCAGCCTACCGTAGTCACTTCATGGCCCATCGCTCATGAGGGCCGCCGCCGGACCGCTGGTACCGCGATACACACTACGGCCGGGAAGCTCGTCGCCACGGCTCGCGCAGTTTGGATCGAAGTGCCACATAGTCAATGGGCTCCTTCGAACTGATCTTGGCAGAGACGCCTAACCCTTCATTCCAGCGGATTGCTTCGGCAACCGCTGAATTCAAACGTTATGCCGCGAAATCGCGCATTGACTGATCGTATCCATATGGATACACTTTGTTCGTGTATCAGATCCGGCAGACCGAGGCCTTCTCGACTTGGCTCGCCGCGCTGTCCGACAAGCAGGCCAAGGCCCGCATCCTGGCCCGTCTAGATTCGGTCCGGCTCGGTAACCTAGGTGATACCAAGAGCCTTGGCGGCGGGATACACGAGTTTCGTGTGCACGTCGGTCCCGGCTATCGCGTGTACTTCTCACAGCACCGGAGGATCGTCCTGATTCTGCTCTGTGGCGGTGACAAGTCCACGCAATCCCGCGACATCGCACGCGCCAAGCGATTGCTTAAAGAACTGAATGCGGAGTAATGATCATGGTTCGTGTCACAGAATTCGATCCCAGCGCGTTTCTAGACGATGACGATGTCGTTGCGGAATATCTGACTGCTGCGCTTGAGGATGAGAACCCGGATGTCTTCCTCGCCGCTGTTGGCAATGTAGCCAAAGCTCGCGGCATGAGCGCCATCGCCGAGCGCGCGGGCCTGGGCCGCGAAAGCCTTTATAAGGCGCTGGCGTCGGGGGCTAAACCTCGCTACGACACCGTTCTAAAGGTGCTCCAGAGTCTTGGCGTCAAGCTCTCGGTGTCAGCGGCATAACTATGCGCTCCACACGGACGCACCTTGTCCGTCACGCCTCTTGCTTTCGCAAGAGCCGCGCCGGCCCGCGGCGCGCTGGTGAGCTCAGGCGTTATGCGTCCAGAAACGCTGCACTACTTCCGAGATAACAATGACCACATGTCGACAGAAGCTCATTGATAGAGTTGGTGTACCAGTAACGCAAGCCGCTGTGACTACTAGATTCGGTAAGATCTCCTATTTAACTGTCGGGGTTGGTGAACCGGTAGTCTGCATTCATGGGGCGGGAGCAGGAGCGGTAACCTGGTATCCATCCATTG
>JBBQSA010000041.1:0-27349 GCA_038214295.1 Gammaproteobacteria bacterium
TCGATCCATTTCGCGAGCTTGCCGGCCGGGCAGGCGACCAGACCCGTGTTGATCTCGTGGATCAGCCGCTCGTCCGGCGTGGCGTCCTTGTGCTCAACGATGGCCGTGACCGCCCCGCGCGGCCCCCGCAGGATGCGGCCATAGCCGGTCGGGTCCGCCATGTCGGCCGTCAGCACGGCCAACTGGCCCTTCCTGGCCCGGGCCACCAGCTTCTTCAGGGTGGCGGGCTGCACGAGGGGCACGTCGCCGTAGAGGATCAGCACCACGTCACCAGCGGGCAGCTTTGGCAGTGCCTGCCGGACGGCGTGGCCCGTGCCCTTCTGCTCGAACTGGTGGAACCAGCTGATCGGCCGGCCGATGAACGCGGCCTGGACCTGCCCGCCGCCGTGACCGTGGACCACGCGGGTTTCGCGGGGCTTCAGGGTCGCGGCAGCCTCGAGCACGTGATGGAGCAGGGGCCGGCCGGCCAGGGGATGCAGCACCTTGGGCAGGTCTGAGCGCATGCGCTTGCCCTGGCCCGCAGCGAGGATGATGACGGTGGTTGGCATCACCGCATTCTAGCCGCTGCGCACACCGTCGCCCAAACGAGGCCTGCGTTTTGGCAGCTTCCGGCGCGAGGTGCTAGCGTGACCGGTCCTAAAAGGTACCGCACCGACCGTGGCCCGAACCCGCTTCCGCATCCTCGCGTTTCTCGCCGTTGCCGTGCTGGTGCTGGCCGGCGCCGCCGTGCTCGGCTGGGAGCTGTTGTCCTCGGCCGTGGAAGCCCGCTACCTGGCGAAGATCGCGCGGACCATGACCTGGGAGGTGGAGCCGGGCCCGTCCCCGCGCCGCCGCTATCCCGCGGACGGCCCCTACGACCAGCTGATGGGCTACAGCAAACTGCCTGGCTACCTGGAACGGCTCACGGGCGAAGGCTGGCATATCGAGGAGCAGGCGGTAGTCAGCGAGGAGATGGCCCGGGCTGCGGACCTGGGGCTGTTCCTGCCCTACCGGGAAAAGGACCAGGGCGGCCTCAGCCTGCTCAACGCGGACGGCTCGTCCCTGTTCAGCCATCCTTACCCGGCGCGGGTCTATGAGCGCTTTGCTGCAATCCCGGACGTGCTGGTCCGTTCCCTTCTGCACATCGAGAACCGGGAGCTGCTGCGAGACGAGTACCCCACCCGCAACCCGGCCGTGGAGTGGGACCGGGTGGGCGTCGCGCTGCTGGAGAAGGGCATCAGCCTCGTCGACAAGAAGCGCAACGTGCCCGGCGCCAGCACCCTGCCGACGCAGATCGAGAAGTACCGGCACGCGCCGGACGGCCGCACCCAGAGCATGCGGGACAAGCTGCAGCAGATCGCCAGCGCGAGCCTGCGTGCCTACCTGGACGGTGAGGACACGCGGAACGCCCGCCGGCGCACGGTGCTGGCCTACCTGAACACGCTGCCCCTGGCCGCCGCCCCGCGCTTTGGCGAGGTGCACGGGCTCGGCGACGGGCTGTGGGCCTGGTACGGGCTGGACCCGGACGCGGTCAACGCGGTGCTCACCAAGGGCCCCGCCGGCCAGGAGCAGGCCTACGCCTCGGCACTGAAACACTGCCTGTCGCTGATCGTGGCGGTGCGCCGCCCGTCCTACTACCTGGCCGCCAATCGTAAGGCGCTTGACGCGTTCACCGACGACCACCTGGACTGGCTCACCGCCGCGGGCATCGTGCCCCCGGCGATCCGGGACCTGGCCAAGGCCACGCGGCTGCGCTCGCCGGCCGAGCGCGTCGACCCGCCCCGGCCCCGCTTCGTGGAACAGAAGGCAGCCAACGCCCAGCGCATCCGCCTCGGCGCGCTGCTCGGCGAGCCCCGCCTCTACGACACGGACCGGCTGGATCTGGAGGCGCGCACGACGCTCAATGCGGCCGCCCAGGCGACGGTCAGCAGCTACCTGCTGTCGCTGGCGAAGCCGGCGGTCGTCGCCTCGTCCGGCCTGTATGGCAAGCGTCTGCTCCGGCCGGACAACAACCTCCAGTCGATCATCTACAGCCTGACGATCTTCGAGCGGACGCCGGCCGGCATGCTCCTGCGCGTGCAGGCCGACAACCTGGACCAGCCCTTCGATATCAACCAGCAGACCCGGCTCGACCTCGGTTCCACGGCGAAGCTCCGCACGCTGGTCACCTACCTGGAGATCATCGCCCGGCTGCACCGGGATCTGCAGAAGCTGGACGCCGCGGGACTCGCCGCCCGGGCGGAGCAGCGCGAGGACGTGCTGGCCCGGTGGGTAGCGGAGAGCCTGCAGCAGGACCCGGGCCAGAGCCTGACGACACTGCTGGAGGGCGCCATGGCGCGGCGCTACTCGGCCGCGCCCGAGCCTTTCTACACCGGCGGCGGCGTGCACAACTTCGAGAACTTCAGCGCCGATGACAACAACCGGGTGATGGACCTGTGGCAGGCCACCCAGGACTCGGTGAACCTCGTTTATATCCGCCTCATGCGGGACGTGGTCCGGCACTACGCCAGCTACTCGCCCGGCGCGGCGGCGCGGCTGCTCGGCGACCGGGACAACCCGGACCGGGTCGACTACCTCACCCGCTTCGTGGACCAGGAATCCCGGGTGTTCCTGCGGCGCTTTTTCCAGAAACACCGTAACCAGACCCGGGAACAGATGACCGAGGGTCTCTACGCCCGGGTCCGGCCGAGCCTGCGGCGCTTCACGGCCGTGTATCGCTACCTGGAGCCCGCGGTGGACGAGACCGGCTTCCGGGAGGCACTGCGCACCCAGGTCCCCGGCGCGGCCCAGACGCTCAGCAAGAACGCGCTCGCGGCCCTGTACCGGGACCATGCCCCGGCGGCCTACAGCCTGGCGGACCGAGGCTACGTCACGCAGATCCACCCACTGGAACTCTGGGTGGTGGACTACCTCCGGGGGCACCCGGCAGCGACCTTGAGCGAGCTCGCCGCCGCCAGCGCGACGGAGCGCCAGGAAGTCTATGCCTGGCTGTTCAAGACCAGCCGGAAAAACGCCCAGGACATCCGCATCCAGTCGCTGCTGGAAGTCGAGGCCTTCGAGGCCCTGCAACAGGACTGGAAGCGACTCGGCTATCCCTTCGACAACCTGACCCCCTCCTATGCCACGGCGATCGGCAGCTCCGGCGACCGGCCGGCGGCGCTCGCCGAGCTGATGGGCATCCTCGTGAATGACGGCGTGCGCTTCCCGGCGGTCAGCCTGACCGAACTGCACTTCGCCGCCGGCACACCCTTTGACGTCCGCCTGCAGCCGGACCCGCCGCCGCCCCAACAGGTGCTGCCTCGGGAAGTGGCCCAGGTGGCGCGGCGGGCGCTTGCCCGGGTGGTCAGCAGCGGCACTGCCGCGCGCCTTGCCGGGGTGCTGAAGGACGATGACGGGAATCCCTGGCCCATCGGCGGCAAGACCGGCACCGGCGATCACCGCTTCGAGCAGTACGACCGCGCCGGCAAGCTGATCAGCTCCCGGGTGCTGAACCGCACGGGCGTGTTCGTCTTCTACCTGGGCGACCGCTACTTCGGCACGCTGACCGCGGTCGTGCCGGGACCGGAAGCCGGCCGCTATGAGTTCACGAGCGCCATCGCCACCCAGGTGCTGAAGAGCCTGCTGCCGGTGCTGAGGCCGGAGTTGTTCCCGGTGGGGATCCCGGTGCCGGCTACAGCGGCAGAGGATGTGTCGCCACCCGCCGCACCGTCCGGGCAGTCAGAAAAGGTGGACGGGCCCACGAGCGAGGCGGACCCGGTGACTCCGGGCCGAAGCCCGGTGGACCCGGAGGCGGCGCCGTTCGTGGAGCCGGGGATCCTGCTGCCGCCAGTCGTGCCCTGATCCACTGGCGGGCCGGGCGCCGGCCGCGCAGTCCGAGCAGCGGTGACCTAGCCGCGATGGCCCTTGAGCCGCTGGGCGGCCCGGTAGCGGGCGGCGGCCTCGACCAGCTGCTGCTGGGCGTGGACGAGTTCTTCCTTGGTCGTCGCGAGCTTCATGCCCTCTTCCGCCTCGCGACGGGCCGCATCGGCAGCGGCTTCGTCGAGCTGCTCGGCGCGCAACGCCGTGTCGGCGAGGACGGTAACCTGGGTGGGCTGGACCTCGAGGATGCCACCCGTAACGTAGAAGAACAGTTCTTCCTGTCCGTCCCGCTGTACCCGCAGGTCGCCGGGCTTCAGCGTCGTCATCAACGGCGCGTGCCGGGGCGCGATGCCGATCTCGCCCATGCGGGCGGGGACGATGACCAGGTTGGCCTCGCCGGCCCAGATGGAGCCTTCGGCGCTGACGATGTCGACGCGGATCGTGGCCATTACTGCAGCGTCTTGGCCTTGGCGACGGCCTCTTCAATGGTGCCGACCATGTAGAAGGCCTGCTCCGGCAGGCTGTCGTACTCACCGGCCACGATGCCCTTGAAGGCCCGGATGGTGTCTTTCAGGGACACGTACTTGCCGTCCTGGCCCGTGAACTGGGAAGCCACGAAGAAGGGCTGGGACAGGAAGCGCTGGATCTTGCGGGCCCGGGTCACGGTCTGCTTGTCCTCTTCGGACAGTTCGTCCATGCCGAGAATCGCGATGATGTCCTGCAGTTCCTTGTAGCGCTGGAGCACGGCCTGCACCGAGCGGGCCACGTCGTAGTGCTCCTGGCCGATGACGTTCGGGTCCAGGAGGCGGCTGTTGGAGTCGAGCGGGTCCACAGCCGGGTAGATGCCAAGCTCGGCGATGTTCCGGGAGAGCACCAGCGTCGCGTCCAGGTGGGCGAAGGTGGTGGCGGGGGACGGGTCCGTAAGGTCGTCCGCGGGCACGTAGATGGCCTGGAAGGAAGTGATCGAGCCGGTGCGCGTCGACGTGATGCGCTCCTGGAGCACGCCCATTTCCTCGGCCAGCGTCGGCTGGTAGCCCACCGCGGAGGGCATGCGGCCCAGCAGTGCGGACACCTCGGTGCCGGCCAGCGTGTAGCGGTAGATGTTGTCGATGAACATGAGCACGTCACGACCTTCGTCGCGGAAGTACTCGGCCATGGTCAGGCCCGTGAGCGCGACGCGCAGGCGGTTACCGGGTGGCTCATTCATCTGGCCGTAGACGAGCGCCACCTTGTCGATGACGCCGCCGTCCTTCATTTCGTGGAAGAAGTCGTTGCCCTCGCGGGTGCGCTCGCCGACGCCGGCGAACACGGAGTAGCCGGAGTGCTCGACGGCGATGTTGCGGATCAGCTCCATCAGCGTGACCGTCTTGCCCACGCCGGCACCGCCGAAGAGGCCGATCTTGCCGCCCTTGGAGATCGGCATGATGAGGTCGATGACCTTGATGCCCGTTTCCAGCAGCTCGATGCTCTTGGCCTGGTCCTCGTAGCTCGGGGCCGCCCGGTGGATCGGCCAGGACTCGGTGTTGCCGATCGGACCGGCCTCGTCGATAGGCCTGCCGAGCACGTCCATGATGCGGCCGAGGGTCTTCACTCCGACGGGCACGGAGATGGGCTTGCCCGAGTTGGTGGCGACGAGACCGCGCTTCAGGCCTTCGCTGGCGCCCATCGCAATGGTACGCACCACGCCGTCGCCCAGCTGCTGCTGCACCTCGAGGGTGAGATCGGCGTCTGCGATGTGGAGCGCGTCATAGATCTTCGGGATCGAGTCCCGCGGGAACTCGACGTCCACGACGGCGCCAATGACCTGTACTACCTTACCGTTGCTCATGACTCTTTCCTTATCCGCTCACGGCGGCCGCGCCGCCGACGATCTCGGAGATTTCCTGGGTGATGCTGGCCTGCCGGGCCTTGTTGTATTGCAGCTGCAGGCTTTCAATCAGCTTGCCGGCGTTGTCGGTGGCCGCCTTCATGGCCACCATCTTGGACGCCATCTCGCAGGCCACGTTCTCGACGGCGCCGCGGTACACCTGGGTCTCGATGTAGCGGGTCAGCACGTCGTCCAGCAGCTCCAGCGCGCCGGGCTCGTAGATGTAGTCCCAGTGCCGGCCGAGCTCGCTGGCGTCCACGGCCTCGACGGGCAGCAGCTGCTGGATGTCGACCTTCTGGCTCATGGTGTTGATGAAGTCGTTGTAGACCAGGTAGAGACGGTCGGTACGGCCTTCCCGGTAGGAATCCAGCATGACAGTGACAGCGCCGATCAGGTCCTTGATCTGCGGGTTCTCGCCGAGGTGCGTGGTGGCTGCCACGACGTTCACCTTGAAGCGCCGGAAGAACTGCACCGCCTTGGCGCCGATCAGGCAGAGATCGACCTCGACGCCCTGGTCCTGGTGCCGGCGGATCTCGGGCAGCAGCTTGCGGAACTCGTTGACGTTGAGGCCGCCGCAGAGTCCCTTGTCCGTGGACATCACGATGTAGCCGACGCGCTTTACCGGCCGCGCCACCAGGAAGGGGTGCCGGTATTCCGGGTTGGCCTGGAAGAGGTTGCCGATGACCTGGCGGATCTTCTCGGCATACGGCCGGGCGGCCAACATGCGCTGGTTGGTCCGGCGCAGCTTGGACGCCGCCACCTTTTCCATGGCCTTGGTGATCTTCTGCGTGCTCTTCACGCTCTTGATCTTGGTCCGGATTTCCTTGGCGCCAGCCATTTCTTGTTCCTAAAACGCGGCAAAAGCCGCGATCAGTAGGCTCCGTTCTGCTTGAAGTCTTCGCAGATCTGCTTCAACTGGGCGGAGATCTCGTCGTTCAGGTCGCCCTTCTCGCTGATCTTGTCGATGATGGCGCCGAACTTGGCCCGGGCGTGGGAGTGCAGTGCGGTCTCGTAGGCCACCACTGACTTGGCCGGCACGGCGTCGATGTAGCCCTCGTTGACGGCGTACAGCGACAGGGCCATGAGACCGACGGAGAGCGGCGAATACTGCTTCTGCTTCATGAGCTCCGTCACCCGCTGGCCGCGTTCCAGCTGCTTGCGCGTGGCTTCGTCCAGGTCGGAGGCGAACTGGGCGAAGGCCGCCAGTTCCCGGTACTGGGCGAGGGCGAGGCGGACGCCGCCGCCGAGCTTCTTGATGATCTTGGTCTGGGCGGAACCGCCGACGCGGGACACGGACAGGCCGGCGTTGATGGCGGGCCGGATGCCAGCGTTGAAGAGATCCGTCTCCAGGTAGATCTGGCCATCGGTGATCGAGATCACGTTGGTCGGCACGAAGGCAGACACGTCGCCGGCCTGGGTCTCGATGATCGGCAGTGCCGTCAGCGAACCCGTCTTGCCCTTCACCTTGCCGCCTGTGATCTTCTCCACGTACTCGGCGTTGACGCGGGCAGCCCGCTCCAGCAGGCGGGAGTGCAGGTAAAAGACGTCGCCCGGGTACGCCTCGCGGCCCGGCGGGCGGCGCAGCAGCAGGGAGATCTGGCGGTAGGCCCAGGCCTGCTTGGTGAGATCGTCATAGACGATCAGGGCGTCCTCGCCCTTGTCCCGGAAGTACTCGCCCATGGCGCAGCCGGCGTAAGGAGCCAGGTACCACATGGCGGGGGAATTGGCGGCGGAGGCGGCCACGACGATGGTGTGGTCCATCGCGCCGTGTTCCTCGAGCTTGCGCACCACGTTGGCAATGGACGAGGCCTTCTGGCCAATCGCCACGTAGATGCACTTAATGCCAGTGCCCTTCTGGTTGATGATCGCGTCGATGGCAACGGCGGTCTTGCCGGTCTGGCGGTCGCCAATGATCAGCTCGCGCTGGCCACGGCCGACGGGGACCATCGCGTCGATGGCCTTGAGGCCAGTCTGGACGGGCTGGTTGACGGACTGGCGGGTGATGACGCCCGGCGCCACCTTCTCGATGGGCGCCATGCCGGCAGACTTGATCGGGCCCTTGCCGTCGATGGGCTCGCCGAGAGCATTGACCACGCGGCCGAGCAGGCCTTCGCCGGTCGGCACCTCGAGGATGCGGCCGGTGGTCTTGACCGTGTCGCCTTCCGAGATGTGCTTGTAGTCACCGAGCACCACCGCGCCGACCGAGTCCTGCTCCAGGTTCAGAGCCAGGCCGAAGGTGTTGTTGGGGAACTCGAGCATCTCGCCGTACTGGGCGTCGGACAGCCCGTGAATGCGGCAAATGCCGTCGGTCACGGAGATGACTGTGCCCACGTCCCGGGCCTCGGCCGCGTTCTCGAAGTTCTTGATGCGCTGCTTGAGCAGCTCGCTGATCTCGGAGGCCTTAAGTGCCATGTTTCGTTCCTTGTGCCCTGGTTGATGCGCCGTCTTCTAGGCGCGGAGGGCGGTTGCCAGTTTGTCGAGTCCGGTACGGACGGAGCCGTCGATGACCCGGTCGCCCACCTGGAGGCGTGCGCCACCAATGAGGTGCGGGTCGACTTGCACGGTGAGCCGGACCTGCCGGCCGAAGCGCTTGTTGAGCGCGTCGATGATGCGCTGCTGCTGGGCGTCGCTGACGGCGGAGGCGGAGGTGAGTACCACGTCGAGCGTGCGCTCGGCCTCGGCCTTAAGCACCGCGTAGCGCGCCAGGATGTCCGGCAGCGCGCCGAGCCGCTTGTTTTCGGCGAGCACCTTCAGGAAGCCTGAGCCCACGGACTTTTCGCCGTCCTTGAGGATGGCAGGGTTGCCGAGCTTTTCCCGGCAGATGTCGGCGACGGCAGTGGCGAGGCCAAAGGCGTCGGCGCGGGGCGCCGCCAGCAGGCGGGTGGCGTCAGGCGAGGCGACGATCTCGGCCGCGAGGGCGAGGAAGTCCGCCCAGGGGCCCAGCTGCTGGTCCGTCCGGGCGATCTCGAAGACCGCCTGGGCGTAGGGTCGTGCGGTGGTGCCGTGTTCGGCCATGGGCTTTCAGGCGCCTCAGATCTGCGTGGCAAGCTTGTCGAGGAGGTCCTGGTGAGCGCGGGGGTCGATTTCCCGCGCCAGGATCTTCTCGGCACCGGCCACCGTGATGGCGGCCACCTGGGCCCGGAGTTCGTCCCGGGCGTGGTTGATCTGCTGCTCGATCTCCGCCTGGGCCGTCTGCAGGATGCGCTCGCGCTCCTCGGTGGCGCCCACCCGGGCCTCGTCCACGATGCCGTTGGCCCGGCTCTGGGCCTGGTCGAGGATCGAGCGGGCCTGGCCGCGCGCTTCCTCGACGATCGCGGTGATCTTCACCTGGGCGTCCTCCAGCGAGCGGGTGCCCTTGTCGGCGGCCGCGAGGCCGTCGGCGATCTTGGTACGGCGCTCTTCAATGGCAGCCAGGATCGGCGGCCACACGAATTTCACCGTGAACCAGATAAAGGCAAAGAACGTGATGCCCTGGGCGAATAGCGTGAGATTGATATTCATCGCGGTCCCCGCGCTGCGGCTGCTTTAGCCGCCGTTGACGACGCTGAGGAGCGGGTTGCCGAAGGCGAACAGCATGGCAAGGCCGACGCCGATGATGAAGGACGCGTCGATAAGGCCGAGCAGCAGGAAGACCTTCGCCTGCAGCATCGGTGCCAGCTCCGGCTGGCGGGCGGCGCCTTCGAGGAAGCGGCTGCACATGATGCCCACGCCGATGCAGGCGCCGGCGGCACCGAGACCGATCATGAGGCCGATGCCAATACCGGTGTAGGCCTGGATCATGGCGAGGTACTGAACGTTATCCATCGTGGTGTCCTTTTCTCTTCAGCGGAAAGTAGTGGTGGTTTGGGTATGAAATCAGCGGGACTGGTTGCTGTGGCTGGCTAGTGCGACTCGTGCGCCATCGAGATGTAGACGATGGTCAGCATCATGAAGATGTAGGCCTGCAGGGGGACGATCAGCAGATGGAAGATCGCCCAGCCAAGGCCCAGCACGGCGCCGCCAACGGCACCCACGAGGCCCGTCGCTGCCCAGAGCCACAGCAGCAGGAAGATGATTTCACCGGCGTACAGGTTGCCGAACAACCGCAGCGCGTGGGACAGCGGCTTGGAGATCAGCTCGACCAGGTTGAAGAGCAGGTTCGGGATCCAGAGCAGCGGGTTGCCGCCGAAGGGCGTGCAGAACAGCTCATGGATCCAGCCGCGGAAGCCCTTCACCGCGATGGAGAAGTAGATCATCAGCAGCCAGACCGACAGGGACAGCGCGAAGGTGGTGTTGATGTCGGCGGTCGGCGTGAGGCGGAACTTCTCGGGGCCAGCCGCGTGTATGGCCATGGTGGTGATGTCGATCGGCAGGAAGGCCGTGGCGTTCATCAGCAGCACCCAGAGGAACACCGTGAGGGACGCCGGCGCCACGAACTTGTTGGGATCGCCGTGGAAGATCCCGCGGACCTGCTCATCGACAAAGTCAAAGAGCAACTCGACGAAGGCCTGGCGTCTGGTCGGAACGCCGGCGGTCGCGCCGCGGGCCACCCACCAGATGAGACCGATGCCCACGAATCCGAGCAGCACGGCCATCACCATCGAATCCACGTTGATCATCCAGAAGCCGCCGGTACCAACCGGCTGCTCGAAGAATTTCAGGTGGTGACTGATGTATTCAGTCGGGGTGAGGAGTTTTTCGGCGGCCATGTCCAGTGAGCTCTTAAACCTTGTTATCCCGAACGAACAGCGCCAGTGAGAAAACGATTGTTGTCACGATGAACGTGCCGATGAAGGCGACGATCACCACGTTCTTGTAAATACTCAGAACCATCCAGAGCAGAATCACGATCAAGACGATCTTGAACGCTTCGGCCCGGAGGGCGGCGAGCATTGCCAATCCGACGGAATCCTTCCTGGACGCGGACGCCACCGCAGCAAAACCGAGCCCGGCGACGAAACTGACCAGTCCACCCAACGCTGCGGACACTGCACCGTGCTGGCCAGCGGCCAGAGCGGAGATGGCGGCAAGGGCGGCGGTGGCTAACAGCTGCCACCGCAGGACCGTGCGTATTGCCTGGCTACGAAGGCCGATCATGGCATCGTGTCCCGTGGGACGGGCATTCCGCACCGTTTAGCCGCCGCATTCTATGCGCTGCAAATAAGAGGGTCAATTAGTTGATGTGATTCAGGATGCCTTCCAGCTCGTCGATGCTGTTGTAGGCCACGACCAGCTTGCCCTTGCCGCCGCGACCGTGCTGGATCGCGACGCGGGCACCCAGCTTTTCCGCCAGCTCGTTCTCCAGGCGCCGGACATCCGGGTCCGTGGAGCCGGTGCCGGCGGACGGGCCGTCCTTGGGCGCGGGGCCTTCCAGCATCCGCTTAATGAGCCGCTCGGTCTCGCGGACCGACAGGGCCTTGGTGGCGACCAGGCGGGCCACCTCAGCCTGCATCTTGCCGTCGGTGAGCCCCAGCAGGGCTCGGGCGTGGCCCATCTCGATGGCTCGCTTCTGCAGCAGCTCCTGGGCCACTTCGCCGAGCTGCATCAGCCGGAGCAGGTTCGACACCGCCACCCGCGACCGGCCAATGGCCTCGGCGGCCGCCTCGTGGGTCAGGCCGAACTCGTCAATCAGCCGGCGGATGGCCAGCGCCTCCTCCAGGGGGTTCAGGTCCTCCCGCTGGATGTTCTCGATCAGCGCCATGGCGATGGCGGAGGAATCCGGGATGTCCCGGACGACGACCGGGACGGACTGGAGGCCGGCCATCTGGGCTGCCCGCCAGCGCCGCTCGCCGGCCACGATCTCGTAGCAGGGCGTGCCGCCGGGCCCCCGTTCGACCAGGGGCCGGACGACGATCGGCTGGATCACCCCCTGGGCCCGGATGGACTGGGCCAGGTCCTCCAGGGACTCCGGGTGCATGTCGATGCGGGGCTGGTAGGCGCCCCGGACCAGGAGGTCTACGTCCAGGGTCTGGAGGCCCTCGCCGGCCGGCCGTGCGGGGGCGTGGGCGACGGTCTGCGCGGCAGACTGGCCACCGGTTGGGGTCGCGCCGGGCGCCGTGCCCGGCGGACCCAGCAGGGCTTCAAGCCCGCGGCCGAGGCCGGTTCGTTTTGCCACCATCTGGTTGTCGCCTGACGCCCGGGGAGGGCGGCATTCTAGCCCGATTGGCCAGAAGCACTGCCAGAAGCACTGCCAGGAGCGTCGGCGGCAACGTCGCCGGCGGCCGCCCCGCCACCCGCGGGCAGGGGCCCGCGCAGCACTTCCGCGGCCAGCTCCATGTAGGCAATCGCGCCCCGGGAGCCCTTGTCGTGCTGGAGGGCGGGCAAGCCGAAGCTCGGCGCCTCCGCGAGCCGCACGTTGCGCGGGATCACCGTGGCGTAGACCTTGTCCCGGAAGAGCTTCACGAGCTCCGCCGACACGTCCATGGCAAGGCGGTTCCGGGGGTCGAACATCGTGCGCAGCAGGCCCTCGATGTTCAGCGCCGGGTTCACGGTGTTGCGCACCTGCTTCACGGTCTCCAGCAGGGACGACAGGCCCTCCAGCGCGTAGTACTCGCACTGGATCGGGATCAGCACACCGTCCGCGGCGGTGAGCGCGTTCAGCGTCAGCATGTTGATGGTCGGCGGGCAGTCAATAAGGATGTAGTCGTAGAGACCCCGCACCGGCTCCAGTGCCTTGCGCAGGCGCAGCTCCCGGCCAATTTCCTGCAGCAGGCGCACCTCGGCGGCGGTCAGGTCGGAATTGGCCGGCAGGAGCGCAAAGCCCGCGCTGGTGACCGAGACGATCGCATCGAGCGCCTGGGCCTCGCCGAGCAGCACCTCGCAGGTGGTGGCCTCCAGCGCCTGCTTGTCAATCCCGCAACCCGTGGTGGCATTGCCCTGGGGATCGAGATCCACGAGCAGCACGCGCTTTGCCAGTTCAGCGAGCGACGCGGCCAGGTTCACCGACGTGGTGGTCTTGCCCACCCCGCCCTTCTGGTTGGTGATCGCGATGATCCGGCTCATGCCCGCACCAGTTGGACGATGTGCCGTTGTGCATCGACGCCCGGAATCCGCACCGGCGTCACGGCCGCGGCCCGCCAGCCGGCCGGCAAGGCCTTGATCTCGTCCGCCGGCAGCTTGCCCTTCATGGCCAGCAACTGCCCGCCGGGTGCCATGACCCCGCCCGCGCGGCGGACGAAATCCGGCAGCGAGGCCAGGGCGCGGCAGATGACGGTGTCGTACAGTGGCACGGGGCTATGGTCCTCTATCCGCACGTGGAAGGCTTCGGCGTTGGCCAGCTTAAGGTCCGCGATGGCCTGGTGCACGAAGCGGATCTTCTTCAGTGTGGAATCCACCAGCGTGAAGTGGCGGGTCGGCTCTGTCAGTGGGTCGGCCAGCCGGTCGGTCAGCGCCAGCGGAATCCCCGGCAGGCCCGCGCCGCAACCGACGTCCACGATCCGCTCACCCTTCAGGAAGGGCCGGGCGGTCAGCGAATCCAGGACGTGCAGGGAAACCATCGCCGCGGGCTCCCGGATCCCCGTCAGGTTGATGTTCTCGTTCCACTGGGCCAGCAGCCGCAGGAAGCCGGCGAAGGCGGCCACCAGTTCCTCGTCCGCCGGGATACCAAGCTCCGGCAACCCCTGGCGCAGCAGGTCTTCCACTATAGCCAATGACTACCGGAGCCGGACCAGGCAGCGCCCGGTGATGGAGCCATCCACCCAGCCGTCCACGACGCCGAGCACCTGGTCCAGGGACACTTCCCGGCTCACGATCCGGTCCAGGCTGGCGGGCTTCAGGTCCCCGGCCAGGCGGCGCCAGACCTCGGCCCGCAACGCCCGGGGCACTTCGACGGAGTTGATGCCGAGCAGGCTCACGCCCCGGAGGATGAAGGGCATCACCGTGGTCTGGAGCTCCGTCCCCTGGGCGAGGCCGATGCTGGCGATGCTGCCGTAGGGCGCCACGGTTCGTGTGAGCCAGGCGAGCGTCGCCCCGCCCAGGTTGTCCACGGCTCCGCCCCAGAGGACCTTTTCCAGCGGCTTGGTGCCGAGCTCCCGGCCCTTGAGGTGGAAGATGTCGCTGGCGCCGAGGCTCTTCAGGTACTCATCCGCGGTGGTCTTGCTGGTGACGGCGGTGACCTGGAAGCCGAGGCCGGCGAGCAGCGCGATGGCCACGCTGCCCACGCCGCCGGTTGCGCCGGTGACGGCGACCGGCCCCATCTCCGGTACCTGGCCCATCTGCTCGAGCCGGTGAATCGCCAGCGCCGCGGTGAACCCCGCGGTGCCGAGGCCCATGGCCGTGCGGGCGTCGATGCCGGCAGGCAGCTTGTTCACCCAGTCGGCCGGCACCCGGGCGTATTCCGCGAAGCCGCCGTCGTGGGTCTCGCTGAGCCCGCAGCCGTGCACGGCCACCACGTCGCCGGGTTTCAGGCGCGGGTCCCCGGAGCTGACGACGGTGCCCGCGATGTCCACGCCGGCCACCAGCGGGAAGCGCCGGAGGATGCGCCCCTTGCCGGTGGTGGCGAGGGCGTCCTTGTAGTTGATGCTGGAGTAGTCGCCGCGGATGACCACGTCACCGGGCGAGAGATCGTCGAGGGTCAGCTGCTCCAGGCGCGGAACGATCTTCCCGTCTTCCTGGTGCACGCGCAGCGCTCTGAAGGACTCCATGGCGCTGCTCCTTAAGTCTGTCGATGCAGGCCGCGAAACGCGGCGCGCGGACTTACTTCGCGCTGGCCGTCTTCGGGCCGATGGCGTAGTGCACCGCGAACAGCCCGGGCTGGGACGAGAAGTAGGCCGCCAGTTCGTGGATGTCCTGGGGCGTGAGGCCCACGGCCTGGCTGCCCATGACCGGGTCCTTGCGAAGGCCGGCCTTGTACTCGTTGAGCGCGTGCTCGATGTAGTCCCGGTGCTGGCCCGCCAGGGACGGCCAGTTCGGGGCCGCGCTGATGCCGCCCTCACCATGACAGGCCACGCAGGTGGCGGCCTTCGCGGGCGCGGTGCCCACCGGCACCGAGGCCTTCTGGATAGCGCCTTCGCTGGCGAAGAAGGCCGCGATGTCCCGCATGTCCTGGTCGGAGAGCGACACCGCCTGGGCGTGCATGGTCTTGTGGGGGCGGGTCTGGTTCTTGTAGCCCTGGAGCGCGATCACCACGTAGTCCGGGTGCTGGCCGCCCAGCTTGGGCACCCGGAAGGACGGGTAGGCGTTCCGGTAGCCTGGGATGCCGTGGCAGCCCATGCAGGTATCCGCCAGTACGGCGCCGTGCTTCGCATCGCCCGCCGCAGCGCTGTCCTGCGCCTGCGCGCTGGTCGTGGCGATGCCGCCCGCCAGGGCGAGACTGAGTAGAACGGCCAAACGGGTGTGCTGCATAGACCTGACTGCTTCTATTTAGAGGGCGATTGATGGGGAACAGGCGGGCCGCTATGGTAGTCAGAGGACGCTTGGATTTCCAGACCAGCCAGGCAGTTCCCCGCCCCGCGACCACCCCAGGAGTACTCCCGATGAGAACGCTTACGATCCGGCTCGCACCCTGCCTCCTTTTGCTGGCCGGCATGGCCGGGCCCGTGCTCGCGCAGGCCGACAGGATGAGCATGGGGGAAACGCCCCGCAGCATCTCGGTGTCCGGCACCGCCACCGTGGACGCCACGCCAGACATTGCCCGCCTGTCCCTCGCCGTGCAGCGCCGGGATCCCAGCATGCAGGTCGCCCGGGACGCCACGGTGAAGGTGTCGAAGGCCTTCCTGGCCTTGTGCGCCAAGCTCGGCATCAAGGAGTCGAAAATCCGCACCTCCGGCCTCACGATCCAGCCCGAGTACCGCTGGGACGACAAGGAAAACAAGCAGGTCTTCTTAGGTTACTTCGTGCAACGCCAGCTGCAGGTGGAGATCAACGACCTGGACAAGCTCGGCAACGTGATCGAAGGCGCCATCGACGCGGGCGTCAACGAGGTCTCCCCGCCCCAGCTCGACAGCAGCAAGGCCAGGGACCTGAACCGGGACGCGCTGGCCGCCGCCACGGCGGACGCGAAGGCGAACGCGGAGCGTATCGCCACGAGTCTTGGCGTGAGGCTCGGGCCCGTGCGGACGGTGGTGGCCGGCGGCGCAGCGCCGCCGCCCCGGCCCATGCAGGAGGTGGGGCTAGCGTCGATGGCGAAGATGGATGCTGGCGCGGGGGCCAACTACGTACCCGGGCAAATCAGCTTCGATGGCCGGGTGGATGCGACGTTTGATGTCCTGGTGCCGTAGGCGCGGGGACTGGCCTGGCCGGAATGATCCCGTCTCCCGTTGAGACCGCAGACTTGCCGCGGATCAGGTCGCTCATCGCTGCCGCCATTCGTGGGTCAGTGGCGAGCAATGAAGACGATGCGGCCTTTCTCATCGCGGACATCGACAAGAGCCTGGCCTGGTGGAAATCCCACCAGGCCAAGGCACTGCACCTGAAGTACGTGGAGGCCGGCAAGATTGCGGGGGTCGTGCTGGTGAAGGAGTTCTGGAACCTCACGAACCTTTTCGTAAGCCCTGAGCATCAGCAGCAGGGCATTGGCCGCCGGCTGCTGCTCAACGCGCTGGAAGGCTGCAGGGAGCGGTCTCCCCGTGGAGCTGTGCTGGTGAACTCGTCAACCCACGCGGTCGCGTTCTACAAGCGCATGGGGTTCGTGCAGGTGGGTCCGGGTCGGGACCTGCCGGGGGGTTGCGTGCCGTTTCGCTACGACTTCTAGGCGGCCACTGGCATACCTGCAGCCCGGGAGAGTTTGCGCTCAGACCTCCCCCACCCGCCAACACGCCACGCGCGCGGCGCCCGCCTCAAAGAGCGGCGGCTCCTCGCGACCACACTGGTCCACCACAAACGCGCACCGGGTGCGGAACGCGCACCCGCCGGGTGCCGCCAGCGGCGACGGTGCTTCGCCACCCGCCAGCGCCTTCACCCGCGCCTTCTCCAGCCTCGGGTCCGGAATCGGGACCGCCGCCATCAGCGCGCGCGTGTACGGATGCTTCGGCGCCCGGTAAAGCTCCTCCGCGTCGGCGATCTCCATGACCTTGCCGAGGTACATCACCAGCACCCGGTGCGAGAGCCGGCGCACGACCGCGAGATCGTGGGAGATGAATATCATGGCCAGGCCGAGGCGCTGCTGAAGGTCTGCCAGCAGGGCCACGATCTGCGCCTGGATCGTCACGTCCAGCGCACTGACGGCCTCATCGCACACCAGCAGCTTCGGTTTCAGGATCAGCGCGCGGGCGATGCCCACGCGCTGGCACTGGCCTCCGGAGAACTGGTGCGGGTAGCGGTTCCGCCAGTCGGGCTCCAGGCCCACCTGCGCCATCGCTTCACTCACCCGCGCCGCCAGGTCGGACGACGACAGCGACGGCTCGAAGGCTTCCAGCGGCTCCGCGATGATCTGGCCGATGGTCATGCGGGGGTCCAGCGCGGCGAGCGGGTCCTGGAAGACGAGCTGCATGTCCCGGCGGGACGGGCGGACCTCGTTCTCGGGTAGTGTCGCCAGTTCCCGGCCGAGCAGGCACACCCGCCCACCAGTGGGCTTCACGAGGCGCAGCACGGCCCGGGCGAGCGTGGACTTGCCGGAGCCGGACTCGCCGACAACGCCCAGGGTTTCCCCGGGCCGCAATTCCAGGGACACGCCATCCAGCGCGCGTAGCATCTTTGGCGGGGCGAACAGCCCGGGCTGGGCCACCGGGTAGTGCATCTTGAGGTCGGTGATCTGCACGACCGGTTCGCCGCCGGCGGGCCGGGTGCGCACCGGCTCCGCATCCAGCCGTGGCACCGCCGCCAGCAGTTCCCGCGCGTAGGCGGTCTGCGGGTGGTGGAAGCAGTCGTCGATGGGGCCCTGCTCCTGGCATTCACCATTCTTCATTACCAGCAGCCGGTCGCAGGTGCCGGCCGCGACGCCGAGATCGTGGGTGATCAGCAGGATCGCCGTACCGAAGGTCACGCGCAGCTCCGCCATCAGCGCAAGGATCTGGGCCTGCACAGTCACATCGAGCGCGGTTGTCGGCTCGTCAGCAATCAGCAGAGCGGGCCGGCAGAGCAGCGCGGTAGCGATCATCACGCGCTGGCGCATGCCGCCGGAGAGCTCGTGGGGGTACATGTCGAGCCGGGATTCCGGGTCGGTGATGTGCACGGCCGTGAGCAGCTGCAGGCACTCGGCCCGGGCCGCGGCGCCGCCGAGGCCCCGGTGGCGCTTCAGCACCAGGCCCATCTGGGCGCCGACGGTCAGGTAGGGGTTGAGCGAGGTCATCGGGTCCTGGAAGACCATCGCGATGCGCGAGCCACGGATTTCGCTCATCGCGGCGTCGGGCAGGCCCACGAGTTCCGCGCCCTCGAAGCGGATGCTGCCGGACGCGCTGCCGTTGTCGGCCAGCAGGCCCAGCAGCGCCATCGCCGCCTGGGTCTTGCCGGACCCGGACTCGCCCACGATGCCCAGCACCTCGCCGGGGCCGATGGCGAAGGAGAGGCCCTTCACTGCGTGCACCGGCCCGTCCCGGGTGGCGAAAGAGACGTTGAGGTCGTTCACCTCGAGCAGCGATGTATTCATTGCCCGCTTCGGTCCCGGGGGTCCAGCGCGTCCCGGAGACCATCGCCAAGGTAGTTGAAGCAGAACAGGGTCACCGCGAGGAAAAGCGCCGGAAACAGCAACATCCAGGGCGCGTTCTCCATATCCAACGCGCCGTCGCTGACCAGAACACCCCAGGACGTCATGGGCTCCTGCACGCCGAGGCCGAGAAAGCTCAGGAAGGATTCGACAAGGATCACCTGGGGAATCGTCAGCGTCACGTAGATCACCACCACGCCCAGCAGGTTCGGCACGATGTGCCGGAGGATGATCCCGCCCGTCCTCACGCCGGACACCCGCGCCGCCTCGATGAACTCCCGCTGCTTCAGGCCGAGCGTCTGGCCCCGGACGATGCGGGCCATGTCCAGCCAGTTGATGGCGCCGATGGCCACGAAGATCAGCAGGATGTTCCTGCCAAAGAGCACCATCAGCAGGATCACGAGGAACATGAAGGGCAGCGCGTAGAGGATATCCACGATACGCATCATTACCCTGTCTACCCGGCCGCCGAGGAAGCCCGCGGTGGCGCCCCAGGCGATGCCGATCACGAGGCTCACCAGCGTGGAGACGATGCCGACGAGCAGGGACATGCGCCCGCCTATCAGCGTGCGGGTATAGAGGTCCCTTCCCAGGGAGTCCGTGCCAAACAGGTGGCCGCCGGCCAGGGACGGCGGCACGGCGATCTCGTCCCAGTTGGGCTTGTCGTAGCGAAACTCGCTCAAGGCCGGGCCGA
Source organism: Gammaproteobacteria bacterium (assembly GCA_038214295.1). Classification (GTDB taxonomy): domain Bacteria; phylum Pseudomonadota; class Gammaproteobacteria; order Steroidobacterales; genus SHZI01. Next base: position 18,958 of record JBBQSA010000041.1, read on the forward strand.
AGACCACGAGGAGCACCAGGAGGCCGAGGATGATGGCGGCGGTCATGGCGGCCCGGTTCTGGCGCAGTGTGGACCAGGCGTCGGACCAGAGGCTGCGCGGCGCCTCGGGGACAGCGGCGATGGTGGCGCCCAATTCGCGGCTGCTCATTCGCGGCTACGGGGGTCGAGCCACCCGTAGACCAGGTCCACGAGGAAGTTGAACAGGATGATCAACGCGCCGTAGAAGACGACGATGCCGAGCACCAGCGTGTAGTCCCGGTTCAGGGCGCCGGTGACGAAGTAGCGACCGAGGCCGGGCAGGCCGAAGATCTGCTCGATCACCACGGAGCCGGTGATGAGCCCGGCGGTGGCCGGACCCAGGTAGGACACCACGGGAATCAGTGCGGGCTTCAGCGCGTGGCGGAGCAGGATCGTGGCGGTCGACAGGCCCTGGGCACGAGCGGTGCGGATGTAGTTGCTGCGCAGGACCTCGATCATGCTGCCCCGGGTGAGCCGGGCGATGTAGGCCACCTGGGTGAGCGCCAGCGTGATGACGGGCAGCACCAGGTTCTTCCAGCCACCAGCCCACAGGCTGGCTTCGCCGAGGCCACCCGCGGGCAGCCAGCCCAGGTACACCGCGAAGACCAGCACGAGCAGCGGCGCCAGCACGAAGTTCGGCACGGAGATGCCGGTCATCGCCACGGCCATCGTGCCGTAGTCGGCGGGCTTGTTCTGCCGGAGCGCCGCGAGGCTGCCGAGCGCCACGCCGCCGAAGACCGCGATCAGCATCGCGAAGCCGCCGAGCTTTAGCGACACAGGGAAGCCGCCGGCGATCAGCTCCGTTACCGTGCGATCCCGGTACTGGAAGGACGGCCCGAAGTCCCCCTTCGACAGGTTCCACAGGTAGCGGCCGAACTGCTGGTAGAGCGGCTCGTCCAGGTGGTACGCGGCCCGCAGGTTCGTCTCGATTTCCGGGGCCAGGCGTTTCTCGGTGTCGAAGGGCCCGCCCGGCGCCATGCGCATCATGAAGAAGGTGACGGCGATCAGGATCAGCAGCGTCGGGATCGACTCGAGCAGGCGGCGGATAAAGAGGCGCAGCACGGGATCAGTGCTTCAGGATGCGGAAGTGGCGGCTGTGGTGGTGGTCCATGATGTTGCCCTCGAAGCCGGCGACCCAGGGTTTCACCATCTGCTTGCTCACATAGAAGTAGATCGGGAGGATCGGCATGTCGTCCAGCATCACCCGCTCGGCCTCCTCCAGCAATGCCATGCGCTTGCCCGGGTCCGCCTCCCGGGAGGCCTCGAGCAGCAGCTCATCGTAGCGCGGGTTGTTGTAGACCATGTCGTTCAGCCCGTGCTTCGAGTCCAGGATCTCGGCGAAGGTGTAGGGGTCGTTGTAATCGCCGATCCAGCCGTAGCGGAACACCTGGGTATCAATCTTGGTGCGGCGGGTCTGCAGGAACACCTGCCACTCCTGGTTCAGGATCTCGGTCTCCACGCCCAGCACGTCCCGCCACATGGCGGCCATCGCGACGGCGAGGCGCCGGTGGTTGATCTCGGTGTTGTGCAGCAGTTGCACCCGGAGCGGGTGCTCCACCGAGTACCCGGCTTGCCGGTAGAGACGGCGGGCTTCGGCGTTGCGCTGCTCCTGGGTCCAGGTGGCCCAGGCGGGCTGCTGGTTCCTGTACCCGGTCACGGGCGGCACCCAGCCGTAGGCGGCGATCTCGCCCGCGCCGGTGATCTTGCTCACCAGGATGTCCCGGTCGAGCGCCATGGCCAGCGCCTTGCGGAGCGGAATGTTGTCCTTGAAGGGCGGCTGGCTGGTGTTGAAACCGTAGACGTAGCTGCCGAGGTAGGGCGCGATGTGCAGCTCCGCCGGCAGGTTCTTGCGGAGCCAGGGGATCTGCCGGTTCGGCACGGTCTCCGTCATGTCGAACTCGTTGGCCCGGTAGCGGTTCAGCTCCGACTCCGCGTTCTCCACCGGGTAGTACCAGACCTCGTTGATGGTGGTGTCCTGGTTATCCCAGTAGTACGGGTTGCGGACCAGCTGGATGTAGGACTGCACCACCCAGGCCTTGAGCCGGTAGGGTCCGTTGCTCACCAGGTTGCCCGGTCTGGCGAACTTGTCGCCGTACTTCTCGAGGGACGGTCGGTGGACGGCGTAGGTGCTGGAGTGGGTCAGCAGGCCGAGGAGGTAGGGCGTCGGCGAGTGCAGGCGGATCTCCAGCGTCAGCGGGTCGATGGCGCGGACGCCCAGCTGGTCCGGCGGCAGGCTGCCGTTGACCACCGCCTCGGCGTTGTCGATGGGATAGAGGATGGCCGAGTACTCCGAGAGCGTCGCCGGGTCCGCACTACGGCGGAGGCCGAAGGCGAAGTCCTCGGCGGTCACCAGGTCGCCATTGCTCCAGCGGCCATTGGCCCGCAGCCTGAAGGTGTAGACGCGGCCGTCGAGGCTGATGGTCCAGCTCTCGGCGGCCCCGGGGATCAGCGTGCCGTCGGGCGCCTCGGTGATGAGCCCCTCGAAGAGATCCCGCAGCACGTTGGAGGAGGTGACACCCTCGGCCCGGTGCGGGTCCAGGGTCTCCGGCTCGGTGCCGTTGCCCTTGCGCAGGATCTGCTCGGCGGCCAGCTCCTGGCCGCTGGCGCCGCCGACGGCCACGGTTCGCGGCGCTGGAGCGGTGGCGTCCTCGGCCGGGCGACTGCAGGCGGCGAGCAGCAGTGCCGCCAGCACGAGGCACCAGCGCCGGGCCCGCCCGCCCCGATGCATCACCCGCCGATGACCGTGCCGGCAACCGCGCTCGAACGCCGGCGCCGCTTCTGCAGGTGCACGAGCAGGAGCGAGACGGCCACCGGGGTGACGCCAGGAACGCGCGACGCCTGCCCCACCGTCGCCGGCCGCTGGAGGGAAAGCTTCTGGCGGATCTCATGGGACAGGCCGTGGATGACGGCGTAATCCAGGTCGTCCGGCAGCGGCAGCTCGTCCGTGCCCCGGCCGCGCTCGATCTCGTCCTGCTGGCGGCGCACGTAGCCCGCGTAGCGGGCCTCGATCTCCACCTGGGCGTCGATCTGCTCGCCAAGCTCAGGGTACTCGTCCGGGCCGGCTGCCCGGCGGCCGACCCGCGCGAGGCCGGTGAGCCAGGCGTAGTCCACGTCGGGGCGCTTCAGCAGTTCCAGCGCGCGCTGCTCCCGGCGGAGCGGCGGCTCGAGCGCCGCGTCGCCAGTCACGTCGCCAGTCACATCGACGGGCTGGATGACCAGGTTGCCGAGCCGCTCCCGCTCGGCCGCGATCGCCGCCTGCTTGGCGCTGAAGACCCCCCAGCGCCGGTCGTCCACCAGGCCGAGGCGCCGGCCGATGGGCGTGAGGCGCAGGTCGGCGTTGTCCTCCCGGAGCAGCAGCCGGTATTCGGCGCGACTCGTGAACATCCGGTAGGGCTCGGTGGTGCCGCGCGTGATCAGGTCATCGACGAGTACGCCGAGGTAGGCCTCGTCGCGCCGGGGCGACCAGCGGTCGGCGCCTCGCGCCGCCAGGCCAGCGTCGGCACTCCGGGCCGCCAGACCAGCATTGATGCCGGCGACCAGGCCCTGGGCCGCGGCTTCCTCGTAGCCCGTGGTGCCGTTGATCTGGCCGGCGAACCAGAGGCCGGCGAGGCTCTTCGTCTCGAGTGTGTCCTTGAGCCCCCGGGGGTCGAAGTAGTCGTACTCGATGGCATAGCCGGGGCGCGTGAGGTGAGCATTTTCCAGGCCGGGCATGGTGCGTACGAAGGCCTGTTGGACGTCAAAGGGCAGGCTCGTCGAGATGCCGTTCGGGTACAGCTCGGTGGAGTCGAGGCCCTCGGGCTCCAGGAAGACCTGGTGGGAGTCCTTGTCGGCGAAGCGGACGATCTTGTCCTCCACCGAGGGGCAGTAGCGGGGGCCGACGCCCTCGATGACGCCCGTGTACATCGGCGAGCGGTCCAGCGCGTTGCGGATCAGGTCGTGGGTCGCGGCGGTGGTGCGCGTGAGGTGACAGGGCACCTGGCGCGGGTGGTCGGCGCGGCGGCCAAGGAAGGAGAACACGGGTTCGGGCGTGTCGCCGTGCTGGACGGTCAACGCGCTGAAATCCACCGAGCGCGCGTCGATGCGCGGCGGGGTGCCGGTCTTCAGGCGGCCCACACTGAAAGGCAGTTCCCGCAGGCGGGCCGCGAGGCCGATGGACGCGGGGTCACCCGCGCGGCCGCCGGAGTGACTGCTGAGGCCCACGTGGATGCGCCCGGCGAGGAACGTCCCGACCGTCAGCACGACTGCGCGGGCCTCGAAGCGCAGGCCGGACTGGGTGACGACGCCGGTGACGCGCTCGCCCTGGACGATGAGGTCCTCGACGCCCTGCTGGAAGAGCTGCAGGTTCGGCTGGGCGTCGAGCAGCGCACGGATTGCCTGCCGGTAGAGCGCACGATCCGCCTGGGAACGGGTCGCCCGCACGGCCGGACCCTTGCTGGAGTTGAGCGTGCGAAAGTGGATGCCGGCCCGGTCGGCCGCCACGGCCATGAGACCGCCGAGCGCGTCGATCTCCTTCGCGAGATGGCCCTTGCCGATGCCACCGATGGCCGGGTTGCAGCTCATCTGGCCGACGGTTTCCAGGTTCTGGGTGAGCAGCAGCGTGCGGGCGCCGAGCCGCGCGGCGGCCGCGGCCGCCTCGGTGCCGGCGTGGCCGCCGCCGACCACGATCACGTCATAGGTGTTGCTGGCGCTCATTGAGGGGCCATTCTAAACGCCGCCCGGACCGCCGGTGCTGACGCGTTATGGCAAGGAATTTCCCCGGAACCCCGTCACGGTTTGGCCGGGGCCGCTGTGCCAGCATCGGTCCCAATATTGAGTCGGCCGGCCACCCCGCCACGTCCGGGGCGCGACCAGGCCGCCAGGCACAAGAACAACAAGAAGAAGCCAGCATGGAAGCATTGTCCGTTGCCCACTCGTCGGCCGTCAGGCCGGAGACCGACCCTGCTACGGCCACTGAGACACCCCCGGAGCGGGTGGGCCAGCGAGCCGCCGCGCTCTTTGCCGTCTGGGCAGCCGTCGCGGGACTGAGCCACCAGGCCGGGGCCGTGCTGCTGCCGGCCGGAGCCGGCACGGCGCTCGCAGCGGGGGCCGCCCTGACCCTCGGCCTGCTGCTGGGCCTTGGCCACCTGAGGGTCGCGGGTCGTCCGGGCGGTTCGACAGTGGTGCTCGCCCAGTCGTTGATCGGGCTTGGCTGGTCCGCCCTCTACGCCTGGCTGGCTGGCGGGTCGGCCGGCGGTCCGGTGCTGGGCGTGGGGATGTACCTGTCTGCCATCGCGCTGGCGATGCCTGCCACCAGCCTGCGGGTGCTGGAGAAGCTGATGCTGGCGGCGGCGCTGGCCAGTGCGCTGATACCGGTGCTGCGCCAGTTTGCCCTGCAGGGCCAGGAGCCCGGCCTGTCGTCGGGCCGGCTGCTCGAGGGCCTGCTCGCCAGTCTAGTGCTGGTGGTGCTGCTCGGCACGAGCTATCTGGCGGCGCGGATGCTGGCGACGGCCCGGGACCAGCTACAGGCCCGCAATGCGGAGCTCCAGGCCGGCATCGAGCGAATCGCCCGGCGCGCCGAGCGGGACCACCTGACCAACTCCTACAACCGGCAGTCGATCCTGGAGATGGTCGGGCGGGAAAGGGCCAGGGCCGACCGCAGCGGCGAGATGATGTGCGTGTGCCTGCTCGATATCGACCACTTCAAGCACATGAACGACCGCTTCGGGCACCTCACCGGGGACCGGATCCTCGCCGCCTTCTCGCGCCGCGTCCGGGGTGCGCTGCGCACGATGGACACGCTGAACAGCGGCGGCCTGCCGGCGGTGGTCAAGGCCGGCGGCGGTGACGGTATGGAGAGTCGGCGGGCTTTCGGCCGCGTCGGCGGCGAGGAGTTCATCGTGCTGCTGCCGGAGACCTCCCTGCGCGGCGCCCTGCGCTGCGCCGAGCGGGTGCGCAAGGCCGTGGTCCGCCGGCCCTTTGACGGCCTGCATCACGTGACGGTGTCGATTGGCATTGCTGAGTACCGGCCCGGCGAGTCCGTTTCCAGCCTGATTGGCCGGGCCGACCAGGCCCTCTACGGCGCCAAGAACAGCGGTCGCAACCGGGTCCACTGCGCAACCACCGACGGCGGCCCCAGCGCCATCGTGATGCCCGACATCCCCGCCGTCTCCTGATTAAGGTACCGGACACCGGTTTCGTTACTTGTTGAGACGCGCCGCGGCAGATAACTAACGAAACTAACGCAAAACTGGTGTCCGGTACCTTTTTTAGAAGTCGGCGCGGTCGGCGGTGGCTTGCCGCTTGAGCTGGTCCGAGAGTTCGTGACCCAGGTAGCGTTCGATCAGCGCGTGCACAGCGTAGATCGCGGGAGTCAGGGCCACCGCGGCCAGGAACTTGTAGGCGTAGTTGACCGTGCCAATCGCCAGGAACTGCTTCACGGGCCAGTGCTGGGGCCCCAGGACGAAGGCGATATACAGCACCACGAAGCTGTCCACGAACTGGGACACCAGCGTCGAGCCCGTCGCCCGCAGCCAGATCAGCCGCTCCCCCGTCACTTGCCGGATCTGGTGGAAAATCGCCACGTCCAGCAGCTGGCCAATCAGGAACGCGACCAGCGACCCGACGATCACCCACATGCCCTGGCCATAGATGGCCGCGAAGGCCGTCTGCAGGTTCTCCACGCCCTGCCCACGGAACGAGGTGACCCACCAGTCCGCCGGCGCCAGCTGGATCACGATCCAGGCCACAAAAAACGCGTAGGAAATCAGCCCCACCGCCAGGAACGACAGGAAGCGCACGCCGTTGCGGCCGAAGAACTCGTTCACCACGTCCGTCATCACGAAGACGACCGGCCAGAGGATGACGCCGGCGGTGAAATTGAGGGTGCCGGTCTGGCCAAACAGCTCCCAGTTCAGCGTCTGCAGCCCGAGCGTGGTTTCCACCGCGAAAATCTTGATGCCGATGAACTCAGCGAGGATCGCGTTGGCCACGAAGATGCCCGCGAGCACGACGAAGAGCCGGGCGGCCCGGTGGGTGGTGACGTTCATTGGGAATCTGCCTGCTGGTTGGCTGGTGCTTGCTCGCCGACCGGGCCTGCCGCAGCGCTCCCGGCGGGATTAGGTAAAGTGTCGGCTAATTGTGCCGCGACCGGGACTACAGTGCTCACGGAGCGGAGTCTAAATTACCACCGGCGCCTTGCAGAGTAGCGCGGCCGGCAGGTGCACATCGAATACCGTTCTCGTGGGGGAACTGACCAATGCCGAACGCCCGTTTCGCGGCCGTGATCCGCCCGGTCACCCTCGTCTTTGCCGTCCTCATGTCCCTGGGGTCGTCACTCGCCAGCGCCGACTACCGGGGCGACGTCGGCTATACCCGGCTGCAACAGGACCTGGGCGTTGGCATGCCCAACGGCACCGGGGTTATCGTCACGCAGGTCGAAGGGACCTGGGTCATCAACGGGCAGGACTCATGGATGCCCGACATCAGCGATGCCCAGTTCACAGGAAAGACAATCATCAACGGGTCGAATGCCCCGGTTGGCCTCTACTCGCCCCACGCCACAGGCGTGGGCGGCGACTTTTACGGACTGACCGCGTCCATCGCGAATGGCATTACGAACATCACCAACTACAGCGCCAACGACTGGCTAGGCAGCAAGTACCTGCAGACAGTCCAGAGCGCCACCAGTGGCCCCACCCCCAGCACCTCGACCAGCCGTATCGCCAATCACAGCTGGGTTGGCAGTGCCCCGGGCTACGAGAGCTACGTCCTCCGGCGTCTCGACTGGGCCGTCGAGACCGACGACTACATCCAGGCCGTGGGCCTGAACAACGGCGACGGCGTCACACCCACGACCGTGCCGCTGCTCAGCACCGCCTACAACGTGATCGCGGTGGGCCGCAGCGACGGCCTGCACGCGCCGGGTACAGTCGCCCTCGACGCCAACTACACGGCCGGCCGTGCCAAGCCCGACCTAGTGGACCCGGTCGGCACGACCAGCAGCGCCACGCCGCATGTGGCGGCTGCCGCGGCCCTGCTTATCCAGCTGGGCCACAACAACCTGGCCCTCTCCAGCGACCCGGTCAGCGTCACTACCGTCAACCGGGCGGGCACCGTGATTCGCAGCGCCGAGCGCTCGGAGGTGATCAAGGCCGCCCTGATGGCCGGTGCCGACCGGGTGACCCACAACAGCTCCGCTCCCGACCTCGCCCTCTACCGCTCAGCTGCCAACCAGACCGGCAACGGCGTGGACCGGCGTTACGGAGCGGGACAGCTGAACGTGCGCAACAGTTACTGGATCATCGCCGGCGGCGAGCAGGGCAGCACCGAGGACGGCAACGTGGCGGCCAACGTCAGCAGCCGGGGCTTCGACTTCGACCCGAAGTTCGGCGGCTCC
>JBBQSA010000042.1:0-27248 GCA_038214295.1 Gammaproteobacteria bacterium
AGAACGAGGAACGGCAGGACGATCGCCAGCACGGCGCAGTGGCCCACCAGCGTGAGCGGCACGTACAGGTAGGCCAGCGCCGCGTCCGGCCACGACCACCCCGGCAGGTAGCGCAAGGTCACGAGGAGGTAGAGCCCGGCGTTGGCGGCGCCGAACCAGCCGGTCCAGCGATACAGCTCCCGGCGCGTCATGGCGATGCCCCTGTCGTGTTTGCCCGGGCGGCCCGGACGTCCGCCGCGATCCGGGCAATGGCCTTTGCGCCGGCCGGGCCACTGTTCCCGAGGTTGTAGACCCAGTCCCGGCGTAGCACCGCGACGCTCGCCCGGAAGCGGGCCGGATCGGTGACGAGTGCGCGAATGCGGGCGGGAGCCTCGGCCACGGCTGCCGGCTTCAGCAGCGCGCCCAGCCGTGTGCGCACGTAAGACTCGAAGGGTTCCATGCCAAGCTCCGGCCAGGTGTCGTTACGCGCCTTGGCTGGCACGTCGATGTAGAGCACGGGCTTCTCAAGCCCCATACCGTAATCCTGGCCGGCGCCGGACCAGTCCGTGATCATCACGTGGGAATCAAACAGCGAATCGCTCTCGCCCATCTGCTCGATCAGGCTGAACCGGGGGTTGGCGCGGTGGCGGTTGGCGATGCGGTCGATCACCTCGGGAGTCATCCAGCGCGTCTGGTAATGGGGCCGCAGCGTGACGCGGAACCCCGCGTCCATCAATGCGTCCACCAGTGGCTCGCCACACACTGGCAGGATGGTCTCCTCGCCCCAGGACGGCGCCACCAGCACGTGGATGTCTGCATCACCCTGGATCGGCGGCGGTTCACGGCGGTTGGCCAGCAGCTCCTCCAGGCGCCCGTAGCCGTGGGGAACCAGCTGCTTGGGCGCGAGGCCGTGCAGCTCTTCCCGGCGGCGGACCTCCCGCATCTGGTGCGGGCCGGCACAAAGGATCGTGTCGTAGTTGTCGAAGGAATTCGCCCGGTCCGCCATGTGGGTGCTGATCAAGGAGTGGAACATGTAGATGACGTGCACGGGATGCACCGGGCGTTTGAGCTCGAGGTTGCCAAAGTCCAGGATCTGGGTGACCAGCACGTCGGCGTCCAGGAACTGGCAGAAGGAGATCCGCCAGAGACCCTTGCCGACACAGAATCCCCGGATCCGGGGGTGCCCCTGTGCCAGGCCCGGATCGGCCGTGTCCGAGGTCACGTACAGGACGGCTTCACCGAGGACTTCCGTGAGGTGCTGGATGACGGGTGCGAAATGATGCCAGTCCTGGCGGCTTTCCGACAGGAACACGATGCGCCGCTCCGCGCGGGGGATGCGCCGGAAGGCCCGGTAGTCGCGCCACTCGCTGAACCAGCCCAAGGGTCCCTGCTCAGTCCGGCCGCAGGAAGGTAATTTCGCGGCCGGTATCGCTGACGGCTGCGACGCGGTAACCCGCGGCACGCAGGCCGGCGATCGCCCGCCGGGTTGCGCCCGGCCCGATCTGGGGAAAGCGGTGATGGAACTCGACGAGCAGCTGGCGCGGCAGGAACCCGCTGGCCAGCATGTCGTCCAGAACGGCGTACTCCGCGCCCTCGATGTCCATCCGCAGCAGGTCCGGCACCGGGCTGTGCAGGCGCTCAGCAATTGTCCGCAGGCAATAGCCTTCGGCCTCCAGCGTCTCCGCGCCGGCGCGCCCGGAGGCCACGGTACTCAGCATCGGTGCGCTGCCCGTCCGGGCTGCCTTGCGCTGCTCGAGCCGGATCGGCCCGTCGCTGGCGACGACCGCCCAGGGGTGATGCCGGAAGCCGGCGGGAAGCTGCTGTGCACGGAGCCACTCGCTGCTGAAGGGCGTGGGATCGAAGGTGTCGACGACGGCAGCATAATCCCGGACGAGCATCAGCTCGAAGTCAATGTTGTTGCCGACGCCAAGCCCGAAGACCCGCCCGCCGCGGGGAATGCGCCCGGGGCAGACGAGCCAGCCGGCGACGGGCTGCACGGGCTCCCGCAGTTCGGCCCACAGCCACAGTTCGCGGCCGGCAAGACGCCGCGCCAGGCGCTTCGCACGCTGGTAAAAGGGCTGGCCACGGAGCTGCCTGCGAAACTGCCGGAGGCGGGTCACCGGGTGGCCTGCGGGTTAGCTGGCCTAGGAAGGCCGCTTGGACGGATGGGCGGTGCGGTCCGGCTCGCCTGCGGCCGGCGCCCGCATTGCGTCGGCCGGCTGCGACGCCCGCGGCGGGCGGCGCAGCAGCACGTTCTTGAGCTTGTACCAGTAGGTCTTGATGGCAAGGCCGACGGTGGCGAACAAGCCCACGATGGCCGACAGGATCATGCTGCCGGTGCTCGGGTCCAGGTAGGCCCGGGCCTCGGGCGCAAGCCCGGCGAGACCGAGGAAAAGGACCAGCAGCAGCGAGGAATGTCGTGGCAAGCGCATGGCGCGCATCATAGCGCAGCCCGGTGGGCAGCGGCCGCCGTGCGCCGCAGAACCTCCGGGTAGACCGTCTCCCGCGCGCGCGCCAGGTGGGACGGGTCATCGATCTCGCCCCAGACAAGGTCCGGGATGACCGGGCAGGCAATCGGCTGTTCGCGGCCGGCGGCGACCAGGCAATCGGTCTCGTAGTCGTACCTGAGGGAGGTGGCAAAGGCCCGTGCCGCGATCGCGCACATCCGCCCGTACAGGCCCATTGAGATCCGTGAGATGCCCACGAGCTCGCCTGCCACGCCCGGGCCCAGCGCCGTACGGTCCTTGGACATGTTCACCAGCTTGCCATCCCGGCACTCCACATAGACCTCGTCCCCTGCCCCGGTTGGGCCGGACAGAAGGATCGCGTCGGCAGCCGACTGCTCGAGCAGCTGCGTCAGCGCCCGGGGCTCGTACACCAGGTCGCTTTCCAGCAGCAGGAAGTCGCCCGCCACAGCCGCCCGGGCGCAGTACAGCGAGTACATGCTGCCGGAGTCAGCGTAGCGCGGATTGTGGACTGTGCGGACGAGACCCCCGCGCCGGCCGGCCAGGGCCTCGTAGTGGCCGGCGCAGTGCCCGGTCACGATCAGCACGTCGCGGATGCCGGCCAGCTCGAGGCGCCCAATGGACTCCTCGATGATCGGCAGTTCCCCGAGCGTCAGGAAGCCCTTGGGGTAGTCGCCCACGTGGCCGGCCAGGCGCGTGCCCCGGCCCGCCGCAAGGATCACCGCCGACTTCACCGCCGGGTTCATCGGGACACCGCGAGGTGCGCACGCAGCGCCGCGCACAGCCGGTCGAGATCGTCGGCGTGGATGTCACCCATGTGGGCGATACGGAATATTTCCGCGCCCAGGCCACCCTGGCCCGCGTAGATCACGAAGCCCCCGGCCTTGAGGGCATCGTGTAGCAGCGCGTAGGTCTGGCCGGCCGGCAGCCGCCAGGACCAGAGCACCGACGAGTAGTCAGCTGCGGGCAGCAGGGTCTCGACGCAGAGGTCGCGGAGTGTCGCGGCAATGCGCGCCGCCCGGTCGGCGTAGGTCTGCCGGCGCGCCTCGCTGCCGCCGGCCTCCGCGTGTTCCGCCAGCGCCACCTGCAGCGCGAAGGCGACCTGCACGGGCAACGTGAAGGGCGAGTACCCGTCCCGGTGCTGCGTCTGGTAATAGCCGCGGAGATCCAGGTAGAGCGCGCCGGCCTGCTGCGCCGGGCCGGACCAGAGGTCGTCCCGGGCCAGCACGAAGGAGAGTCCGGCGACGCCGTGCAGGCACTTGTTGGCCGTGCCGGCCAGTGCGCCCAGGTTCCAGCCGTCCGCATCGAGGCGCTCCGCGCCGAAACTGCTGACGGCGTCCAGCAGCAGCGTCACGCGCCGCTCCCGGCAGAGCCGGCCCAGCGCGTCCAGGTCGTTCAGCCGGCCGGTGGTGGTCTCGTGATGGACCACGGCCAGGTGAGTGATCGCCGGTTCTGCTGTCAGCTGGCTGGCCACCGCCGCCACGTCGACCGACGCGGTCCACGCGTGCGTCGCCACCCGGTGCGGCTTGCCGTGGAGCTCCAGCATCCGGGCCATGCGTTCGCCATACACGCCATTGGCCACCACCAGCGTGGTGCTCCCGTCCGGCGCAAAGCTCGCCAGCATGGCCTCAACAGCAGCCGTGCCGGACCCGGCCAGCGTCACGGCCCGGTAGCGCTCGTCCATGCCGGTGTGCACCCGTACCAGGCGTTGGTTGATGTCCTTCAGGAGCGCAGCAAATTCAGGCTCCCGGTGGCACCAGTCACCGCGGGCCAGGGCCGCCCGCACGCGGTCCGTCAACGTGACCGGCCCCGGGTTCAGCAGGACCTGGCGGACCGTCGGCTGCCGATCCGTCACTGCCCGGCACCCCGCGGGCCCAGCGCGGCGCGAAAGCGCTCCGCCACCGTTTCCGGCGGCATGGACGGCCGGGGCAGGCCCTTCGGCACGCCCGGCAGGACCGGCACGTGCAGGAAACGGAGCCCCGGTGAGCGCTCCGCGAGCAGGGCCTGGACCACGACCGGGTCCGCCTCGCTCCGCACGGCCGGGTAGCCGGCGCCGGCCGCAATGGCGCAGAAGTCCACGCCGGGCGAGACGGTCGCCTGGCCACCGGTGGACTCGTGCTGGCCATTATCGATCAGCACATGCAGCAGGTTGCGAGGCTGTTCAGCGCCGACCGTGGTCAGCGCCCCGAGCCGCATCAGCGCGGCGCCGTCACCGTCGAGCGCGATCACGCGCCGGTCAGGGCGGGCGATGGCGAGCCCGAGCGCAAGGCTGACCGCGCAGCCCATCGATCCGACCATGTAGAGCTGGTTCGCAGTGTCGCCGAGCGCGTAGAGCTCGCGACCCGTAAAACCCGTGGTGGCGACGAGCAGGTCGCCGCCGCGGTCCGCGGTGCCGGCGGCGGCCCTCACGGCCGCCAGGATCGCCTGCCGCTGCACGCGGGCTTCAGCCCGCGCCACGCCAGGCACGGGCCGGGGTGGCCGCCGCGCCGCCGTGGCCGCGAGCAGGCTCTCGGCCACGCTGCCCTTGCGCATGACGAGGGCGAAGGGGCGGCGCTCCTTGCGCATGTACCCGAGGGCCTTGTCGAGGACCGGCGCAATCTCGCCCTCCTCCTCTGGAAACAGCGCCCAGGGAATGCCCATCAGCTCGAGCAGTCGGGGAGTGATCGCGCCCATCAACTCGTGCTGGGGCTCATCAGCCGCACCGCCCGGCTCACCCCGCCACGTCACGATGACCAGCACCGGGAGCCGGAAGGTGTAGGTGAGTGACGTGAGCGGATTGACAGCGTTGCCAAGCCCGGAGTTCTGGAACATCACGACGGCGGGCTGGCCCCCCAGTTCCGCGCCCGCCGCGATGGCCACCGCGTCGCCCTCGTTCGCGGCACCGATGTAACGCAGCCCCTCGGCACCGATCGTGTAGTTGATGAACGGTGTCAGGTAAGAACAGGGAACACCCGTGTACAGGCCAAAGCCCCGGGACCTGGCGGCGGCAATGAAGCGCTCCGCGCCTATCATTGGTGGTCGACTATCGGGGCGCGGTCAGGCGAAGCTGCCGGCCGCGACCACGTCTTCCAGGCTGTCCACGTCGAGCCAGTGGCCGGTGGTGTACAGCACCCGGACGCGCTCACCCCGCACCACCAGCTCCGCGAGGAGGTGATGCAGCTTGGCCAGGCGGTTGGCGGGCTGACGCGCCATGTCCGCGACCACGAGCCGGAAGCGGGGCAAGGCGGCCGCCGAAATGCGCAGGAAGCCCATCCACTCGCCGTGAATCCGCTCCTCCGGGAGATCCTCGGCGGCCCGCTCGAGAAAGGACGGCTGGTAGAAATTGCGCCGGGAGTGAGCCTGAGTGCAGGTCACGTAGTCCGCAGCCCGGCCCCGGTTCACCGACTCGCGCCACTCGGTGTCGACAGCGATGGTGATCTCGTCGTCGCTTTCCCTGAGGGCATCGAGGATGAAGCGATTGAAGATCACATCCCCGTAGGACACGTACAGGTCCATGCTGTTGTCCGGATCCTCCTCGAGGGCTTTCGCCAGCGAGACGAGCTCGCTGGTATCCGCATACTCGGTGTTGTCGGTATAGGTAATTGCCGGCAGGTCGACGGCAGCGGCCAGGTAACCCCGGACCACGTTGATACGCTTGATGCCCGCCGCGTTGTAGGCGGCAACGATGTGGGACAGCAGGGGCTTGCCCCTGACCTTCACCATCGTCTTCGGGCGCTGCTCGGTAAGCTCGCCAAGGGCCGAGCCCCGCGATGCCGCAAGGATCACGGCGCGCGACCGCGCCTGCTGGCGCGGCAGGTAGCGCTCCTCCGCCTCCTGCAGTTCGGACGCGCCCTGCAGCCGGAATAGTTCCTTGACGGGCGCGATGCGGTCCTCGACAGACTGCAGGTTCTGTTCCCTGGCGATCGTGCGCGCCGTCTCCTGCATGGCGACGACGGCGGAGCGGAGCAGTTGGTTGGCCCAGATGGCGATCGAGAAGCCAGCCTCGCGGAACACGTCCGTGGGCGTGGCGTGGTACTTGGTGGGCACGATGACCACGGGTGACCGCCCGGCCCACTCCTTCTGGAACGCGAGGACCTCCGTCGGACGGGTGAGCGCGCTGTGGATCAGGATGCCGTCGGACCCGGCCGCGTGGTAGGCCTCGGCCCGGCGCAACGCCTCGCCGAGACCCCAGCCAGCGATGAAGGCCTCGACCCGCGTGATGATCGCGAAATCGTCATCGGCCTGGGCGTCCTTGCCGGCCTTGATACGACTGCAGAACTCGTCGACGTCCGCCAGCTGCTGTTTGTCACCGTCGATGAAGCTGTTGGTCTTCGGGTAGAGCTTGTCCTCGATGCAGACCGCGGCGATGCCCCGCTGCTCCAGCTTGCGCACGAGCCGGCGCACGTTGTTGAAGTTGCCGTAGCCCGTGTCGCCGTCGAGCAGGATGGGGATGCTGGTGGCGTCCGCCATGAACTCCAGCATCTCCAGCACCTGGGTCCAGCTGGCCTCGTTGGAGTCCCGCACGCCGTACTGAGCGGACATGCAGAGCCCACCGGCCCAGATGCCGCGGAACCCGGCCTCCTCCACGATCTTCGCCGTGATCCCGTTGTGGGCCTCCAGCAGGAATTCGAGCTCGTTGCTGGCGAGCAATTGCCGGAAACGCGTCGTCTTGCGGACGCTCATACGCGGTAGCGGTATTCCTTGCCCGCCTCCCGTTCCACGTCCGGTGGATAGCTCTTGCGCTTGTCGGCGTAGTACTGGCGGAGGTGATCGCCCTCGGAGGCCCGGTTGTAGGTGTAGTAGAGGACGCGCCGCTGGCCGGCCGTGTGATTCGGCCCGGACCGGTGCGGGACAAAGGAATCGAAGAACACCGCATCACCCGGTTCGGCCTCGATGGCCACCCAGTCGATGCCGGCGAGCTGCGCGGCGGTCAGGGGCTCCCACTCCGACCCGATGAGCCGCTGGCCATGGAAGTTGGCCGCGATCTCCAGGCAGCCGTTGGCCTTGTTGCTCGGGTCAATGGTGATGAGCGACGTGATATGCAGGCCGGCGTAACGTGCCCAGCCTGCCTGCACGTCCTGGTGAGGCTCGAAGCCGCCCCCTCCCGCCTGCTTGAAATTGATCTTGTCCTTGAAGAGGACGGCCGGCTCGCCGAACAACTGGCCGCAGGCACCCTGGACCAGGCCCGAGGCGGCCAAGTCGCGGAACCCCGTATGGAAGGGCAACACGTCCTCGAGGCGGTTGAGGAGCCGGCGCCCGTCCGCCGCCTCCTCGAAATACTTCATCCACTTGCCCGGGGTCTCCGGCCAGGCCTGCACGTCGTCGGTCCACGCGCGAATGGTGCGGAGGGACGCGGCGTCAACCAGGCCAGGAACGACCACATAGCCGGCGCGGCGAAATGCGGCGACCTGGGCAGGACTCAGAGGTTCGGTGGGATTCATCCGGCAATATTGGCCGTGATTCCGCCAAATGCCAAACTGCCCGGCCGGGAAGCCGCCACCGGGCCGGCGCCGCTAAAAAAAAACCGGCGCGAGCACCCGGGGGGGGGAACTCGCGCCGGCGCAGTACCTGGCGTCCGGGGGGGGGATGGCGCCAGGGTCTCTGGGGGACTCTTGCCTAGTCGGAATCTGGCCTCGTAGGAATCTGGCCTCCTAGGAATTTGGCCTCGTCGGAAGCTGGCCCTATCCGGCCGCGATGGCGGCCACGCTGGCGGCGGCCGGATCGGAGCTCGTGCATTTCACCGGCGTGCGTGAGCCGATCTGCCAGGTGACTTCCTCGCCAGCACCGCGCAGCTCATGGCGGGAATCGCTGTAGCGGAAGCCTGCCTTGGCCGGACGGGCCAGCAGCTTGACGGCGGGGCGATCACTGGCAGCAACCTGGACCGCACTACCTGTGTCCCGGAAGGCCACGGTCAGGGCCTGGCCGGTTTCGCAGCTGTAGGAGATCTGGCGCCAGTCACTGCCGGCGTCGAGATCGCCAGCCAGCACGGGGGCGGCCGCTACGAGGGCGGCCGAGGCCACGGCGGAAGACAGCACCTTCGAAATTCGCATGACCCACTCCTTGTGGACGGTTGTTTAGTGAAACGTGGAGTGGATTTCGGGGGCGTCTCCGGTTTGGATGCGCCCGGAGTCAATCGTTACAAAGTGTTACAGATCCTGGTACCTCTCGCCGTCCTGCAACATCGCCCCGGTGCCGATGACATCGTTCAGGCGCTGAAAGTCGAACATCCGGTCCAGCATCCCGCGGGTGGTCCCTTCGGACCGGAGAGTAGCGAGGTAGTTCGTCGCGGCGTGGCCTACCACCCGGACCATCGCCCCCGGATAAATCGCGAGCCGGAAGCCGAGCGCGCCCAGCTCGCCGATGGAGAGCAGCGGCGTCTTGCCACCCTCGACCATGTTCGCCAGCAGTGGCACGCGGCCGCCCAGTTCCCGCCCCACCCGCTCGAACTGCTCCCGGCTCCGCAGGGCCTCGACGAACAGCACATCGGCGCCGGCCGCCGCGTAGGCCTGCGCCCGCTCGAGGCCCGCCTCGAAGCCATCGACGGCGATGGCATCGGTCCGCGCGATGATGACCGTGTCCGGATCCCGGCGGGCATCCCGGGCGGCGCGGAGCTTGCCCAGCATCTCGGCAGTGGGGACCAGCGACTTGCCATCCAGGTGCCCGCAGCGCTTGGGCAAGGTCTGGTCCTCGAGCTGGATCGCCGACGCGCCCATCTTCTCCAGCAGGCGGACCGTCCGCTGCACATTCAGCGCGTTGCCGAAGCCGTTGTCGCCGTCCACGATCAGCGGCAGCCCGACCCGGTCACGGATGTTGCCGACCGTATCCGCCACTTCGGTCAGGGTGGTGAGGCCGAGGTCCGGCCGGCCGAGGCGGCTGAAGGCAATACTGGCCCCGCTGACGTAGGCGCAGGGAAAGCCGGCCTGCTCGACCAGGAGCGCCGTGAAAGCGTCGTAGCAGCCCGGGGCGATGAAGGGGTCTCCCGCGAGGATTTCGCGCAGGCGGCGGGCGTGGGACATCAGGATTGTTCCTTCCGGAGGCGGAGCTTCAGCCAGGGCAGGAGGCCGCCGGCCTCGACCATGGCCATGAGATGCGCCGGGATGCCCGGCACCGTGTGCATCGCGCCGGTGCGCGCATTCTCGATGCGGCCGGCGACAGGGTCCACCAGCAGTTCGTCGCCCGCCCGCACGGAGCCAGCCTCCGGCCAGGGCAGCGCCGGCAGGCCGAAGTTGAGCGCGTTCCGGTAGAAGATCCTGCCGAAGGACACCGCGAGCACCGCGCCGACGCCCAGGTGGACAAGCGCCATGGCCGCCTGCTCCCGGGCCGAGCCGACGCCGAAGTTGCGGCCCGCGACGACGATGTCGCCGGGCCGGACCTGCGCGGCGAAGTCCGGGTTCACCGACTCGAGGCAGTGGCGGGCCATCTCGGCCATCGGCGCCTTGAAGTAGAGGCCCGGGGCCATGACGTCGGTATTGACGTCGTCGGCAAACACCCAGGCCCGCCCGGCAATGCGCTTCACGCGAGGAACTCCCGCGGGTCCGCGATGCGGCCGGCGACGGCGGACGCGGCGACGGTATAGGGGGAGCCCAGGTAGACCTCGGCGGAGTTGGCGCCCATGCGGCCCCGGAAATTCCGGTTGGTGGACGAGATGCAGACCTCGTTCTCCGCGAGGATGCCGGCGCCCAGGGCCGCGCAGGCCCCGCACCCGGTGGGCAGCAGGTAGGCGCCGGCGGCCGTGAGCGTCGCCAGGGTGCCATCCGCCGCCGCCGCATTCATCACCAACGCGGAGGCTGGTGCCACTAGCAGGCGCGTGCCCTGCGCAACGGTCCGGTTCCGCAGGACTTCCGCGACCATGTGCAGGTCCGACAGCTTGGCGCCGACACAGGCGCCGATGTAGGCCTGGTCGATCCGCACGGCGTCGAAGTCACCCACCGGGCCCGAGTTGGCCGGCGAATGGGGTGCAGCGACCTGGGGCGTCAAGCCGCTTGCGGAGAACTCGTGAACGGCGGCATAGGACGCCCCCGCGTCGCTGCGCCACTCGAGGGCATCGGCGGCCGGGGTCCGGCCGGCTGCCTGCAGCGCCTCAAGCGTGGTCCCGTCGGCCTCCACCATCCCCGTCTCCGCGCCCAGCTCCGCGGCCATGTTGGTCAGCACCATCCGCTCCCAGATGGACATGTGGCGCACCGTCTCGCCCCCGTACTCGAGCACACGGCCGCCATTCTCCATCCCGAGCTCCCGGCACAGGAACAGCGCGACGTCCTTGGCGACCACGCCCCGGGCAAAGCGGCCGGACCAGTTGATGCGGACGGTGTCCGGGACCTGGATCCAGATTTCGCCGGTGACCGCCACGCCCGTCATCTCGATGGCACCGAAGCCCGCCATGAAGCAGCCGAAGGCACCGCCCATGCTCGAGTGGGAATCCCCGCCAACCGCGAACATTCCGGGCTCCAGAAAACCCTGCTCCGCCAGCAGCACGTGGCCGATCCCGCGCATGTCGAAGAAGCGCCGGATGCCGAAGGTGCGGGCAAAATCCCGGGTGACCTTGAGGATCGCGGCGGACTCCGCGTCCACCGCGGGCGTGAAGTGATCGGAGCAGAGCACGATCCGGTCCGGGTCCCAGACCCCCACGCCGAGTTCCTTCAGCCGGGGCCAGATACGCCGGGGACCGCCCGAATCGAGCAGCAATGCCAGGTCCACGCGGCAGGTCACGATCTGGCCCGGAGCGACCCGCTGCTCGCCGGAGGCGCGGGCCAGGATCTTCTCTGTCAGCGTGCGGGGCATGGGCGGAAAATTATGGCAGAAGCAGCCGGGCAGGCGGCGCTACCGTGCCTGCTGGCTGCGCTCTATCGCGCGGCGGGCAATAGCGTCGACCAGCCCCGGCGCCAGCAGCTTCAGCCAGAGGGCCGCCTTGCCCCGCGCCGTCATCACGAGGTCGCGGGACCGGCGCCGGGTCGCCACGAAAATCTGCCGGGCGCACTCCTCCACGCTCATCACCCGCGCCGGGTCCAGCGGATTGATGCGGACGGGCTTGCCGTCCGGGCCCGTGGCGTTTTCCCGGATGCCGGTGGCCACGAAGCCCGGGTACACCATCGTCACCGTGACGCCGGTGCCTGTGAGCTCGATCCGCAGTGAGTCGAAGAAGCCGCGCATGGCGTGCTTGGAGGCCGCGTAACCGGACCGCGTGGGTACGCCCGTCAGGCCGGTGAGGCTCGCGATGCCGACGATCCGGCCCCGGGAGGCCTTCAGGTGCGGCAGCGCGTGGACGGTGCAGTAGACCGCGCCCATGTAGTTCACCTGCATGATCCTGGCGAGCATCTCGAGGTCCCGGATCTCGTCCACCCGGGCCCACATCGTGGCGCCAGCGTTATTGACCAGGGTATCGATCCGCCCGAAACGGGCCAGCGTGCGCTCCACCAGGCGCTGGCAGTCCGCCTGCACGGCCACGTCGGTGGGTATCACCTCGACCGCCGCGCCGAGCTGCCGGCACTCGGCCGCGACGGCCTCAAGCTGCCCGGCATCCCGCGCGGCCAGGGCAAGGCACGCGCCCTCCGCCGCTAGCTGGCGCGCCAGCTCGGCACCGATGCCCTTTGACGCCCCGGTAATCACCACCACGTTGTCGCGCATGCCCGGTCCCATCGCGGTCAATCGCGCAGCAGGTCGACGCCTGCCCGCTGGTAACGCAGGCAGGCCTGGCGGGCGAGACCGGCCTCGGGCGCGTCGCGGACCATGCCCGCGTGTTCCGCCAGGAGGGCCAGCTGCAGGGCCCGGCCGAGGGTCAGCGTGAACTGGCGCGCGCCGGCCTGGCGCGCCGCCGGGTCCCCGGTGCGGACCAGCCAGGCCCGCGCCCGGTCGATGGCCTCCAGGCTGTCCGCCACGGCGCGGGCGAGCGCCGCGTCGGGCGCGACACCGGCAGCGGCGGCGGCCCGCTCGCGCAGGGCCGCGAGTCCCGGCTCCAAATCCGCACGCAGCAGCAGGTCCAGTGACAGCACGTTGGTCGTCCCCTCCCAGATCGGCAGCACCTGCGCATCCCGGAGCAGGACGGGAATGCCCGTGTCCTCCACATAGCCGGCGCCGCCGAAGGCCTCAATGAGCTCGCTGGCGCCGGCCGCCGCCTGCTTGCCGGTAGTGGCTTTCACGATCGGGGTCAGCAGGCGCAGCAGCGCCGCTTCGCCCGGGCCGGCGACGTCGGCCTCGTGCCGGCCCAGCAGGCTGACGAGCTCGAAGGCCAGCAGGAATGCGCCCGCGGACTCGGCGTCCAGGTCATCGAGCGTCGCCCGGTGCAGTGGCTGCTCTGCCAGGCTGGCACCGAACGCCACCCGCTTCATGGCGTAGTCCTCGGCGAGGCCGAGCCCGTGCCGGAGAAACGACGCGGCGCACACGCTGTTCCACGTGCGGGTGACGCGCAGCATCGGCTCGATGTTGCGGGTGCCTTGTGTCAGGCCTGCGACGGGCACGGCGAGGGTGCCATCGAGGGTGAGTTCCGCGGTGGGCACCTTCCGGGTGCCAAGCTTGTCCTTGAGCCGCTCGATCCGGATGCCATCGAGCCTGCCGTCGGGACAGCGCGTCTCCACGTAGAACAGTGCGAGGCCGCTGCCGCCAGCGCTGTTGCCCTCGGGGCGGGCCAGCGTCAGCGCCATCTCGGACGTGGCGGCCGAGGTGAACCACTTCTTGCCGTACAGGCGCCAGGCGCCGTCCCGGGACTCGGCACGGGTCAGCGAGAGGCCCACGTCGGAGCCTCCCGTCGCTTCCGTCATCCACTGGCCGCTGGTCCAGGACCTTTCCGGGTCCCGGCTGGTCAGGCGCGGCACGGCGCGTTCGATCAGCGCGCGGTTGCCGGAGTCGAGCAGGGTCCGCGCCGCGCCGTCGGTCATGGCGAGCGGGCAGGTGTACACATCCGTCACCGGGTGAAAGAGGTGCACGAGCAGGAACTGGTGCTGGCGCGACCAGGGGCCCGCGCCGGGCTCGTAAGGCCGCGCCGTCAGGCCGAACTGGACGGCGAGGCGCGCCGCCTCGCGCCACAGGGGCGTGAGTTCGATGTGGTCGATCCGGTTACCCCAGGCGTCGAAGTGCGTCAGCCGGGGCAGGTTCTCGCGGTCGGCACGCTGGAAGTCCCAGAGGGTGCCGGCGGCCAGCGCACCCAGTTCCCCGAGTTCGCCGTCGATCCGCGGCGCACCCGGGTCGAGACGGTGACGCACGAAGCTGCGCACCAGCCAGTCGTCCCGCAGGCCGTGCCGCGGCCGGGGCTCCGGCTGAACAAAGGTCTTAACAGAGGGCTGGAAGCTCATTGATGCCCTCCCCGGACGGTTCAGGCCACCCGCGTGAGGTCGCGGGCGGCCGCCAGCAGCGGCGCGGTCTTGTGGACCCACTGGCCGGGCTCGCTTCGGTGGCCCGGGCACGGCAGCACGCGGATGTGCGTATCCCGGAGCGCGGCCAGCGCGGCAGCATCGATCTCGCCGTGCTTCGCCGCGTAGTCCCGCGTCATCTTGCGCACCTGGGCGAGCGTCACGTCGGTTTCCACCAACAGCTCTTCCGCGGGCGACGCCGCCTGGCGCGGCCGGGTACCCTTCAGCACAGCGTAGTCCTCGTCCATCACCTGGTCCCGGGTCATCGTCACCAGCATCTGGTGGTCCTGTGCCGAGACGCCACCCTTGCCGTCGGCGTCGGGCTTCGGCTGCAGCAGCAGCATGAAGATCTGCGTGTTGCCCTCGTCGATGGGCGTGACCGTGGCCACGACGATCGTCGGCGGGTATCCCGGCTGCAGGTTGGTGTTGCGGGACACCATGCCGACCACGTCGAACTCCATCATCAGCCCGCGGTTCGGGCTGGTGTTGCCTTTAGCGTCCCAGGCGGCGTGAAAGGCCTTGACCCAGGTGTCCGTGAGTTCACGGGTCTCGATGGTCACGCCCTTTGGCAGCCACTTGGCGAATTCGTGGACGTAGTGGACGTGGCAGGGGTCGTTGTAGTTCTCCGCCATGCGCACGTAGTGGATGTCCTTCTGGCGGGAGAGAATCCCGACATGCCACCCGTCCGGGGTGGCGTACTCCGGCAGGATGTCCCGGAGCTGCGGGCGGCTGGCCTCGTCCAGGTCGCCGATGAAGACGAATACGAGCCCGTAGGACTCAGCTACCGGGTAGGACGGTACGCGCGCCTTCTTCGGCGGCGCCGCCGGGTCCTTGATGCCGGCCGGCACGCGCACGCAGCGGCCCGAGCCTTCGAATTCCCAGCCGTGCTGGGGGCAGACCAGCAGGTCGTCCCGCCGCCTGCCGGCGGAGAGCGACGCCCCCCGGTGGCAACAGGCGTCGCTCAGGCAGTGGGCCACGCCCGCCCGGTCCCGGAACAGCACCAGGTCGGTGTCCAGCATCCGGACCTTGCGAGGCGCCTCCGTGAGTTCGCTGCCGATGCAGGCCGCGTACCAGTTATTGATGAACACCGTCCACCTCCCGGCAAGATGTTGAACACGGAGTATGAACCCCGGGGCGGGAGTCGTTCTAGACTGCCGTCATGAAGGCTGTCCTGGATACTGTCCTCCGACCGAACGACCTCCTCCGGGACGCGACCTACCGGCGACTCTGGACCTCCATCCTGATCAGTTCGTTCGGGGGCCAGCTGACCCTGCTGGCCGTGCCCCTGACGGCCGCCGTGCTGCTGCACGCCACCCCGACCCAGATGGCCTGGCTGACCGCCACGGAAATCAGCGCCTTCGTGCTGCTGTCGCTGCCCTCGGGCGTGCTCCTGGACCGGATCCCCAAGCTCCCGGTGTACGTGGCCGGCGAGTCCCTGCTGGCGGTGGCAGTCGCCAGCGTACCGCTGGCCTGGTGGCTCGGGGACCTGTCCATGACCTGGCTCTACGTGGTGGGCTTCGGCATCGGCGCCGTGCACACCGTGGCCGGCAGCGCGGCCCAGATCGTCCTGACCCAGATCGTGCCGCGTGAGCGGCTGGTGGAGGCGCACGCGAAG
Organism: Gammaproteobacteria bacterium; assembly: GCA_038214295.1. Classification (GTDB taxonomy): domain Bacteria; phylum Pseudomonadota; class Gammaproteobacteria; order Steroidobacterales; genus SHZI01. The sequence continues at coordinate 15,378 of JBBQSA010000042.1, forward strand.
AACTCGCTCGCGAACTCGACGGCGGAGGTGGCCGGCCCGGGCGCCGCGGGCGTGCTGATCAGCCTGACCAGCGCGCCGGTCGCGCTGCTGGCGGACGCCCTGATGCTGACCATTTCCGCGCTGATCCTGCGGGGCATGCGCCTGGTGGAGGAACTGCACCCGTCAGGCGAGACCTTCACCGCCGCGCTGCGCGCGGGCCTGCGCTTCGTCGCCGACAACCGCCTGCTGGTGACGATGGCGGTGATCGTCGGCGGCTGGCAGTTCTGCCACAACGCCGCGCTGGTTGTGCAGATCCTGTTCGCCACCCGGAAACTCGGCTTGTCCGCGGGGAACGTCGGCCTGTGCTACATCGGCCTGGGGGCCGGCACGATCCTTGCGAGCAGCTTCGGCAACCGCATCGCACTGCACCGGGGCCCGGGGCCGACGCTCGTGCTCGGTATCGCGGTGTGCGGTGCCGGCTGGCTGCTGGGAGCGGCGGCGCCGGAAAATGCGCTGGGCGGCTTCGTCTTCGCCGCCATGCTGATGGCCTTCGGCGTGGGCGCGACGCTGGTCTTCATCACATTCCTGGCGCTGCGCCAGGCGGCCACACCCGCTCCCCTGCTGGGGCGCATGACCAGCACCATGCGCTGGCTGATCCTGCTGCCCGCGGGTCCCGGCGCACTGGCCGGCGGCTGGCTGGGGGAGCACGTGGGCCTGCGCTACGCGCTGGCCTTCGCGGGTGGCACCGCGCTGCTGCTGGCGGCTGCCGCCTGGCGGCAGCCAATCATCCGCGGGCTGCGTACGTTACCGATGGCCTCGGGCCCGCACCGGGCGGCGGATGCCCAGCTCGTGCCGGACACGCAGCCGGGCGAATTCGTGCCTTGACGGGCCCGGCGCCGCCGCTGCGCTACCAGAGCCCCTTCAGCTTCTCCGCGAGCTTCGCGACGTCGGCCGGGTCCGCCTGGCTCACCTCGGCGTACTCGGTGAAGCGCTCCGGGATCTTGATCGTTGCATCGATACCCATCTGCTCGCCCACGGTCGGGAAGCCCTGGGGTCCCTTCGGCGCGGACGGGTCCAGCACGAAGGCCTGGCCAGACCGGTTGATGATGATGTCGCTGTAGGGCTGCACGCGCGTCTGGATGGCCCACTCGATCGACGAGATGTCGTAGGGATTGACGTCGGGGCCAACCACGACGGCGATCTTCGCCGTGCGCGGCCAGCGGCCCGCGGCGCCCCACAGGGCGTGCAGCACGTACTTGCCGAACTCCGGATGCGGCTTGTTGACGCCATCCACATTCAGCTGGACGACGTAGGTCATGTTCGGGGTCACCACGCAGTCCTTGACCTCGGGGATCTTCCGCTGCAGGTCGGACAGCATCTCGCCCTCGATGGGAATCAGCGCCAGGTAGTTGTGGTCGAAGGGCGGCATCATCTCGATGGTCGCGTACCACATGGGATCCTTGCGGTGCGTGATCGCCGTGACGTCGAAGAGCGGGAAGACCTGGTGCTTGTCGTAGTAGCCGACGGAGTTGGAATGCCAGCCGATGATCTGCTGGGGCACGTCGGGCTGGAACACGCCCTCGATGACGTACTCGGCGGTGGCCGGTACCTCGAGGTCCACCGTCTCGCACTTCACGAGCTCCACCGGCGAGCCGCGCAGGCCGCCCGCGTAGTCGTACTCGTCGAGGCCGTAGGGCACGCCGGTGGCCGCCGCCATGTGCACGGCCGGATCGCACTGGCAGGCGATCGCGATCTCGAGGGGCTTGCCCAGGCGCTGGGCCTTGGCGAGGTGCAGGCCCACGTGATTCATGGGCGGGTTCCAGAAGGCGAAGATCGAGAGCTGCTTTTTCTGCTCGGTCTCCGAGTAGGTCCCGCCGTGGGGGTGCTTGCAGTTCCAGAGGCTGGTGAGCCGATACCAGCCCACGTTGCGTACGCCCGTTTCCGGGTCCTTCGTGACGACCACGCCGCCGCAGATGTAGGACGCGCCCTCCTTGCCGAGCCAGACGTGGGGAATCTGCTTGTCGATGGAGATCTTTTCGCGGGGAATCACCACGTCCTTGCACGGCGCGTTCTTGCGATCCACCAGCTTCGGCTTGTGCCAGGTGCTGCGGTCCGCGAGGATCGCCGTGTGCTTGATCTTGGCCTCGACCGGGTCCTTCGTGCCGATGGTGAGCCCGGTGCGCTCGCGCGTGCCGAAGGGATTGAAGATCACGGGTACACCGGGGGTGTTGTAGCCCTCCAGGTTCTCGAGGAGCAGGCCGGGCCCGTTGGTCTCGGCCAGCAGGCGCATGAGGGCCTGGAGCTCATTGGTACCCTGGGCCACGTTGATCGGCGTCGTGACGCGCTTCAGCTGCCCCATCTCGTCGAGTTTCGCGAGAAACTCCCGCATGTCCTTGAACGCCATCGCCTGGTACTCCCGTTCACTGTGCCGGCCGGATTCGTGGGCGCAAACCTTAGCATGGCGGCACCCGGACCGGCGCTTTCTAGTACGCTAACCACCCCCAGCCGTACCCGCACCAGGATGCCGCCATGCCCCAGTCTGAGAAGAAAGTCGCCATCGTCACCGGCTCTGCCACCGGAGTGGGGGCTGCCGCCGCGATCCTGCTGGCCGAGCACGGCTGCAATGTGGTGATCAACTACACCCGCAGCAAGACCGAGGCCGAGGACACTGCAGCGGCCTGCCGGGCCAAGGGCGCGGAGACCATCGTTTTCCAGGCCGATGTGTCGGATGACGACGCCTGCCAGGCGATGGCGAAGGCGGCGACCGACAAGTGGGGCCGGATCGACTACCTCATCAACAATGCCGCGCGGACCAAGTTCAATCCGTACAAGAAGCTGGACGGCGTGAGCAAGCAGGACTTCCTGGATATCTACGCGGTAAACGTCGTCGGCGCCTACCAGATGATCCGCGCTGTCACGCCCATCATGAAGAAGCAGGGCAAGGGCTCCGTCGTCAATGACTCCTCGATCGGCGGCGTCACGGGCATCGCGTCGTCAATTCCCTACGCCGCGTCGAAAGCCGCACTGAACCTGATGACCAAGTCCCTGGCCCATGTGCTCGCGCCGGAGATCAATATCAATACCGTGGTGCCCGGCATGATCCAGACCCGCTGGCTGAAGGGGGGCATGGGCGACGAGCAGTACGAGGCCATGATCAAGACCCAGGGCGCCCAGCTGCCGCTGAAGAAGGTGGCGACGGCCGAGGACATCGCGGCCGTGCTTGTCTGGTTCCTGGAGTCGGCCCACCTGATCACCGGCGAGACCCTGATCGTGGACAGCGGCATCCACATCGGCACGCTGCCCCCCTACTCCAGCGGCGACGCCTACTAGGCAACCGCACGTGCAGCGCCGGGACTTCTGCCGCTCGCTGGCCAGCGCGGCCACCTTGGCCGCCTGGTCACCCCTCAACCTGCGAGCCGCCGGCGCGGCCCACGACGTAACGGCCGTGCGCAGCGGCGGTGGCCCCACGACGCTGCCCGCGGCGGCGCTGACCGAACTGGCCGCGAACCTTCGGGGTCCCGTGCTGCTCCAGGACGCGCCCGGCTACGACACGGCGCGCCGGGTCTGGAACGGTATGATCGACCGCCGGCCCGCGCTGATCGTCCAGCCGAGCGGCGCGGCGGACATCGCCCGGGCGGTGCAGTTCGCGCAGAGTAACGACCTGCTGCTATCCATTCGCGGCGGTGGCCACGGCATCGCGGGCACCGCCGTCTGCGAGGGCGGCCTGATGCTGGACCTGGCACCCCTCGGCGGCGTGCGGGTAGATCCCCGGGCGCGGCGGGCCTGCGTGCAGCCCGGCGCCCTGCTCGGCGCGCTGGACCACGAGGCCCAGGTGTTCGGCCTGGCCACCACCGCCGGCACCGTGTCCCACACCGGCGCCGCGGGCCTGACACTGGGTGGCGGCTTCGGCCGGCTGGGCCGGCGCTACGGCCTGGCCTGCGACAACCTCGCGGCAGCGGACATGGTGCTAGCCACCGGCGAGACGGTGCGCGCCAGCGATCGGGAGAACCCGGACCTGCTGTGGGCCTTGCGGGGCGGTGGCGGCAACTTCGGCGTGGTGACGAACTTCGAGTACGACCTGCACCCGGTTGGCCCGGAGGTGATTGGCGGAAACCGGGTCTACCCCTTCGACCAGGCGCGGGCGGTGCTGGAGTTCTACGACGAGTTCTGTCGGCGGGCGCCAGACGAGCTGTGCGTGGACTACGCGATCGTTTGCCCGCCGGGGGCACAGCCGATGATCGTCACGGAGGTGACCTACGTGGGCAGCCCGCGCCGGGCGGACCGCCTGCTCGCGCCGCTGCGGAGCTTCGGCAAGCCACGCGTGGACCGCATCGGAACGGTGAACTACGCGACTCTTCAGCAGAGCACCGACGCGGGCACGGCGCCGGGCCGGGAGTACTACCTGAAGTCCGGCTTCCTGCGCGGGATATCGCCGGGACTCATCGAGGGCCTGCTGGCCGGCTTCGAACCGTCGAAGACCCGCGCGCTGGTGATCACCTTCCAGCAACTCGGCGGCGCCATCGCCGACGTGGCCGCCGACGGCACCGCCTTTGCCTACCGGGACGCGACCCACGCGCTGCTGATGATGGCCGGCTGGACCGATCCTGCCGAGACGCCCAGGCACATGTCGTGGGTGCGCCAGTACTGGCAGCAGGTTGCCCAGTACACCGAGGGCTTCTACGTGAACAGCTACACACCCGACGAACGGGAGCAGGTGCGGGCGAATTTCCGAGGTAACTACCCGCGGCTTGCGGAGATCAAGCGGCGCTATGACCCGGGCAACCTGTTCCGGATGAACGTCAACATCCCGGTGTGAACCCACGCCCCGGCCTTGCGGGCACAGAAGCAGGAACCTGCGCGCACGTCGACCCGCATATCCAGACAAACCGACGGAATTTGTACCGTCACTTTATACCGGGATGTTCAGCAAGGTCCCTGAGAAAGAGTCCGTGCCGAATCGTCTTGCCTCTCGCAGTTGTGGTCAACTCACCGCCCAAGTGGTCGGTGAGCCGGTGCGCATCTCAATTGCCACTGCTTGGCCTGCCAGCGCCGAACCGGCGGTGTCTTTGGCGAGCAGGCCAGGTTTCTGCGTCAAAACGTCTCGATCTCTGGTGAGTCGTCTGAGTACCTCCGCGTCGGCGACGAAGGCTCTCGCGTCACGTTCCATTTCTGCCCAGGCTGCGGATCAACGGTCTACTCCGAGCCGGAAGGGTTGGAGGGGTATTTGGCCATCCCTGCTGGGGCGTTCGCTGATCCAATCTTTCCGCCTCTGGACACTGAGCACATTCCATGAGCAGGCTGGCATCTAACCCCATCAGTCAAGGAGACTGGCCATTCGCCAGGATCCGCGCGGAACCATTCCGGGCCCTCGGGCCTCGAAATGCCCTGGGGGCCACAACCACGGGAGTATTTTGATCATGCTGGAACAACTGCAGGACCTGCCGGCCGGCGTCATGGGCGTGCGGGCCACCGGAACCGTGTCTCGGGACGACTACGAGCGGGTCATTGATCCGCTGCTGGCAGTGGTCCACGCCCAGGAATTCCCGGGCTGGGAAAACTTCGGCGGCTTCCTCCGGCACATGGGCTTCGTGCGCGCTAACCAGCGCAAGGTCAGGCGCGTGGCCCTGGCGGCGGACGGCAAGCTGGCCAAGCTGGCGCCGGCGATCGTCGAGACCTTCGTCGGCGCCGAGGTCCGGCACTTCGGCTTCGACGAACTTGACCGCGCCATGCAGTGGGCGGGTGGCTAGCCGGCGGCCGGGCCGGCCAATGTCGTCTCCCACTTCCAGCCGAAGCCCCGGCTGCTGTCGATCAGCCGGATCCAGGCCGGCGTCAGCCGCCAGAAGGGCGTGCGCTGCAGGCGGCTGGCGATCAGCTTCTCGTTTTCGTCCCGGGGATCGTCAAACAGCCGGGCCACGTCGGGGAATTTCTTCAGATAGGCCGCCAGGGCCTGGTCCCGCTCGCCGCCCTTCACCACCCGGGCCTCACCCGTCAGCTGGAGGCCGATCACCTCGTCCCAGGTGGCCACGTCCCGGTTGATCGCGGCGGCCACCCGGGCGTCCTGCGCAAGCTCCCGGCCGTGGCGCGTGCGCCCGTCGCTGACGAAGTAAAGATTGATGGCCGCGTCGCTGGCGTAGAAGACCGTGGCGGCCCAGGGCTCGCCGGCGACGGTGGTGGCGAGGGTGACGGTGCTGTGGCCGTCCAGCAGCTCGCGGATCCGGGCCAGATGCTCGTCGACCACCGGCGCGGCGCTCAGGGCTTCTTCTTGCGGGCGCGTTCGCGTCCGCCCTTCCAGCGCTTGACGAGCCCGCTCTCGATGTCGAACAGGTCGAGTACGCGCCCCACGTTGTGGTTCAGGAGGTCGTCGATGGTCTGCGGATCGTTGTAAAAGCCCGGCATGGGGGGCGCGATGATCGCGCCCATCTCGGCGGCCTGCAGCAGTAGCCGGCAGTGGCCCACGTGCAGCGGGGTCTCCCGCGGCATGAGGACCAGCTTGCGCCGCTCCTTCAGGATGACATCGGCGGCGCGCACGACCAGCGTGTCGGCGTACGACGACACGATGCCGGACAACGTCTTCATCGAGCACGGCGCCACGATCATCCCGCCAGTCCGGAAGGAACCGCTCGCGATCGTGGCCGCCAGGTTCTGGTCGCTGTGCACCTCGTGGGCCAGCGCCTCCACGTCCTTCACGGCCCAGTCAGTCTCGAGTGAAATATTCAGCTTGCCCCCGTTGCTGATGACCAGGTGCACCTCGGCGCCAGGCACTTCCTTCAGGGCCTCGAGCAGGCGGATGCCGTAGATGGCGCCGCTGGCGCCGGTAATCGCGACGATGAGCCGCATGGCAACTCCCGGGGTACAGGTCAATGGCATGATAGTGGAGCGACCCCGGAGGCACCAGTTGAAGCGCGTCTACTCCTCGGCTTCCCTGTGGGAGGCCCGTGAAATGCTGGCACTGCTCGAGCAGCAGGGCATCGCCGTGATTCTACTTAATGAGAATATGGCCGGGACGCCGGGCGTGCTCCCGTTCAATCCCCGCATGAGCGTGGACGCGGAAGTGTGGGTGCTGGACGACGAACTCGCGCCGCGCTGCGCACGCCTGATCGAGGAATTCCAGGTGGCCGGCCTGCCGCCGCCCGGCGGGGCCGGACGGGCCTGGGCCTGCGCCGGGTGCCGCGAGGAGAACCCGGCGGCGTTCGAACTCTGCTGGAACTGCAGCCGGCCGCGCTAGCGCTGTCAGCCCGGCCGGGCGAGCCGCGCCGGTGCCCCCACCAGCAACGTTCCGCCCCGCTGCACACGGCAGGTCACGCCACCCCGCCAGTCCGGCCCGAGCGCGTGCCGCAGTCCCGGCGCGGCCGCGTCCATCCGTTCACAGGGATCGAGCTCGCCGGTCACCAGCAGTTCGACAGCGTCACCGAGCCTGAGCACCGCGCCCGTGGATTCGCGCAGGTCGAGGCCATCGACCAGCAGGTTGGCCCGCCGGGCCAGCCACTGCATATCGGTGCCCGCCTCGGCACAGGCCTCGAGCCACGCGCCGGCAGAGAGGACCGTCACCTGGCGCAGGCCGGGCCGGCCCCGCGTGTCGCCGGCAACGCCGGCTGCGAGCGAGATCTCCGCCTCGGAAAGGGAGATCATCGGGCCGTGCTTCACGTCGCGGCGGGCAATGCCAACAACCCGGCCCATGGGCACGCCAGTTGCGGGCGCTATCACGTGGGCTTCTCCTGGGTGAGCTGGGTGGCACCGAAGAGGATTTCCCGTGCCCGGGCGTCCGGCGCAAACTTTTCCGGGATGCCGTCGGCCAGGATTTTCCAGGCCACCGGCGTGGCAGGGCGCGACGCGATCCGCGCTACCCAGTCCGCCACTGCGGGCCACTGCGCCGGGGTTTCTTCGCGGATGTCCGAGTTAACCACCCAGGGATAGGTCGCCATGTCGGCGATGGTGTACTCGCCAGCCGCGAGCCACGGGGTTGACGAGAGCCGGCCCTCCAGCACCTTGAGGAGGCGACGGACCTCGTTGGTGTAGCGATCGATACCGTAGGGAATCTTCTCCGGCGCGTAACGGCGGAAGTGATTAGCCTGGCCGAACATGGGACCCACCCCGGCCATCTGGTACATGAGCCATTCCAGGGTCGCGTAGCGGCCGGCCGGATCCGCCGGCAGGAAGCGCCCGGTCTTTTCGGCGAGGTACCAGAGAATCGCGCCGGACTCGAACACGGCGAGCGGCTCACCACCAGGCGTGCCGTGATCGACGATCGCGGGAATCCTGCCGTTCGGATTGATGCGGAGGAACTCCGGCGAGAACTGGTCACCCCGCCCGATGTTCACGCTGTGGGCCCGGAAGTCGAGGCCGCACTCCACGAGCATCAGGTGGACCTTCCGGCCGTTCGGGGTCGGGAAGCTTAAGAGGTCGATGAAGCTCTGGGGCACGTCAGATACCTGCGATGACGCCGGGTAGCGTGACACTATATTGTGCTCCCGGACCTGCTGGATGCGCTTCCGACCCGATGCTCCCTGCGCCGAAATCCCGGACTCTGCGACATTTCGCCGGCACGCTGCTGCTCGGACTCCTGCCCGCGATGGGGCTGGCCGGCCCGGCAAGCGGGACACTGACGCTCACCGAGGGCACCAATTTCGCGGTGGCCGTGGCGGGCGACGGCACCACGGTGATCGACCTCCAGGGTCGACTGTGGCGGCTTCCGGACCGCCCGCTTACCGACGGCATGGGCGATGACAGGCTCCCGCGCTTCAGTCCGGATGGCCGGCAACTCGTCTTCCAGTCCTTCCGGGCCGGCGACTTCGACATCTGGACCGTCCCGTCGTCCGGCGGACTGGCGCAGCCACTGACTCGCGGAGCCGCTGATGACCGCGAACCTGCCTGGTTCCCGGATGGCCGGCAAATCGCGTTTACGTCGGATCGCAGTGGCAACCTCGACATCTGGCGGCTGGACAGTGCCTCCGGCCAGTTGGCCGCGTTGACGAACGATCCGGCGGACGACTACTGGCCTGCCGTGTCTCCGGACGGTACGCAACTGGCCTTCGTGTCCGACCGGGGTGGGCAGCCGGGACTGTTCGTGCAGTCGCTCGCCGGTATGGAAGATCCCCCGAGGCCCGTGGCCGGCGGGCCCCGGGGCAAGCCCTCCGCTGCCGCCTGGTCAACGGACAGCAAGCAGCTCGCCTGGGTGCGAGTGGCTGAGCAGATCGGCTTCCCCGCCATCGCGCGCTACGAAGTTGTGATCCTCAACCTGGAGAAAGGCACCACGCAGGTCGTCTCCGCACCAGGCGATGACATCTTTCCGTTCGCTCCGGCCTGGTTGCCAGACGGCGGCCTCGCCTGGACTGCCAACGGCCGCATCCAGCGGTGGCATCCCGGCGGCAACCGGGACACCCTGGACTTTGCCGTGCGGCTGCCGGTGACGAGGCCCGCCTACCGCCAGAAGCTGTTCAAGCCGGCCTCAGGCCCGCAGGCCGTGCTGGGAATCGTCGAGCCAATGACGGCGCCGGATGGTGGCGTGGCCTTCGCCGCGCTCGGTGATCTCTGGTGGCGGAGCGCGGACGGCACGCTACGCCAGCTGACGGATGATGCATCCGTCGAGCGGGACCCGGTCTTCTCGCCGGATGGCCGGACGCTGGCGTTCGTCAGCGACCGCGGCGGTACCATGCAGCTCTGGCTACGGGCACTTGACGGTGGCGGCGACCGTCAGCTGACGAGCATGCCGCGCGGTCTCCGCTACCCGGCGTTCTCGCCCGATGGCCGGACCATTGCCTTCCAGCAGGCCGGCCCCCGCGGCACACAGGATTTCACGCTGCACCGGGTGGACGTGGCGACCGGCAGCGTCACACCACTCAAGGCGCCGCCCCTGTGGCCCGGGCGGATGGGCTTCAGCGCCGACGGCCGGCACCTGCTCGTCGCCGCGCTCACCAGCACCTCGGCCCGCTTTCGCGAAGGCCGCAACGTACTGACAGCCATCCCCATCGAGGGTGATGGCGCGCAGAGCGTGCCTTTGCCCGACGGGCTGACCACTGACGCCGGTCCGGCGCTCGCCGCGGATGGCAGCAAGGCCGCCCTGCTCATTGACGGTGAGCTGTGGCTGCTGCCTCTCCTGCCCGATGGCCGTTCCGCCGGGCCGCCGGTGCGGCGGCTTGCCGGGCTGGTGGACTACCCGTCCTTCAGCCGGGATGGCAGGTCCTTAAGCTACCTGGCGACAGGCGGTCTGCGCCAACTGGAAGTGGCCGGCGGAAAGCCCCGGGCGCTGCCGGTACCGATGACCTGGACGGCGGCAGCGGGTGCGGGCTCCGTGCTGATCCGGGCCGGGCGGATCTTCGACGGCACGGGGCCTGGCTACCGGCAGGACATCGATGTGCTGGTCACCGGAAACCGCATTGCCGCGGTTGGTCCGGGCCTCGTTGCGCCTCCAGGCGCGCGCGTGCTCGAGGCGCGCCACGCGACACTGCTGCCGGGATTGATCGACAGTCACGCACACCACCAGCCCCACGATGGCGCCTGGGTCGGGCGCGCCTGGCTCGCCTTCGGCGTGACCTCCGTCGTGGAGCCCGGCGGGCAGCCCCGGGAGTCCCGGGAACTCTACGAATCCTGGGCCGCGGGTCGCAGGCCGGGACCACGGCTGTTCTACGCGGGACCGCAGCTGGACGGACGGCAGCGCTTCTTTCCGTTCGCGAGCCACATCACGTCGGACCGCCGGCTGGCGGCCGAACTGGACAGGGCCCGGGTCCTCGATTACACGCTGCTGAAGACCTACACACGGCTGCCCCTGGCCCGGGAGGCGCTTGCCATCCTGGGCGGCCACCGGCTGGGCCTGCCCGTGTCATCCCACGAGATCTGGCCGGCTTTTGCGCTCGGTGGCGACCGCGTGGAGCACCTGCGCGGCACGAGCCGGCTGGGCTGGTCGACAAAGCAGAGCGACGGCCTGCGCATGTACGCTGACGCGGTACAGATCGTGGGGGCCACCGGTGCCACCATCGTGCCGACACTCGTGGTCGGCGGTGGCTTCCTTGACGTGCTGCTGCGCTATCCGGCACTGGATGGCCTGCCCCAGTACGCGGCCTATTACCCGGAGGCGGACCGCCGGGCGCTCCGTGCGCTTGCCGGGCTGGCGGGCCGGAAGCAAGTGCTCCTGGACAGCGGCCTCGCGAACTCGCGCCGGTCGTTGCGGGACCTGGCAGCGGCCGGCGCGCGCATTCTCGCCGGCACTGACGCACCGATTTTTCCCTATGGATTATCGCTCCTTGCCGAGTTGCGGGAATTTCGCGACGCGGGTCTGTCCGGCGAAGCCGTGTTGCGCGCGGCCACGGCAGACGCTGCCGATGCCATCGGCGCCGGCGCACAACTGGGACGCATCGCCCCGGGGATGCTCGCGGACCTGATCATTGTCGACGGCGATCCACTCGCAGACCCGCTGGAACTTGCCCGGCTCGAATGGGTCCTTTGTAACGGTGTTCCGGAGCCCCGTGCTACCCTGCCGGCCGGCGGTATGCCAACACCGCAGCCACTTTAACTTCTGGTTACAAGTAACTGACAATGCTAGAGCTTCTATCTCAGCCCGAGGCCTGGATTGCCTTCCTGACGCTCACGGCCCTGGAGCTCGTCCTGGGCATCGACAACATCATCTTCATCTCGATCCTGGTGGACCGGCTGCCACGGGAGAGTCGGGAACTCGCCCGGCGCATCGGCCTGTTCATGGCGATGTTCATGCGCATCGGCCTGCTGCTGGTGCTGTCCTGGATCGTCGGCGCCACGGCGCCCGTGTTCGCCGTTCTCGGCGAGGAGATTTCCTGGCGAGACATGATCCTGATCGCGGGCGGCCTGTTCCTGCTCTGGAAGAGCACCAAGGAGATCCATCACCTCGTCGAGGGCGTCGACGACGGCAGCGAGAAATCCGCG
>JBBQSA010000043.1:0-26963 GCA_038214295.1 Gammaproteobacteria bacterium
CGGGGATCCCTTTCGCCTACCGTGCGGCACGGTGTGCGGCGAAAGGGACCCCGCCCACGCTGCCGCTGCGGCGGAATTGAGGGATGTTCCCATTTGGGCGCTGCACCCGAGCGGCCAGTGGCGGGTGCCTCGCCCGCGACAAGACGTGTACTCACGTCAGCGGGCGGGGTCTCCCGCCGATGGCCGCGGGATGCACCACAAATTCCCGGAATTCCCGACCAGGATACCGCAGGCTACGGCCGCCGGGTCTCCCAGAGCGCCACGTGCTCGCGCACCAGGGCCTCGATCTCGGCCCAGCTTCCGGCGCCGGGACCCGGCAGGTCCCGGTTGGTGGAGTTACGGACCACGATCGTCTCGTGACCGCCGGCGCGGAGTGCCCGGATATTGTCCGGGCTGTCCTCGAGGTAGAGATCGGCGCCTACTGCCGCCTTGTCCCGCATGAAACACAGGTCCCAGTAGGGAATACCGTGCCGCTCCAGCCAGTCCGTGGTCTGGCGGATCGCTTCCTTGTGGAACCAGTGGATGTAGAGCCGGTGCGTGATGATGCGAATACGGATCGCCGGCAGGGTGTCGAGACGGCGTAGAGCGGCCGGGGCGCCCTGCACGGGCGGCAGGCGGGCGAACAGTTCCCGTTCCTTCACGGCGAAGCGATGCAGGGTGTCGTAACCACCGACTGCATCAAGGCCCCACTCGCCGAAGCCATAGCTGATGTCGTCGGTGAGCGTGTGCTCGGCGACGCCGAGCCACTCCGCTGCGATCGGCTTCAGGCCCCGGGCGAAGTCGGCCACGACGCCGTCCAGGTCGACACCGAGAACGAAATGGCGGGGCGCGGGGCCGCTCACGGCGTCGTCGGGCCGAGGGGATGGAAGCGAACGAAGGCCCGGGCGGCGATAGCGGCCGCGAGCTCTGCCGGCGGCGCGTCCAGTGAAACGTTGAAGAACATGCGAAAGTTTCGCGCACGCTGCCTGCGGTAGAGCTCGACGAGCTGCTGCCTTCCCGGCTCATCGTCAACAAACTCCGCCCGAACCTGGTTCGGCTGGCCGCGAATCTCCAGCAGCGCCTCGGGCGTGCGCCGGAGGTTCCGGTACCAGTTCGACGCGGGGTAGCTCAGTGCCGCCCACCGCTCGCCGTCCAGAACGTAGCCGATGGGCGTGGAGACCGGCTTGCCACTTCGCCTGCCCGTGGTCGTGATGACCAGGACCACGTCACCCATGGGACCCAGCCAGTCCTTCCTCAGCAACCAGGACTGGAAGCGCAGTATGCGCAGGGCTAACGGCGAGGGCACCGGGTGCTGCTCCGGGATCTCAGGCCGAGCGTTGCGTGATTTCGATCAGGTGATAGCCGAACTGGGTCTGTACCGGGCCGTGCACCTTGCCGAGGTCGGCGCTGAAGACCACGGTGTCGAATTCCCTGACCATCATCCCGGGGCTGAACTCTCCCAGGTCGCCGCCCTGCTGGCCCGACGGGCACGCGGAGTGCTCCCGGGCAACACTGGCGAAATCCTCGCCACCCTCGATACGGGTCTTGAGATCCTGGCAGGTGGCCTCGTCGGCAACGAGAATGTGGCGGGCGCTGGCTTTACGCATGGCAAGAGATTCCTGGTGGGGTGGCCGCAGAGTCTAGCCGAACGGCCCGGTTGCCCGATCACGCGTCGACTGCGCCCGCGCCGCCGGGCCGACCGAACATAAGGGACAAGCGGTCTCCAGTGCCGACGAGCGGCTATAACCCACTGAAACATATAGCTCTTTTCCTCTGAAAGCGGAAACCGGTCACGGTCTCTGCCCGCCCTCTCACCTATCTTTCCCGCCATCGAAGGATGCCCTGGAGTTGATGTCGTGAGTGGTCCAAAGATCCTGACCCCTGCCCGCAGCCGCGGCTACACGGCCATCGAGCTCATGTTCACCATCGCGATCGCCGCGCTGGTTGCCGGCCTCGCGGTGCCCAACTTTCGTGATTTTCTGCAGAACAACCGCGCGGCCGAAGAGGCCAATGCACTGGTCGGCGCGCTGATCCTGGCCCGCAGCGAGGCGGTGACCCGGGGGGTCCCCGTCACCGTGTGCTCCAGCACTGACAACGCCACCTGCGCCGCGGATACCGACTGGACCACGGGCTGGATCGTCTTCACCGATATCGACACCGTCGGCACCGTGGACGTGAACGACGAGGTCCTGCGGGCACTTCCCGCCCTTCGCGCGGGATCAGACCTGTCCGCAGACGCCAACTTTGTCGCTTACAACACCAGCGGCTTTCTCAACTCAGCGGCGGGGATCAGCTTTGCCCTGGATATCCCTGACTGCACGGGCAATCACAACCGCAACATCACCGTGAACCTGCAGGGGCGCGTGGCCGTGGCCAACGCCGCCTGTAACTAGAACGGGTATCGTCATGCACAGCAACCCAAGACAACGCCAGTCCGGAACCTCGCTGCTCGAGGTGCTGATCACCGTAGTCCTCGTGTCCATCGGCCTGCTCGGCCTCGCAGGCCTGCAGCTGACGACGGTGCAGAACTCGAACAGTTCGGGCGAGCGCTTCGAGGCCACGACGCTGGCCCGGGATGTCCTTGAGCGGATGCGCGCCAATCGCCAGAAGGCGGTCGATCCTAACTATCAATACAACATTGCCCTGGGTGCCGCGCCTGCCGTGGCCGGCCTCGCCGGCGCCGACCTGGCTGCCTGGAGGAATGCACTAGCGGCACTCCCCGGGGGCGACGGCGCCATCGCAGTCGACAATGCGGGCGTCGTTACCATCGAGGTGCAGTGGACAGACGCCTCCGACGACAACAACGGAAACTCCCGTGATATGTCCGTCTTCCTGAGGAGCAGCCTGTGATTGTCTCCCGGACTCAGCAGAACCCCCGTCGCCCCCGGCAACAGGGCATCGGGCTCGTCGAGATCATGATCTCCCTGACACTCGGCCTGATCGTGACTGGCGCCGTTGTGCAGATCTACCTGACGACCAAACGCCAGAACGACATGCAGACCAGCCTGACAGGGCGCCAGGAGTCGGCGCGTTTCGCCGCCCAGATCATCCAGCGCGACGCCCAGATGGCGGGCTTTCGCGGCTGCCTGCGGGACATCGGTACGGTCGTGAATACGCTGAACACCCCCACGAACTTTCTCTATAACTACGGGCAGCACGTGATCGGCTTCGAGAATGCCGCGGGCCTCCCGGCCTCGATTACGAACGTAGTGGCCGGCACTGACGTACTTACTCTGCGTACCGTCGACGACGTTGGCATTGCGCTCACCGCGACAATGGCAAGCAGCTCGGCGAACCCAGTGACCACCGCTGGTCTCGCGCCGGCCCCACTCGCCAACGACGACATCGCACTGGTGGCCGACTGCACAGGTGCGGCTGTCTTCCAGGTGAGCAGCTACACCGCGGGTACCGGCGTCCTGACGCACGTTGCGGGTGGTACGCCCGGGAACGCCACGCTCAACCTGGGTCGCCGCTTCGCGACGGGTGCGCAGGTATTCCGCCTGCGCACCACCACCTATTACATCCGGCAGAGCGCCAACGGCACCGGCCCGGCACTCTGGCGCCGCGTCGGTACGCAGAACCCCGAGGAGCTGGCCGAAGGCATCGAGAACATGCAGGTCCTGTACGGCCAGGATACCGACGGGGACCAGTCGCCGAACGTCTACCGCAATGCCACCGCCGTCACCAACTGGGACCAGGTGGTGAGCCTGCAGGTTGCCCTGCTCGCCGCCGGTACGCAGGACCGGGTGGCGGACTCGGATCCCGCTGCGCCCGCGAGGACCTACAACCTGCTGGGGACCGTTGTCGACCCCACGAACGCCGGCGTCAATGCCCGTGACGGGCGGTTGCGCCGGGTCGTCTCATTCACCGTGGCCATGAGAAACCGTCTGTCATGAAAACACGAAGCTTGTGCGCTGGAAAATCCGCCGCGGGCCAGTCGGGGGCGGCAATGGTCATAGCCCTGGTCATGCTCCTGGTCCTTACGCTCCTCGCAACCGCGAGCGCGCGAATGACGCTCCTTGAGGAGCGCATGACGGGCAATACCCAGGACCGTTCTGTTGCCTTCCAGGCCGCCGAGGCCGGCCTGCGGGTTGGCGAGGCGATCGCCCAGGTGCCGGTGCTGCCGGACTTCGACGGCAACAAGGAGGGGCTGTACCTTCCCGCCGCACCGGGCAATGAGCCGGTCTGGAAGCAGGTCGACTGGACTGATCCCGCCGATGTGGCCATTCCCGACGCACTGGCCAATGCGCCCGGACTGGCTGATGCACCGTCGTTGATGGCCGACGCCGGCGTCGGTTACGTCGTCGAGCAGTTGCCGCGGGTCGCGACGCCGGGTGAAACCCTGGCAGCTGATGCCACGGTGGACGAAGCCACATTTTACCGGGTCACATCCCGCGGGGTCGGCGTCACCGGCACTGCAGTCGTGACCCTGCAGACCACTTTCAAGCGCTGAATTGCAGCCCACAGAACGAGGGTTGGAGAGAAACATGGATAGCAAGTACCGGACAAGGATGTCCGCCTTCATCGGCGGCCTGCTTCTCGCACTGAGCCAGTCGGGAAACGCCGTTTCCATTGCGGAGTTCCCGCTGTTCATCGCACCGGGTGTGACCCCCAATGTGATGTTGGTGGTCGACAATTCCGGCAGCATGGAAAACCTGGTCTGGGCCTCGGGGTTCGATCCGAAGACCAACTACCCGGACTGGAGCCCGCCCATTCGCAGCAACACCAACTGCCAGGGCGCTGGCACTGCGGCAGCCTGGTCGAGCACCAATGGCAACGTCGGCCTTGCCACCCTGCTGGGTAACCGCTATCGCGGTAGCACGACCAACAACTGCGGCGCCGCTACGGTCAAGTGCCCCACCGGCTACGTCTGGGGCCAAAACGCTGCCGGGCTGGTGAACAAGTGCCTGATCCTGCCGGACCCGGTGGGTGGCGGCAACACCCGGATAACCGGCCAGTACCTGAACTACCTGTTCGAAACTTACGCGAACAATACCAACCTGACGGCCGGCCAGATCCCCAACGAGTACCGGATGCGGGCCGCCCGCAACGTGGCGACCTCGGTGGTGAACAACAACACCAACCTGCGACTCGGCCTCACCAGGTTCAACACAAGCGAGGGCGGCACCGTGCTGGCCAGCTGCGGCACGGCCGGTGCGACGATCAACACCCAGATCAGCACGCTCACGGCCTCCACCTGGACGCCGCTCGCCGAAACGCTCTACGAAGTTACCCGCTACTTCCGCGGCCTGACGAGCCAGTACAACTCGGGCGTCACCTACACGAGCCCGATCCTGTACCGCTGCCAGAAGAGCTTCGTGATCGTGATCACGGACGGCTTTCCGACGGAGGACAATACGTTCCCGAACAACGACCCGGCCGACGTGGCAGATACCTCCGCCGCCCTGCCGAACTGGGACAATCTGGCCCCGGCCACGCTCACGAGCCAGTACCCGAACTTCCCGCAGGACTCGGACGGCTTCAAGCCGACCGGAACGGCCACCGACGAGGGCCATTCCCTGTACCTGGACGACATCGCAAAGTTCGCCTGGGACACCGACATGCGGACCACCGGCAACGACGCCACGGGCCAGAGCTTCAACGCTGCCGACTTCCCGAAGCAGAACCTGGTGACCTACACCGTGGGCTTCGCCGTGGCCAACCAGATGCTGGCCGACGCCGCGCGGAAGGGCGACGGTATCTACCTGACGGCCAATGACGAGGCGCAGCTGACGGTAGCGCTCCAGGCCGCTCTCGCCGACATAGAGCTCCGCACCAGCTCCGCATCGTCGGTGGCCACCAACTCGACGCGGCTCGCCTCCGACAGCTTCATCTACCAGGCCCGTTTCTCGACCGGCGACTGGAGTGGCCAGCTGCTCGCCTACCCGATTGGCGTGAATGGCGAGATTGCCACGATTAACAGCAGCGGCATTCCGGTGGTCGCCGGCCGGTCCGGCTGGAACGCGGCGACGGTACTGCCGGCTTTTGGCTCCCGGAACATCTACACCTACAACCCGGGTGCCTCTGCAGGATCCCGGGGTACGCAGTTCCTGTTCGCGTCGCTGACCGCTGCCCAGAAGACCGAGCTCGACAAGAGCGAAGCCGGCGCTGTCGACGGCAAGGCAGCACTCCGGGTCTCTTACCTTCGCGGCGACGGCTCGCAGGAGGTCACGGCCGGTGGACCGTTCCGCAGCCGCAGCTCCAAGCTGGGTGACATCATCAACTCCGACCCGGCCTACGTGGGGCAGCAAAACTACGGCTTTGACGCGCTCGCTGGTACTGAGGGCTCGTCCTACAAGACCTTCCGCAGCAACACGTCCTACACGAACCGTTCGCCGATGATCTACGTGGCTGCCAACGACGGCATGCTGCACGGCTTTGACGCCGACACCGGTATCGAGAAGTTCGCCTACGTCCCCAACGCGACCTACCCGAAGCTGCGGTATCTCACCTACGCCAGCTTCAACGTCGTCCACCGGCTCATCAATGACGGTGCGCCGAAGGCCCTGGATGCCTACCTGGGCGGTGCCTGGAAGACGATCCTGCTTGGCAGCCTGGGCGGCGGCGGCAAGGGTATCTATGCCCTCAACGTCACGACGCCCGACACTTTCGGTACATCCAGCGTCATGTGGGAGTTCACGAGCTCCGACGACAGCGACATGGGCGACGCGATACCCCAGCCCACGATTGCCCGCATGTACAACGGCAAGTGGGCCGCTATCGTCGGCAACGGCTACAACAGCGCTGGCGGCAATGCCGTGCTGTTCGTGATCGATCTCGAGACGGGCGCCGTCATCAAGAAGTTCAACACGGGTGTTGGCAGCGACAATGGTCTCACGAGCCCGACGCCGGTGGATGTGGATGGTGACCGAATCACGGACTACATCTACGCTGGCGACCTGAAGGGCAACATGTGGAAGTTCGACGTTACGAACAGCACCTCTTCAAGCTGGTCGATCGCCTTCGCGGGGCAGCCGCTCTACACGGCCTGCAGCGCTGACCCGTGCACGACGACCAACCGCCAGCCCATCACGGCCCGGCCGGAGGTCGGCATCAATCCGGCCGCCGGGTACTTCGTCTACTTCGGCACGGGCCGCTACTTCGCGGTTGGTGACAGTGGCGCGGGTACGGGTGCGAACACGATGTACGCCATCCGGGACAAGAACGACAAGGGAACAGCCTTGCCGGTGCGGCCGACGGCGGGCCGCTCGAACCTGGTCCAGCAGACCATCCTCAATGAGCAGTACCTGACTTTCGGCACAAACAGCGAGGGCATCCGTGTGTCGACCAACAACACAATCGCTGACAGCAAGGACGGCTGGTACCTGGACCTGCCCTCCAGCGGCGAGCGCCAGGTGAGCACGCCGCTGCTCCGGGGCGGCCGGCTGATCTTCACGACAATCATTCCGTCCGGCGATGCCTGCTCCGCCGGTGGTGAGTCCTGGCTGATGGAAATCGACGCCCTGTCCGGATCGCGGCTGGCCGAATCGCCCTTCGACCTTAACCGCGACAAGTCCTTCGACATCATGGACTTCGCGAAGCTGGATCCGAACGATCCGGACAGCCCGCTGGTGCCGGTCAGTGGCCGGAAGTCCACCCAGGGCATCATCAAGACCCCGGGCATCGTCACGGACGACCGCATCGAGTACAAGTTCGCTTCGGGCAGCGCGGGTGGTGTCGACACCACGATCGAGAACGCGGGCAAGCAGCGCGGCCGCCAGTCCTGGCGTGAACTCCAGTGAGGAATGACATCATGCACAAGACAGTACTGACATTGCTCGCGTGTTCCCTGGCCGCCGCGGCGCAGGCGGCGCCGCCCAGCGAACCGGTGGTGACACGCATCGAGGCTGTGAATATCGCAAGTCGCGAGATCGTGGCCGACGGAGTCACCTGGGCGCTGTCCAGCACGGTCGCGGTCAGCGTGCCCGGCAAGGCGCGAGCCTCGCTGCGGGACGTGGCGCCCGGGATGCACGTGCGTCTTGAGCTGGCGAGCTACGGCCCACCGCCCGTCGTCCGCAGCATCACCGTCCGGGCGGACTGAAGCCGGTAAACCGGGCCAAAGGAGATCCACAATGCATCACCACCGTCAAAGCCGGGGCTTTACCCTCATCGAACTGCTGATCGTCATGGTCATTGCCAGCATCCTCGCCATGATCGCCATGCCCAGCTACCAGGCGAGCGTGACGAAGAGCCGCAGGGCAGATGCCCGTGTGGCACTCAACGACATCGCCCAGCGTCTGGAGCGCTGCTACACCCAGTTCGGCAGGTACGATGACGCGGTCAACTGTGGTATTGCCGACGGCGACGTGATCGCGTCGTCGGAAGACTTCTACAGGGTCACAGTGGCAATTCCGGACGCGACAACCTACACACTGACTGCCGGCCCTCATGGGCCGCAGACGGTCGACACCGACTGCGGCAACCTGGCGTTCACCAACACGGGCGTGCGGTCGGCGGACGGGGACAACCCCGACCGCTGCTGGTAGTCGCTATGTGCTAGCGTCTGCACTGCTCTTCCCCCTGGAGATGCAGTGCCATGCGACGCCGCCTGTTCCTCGGATCAATGCTGGGAGCCGCCGCCGGCGGCCTGCCACTCGCCCGCGCACTGGCGGCGGCCACCAACCCCGTTTCGATCGACCTGCCCGCCACGCGCCTCGGCGGCGGGGCCACGGTGCTCTCCCGTGCAGCCGTGCGGGACTTCCGGGCGAGCCTGCGCGGACCGCTACTGCTGCCCGGTGATGCCGACTATGACCGGGCCCGCCGTGTCTGGAACGGGATGATCGACCGGCGACCGGCCCTGATCGCCCAGTGCAGCGGGGCCGCCGACGTGGCGAGCGCCGTCCAGTTCGCCCGGGCCAATGACCTGCTGCTCGCGGTCCGCAGTGGGGGGCACAGCACCTCGGGCCAGTCCGTCTGCGACGGCGGCCTGATGCTCGACCTCTCGATGATGCACGGCGTGAGAGTTGACCCGCGGGCGAAGCGCGCCTGGGTGGCCGGGGGCTCGCTGCTCGGCGAGCTGGACCGGGAGGCGCAGTTCTATGGCCTGGCCACGACCGCTGGCACGGTGTCGCACACCGGCGCCGCGGGCCTGACGCTGGGTGGGGGCTTCGGCCGGCTGGGCCGACGCTTCGGGCTGTCCTGCGACAACCTCGTGTCTGTCGATGTGGTGACTGCCGATGGGCAGATCCAGCGGGCCAGCAAGGACGAGAACCGGGACCTCTTCTGGGGGTTGCGTGGTGGTGGCGGCAACTTCGGCGTCGCGACTGGATTCGAATACCGGCTGCACGAGGTGGGCACAACAGTACTTGGGGGACCGCTCATCTTTCCTTTCGCCAAGGCGAGGGAGGTACTCGAGTTCTTCGTTGAATTCACGCAGACCGCGCCCGACGAGCTCAATGTCGACTGCGCCATCGTGGCACCTCCCGGCGGGAAGCCGATGGTCCTGCTCGAGGTCTGCTATTCAGGCGACCTCGCCCGCGGCGAGAAGCTGATTGCGCCGATCCGCAATTTCAGCAAGCCGCTGGCCGACCAGGTCAAGGCCATTCCCTACGTGCAGATGCAATCCGGCGGCGACGAGGCCAACGCGTCGGGCCGCAACTACTACCTCAAGAGCGGCTTCGTGGAGAGCGTGGTACCCGGGCTGCTGGATGCGATGCTCTCGGGCTTTCGCCCCGATCCGGGCCGGGCCACGGTCATGCTGCTGCAGCACCTGGGCGGAGCCATCAAGCGTGTGCGCCCCGATGCCACGGCTTTCAATCACCGCAACGCGCTCTTCGACCTGCTCGTGCTGGGCGGCTGGGATGACCCGGCGCAGAGCCCGCTCCACAGCAACTGGGTCCGTGACTTCTGGAGCGGCCTTGAGCCCTACACCCGGGGTTACTACTTCAACACCTATGTCGGTGACAGCCAGGAGAAGGTGCGCGCGAACTTTGGCGTCAACTACGACCGGCTGGTGAAGCTGAAGGACCGGTACGACCCCGGCAACCTCTTCCGGCTGAATGCCAACGTCCTGCCCACCGGTTCCGGAGGCGGGCAGGTCGGTCAGGGCACGTAGGCGTCGGCCTCGATCTCCACCAGGATCTCGGGGCTGATCAGCTTCGCGACCTCTACCATCGCCGTGGCCGGCCGGATGTCGCCGAACACCTCGCCGTGGGCCCGGCCCACGTCTTCCCAGCGGCTGATGTCCGTCAGGTAGATGCGGGTGCGCACGACGTGCTCCGGCCCGGCGCCGACCGCGGCCAGCGCCGCGCTGATGTTGGCGAGGATCTGCCGCGTCTGGGCGTAGGGATCGTCGATGCCGACGATGTTGCCGTCAGACCCGCTCGCCGTGGTGCCGGAGACGTAGACGAAGGGGCCGGTGCGGACGGCACGGGAGTAGCCGATGATCGGCTCCCACTTGCTCCCGGTCGAGTGGTTGATGCGTTCCATGGGTTCCAGTTTCCTGTTTCAGGCCAGTTTCATGTTGCAGGGTTGAGCAGAGCAGCCAGCGCGTCGACGGGCGGGCCGCAGACGGTCCCGCGGCACACATAGGCCAGCACGCCCGCGGCGTCCGTCGGCGCTGCCTTCGACGCCAGGCCGGGCGGCAGCGATCCGGCCTCCGGCGGGATATTGAAGACCAGGCGCCGTGGACTGTAGACGGCACCCAGGGTAGCGGCCCACACCGCCGCTTCCTCCGCTGCCCCGCGGATCACGATCAGTTCCGGCGGCTCCAGGTACTCATCGAGTGCGTTCAGGAGCGAGCAGTGCCCGTGCGGAAACTCCTGCAGGCCACGCCCGCCGGCCTTCAGGGTCCGCTCCGTCGCATCCAGGTAACGGGACTCTGCGAGCAGGTAGCCGAGCCGGGCGAGCGCGCCGGCCGCCACGCCGTTGCCCGAGGGCAGGGCCTCGTCGGCCATCGGCTTCGAGCGGTGCAGCAGGGCTTCGTGGTCGTGGGAGGTGAACCAGAAGCCGCCGTTCTCCTTGTCCTCGAAGCGTTCCAGGAGGCCATCGGCCAGCCAGGTGGCAAAGTGCAGGTGCTGTGTGTTCCAGCGGGTCTGCAGCAGTTCGATGACCGCATCCAGCAGGAAGGCGTAGTCGTCCAGGTAGCCGTTCAGTCGCGCCTGGCCGTTCTTGCAGGTGGCGTGCAGCCGGTTGTCCACCAGCGCCGTGTTGCGGAGGTAGTCCACGGCAGCGACTGCCGCGTCCGCCAGGTCAGGCCGGTCCAGCGACCGCGCGGCGACCGCGAGGCCACGGATCATCAGCGCGTTCCAGCTGGTCAGGATCTTGTCGTCCAGTCCGGGCCAGACCCGTTGTTCCCGGGCGCGCAGCAGTTTCGACCGGCCGGCCATCAGCAGGCGGCGCACGGTGGAGACGGGCTGGCCCGTACGCTCCGCGATCTCCTCGACCGTCTGGTAGATGCGCAGGTGCCAGGCGTGCACGTGGTGGTGCGGTTCCTCGAAGTTCGATGGCTGGTCGAGCCCGAACCTTGGCGCCAGCACGGCGTACTCGTCGGGCTCGACAACGGCCCGCACCGCGTCCGGGGTCCAGACGTAGAAGCGGCCTTCCTCGCCCTCCGAGTCCGCGTCGAGGCTCGCGTAGAAGCCGCCTTCGCGGGCGCGCATGTCGCGCAGGACCCAGTCCGCCGTCTCCCGGGCCACCGTCCGGAAGCTCTCGTCACCGCTGACCTGGAACATCTGCGCGTAGAGCGCCAGCAACGGCCCGTTGTCGTAGAGCATCTTCTCGAAATGCGGGATGGTCCAGAAGCGGTCCACTGAGTAGCGGCAGAAGCCGCCGCCCAGGTGGTCGTAGATGCCGCCCTCGGCCATGCGCTTCAGCGTGAGCGCTGCGAAGAACAGCCCTTCCTTGTCAGGTTGCGGATCGTGGGCGGTGCTTCGCCAGTGACGGAGCAGCCGGTCGATGGTGGTGGGGTGGGGGAATTTCGGCGCACCGCCGAAGCCACCGTGCTCCCGGTCGACCTGCTGGCCGATGACCTGCCGGAAGTCGGCCAGCGGCTGCGCATTGAGAGCGGGCGTCGCGCCGGGGTCCGCCGACTCCAGGCCGGCGAAGGCCTCGCGCAGTGCGTCCGCCTGCACCCGCACATCGCCCGCGTTATCGCGGTAGTAGGTGGCGACACGCTCCAGGACCTGGGTGAAGGAGGGCATGCCGTACTTCGCCGTGTCGGGGAAGTAGGTGCCGCCAAAGAAGGGCACCTGGTCGTCCGGCGTGAGGAACATGGTCAGCGGCCAGCCCCCGCCCCGCTGGGCGATGAAGTGGTGGGCCGTCTGGTAGATCTTGTCGAGATCCGGGCGCTCTTCCCGGTCCACCTTGATGTTGATGAAGTGCCGGTTCATCAGCTCGGCGGTGGCCGGGTCCTCGAAGGACTCGTGGGCCATCACGTGACACCAGTGACAGGCCGAGTAGCCGATGGACAGCAGGATCGGCTTGTTCTCGGCACGGGCCTTGTCGAGCGCCGCCGCGTTCCAGGGGTGCCAGTCCACGGGATTGTCCGCGTGCTGGAGCAGGTAGGGACTGGTTTCTTCCGCCAGCTTGTTCATGGGTGGGCACACTAACTGATTTCGGTACCATCCGGGTTCCATGCAACTCGGCCCGTACCGCATCGACCCTCCCCTGATTCTCGCCCCGATGGCGGGCGTCACCGACAAGCCGTTCCGGCTGCTGTGCCGGCGCCTCGGGGCGGGTCTCGCCGTATCCGAGATGACCACCTCCGAGCCGCGCCTGTGGAATACGCGGAAGTCCCGTCTGCGGATGGATCATGCGGACGAGCCCGGTCCGGTCAGCGTGCAGCTGGCCGGTACCGATCCGCAGGTCCTTGCCCATGCCGCGCGCCACAACGTGGAGCAGGGCGCGCAGATCATCGACCTGAACATGGGCTGCCCCGCGAAGAAGGTCTGCAACGTGGCTGCCGGCTCGGCGCTGCTGCGGGACGAGGCGCTGGTCGCGAGGATCCTGGCGGCCGTCGTCGCCGCGGTGACCGTGCCCGTCACCCTGAAGATCCGCACCGGCTACTCGGTGGCGGACCGGAACGCGGTGCGTATCGCGCGTCTCGCCGAGGCGGCGGGCATCGCCGCGATCGCCGTGCACGGCCGGACCCGGGAGGACTTCTTCCGGGGCGATGCGGAGTACGAGAGCGTCGCGGCGGTGAAGGCCGCGGTCCGTATCCCCGTCATCGTCAACGGCGACCTGCATAGCCCGGAGAAGGCGGCGGCGGTGCTCCGCACCACCGGTTGCGACGCCCTCATGCTGGGCCGGCCCGCGCTCGGGCGGCCCTGGATCTTCCGGGAAATGGCCCACTACCTGGCCACGGGCCGGCGGCTCGCCCCGCCCGAGCCCCGGGAAGTGCAGGACATCCTCCTCGGGCATCTCGCCGCGCTGCACAGCTTTTACGGCGACGACCTGGGGGTGCGGATCGCCCGCAAGCACCTGGGGTGGTATTGCCAGGATCACCCGGGCGGACGGGCCTTCCGGGCCGAGGTCAACCGGGTGGAGTCCGCCGCCGAGCAGCTGCGCCTCACCCGGGACTTCATGGAATCCTCGGGGCCGGCGGCAGTCCCCCTCTACTCGTGGGACGAAAAGCTATGTAACATCTATTAAAGTCTTAATAGATGGAATTTAAGGGTTGAGCCAGCCAACATTGAGTCAGCCAGCGGGCACCCGGACGGACACCACCGAGGCGCTCAACCAGCGGCGGCGCCGGGCCGTGGAAATGCGCCTGGCGGGCGAGTCACTCGCCGCGATCCGCGAGGCTACCGGGCTCAGCGCCCCCACGGTGAGCAGTGCCTGGAAAGCCTTTGTCACGGGCGGCTGGCCGGCTGTGGCCCTCAAGTCCCTGGGCCGGCGCACGGGTCAGGGCCGCCTGCTGCTGCCGGAGCAGGAACGCGCGCTGAAGGACGCCGTCTTCCTGGGGGGACCGGTTGCCCAGGGACTGACCCACCGGCTGTGGTCCGTCGCCGCTATCAAGGCCCTGCTCCGTACGCGCTGGAACCTGAAGGTCGCCGAGAGCACGGTGCTGCGCTACCTCGGCAGCTGGGGGCTGGATCTCACGCCCCTGCGGGACGTCCGCCCGGGAAGCGACGCGGAGGCCGGGTGGCTCGCCGGGGACCTGCCCCGCTACCTGGCCCGGGCGCGCGCCCGGCGGGCGAAGATCGTGCGCGTCGGCCAGCTGGATCCGGGCAACGGCACGCCGCGACTCCTGTGCGGAACGAGCCTGCGTGGCCGCCCGGAGTGGCTGCCGCTGACGGCCGCGAACCAGGCGGGCGACTACCTGGAATTTTTCGCCGCCCTGCTGGCGGAATCCGCGGCACCGCTGTGGGTCCTGCTGCACGGTGTGGACCCTAAGAAGCACGCCGCGCTGTCCGCGTGGATTGTCGCCCAGGGCGAGCGCCTGACGATCGCTGCCTGCCCGATAGAACTCACCCGGGCGGGAGGCGCTGAGGCCCCGCGGTCCGCGCCTGCCATCCGGGCTGCCCGTCGCGCATTGCTTGCCGTGCCGCCACCTGCCGAACCCCAACGGAACCATTCCATGACCCTGGCCATGACCCTGACCCATCTCCAGCGGCTCGAGGCCGAGGCCATTCATATCCTGCGCGAAGTCGTGGCCGAGGCCGACAAGCCGGTGATGCTCTACTCGGTCGGCAAGGACAGCGCCTGCATGCTCCGCCTGGCCCAGAAGGCCTTCTTTCCCGCCGTGCCGCCGTTCCCGCTGCTGCACGTCGACACGACGTGGAAGTTCCGGGAGATGTACGCGGAGCGCGCCCGGGTTGCGGCAGAAACCGGCATGGAGTTGCTCATCCACCAGAACCCGGAGGCGCGCGCGCAGGGCATCAATCCCTTCGACCACGGCTCGCAGATCCACACGGACATGTGGAAGACCCAGGGCCTCCGCCAGGCGCTGGAGAAGTACGGCTTCGACGCCGCCTTCGGCGGCGCCCGGCGTGATGAAGAGAAGTCCCGTGCGAAAGAGCGGATCTTTTCCTTCCGCAACGCGCAGCACCGCTGGGACCCGAAGGCCCAGCGCCCTGAGCTCTGGCACCTCTACAACGCCCGCAAGGGCCCGGGCGAGTCGATCCGCGCGTTTCCCCTGTCGAACTGGACCGAGCTGGACGTCTGGCAGTACATCCAGCAGGAGAACATCCGCCTCGTACCGCTCTACTTCGCGAAGGAACGCCCGGTGGTCGAGCGGGACGGCACCTGGATCATGGTCGACGACGAGCGGATGCCGCTGAACCAAGGCGAAGTGCCGGTCATGCGCAAGGTCCGTTTTCGCACGCTCGGCTGCTACCCCCTGTCGGGTGGCATCGAGTCGAGCGCCGACTCGCTGACTGGCATCATCCAGGAGATGCTGCTGGCACGGACCTCCGAGCGCCAGGGCCGCCTGATCGACCACGACCAGTCGGCGTCCATGGAAAAAAAGAAGCAGGAAGGGTACTTCTGATGGCCCACGTCTCCGACCTCATAGCCACCGACATCGAGCGCTACCTGAAGCAGCACGAGACGAAGAGCCTGCTGCGCTTCATCACCTGCGGCAGCGTAGACGACGGCAAGAGCACCCTGATCGGACGGCTGCTCTACGACTCGAAGATGCTTTTCGAGGACCAGCTCGCCGCCATCGAGAGGGACTCGGCGAAGTGGGGCACCCAGGGCGGCGAGATTGATTTCGCGCTGCTGGTGGATGGCCTCTCGGCGGAGCGCGAACAGGGCATCACGATCGACGTGGCATACCGCTACTTCTCGACTGACCGCCGCAAGTTCATCGTTGCCGACACCCCGGGGCACGAGCAGTACACGCGCAACATGGTCACGGGCGCCTCGACGGCCGACCTTGCCCTGGTGCTGGTCGATGCGCGCCGAGGCGTCCTGACCCAGACCCGGCGCCACAGTTTCCTGGCGTCGCTGCTCGGTATCCGCAAGGTCGTGCTTGCCATCAACAAGATGGACCTGGTGGGCTACTCGGAGGAGGTGTTCAACCGGATTGTCGACGAGTACCGGGAGTTTGCCGGGCAGCTCGCCCTGGACGAGATCACGGCGATCCCGCTGTCGGCCCTGCGGGGCGACAACATGCTGGCGCCCAGCGAGCACACGCCCTGGTACCGCGGCCCGACGCTCCTCGGGTACCTCGAGACCGTGGAGCCGGGCGTGCGGGCCGAGGTGACGGCACCCTTCCGCCTGCCGGTCCAGTGGGTCAACCGCCCGAACCTGGATTTCCGGGGTTTCGCGGGCACCGTAGCGGGGGGCATGGTCAGGCCGGGCGACCGGGTGCGAGTGCAGCCCTCGGGACGGGAGAGCCGTGTCGCGCGCATCGTGACCGCCGCGGGCGACCTGCCGCTCGCCGTCGCCGGCCAGTCTGTCACCCTGACCCTCGAGGACGAGATCGACATCTCCCGGGGCAGCGTCATTTCCGGAGCGGATGCGCCCGCCGAGGTGGCCGACCAGTTCGAGGCAACGCTGGTGTGGATGACGGAGGAGCCGATGTACCCGGGGCGGCCCTACCTGCTGAAGGTCGGCACGCAGACGGTCACGGCCACGATCACCCAGCCCAAGTACAAGCTCAACGTGAACACGCTGGAGCACCTGGCGGCCCGCAAGCTCGACCTCAACGAGATCGGCGTGTGCAACATCGCGCTGGATCGCGTGATCGCCTTCGATCCCTACGACGTCAACCGGGACACTGGTGGCTTCATCCTGATCGACCGGCTGACCAACCACACGGTCGGCGCCGGCATGCTGCACTTCGCGCTGCGCCGGTCCCACAACATTCACCACCAGCACCTGGACGTCGACAAGGCGGCCCGAGCCGTGCTCAAGGGCCAGAAGCCCTGCGTCCTGTGGTTCACGGGCCTGTCCGGCGCCGGCAAGTCGACGATCGCCAACCTGGTGGAGAAGCGCCTGCTCGAGCTGGGTCGGCACACCTACCTGCTGGATGGCGATAACGTCCGGCACGGCCTGAACAAGGACCTGGGTTTCTCGGACACCGACCGGGTCGAGAACGTGCGCCGCGTTGCCGAGGTCGCGCGCCTGATGGTTGATGCGGGGCTGATCGTGCTGACGGCCTTCATCTCGCCGTTCCGCGCCGAGCGCGCGCTGGCCCGCAGCCTGCTGGGCGAGAGCGAGTTCATCGAGATCCACGTGGACACGCCACTGGAGGTGGCCGAGAGTCGCGACGTGAAGGGGCTGTACAGGAAGGCCCGGCGTGGCGAGCTGAAGAATTTCACCGGCATCGATTCGCCCTACGAGGTGCCCGAGCATCCCGAGCTGCGGGTGAACACGGTGCGTGCCAGCGCCGAGGAGGCTGCCGACCTGGTCCTGGCCGCCCTGCGGGAGCGAAGCCTGATCAGCTAGCTCGCCGGCGGCTTCGGGATGGCACGGACAATGGATAGTCCAGATGGACTTTGACCCCCGGTCTGCCTATAGTCCCGCTGGACTATGAGCAAAGCCACTCCCTCGGATGCCCGGACCCTGATGGTGCTGGGCCTGCTCCAGGCCGGTCCCCAGCACGGCTACGAGCTGCACCGGATCGTGCTCGCCCATGGCGCGCTCTCCGCCGACTTCAAGAAGCCCACTCTCTATCACCTGCTGCACCGGCTGACCGAGCAGGGCGCCGTGGGCGTCCACGCCGAGGCGGGCACCCGGGGCCGGCGGGGCGAACGCCTGGTCTTTGCGCTGACGGCCGTGGGCGCCGAGCTTTTCCAGCAGCTGCTCCGGAGTGCGCTCAGCTCCTACGACCCTGTGCAGGCGAACTTCGAGATGGCCTCGGCCTACCTGCCCTGGCTGCCCCGGCACGAGGGCGGAGCCCTACTGCAGCAGCGGCGCGCGGCAGTCGCGGCGCGCCATGCGGAGGTACTGGAGGACCTCGACCACCTGGACGGCCAGCCCGCGAGCCAGCGGCTCGCCGCCCGCTCGCTCGCCATTGACCATGCCCTCACGCTGCTGGACGCCGAACTCGCCTGGATGGACCGGGTTATCCGGCACCTCGCGACTCCGGGCGGCCAGACGATGCCGCTGACCCGCGCCCTGCCGCCCGCAAAACGCGCGGTCGGCCACTGACATTCACACCACTGAAACCTGGGAGAGATCCATGAACCACCCGCGCATTTCCCGACGCCTGCTGCCCGCACTGGCCCTTCTGACGTTGCTGGCCGGACCGGCCGTCGTCCTCGCCGCCGGTCCCCCGTCCTTCGCCGGTACCTGGACGCTGAACACCAAGAAGGGCGAGAACCTGGGCATGGTGTCGGCCATCAACGAGACCGTGACCATCGCCCAGACCCCGCAGAAACTGACGCTCGACTTCTCGACCGTCTTCATGGGCAAGACGACGCTCCGCACGGTCACCTACGACCTGGCCGGGACGGCGGTGCAGAACGAAGGACCCATGGGCGACAAGGCCGCCACGGTAGCGAAGTGGGTGGATGGCAAGCTGGTCGTCGTGTGGACCGGCGAGAGCGCAATCCTGGGCACAAAGACCGAGAAGACCGAGTCCCGGGCACTGTCCGTCGACGGCCAGACGATGACGGTGACGTCGACGCGCGGCACCAAGCCGGCGATGGTGATGGTCTACGAGAGGCAGAAGTGAGGCGAGGCGCCCTCATCGCTGCCGGCGCCGCCGCCGTGCTGCTGGCCGGCGGCGCCTGGTGGAGCTGGACCCGCCTCGCCGGCGGGGATCCGGCCGCCACCGCGCAAACTTTCGTCTCGCCGGAGCGGCGCACGGTGGGCGCCACCGTGCTCGCCACTGGCATCCTGCGCACGCGCGTCGGCGGCGAGGTGCGGGTGGGCGCCCAGCTCTCGGGCATCGTCGAGAAGCTGAACGTGGTGGTCGGGTCCCGGATTGCCCGGGGCGACGTGATCGCGCGGATCGATGCCCGCGGCCTCGAGGCCCGGCTCGACCAGGCACGGGCCCAGGTCCGCGTCATCGAGCAGGAACTGAAGCGCGCCGGGATCGAACTCGCCCGTAGCGAGCGCCTGGACCGGGAGCGCCTCGTGGCCCGGACCGACGTCGAGGACCGGCAGCTGGCCGTCGCCGAGGCCCGGGCCCGGCTGGAAAAGGCCCGCCGCGATGCCGCCGTGGTCGCCACCGACCTGAACTACGCTGTCATCCGCTCGCCGATCACGGGCACCGTGGCCTCGGTCAGCACCCAGGAAGGCGAGACCATCGCTGCCAGCTTCACCTCGCCCACCTTTGCCACGATCATCGAGGACGGGGCCCTGGAGCTCATCGCCCTCGTCGACGAGACGGACATCGGCAACGTCGCCCTCGGCAACCCGGTGACGTTCACGGTGGAGTCCTTCCCGGCCCGGGAGCTGGCCGGGCGGGTGGAGCGTATCGCACCGAAGGGCACCATCATCTCCGGGGTCGTCAACTTCGAGGTGATGATCCGCATCGAGTCGCCGGTGGACGACCTCAAGCCGGACATGACGACCAATGTGTCCATCCGGACCGCCGAGCGGGAGGCCCTTGTGCTGCCCGGCGCGGCCGTCCAGAAGGACGATGCCGGCCGCTACGTGTGGCTGGAGAAGGATGGCAGGCTGCAGCGGCAAGATGTCACGGCAGGCGCCCGCGATGCCGGCTTCATCGAGATCCGCCAGGGCGTGGTGGCCGGTGACCGCGTGCTGCTCAGTCCATTGCCGGCGGCCAACGCCGCGCGGGGCACTTCATGATCGAGCTTGAGCACGTCGTGAAGACCTACCAGCGCGAGGACGGCACACCGGTGCCGGCGCTGCGCGACATCAGCTGCCGGATTGATGCTGGCGAGTTCGTCACGGTCCGTGGCGCCTCGGGATCCGGCAAGTCCTCGCTGCTGAATATCCTCGGCTGCCTCGACACGCCGACCAGCGGCACCTACCGGCTGGTCGGCGAGGACGTGTCTGGTTACACGGACAAGGAGCGCTCCGCGGTTCGCGCCCGGCGCATCGGCTTCGTCTTCCAGGCCTTCAACCTGTTGCCGCGCACGACCGCCCTCGAGAACGTGGAGATTCCCGCGCTCTACAGCGGCGGTGACGTGGACCGGGGCAAGGCCCTCGCCCTGCTGCAGCGGGTCGGCCTCGGCGAGCGCTCGGGGCATTTCGCCACCGAGCTTTCGGGCGGCGAGCAGCAGCGCGTCGCGATCGCGCGGGCGCTGATGAACAGTCCGCCGCTGCTGCTGGCGGACGAGCCCACCGGCAACCTGGATTCGGCCGTGGGTGACTCCATCATGGAGCTGCTCACGGAATTGAACCGCGACGGGCTCACCATCGTGCTCGTGACCCACGACGAGCGGGTCGCCTCCTACGCGGCCCGGGAACTGCTGATCCGCGACGGGGCCCTGGCGTCCGACCGGCCCCAGCCGCCGCGGCCGGGCGCTGCCGCCGTAGCGGGGGCGAGCCATGCCCTGGGCTAGCACCTTCGCGCTGGCGCTGCGCACCCTGCGCCGCAACCCGCTGCGCAGCCTGTTCATGCTGCTCGGCGTGGCCGTGGGCATCGCCTCGCTGATCGCCATGGCGTCGGTGGGGGAGGCCACGCGCCAGGAAACCATGCGGCAGTTCAAGCGCATGGTGGGCACCTTCGACCGCATCAGTATCCAGCCGGGCTCGGCCCGCAGTCGCGGCATGCCCTCCCTGACCTCGGTCGAGCCGACCCTGCGCTTCGAGGACGCGGATGCGATCGAGAGGGAAGTTCCGAACGTCCGGCGCGTGTCCCGGGAGCAGAGCGCTTTCGACATCGACGTGCAGGCCCGGGACCGGACCACGACCACCTCCATCTGGGGGGTTTCCGCCGAGTGGATGGAAATCCGCGGCGATGACGTCAGTGTCGGGCGCGGCATCAGTGCCGAGGACGTGGACACCCTGGCCCGCGTCGTGGTCATCGGCGAGGACGTGCGCCGGGACCTGTTCCCGGACGAGGATCCCATCGGCAAGACCCTGCGCATCGCCGAAGTCCCGTTCCAGGTGCAGGGTGTGCTGCTGCCGAGGGGTGCCGGCCCCGGCGGCTCCAGTCTCGACAACCTGCTGCTACTGCCCGTCAGTACCGCGTCGAAGCGGCTCTTCAGCCGCGACTACCTGACCACCATCACTGTACAGCTCGAGGACCCCACCCGGCCCGCGCCGGCGGTGGCCGCGATCGAGAACCTGCTGCGGGAGCGGCACGGCATCGTGCCCCCCGTGGAGGACAACTTCACCGTCAGCAACCCGCGGGCGGCGATGGAGCAGGTACAGGCCGTCGACTCGACGCTGTCGGCGGTGCTGGCCGGCATAGCGGTCATCGCCACCCTGATCGGCGGCGTGGTGATCATGAGCCTGATGCTGATAGCCGTGTCGGAGCGGCGCCGGGAGATTGGCGTGCGGCGGGCCGTGGGCGCCACCCGGGGCGACGTGCTCCGCCAGTTCCTGGTCGAGGCCGTGGTCATTGCCGCGCTCGGCGGGTTGCTGGGGGTGATGCTGGGCGTGGCGGGCGCCACCCTGGCAGCGTGGCAGCAGCAGCTGCCGCCCGCCTTCCTGTGGGGCGCGATGGCGGGGGCAGTGGGCCTCGCGACCGCCGTGGGGCTCGTCTTCGGCCTGCAGCCCGCCTGGCGCGCCGCCAACGTGGACCCGATCCAGGCGCTTCGGAACTGACGCCCGCGTGATGGCACCCCCATGAACTCCTGGCGGCGCCTGTTGCCGGGCATTGGCCGCCAGGTGTGGCGTTACAAGCTGCGCTCCGGCCTCGTGATCCTCTGCGCGGCGCTCGGCGTCGCGGGCGCCACCACGGCCGTCAACTACGCGTCGGGTGGCCGCGAGCAGGTGCTGACGCAGATCCGGCGCCTCGGCAGTAACGTGCTGAGCATCAGCGCCGAGCCGAGCCGCGGTGTCGCGGACCGGGCCCGCACGGGCGTGATCGTCACCACCCTCGTGCCCGGCGACTACGCCGCCGTGCTCCGGGAAATCCCGGGCATCGTCCGCTCCTCGGCGCGGGTCGCGGGTTCGCTCCGGCTGAAGGCCGGTTACCTGTCGAAGGTCGCCCCGGTGATTGGCGTGGAGCCGGCCTGGTTCGCGATGAAGACCTGGCAGCCCGCCGTGGGCAGCCTCTACACGGACGAGGACGAGCGGCGCTCGGCCCGCGTCGCGGTCCTCGGCAGCGCGGTCGCGAGGGACCTGTACGGCAGCGAGTCACCGGTGGGCGAACGGCTGTTCATCAACCGGGTGCCTTTCGAGGTTGCCGCGGTGCTGCCGGAGCGGGGCCGGGGCCTGGACGGCAGCACCGAGGACGGCCAGGTCTACGTGCCGCTGAATACCGGGATGCGGCGCCTGCAGAACGCGGACCATTACGCAGCCATCCTGGTGGAGCTGGACGACCCGGGACGGATGCCGGCCGCCAGCCGCGCGATCACGGCGCTGCTCCGGGAGCGGCACCGCATGTCCGACTACCGCCCCGACGACTTCCGGGTGCAGAGCCAGACCGACCTCATCACGGCCCAGCTGTCCGCCGCCGACCGACTGGCATTCCTCGTGCGCTGGATCGGCCGCAGCGGCCTCGCGGTGGCGGGTCTCGGCATCCTCGCGATCGCCTGGATCACCGTGCGGGACCGCACCCGGGAAATCGGTACGCGGCGCGCGCTCGGTGCCACGGCCCCCGACATCTTCTTCCAGTTCGCCGCCGAGGCGGCCCTGCTGGCGACGCTCGGTGCGCTCACGGGCCTGGCCCTGGGCATCGCGGCGTCCCGGCTGCTGGCCGGCCAGGCGGGGCTGCCGCTCGTGCTCGACGCGGGCAATGCCGTCGTGGCCCTCGCGCTGGCCATCATTCTCAACCTGCTGTTTGCCAGCTGGCCCGCACTGCGCGCGGCGCGCATGGACCCGATCCAGGCGCTGCGGCACGAGTAGCCGGCGCGGCCAGGCAGACGCTTCAGGCCGGCGGCGTGTCCGCTGCCGGCTCGTCCCCTGCCGTCCCGTCCCGCATGTGGACGTCGAGCTGGGGGAACGGTATCTCCACGCCGGCACCGCGCAGGGTGTTCAGGACCCGCGTCCGCGCGGCGCTTTCGACCACGAAGCGGTTGTCGAAATCGCTGATCCACAGCAGCAGGCTGAAGTCGAGGGAGCTGGCGCCAAAGCCCCGGAAGACCGTCATCGGTTCGCGGCGCGCAGCCATCCCGGGGAGGCCTTTCACCGCCTCGAGCAGCAGCGCCTGGATCTGCTCCGGGTCGCTCTCGTAGGCCACGCCGATTGTCACGTCGATGCGCCGGGCCCGGTCGCTCAGTGTCCAGTTGGTGACCTCGTTGGAGATCAGGCTGGCGTTTGGCACGATGACCTCCGCGCCGTCCGGGGTGCGGATCCGCGTCGCGCGCAGGCCGATCATCTCCACGCGCCCGGCGGTGGTGCCCAGGGTGATCTGGTCGCCTTCCCGCACGGGGCGCTCGAAGGCCAGGATCAGGCCGGACACGAAGTTGTTGACGATCGTCTGCAGGCCGAAGCCCACGCCGACGCTGAGCGCGCTGACGACCAGCGTCAGCTTCGACAGCTCCACGCCGGACGCCGCGAGGGCGAACAGGATGCCCAGCACGACCAGCCCGTAGTAGATGAGGCGGGAGGCGGCGGACGCTGCTCCCATTGCCAGCGGCATGCGCGGCAGCACGTCCTCGTTCAGCAGGAAGCGGACGAAGCGGGCAATGCCGAGGGCCAGCAGCAGGCTGAAGATGAACCACAGCACGTCGCCCGCCGACAGGTCGACGGTGCCGAGGTTCAGCGGCGTGGTCAGTAGCGTGCCGACGTCTTTCCACACCGGCTCCAGCACCGGCAGAATCGTCGGCAGCAGGTTGATGAAGGCGACTATCAGCATCAGCCGGATGAGGCGCTGGCCCCAGTTGCGGACGGCGTCGGGCCAGTTGCTGACGCAGCGGAACCAGCGGCCGCCCGGACCTTCTACCCAGGCCTGGAGGATGCTGCGCAGGATTGCATCCGCCGCGACCAGCGCGCAGAGGGCGAGGGAGGCAAACACGATGCCGCCAATCGCCTGCTGCGCCAGGGTCCGTGCGCCCACCACCTCGGCAATCAGGCCGACGACCACCACGACGGGCGCCGCCCGGGCAACCGAGCGGATCGCCCGGCGAAACAGGAGTCGGCCCCCGGAATCATCGAGGCGTGCGCGCCCGAGCGCGCGAAAGATCACCAGCGCCGCCAGGCCAAGCGCGACGGTAAGCAGGCGCCCATACCAGTCGTTGCCCAGGAGCGAGAGGGTGGAGAGCAGGACCACGGCGAGCACCAGCAGGGCCGCGAGCAGCCGCGATTCGC
The DNA here is from genome assembly GCA_038214295.1 of Gammaproteobacteria bacterium. Taxonomy (GTDB): domain Bacteria; phylum Pseudomonadota; class Gammaproteobacteria; order Steroidobacterales; genus SHZI01. The sequence goes on from JBBQSA010000043.1 coordinate 24,205, forward strand.
CTGCAGGGACCAGCGCCGGGAGGATTCGCCAGAGCAGCAGGGCGTCGAGGATCCCGCGCAGCAGGCTCAGTCCCAGCGGCATGTCCGGTAGCAGGAGGAAAGGGCCAACCAGCGTCCAGACCAGCACGGTGATGGCGACCGGGTAGTGGACGATCAGCTGGTCCGCCTCGGTCTCCCCTTTCACGAGGATCGAGCGGCGGAGCTGTGCAATGGCCACGAGGAGGACGAGGAGAACCAGGCCGAAGGCGGTCAGTTCAGGCGCACGGGCGTCGAGATAATCGGCAACCCCGGCCTCGATATTCGCCAGGTTCTGGCGCACACCGGCGGCGGGCCAGTCGAGGCTTGCCGGCAGTTTCCACAAGGGCGGGGCCGTGCGCTCCAGGGCCTGCTGCTGCCGGCCGAGACGCTGCGCATCGAGCTGGCCCTGCAGGTCCCGGAGCGCGCTCTGCAGTTCGCCGACGCGCACATCGGCGGCAACGACCACGTCCATCCGCTTGCGCAGCGGCTCCCGCGTCGTATCCAGGTCCCTGGCGAGATCGCCGAGCCGACCCCGTAGCGCCTCGGGCACGGGATCCGCGGCCGCACGGCCCGCAGCGGCGGGCACCGCGAGCTCGCGCAGGAACTCGGAATCGGAACGCAGCTGCTGTCGCCAGGGATCCAGCAGGGCGATCTCGTCCTGCATGCGGGTGCGCCACTTGGTGAAGATCCGGTCGAGGCTGCGCAGCTTCTGCAGGGTCGCCGCTACTTCCACCAGGTCCGCGTCGGCGGAGCCGCCCGTGCCCGCGGCGCCGAGCACGGACTGTGCTTCCTTCGACTTGCCGGGCAGGGCCACCGCGATGCCCGCCAGGTCGGGGGCCGGCTTGCGCAGGTAGTCGTTGATCTCCAGCAGGCGTCCGCTCAGGGTGTCCAGGCGCTGGACCAGCTCGGCTGTGCCCGCGGGCATGGCCTGTGTGGCTGGCGGGGATGCTGCTGGTACCGTGGCCGGGGTTTCGCCCTCGGCGCCCGCCCGGGCGGTGAGCAGAAGCATCAGGAAAAGCAGTGAAAAGGTGGTCGCGCGCATGGCCGTAGTGTAAGCCAACGAAGGCAGCACCCTGAGAGGCCGACTGGCGAGACAATTGTCCGGGCGCTGTCCTAAACTGGCCCGATGCGCCTTCAACCCCATCCCGCGTCAGCGCCCGGCGCCGTCCGGCACATCGACGTTCGTACCCGGTGCACCGCGGATAACCGCCTGAACATCACCTGGCAGCTGGCGGCGGACCTGTCCCGGGTGCGGCTACCCGCGGCGGCCGCCGCCGCACGCGCCGACGGGTTGTGGCGCCACACCTGTTTCGAGGTGTTTGCGGCGGATCCGGCCGGCCCCGGCTACCGCGAATTCAATTTCGCGCCATCCGGCGAGTGGGCCGCCTGGCTGTTTACTGCGTACCGCACCGGCATGACGCCGCTCCCGCTCGAGGCCCCGCCGGCCTTTCAGTGGCGCAGCACACCGGCGGAGCTGCGTCTCGACGTCGTCCTGCCGCTGGCGGACCTGCTGCCCGACGGGCAGCAGTCAGTTCCGCGGCTCGCGCTCGCTGCCGTGATCGAGGACGACTCCGGCACGCTCAGCTACTGGGCGCTGCGGCATCGCGCCGGGCCGCCGGACTTCCACGCCGCGGAGTGCTTCCTTTCTGACCCGGCCGGCAGCGACGCCGCATGAAGTTCGGCATCGACCAGCTGCTGGCCGACAGCGCGCTCCGTCGCGAGCTCACGGGGCGCCGCGTCGGGCTGCTTGCCCACCCGGCCTCGGTGACTGCCGATCTAACCCACACGCTCGATGCGCTCGTGGCGGCAGGCCTTAACGTGACCAGTGCCTTCGGCCCCCAGCACGGACTGCGCGGCGACAAGCAGGACAACATGGTGGAGTCGCCGGACTACCGGGACCCGCTCCATGGCATCCCGGTGTTCAGCCTCTACGGCAGCGTCCGCCGGCCTGATTCCGAGATGCTCGACACCTGTGACGTGCTGCTCGTGGACCTCCAGGACCTGGGCTGCCGCATCTACACTTTTATTACGACGCTGCGCTACGTGCTCGAGGACGCGGCCAAGGCCGGCAAGGCCGTGTGGCTGCTGGACCGGCCAAACCCGGCCGGCCGCCCCGTCGAAGGCCTCACGCTGCGCGCCGGGTGGGAAAGTTTTGTGGGTGCCGGACCGCTGCCGATGCGCCACGGGCTCACGCTGGGCGAGCTGGGTGGCTGGTTCCGGCAGTCGCTGAAGCTCGATGTGGAGTACCGCGTCGTTACCCTGGCCGGCTGGCAGCCGGCGACCGGTCCCGGCTTCGGCTGGCCCCTTCCGGAGCGCAGCTGGGTCAATCCGAGTCCCAACGCGCCAAACCTGTCCATGGCGCGCTGCTATGCCGGCACGGTCATGCTGGAGGGAACGACGCTCTCCGAGGGCCGCGGCACGACCCGTCCCCTGGAGCTCTTTGGTGCCCCGGATCTCGATGCCGGCGCGCTGCTGCGGAAGATGCACGGCCTGGCGCCCCGCTGGCTCGAGGGCTGCCGCCTGCGGCCCTGCTGGTTCGAGCCCACCTTCCACAAGCACGCGGGCCAGTTGTGCAACGGCCTGCAGATCCACGTCGATGATCCCGGCTACGACCACCCGCGGTTCCGTCCCTGGCGGCTGCAGGCGCTGGCCTTCAAGGCACTGCGCACGCTCCAGCCCGATTACCCGCTGTGGCGGGATTTTCCCTACGAGTACGAGTTGGGGCGCCTCGCCATCGACCT
>JBBQSA010000044.1:0-26620 GCA_038214295.1 Gammaproteobacteria bacterium
CGCCTTGAATGCCGACCCTCTCATCCCCATAGTTAGTACGTGCATCAAGAGTGGAGCGAATGCTCCCGCCAACCTGCCCCGCCCGGGCAAGGTGGCGCGCCAATCGGCGGATGCGGCTGGTTCAGCAACGAAACGGGAGAACGCGATGACTGAAGGAGTGGTTCCCGGGATCACCCCGGAACAGGCCTGCGAACTGGGTGACCGGTACCGGGAGGCGCGCGGGGGTGTCCGGTACAGCCCGCGGCAGGTGTACCGCTGGTACGCACAAAGCGCGCTGGCCGGCTACGCGCAAGGCCAGAACAACCTGGGCGCCTGCTTCCAGCACGGTATCGGCTGCCGGCAAAGCTATGGGCGGGCACTGCCCTGGTACCGTCGCGCGGCGGCCCAGGGGCTGGGTATCGCGTCCTCGAATCTCGGGCACCTGTACCTGCACGGTCAGGGCGTGGCACCGAGCAGATCAGAGGCGCTGGCCTGGTTCCAGAAGGCGCTCGCCCAGGGCAACGAGCAGGCCCGGGAGTTGGTGAAGAGCCTCGGTGGGGTGGTTAAACCGGCGGCGCGTGTCGACGCGCCGCCCGACGGGAATGACGGTGAGGAGAGCGACAGGCATGGCTGACAACAACGGACTGGTGCGGACACTGTTCGACGGACCACTGGATATCGTCGGCGACATTCACGGCGAGTACGGCGCCCTCAAGGACCTGCTGCGCCACCTTGGCTACAGCGCGGCGGGCGAGCATCCGGCGGGTCGCCGGCTGGCGTTCATTGGCGACCTGGGTGACCGGGGCGAGGACAGCCCCGCCGTGATCGGCTTTGTCCGGCAGCTGGTGGAGCGCGACCTGGCCCAGTGCGTGCTGGGGAACCACGAGCTGAACCTGCTGCGCGGTGAGCACAAGGAGGGTAACGGCTGGTTCTACGCGGACAACCACGACCACAGGAAGAACAAGTTCCTGGAGTCCCGGGGAGCAACACCGGAGCAGCGCGAGGCTTTCCTGCCGTTCATTGAGGCGCTCCCGCTGGCCCTCGAGCGGCCCGACCTGCGCCTGGTGCACGCCTGCTGGGATGTGCCCTTCATGGCGCTGCTCCGGGAGTCCCGGTCCGGGATCCTCGATTTGTACCGGGCCGAGGCCACTATCGCCAGGGCGAAGATTGCGGCGAGCGGGCTGGAGGCAAAGGCCAGTCAGGAGATGAGCAAGTACGGGTCGCTGTTGTCCGAGCGGGATGCGAATGTTCCCCTGTTGGAGAGCGTGGGCCGCATCGACGAGATCAAGCAGATGAACAACCGGGTCAGCCTCGTGACCTCCGGCCCGGAGCGGTTGGCCAGCAAGACCTTTTACGCCAGCAACAAGTGGCGGATGGTCGATCGCGTGAAGTGGTGGAACGAGTACCCGGACGAGGTCCCGGTGATCATCGGCCACTACTGGCGGTGGGCAACGGCGCAGGCCCGGAATGAATTCTCGCGCGGCGAGCACGACCTGTTCGAGGGCCTGGCCACGAACCGCTGGCACGGCCGAGGGGACAAGGTCTACTGCGCGGATTTCGGGGTGGGCGCCCGCTACAAGGAACGCGCGAACGGCACGCTGCAGGGCTTCCAGTCCCGGCTCGGCGCCGTCCGGTGGCCGGAGCAGGAGCTGGTGTTTGATTCGGGGGAGCGGCAGCGGCTGGTTTAGGGCCGTCGCTGACCGCGTCCGCGCCCACCCCCTTGCACTCCCGCCTTTCCGCCAGTATATTGAGACAGTGATGGTGACAAAGTGACTGGCATGAATCCCGCTTCTATAGAGGGGCCCGAAAAGCAGCTCGGGCTGGACGAGCTCTGCGGCCTGGCAAATTTGCCGCGGCGCACTGTTCGGTACTACATCCAGATCGGGCTCGTGGACCGACCGATCGGGGAGACCCGGGCGGCGTATTACACGGGGCGGCACCTGACGCAGCTGCTGACGATCCGGAAGTGGACGGACGCGGGTTTGTCGCTGGAGCGGGTCCGGGAGCTGCTCGAAGGGGCGGACCCGGCGGTGCCGCCGCCGCGACCCCGGCAGCCGGGGTCGGTGGAGGTGATGAGCCACCTGACGGTGGCGGACGGCGTGGAGCTGGTGATTGAGCCGGGGCGGGCGGGACTCGACCCGAAACAGGTGCGGCAGCTGTTCAAGGCAGTGCTCGACGCCTATGCAGAACTCTCAAAGGAGAACAGGCAGTGACGACGCAAGCGGCGGTGCTGAGGTCGACGGACGGTGACGAGGTTCCCCTCCGGGGCGTGACGGCGACGGGGCGGCTCGAGGGGCTGCTCTTTGAACTCGCGGTCGAGCAGGTCTACGAGAACAACGGCACGGACAACATCGAGGCCGAGTACACCTTCCCGGTGCCGCACCGGGCGGTGCTGCTCGGGCTCGAGCTGCAGATCGGCGAGCGGGCGTTGCAGGCGGTGGCGGTGCGCCGCCAGGCCGCCCGCAAAAACTACGAGCAGGCGATCGACGAGGGCAACAGCGCGGCGCTGCTCGAGCAGGCCGGCGACGGTCTCTGGTCCCTCAGCCTCGGCAACCTGCTGGCCGGCGAGCGGGCGGTGATCCGCTACCGCTACGCGGAGCTGCTGGACCGGGCGGGTGACGAGGTGCGCCTGTCGGTCCCGACCGTCATCGCGCCCCGCTACGGCAATCCCGCCGACAGCGGCCTGCAGCCTCACCAGGTGCCCGGCGTGAACCTGCTGGCGGAGTACCCCCTGGCGCTGGCCATCGATATCCGCGGCGCCATGGCCCGGGCGTTGCTGACCTCGCCGAGCCACATCGTGTCGCTGACCGCAATTGATGGCGGCCAGCGCGTGAGCCTGGCACCGGGCGCGTTTCTGGATCGCGACTTCGTGCTGCGCCTGTCCGGGCCGGTGACGCGGTCCGCCGGCCTCGTGGCCCTCGACGGCCAGGGGGAGGGCGCTGGCTACACGGCGCTGTTGAGCCTGGATCCCGGCATCACCGAGGAGGCGGGGGCGCCACTGGCGCTGAAGCTCGTCGTTGACTGCTCGGGCTCCATGGGCGGCACCAGCATCGAGTGCGCGCGGCGGGCACTGAAGTCCGTACTCGTGCGCCTGACGCCGGCGGACCGGGTTAGCCTCACGCGCTTCGGCTCCACTGTTGAACACGCGACCCCCGGCCTCGTGGCCGCGGAGGGCGGCGCCCTCGCGAAACTGTCCCACGACGTGCGTGAGTTGCAGGCGGACCTGGGCGGCACGGAAATGGACGGCGCGTTGCGTGCCGCCGTGAAAATTCCCACGGGCAAGGCCACCGTGAAGGACATCCTGCTGATCACCGACGCGGAAGTCTGGTCGGTCGACAGCATGGTGGAGGAGGTGGCGAAGTCCGGTCACCGGCTCTTCGTGGTGGCGGTGGGCTCGGCGCCGGTGGAGGCACTCAGCCGCAAGCTCGCCGACCGCACGGGCGGCGCCTGCGAGTTCGTGAGTCCCGCCGAGGACGCCGAGGCCGCCATCGTCCGCACCTTCCGCCGTTTGCGGGAGGCGCCGAAGCGGGTGGCCGCCGTGCGCTGGCCGGTGGTGCCCGTCTGGACACTGCCGCTGCCCGCGGCGGTGTTCTCCGGCGACACGCTGCACCTGCTGGCGGGCTTTGCCAGCGCGCCGGTAGGCGAAGTGACGGTCACCGTGACCGGTGCCCGCGCCGGCAATATTGTCCTCAAGGGGCAGCTCGGCGCCGCCGGCAGCGACGCCGTGCTGCCACGCCTCGCGGCTGAGCGGCGCCTGCCGCACCTGGAAGAAGAGGAAGCCACCGCGCTGGCCGAGCGCTACCAGTTGCCGAGCGCGTACACGAGCTTCGTCGTCGTGCAGGTGCGCGAGGGCGCGGAGAAGGCCACCGCGTTGCCGAAGCTCGCGGCCGTGCCGCAGATGCTGGCGGCGGGGTGGGGGGCGACGGGGGCAGCTGAGAGGTCCTTGATGTGTGAAAGCTTGTCGGTGCCTGGCGACTACTCAGAATTTGCGCGCCCGGTGCCCAACGCGAGGGCGAGCCGCCATGCACCCACCTTGTGCCGGGACGAGTCGCTCCCTTCCGTACGAATGCTGGGAGCAAGTGTCGCGGCTGGAAGCGCCGACTCGAGTAGTCACAGCACTGCCCCGCCCCTCGACGTGCTGCACGCCATCGCCGCCCGGCTGCGGGCGAATCCCGACGAGCGCTTCTGGATCGAGGACCTCGGGGACCTCGGTGTGGATGTCGACGCGCTCCGGGCGCTGGGCGCGGCCATCGATGCCGGGTCCGCCAGCGAATCCGACGCCGTGCGCTGCTGGATCGCCGAACTGGCGGCGTCGCCGGCGGGGGCGAGCCTGTCGGCTGAAGACCGGGCGCTGCTCGAGGGTGGCGTGGCCGGCGACCGGAGCCTGCGGGAGGCCCGGGCGGCGGTGCGCGGGCTGCTGGCACGCGTGTCGCCGGCGGCCTGGCAGGGTGAGCCGGAGATGGCCAGTGCCGGGGGACTGCCCGGATTGTAGACTGAGGTGTCGCCACTCCGGCGTCGGGAAAGGGCCAGGGTGCGAAGCAGTGTGGCGGCGTTCACCCGGGCCTTTGTCCCGGTCGGGGACCACGAACTCAAGGCGCTGCTCCTCGCCTTCCTCTGCAACTTCGTGCTGCTCGGGGGCTACTACATCCTGCGGCCGGTGCGGGACGCGATGGCGACCGTGTTCGGCGTCGAGCAGCTGCAGAACCTCTACACCGGCACGCTGGTGCTCACCTTGCTGTGCGCGCCGGTCTTCGCCTGGCTGACCACCCGCTTCCCGCTGACCCGCGTGCTGCCCGGCGTGTTCTGGTTCTGGGTGCTGAACGTCCTCGGCTTCTACGCCCTGTTCACGGTGGCGCCGGACAGTCGCTGGGTCGCGGCCAGCTACTTCTGGTGGTTCAGCGTCGTCAACCTGTTCATGGTGTCGGTGTTCTGGAGCCTGATGGTGGATCTCTTTTCCGCGACCCAGGCCACGCGGTTGTTTCCGGCCATCGCGGCGGGCGGCAGCCTGGGGGCGATCGCGGGACCGGTGATCACCACGCTGTTCGTCGGCACCGTGGGGATCGGCGGCCTGCTGCTGGTCGCGGCGGCAGCCCTCGTGCTGGTGATCGGATTGATCCACCTGCTGATGCGGGAGAAGGCCCGGTTGCAGGCGGAGCACGTGGAGACCCAGGCCTCGACGCTCGGTCATCGTCTCGCCGGCAATCCCTTCGACGGCTTCAGCACGCTGTTCAAGTCGTCGTACATGCTGAACCAGGCGCTGTTCATCCTGCTGATGACCTGGGTCGCCACCGTGGCGTACTTCCTGCAGACCGACCTCATCGCGCGGGCCTTCACCGGTATCGAGGACCGCACGGGCGCGCTGGCGGACATTGACCTGGTGGTCAACATCCTGTCCGCACTGGTGCTGCTCGTCGGGATGGGCCGCTTCGTCACGCGCTTTGGTGTCACGGCAAGCCTGGTGCTGAACCCCGTGCTGATGGTGTTTGCCTTCCTCGTGATCGCCCTGTCGCCCACGCTGCTGATGATCCAGGCCTTGCAGGTGCTGCGCCGGGTGTCCCAGTACGCGATCGCGCGGCCGAGCCGGGAGATCTGCTTCACCGTGCTGCCCCAGGAGAACCGCTACAAGGCCAAGAACGTGATCGACACCGTGGTCTACCGCTTTGGCGATGTCTCCGCCGCCTGGATGCAGGCTGGACTGCGCGCCGCCGGCTTCGGCATGACCGGCGCACTCGGCATGGCGCTGCTGGCGTCGGGGGTCTGGGGCGCGGTGGCCGTGGCGCTGGGCCGCCGGTATGAGAAGCTGCGCGTGGAGCAGTCCACCTGAGGGGAGAAGCAACGATGCCACAACCCGTACTTCATCAGCCGGATCCCGCCCTCGACCTGGTTTTCGAGCGGCTAGTCGACGTGTCGCCCGAGGTGCTCTGGAAATTCTGGACCCAGCCCGAGCAGCTGAAGCGCTGGTTCACTCCGGCGCCCTGGCAGACCGTGGACTGCGAGATCGACCTGCGCCCGGGCGGGATGTTCCGCACGGTCATGCGCTCGCCGGAGGGCACGGACTATCCCAACACCGGCTGCTACCTGGAGATCGTCGAGAATCGCAAGCTGGCCTGGACCAACGCGCTGCTGCCGGGCTACCGGCCGAGCCCCGCACCGTCGATCCCCGGAGTAGACGATTTTCCGTTCACGGCGGTGGTCAGCCTGGAGCCGCGCCCCCACGGCGCCCGCTACACCGCGCTCGTGATCCACGCCGACGAAGCCGGCTGCCGCCGGCACGCGGCCATGGGCTTCCACGAGGGCTGGGGCAAGGCGTTGGACCAGCTGCTCGCCATCGCGGGTGACCTACGGGTCTAGCCCGGGAAATTGGTATTCCCATGCGCATCGACATCATCCTCGAGTCGAACAACTCCCCCGAGCGGGTCCGGGAACTGGGCGAGCTTGCCGAGGCCTGCGGGCTCGGCGGCGTCTGGGTCTCGAACATGAACGACGCCCGGGACCCCTTCATCAACTTCGTGCCGCTTGCCATGCACACGAGCCGGATTCGCCTGGGGCCCATCGCCGTGAGCCCCTTCGAGCTGCACCCGCTGAAGATGGCGAGTTCGCTGCTCACCCTGAACGAGGTGGCGAAGGGCCGGGCACAGATCGTGATCGGCGCCGGCGGTGGCACCGCCCAGGCCATGGGCGCGAAGCCGGTCCGCGTGGTGCGGGCCGTGCGCGAGTGTGCCGAGATCCTGCGACTGGCGGGCACCGGCCAGCCGGTGCGCTACCAGGGCGAGCTCTTCCAGGTGAAGTGGTACAACCCGTCCTGGGTCCGGAGCGCGCCGCCGGACATCTACATCGGCGCCAACGGCCCGCAGATGCTGAAAGCGGCGCCGCGCCACGCGGACGCGGTCATGGTGAGCGACTTCGTGGTGGACCACGTGCGCCGCTCCCGGGCCATCATCGACAGCTCGCTGGACGCGGCGGGCAAGGATCGCCGCGGGTTCAAGTTCAACAACTTCTGGGCCTGGCACGTGAAGGACACCGTGGAGGAGGCCGAGCGGGAGGCCCGCATCTGGCTCACTGTGCGCGGCACGCTCTACCCGCCGTATATCAACGAAGTGCTGGACCCGGACGAGGCGGCCATCGTTAACAAGAACATCAACCACTTCATCCGCGCCTACAACAAGAAGAGCGACGTGATCGAGGGCGTGCCGCCGGAAATCGTCCGGAAGCTCGCCCAGCGTTGTACCTCGGCCTGCGCCATCGCGGACCTGGATCGGGAGATCGAGCGGCTGCGGTCCTTCGCACAGGCGGGCCTCACCGAGATCGCGCTGCGCATCTACGCTGAGCCGGCGGACACGATCCGGCTGCTGGGTGAGCGGGTGGTGCCGGCCCTGGCGGACGCCTGACCGGAAAGCGTCCTCATTAAAGACGGCGCGCCTGCCTGCTCCCCCGATATCGGAATTGTGACCCCCATCCAGCCCTAGAGGCGGGCCGCCCATATTATGACTAGTGCATAGGTGGGGCCGAGGACCTGGCTGCATGTCTGTCACACGCAGAAAAGTTGATACCGCAGACCTCGAGTGCGGCATGTACGTGTCGCAGCTCGACCGCCCGTGGCTGGAGACCCCGTTCCTCTTCCAGGGCTTCGTGATCCAGGACGACAAGGACCTGAAGCAGGTCCGCCAGTGCTGCCGCCACGTCTACGTGGACGTGACCCGCAGCACGGTGCCCGAGGCGAGGATCCGCCACAGCGGCCAGAAGGCCCAGCAGTACGGCAAGGTCCTGCAGGCGCAGAAGCCCGTCCACGCGAAGCCGCCCAGCCTCCAGTGGCGACTGTTCGACGCGATCGCCCGCTGGGACAAGACCGGCACCCTGGCCTCCCGCTTCCTGACCCGGCAGTACCGGAACGCCGTGCCGACGCAGGTCGAGGCGAAGCCGGCCAGGGCCGCCTACGACACCGTGACGACCGTGATGAACGAGGTGATCGGCCAGCTCCGCAAGGGCAACCGCCTGGAAGCGGAGAAACTGAAGGTCGCGATCTCGCCCATGATCGACAGCGTCATGCGCAACCAGGACGCGATGTCCTGGCTCGTGCAACTGCAGAAGCGGGACGAGTACGCCTACCAGCATTCTCTCGCGAGCTCGGTTTGGGCGGTGATCCTCGGCCGCCACCTCGGCTTTGACCGGACGGGACTGGATACCCTGGCCTTCGGCGGGCTGCTGCTCGACATTGGCAAGGCCAGGATTCCTGCGGAGATCCTCCAGAAGCCGGGCCCGCTGGATGCAACGGAGCGACTGATGGTCCAGAAGCACGTGGACGTCGGCGTCAAGATGGTGCGCACCACGCCCGGTGTGAATGCCGACGTCATCGCGATGATCGAGGGCCATCACGAGCGGCACGACGGCTCCGGCTATCCGAAGGGCCTGGCCGGTGCGGACATCCCGGTGTTTGGCCGGATTGCCGGCCTCATTGACTGCTTCGACGCGATGACCACCAAGCGACCCTATGCTCCCGCAAAGTCGTCCTACTCGGCGATCCGGGAGCTCAATATGCTGGCCGGCGCTGCGTTTCAGAAGGAGCTCGTCGAGCAATTCGTCCAGGCGCTGGGCATGTTTCCGACGGGCACCCTGGTCGAGCTGAACACGGGCGAGGTGGCCATCGTCATCGAACAGAACCGGGTGCGCCGGCTGCGGCCGACACTGATGGTCCTGCTCAACGCTGACAAGTCGCCTCGGCGCAACCACCACACCATCGACCTGCGCAAGGTGCCCGCGGCTGCGGACGAGGAAGGCGCGTACTGGATCGTTTCCGGCCTCGATCCTGGCGCCTACGGCCTCGATCCCAAGGACTACTTCGGCTAGCGACGGGCCATGCAGAGTAAAAGCCCAGATCGTTATTCCTCCGCACTTCGCGAGATCGAGGAGTTGCGTGCCGAACGGGGGGTCAACGGGCTCGCCCTCCTGCTCATCAGCGTCCACGGGCTCGGGGAGGTGAACCGGACCCTGGGCTATCCGGCAGGTGACCGAGTACTTGAGATCGTTGCGGCCCGCATCGGGGAAATGCGCCGGGCGCAGGACCGCCTGGTAGTCCTCGGCGGCTCCCTTTTCGCACTCGTCGTGCGCAACCCGGTGCATGAGGGTCACGCGGTCCTTGGGGCAGAGAAGGCCTTGAGGATCGTGTCAGAACCGGTAGAGATCGGGAACGACCGGGCGCGGCTGCGCGCCCGGGTGGGCATCTCGCTGGCTTCGAACACGGCCGCGACCGCGGAGGACCTCCTGCGGCAGTGCGAGTTCGCCAACGCCGAGGCGCAGCGTCGGGAGGAGCCCTACGTGATATACCAAGGCACGGCGAAGAAGGCCGATCACCACAGCCAGGCCGCCTGGTTCGAGGTCGACGATGCCCTGCGCCAGGGCGAGTTCGAGATTCACTACCAGCCGAAGATCAACCTGCGCACCGGCGCGCTATGCGGCGCGGAGGCGCTGGCCCGGTGGCGGCACCCGGCGCGGGGTCTGGTCTTTCCCGGGGATTTCATGCCGGTGATCGAGGGCACCGACAGCATGCGCACGCTGCTCTGGTACGTGCTGAATACCAGCCTGCGTCAGGCGGCGGAGTGGGTACGGCACTGGCCGGCCTTCCGCGTGGCGGTGAACGTGTCGCCGACCAACCTGGCTGATGCCGACCTCGTGGAACTGCTGAGCGAGGCATTGCGTATCTGGAACCTGCCGCCCGGGAACCTGGTGCTGGAGATCACGGAGTCCGCATTGATGCAGGACCCGGCGGAAAGCGTCCGGCGGCTGAAGCAGTTGCGTGACCTCGGTATGCACGTCTCGATCGACGATTTCGGCACGGGCTACTCGAGCCTGTCCTACCTGAAGAACCTGCCGGCGGATGAACTGAAGATCGACCGGTCTTTCGTCACCGGCATCACCGCGGACGAGACCGACCGTCGTGTGGCGGAGTCGGTAGTCCGGCTGGGGCACGCCGTGGGGCTCGAGGTTGTCGCGGAGGGCATCGAGGATGCGGCGACACAACAGGCACTCGCGAGCATGGGCTGCGACACGGGGCAGGGTTACCACCTGGGCCGGCCGGTTAACGCCGCCGACTTCGAGAGCCGATGGCGGGCCGGTGAGCCCGCGGTCAGCGTGGCCGGAGACCCCGGCGGCCTCGCGGCCTAGGCCCGGGCGGCCTCGCGGCGCCGCGCCAGGCCGAGCAGGCCAAGTGCACCGGAGAACAGGAACACGGCCGGCGGCAGCGGCACTGGCTGCACGACAAAGTTGCTGGTGAAGGACGCGGAGTCACCGGCGGTCAGCAGGAAGTCGAGGCGAATGCCGATAGTGGACAGGGCGGGCGGGCCGCTCTGGCTGGGGATCGGGGTGCCGAAGGCCAGGCTCGGCACGCTGACGCTGAGGAAATTGCCGGCAGAGTAGGAGGTCGGATCGGCGTAGAGGGTCTGCACATCCCCGCCATCGATTCGGGCGGTGTAGAAGGCCGCGCCGGTCGGGGCCGAGAGGGTGACGCCATTGCCGTTGTTGTCGGTGGCGCCGCCCTGGATGGAGCCGCCGATGACGGTGCCACCGGGAATCGGCGGCGCGATGGGAATGGTGAAGAGCAGGGTGAACTGCTGGGTGAGGCCAGTGAGGTTGGTCACGGCCACGACGCCGTTGATCACCGGGTCGGTATCAACGAAGAAGCTCCAGGAATCCAGCGAGAGCCCGCCGACCGACACCGCGCCGCTGCTTGCGCAATTGGAGGTGGGGGTACCGGCGACAGGGGTACAGCCGAGGGACTGGCTGTCGAACACACCGCTGGACTCGCCATTGACCAGCACCTGGAGGCCCAGCGATGGCGTTGAAACGGTAATGGCCGAGGCCGAGAGTGCGGCGAGGCTGAGGGCGGCGGTAGCGAGTACCGACCAGCCGAGCTGTCTCGCGCGAGGCGACGTTGCTGCAAACATTTGAATCATCCCCACGGTGTTCGAGTTGTTGCCTCGAATATACAGTGATCACCCGGAATGACCAGCGTTCAAAGCGGTTAAGATCCCGTCAAATTGCTGACAATCTGTACGATGAAGCATGCGTAAACGACTGAATAGATTGCATAACTCCATTCCCGGCATCCTGGTCGTGTGCCTGGCCCTGTGCCTGGCCGCGCTGGCGTCGCCCGTCCCGGGCTGGGGTCAGGAGCAGGGATCCGGGATATCACCGGACATCCCGCCGCCCGAAGCCTCGACGGCAATTACCGCGGCGCCCGCCGATGCGCCGCTGCCGTCCGCGGCGCTGGATGCCGACGAGAGCGTGGAACTCGACTGGGACGTGGGGCCGGTGTCTGCCGCCGCCCGGCGCATGCTTGATCGCGTGCGCGGCTCCGTCGTGCGGATCCGCGGCTTCTACGGCGGCAACCGGGCCGAGGCCTTTCACGGCACGGCCTTCGCGGTGGCGCCCGGCGGCATCCTGCTGACCAACTACCACGTGATCGCCCGCGCCGCGCTTTCGCCCCGGTCCTACCGGCTGGAGTACGACACGGACGAGGGGGGCGTGGGCACGGTTGCCATCCTCGCGGTGGACGTGGTCCACGACCTCGCGCTGGTCCGCGCGGAGAAGCTCGCGCCGACGCCCTTGCAGATGCAGACCCAGAGCCCGGCCCGGGGCGACCGGGTCTACACAGTCGGTTATCCGCTGAATCTCGGCCTCGTGATTACCGAGGGCATTGGTAACGGGCGGCTCGAGAACCGCTTCAGTCCGCGGCTGTATTACGCGGGGCCGATGAACCCCGGAATGTCGGGCGGCCCGGCGCTGGACAGCCGAGGCCGCGTGATCGGCATCAACGTCGCGTTCTCCACCCGGGGCCAACTGGTGAGCTTCCTCGTCCCGGCCGAGTTCGTCGCGCCGCTGCTCGCGCAGGCCGCCACGCCGCTGGCGCCCGAGAGCCTGCGCAGCGAGGTGGCGCGGCAGTTGCGCAACCACCAGTCCGCGGTGCTCTCGGCCCTGCCTGCGGTCTTTCCGACCCAGAAGGCCGCGGGCTACGCGCTGCCCGCCGAGCTCGCGCCCTTCGTCGACTGCACAGCCGTCGCCGTAACGCCGCCCGTGCGGCGCCTCCTCGTGCAGAGCGTGTCCTGCCGGGCGAACCTGGCCCTGTCGGTCGAGCCCGGCCTGCAGACGGGCGACCTCCAGTTCAGCCACGACGTGCTGGTGGCGGATGGCCTCAATCCGCTGCAGTTCGGTGCACAGTTGCGGCGGGTGGCGGCGTTGGCGTCGAAGCGGCTCGGCTCCGCCCAGCACGTGAACGCCTACGCCTGCCGGCGCGGCACCGTGAACCTGAACCGCTTCCAGGGCGCCGTCACGTTGTGTGCCCGCAGCTACCGCCTGTACGAGGGCCTCTATGATGTGACCCTGGTGGTGACGAGCCTCAACGAGCCGGAGCGCGGCTTCGTCAGCAGCGCGACGCTGCGGGGCGTGGACTTCACCGCGGGGATGGACTTCGCCAAGCGTTACCTGGGAGCAATGCGCTGGACACGCTGATCCTGATCGACGTGACCGACTCCCACGCCATGATGCTGTCGCGGCAGCGCTTTACCCTCGTGTGCCCGGGACCCGCGGTCACCATCGGCCGGGATCTCGGTTGCGACGTGGTGCTGAACGACCCCTGGGTGGCGGCGCGCCACGCTGCACTGTCCCTCCGGGACGACGGCACGGTGCTCGTCGAGGACCTGGGCACGGTCAACGGTCTCATCGTCGGTGACGAGCGGGTCCGGCAGGCGGCCATCACCGGTGAGGCCCCCACCAACCTGCAGGTGGGCCACAGCCACCTGCGTATCCGCACGGCCGCCGTGCCCCTGGCGCCGGAGCGGCCGGACCGGGAGTCGCTGCGGTCCCGGCGCCGGGAGTACGCGGTGACGGTGCTTGGCGGATTGCTGTGCGCGGGCTTCGCGGTCCTGATGGCCTGGCTCGCGGCGCCCGATGAACTGCCGACCGCCCTCGTTGGCAACCTGCTCGCCGGCGCGGCGGTCCTCGCTGTCTGGTTCGGGCTGTGGGTGTTCCTGGGCCGCGCGGTCCGGTCGCGGTGGCAGTGGTCCGGCAACGCGGCGATCACGCTGGGCGCCGCGGCCCTGGGATTGTGGCTCTGGTGGGGGACGGACGTCACGATCTTCGTGACCGGCCTGATGCGTTACCGGCTGCTGGGCGGTGGCCTGATCCTGCTGGTGGCCGCCATCGCCATCTACCTGCACGTCCGCACGGCCACGCGCCTCGGCCGCGCCCGGTCGGCCGCGCTCGCCACCCTGGTGCCGCTACTCGGCGGCGTGGCCATCCTGTGGTTCCAGCAGCAGTCACTGACGGACGTCAATCACATCCCGCCGCCGGGGCCGATCTTTCCGCCGTCCTGGTCCCGGGAACCGGGCGTGCGCCTGGACCGCTTTATCGACGAGAGCCTCGACCTCCGGGACGTGGTGGACCAGCAGCAGGCCGACGCCGGGCTCAGGGACTGATCAGCCGGCCGCCGAGCCAGACCGCCGTCGCCCGGCAGTGGCGGCAGACGCTGAGCTCCATCCCGGCGACGAACAGCTCGGTCTGCACGGGTGCCCAGCGGTCAAGGAACACCTCGCCGTTATTGACGCGGTTCCAGTACGCCACTTTCTGCGCGCGTACTGCCGGCGGGAACGCGGGGTTCTGCTTCAGCTGCTCCAGACCCTCGCCGGCGATGCGCAGCGGCACGCCCGCCGGGTTGCTGACGGGCTCGGCGTAGACGTTGAGCCACACCTGGTCGGCCAGTGCGTGGCAGGCGGGGCAGGTGAAGCGGGTGCGGTCGAAGGCCGGGGCGACCGGGGATTCCGGCGATTTCTTGTCATCCAGTTTCTTGTCGTCCATGGGACACAGGTTAAACGGTTCCTGGATTAAACGGTTTCGGATTAAACAGGTTTGGGCCGGGTGCAGTATGCTCAGGCCTTGATTGGGCAGATTCCGGGGGGAACATGCACACCACAACGAAAACCGTCCAGCAGGTTCTCGCGAGCAAGGCACACCGGCTGCTGGCCATAGGGCCAGACGCGTCGGTGTTCGAGGCCCTGACCCTCATGGCGGAGCACGACATCGGCTCCCTGGTCGTCCTCGACGGCGAGCGCCTGGCGGGGATCTTTTCCGAGCGGGATTACGCCCGGCAGATCGTGCTGCTCGGGAAAACCTCCCGGGACACCCGGGTGCGGGACATCATGACGCACAAGGTCCTGTGCGTTAACCCGGACCAGACTGTCGACCAGTGCATGGCGCTGATGACGGCGAAGCGGGTGCGTCACCTGCCGGTGCTCGAGCACAAGAAGGTTATCGGCGTGATCTCGATCGGCGACGTCGTCAAGGAAGTGATCTCCGAGCAGCAGACGATGATCGAGCAGCTCGAGCAGTACATTCACTCCTGACGCCAGGCGGCCGTCTCCCGCTCGAAGGCGCCAGCCAGCGCCAGCACCCGCGCCTCGCCGCCCGGTGGCCCGCTGATCTGCAGGCCAATCGGCAGACCCTCCCGGCTCACGCCGCACGGGAGCGAGATCGTCGGCAGCCCGTACACATTGAAGGGCGTGGTGTTGCGCGCGGAGCGGGGCGGGCCGTGCTCGTTCGACGGCACGCGGGCGGCCGCGATGGTGGTGGGCAGATCCGGTGTGGTCGGCGTTACCAGCAGGTCCACGTCCCGGAAGACCTCGCGCGCCTGGTTGCGCACCAGGGCAAGGGCGGTGCGCCCGTCCGCGTACTTCACGGCGCTGATCCGCCCGCCGGTCTGCACCAGGGCGCGGACCGCGGGCGAGACTTTTTCCAGCAGCGAACCGGGCTGGCCGTCGCCGAGCAGGGGGCCGTAGTAGCTCGCACTCTCCACGAACATCAGCGGCAGCGACGGGACCGGTGGCAGCGTGACCGGTGCAATGCCTGCAGTCAGCCGGGCGAGCAGGGCAAGTGCGCTGTCGATGGCGCTGGCTACTTCCGGGTCCAGGTCATCGAAGAAGGCGCCGGGCCTGCCGAGGCGCAGGCCCGCCACCCGGGTCCGCCGCGCGTCCGCCGCAAAGTCCGGCACGTCGCCATACAGGCTGTGCGCATCGCCCGGGTCGAAGCCCGCAATGGCCTGGAGCAGGAGCGTCGCGTCCTCCACCGTCCGGCTGAGCGGCCCCACGTGGTCCAGGGACGAGGACAGCGGCATGACGCCCCGGGCGCTCACCCGGCCGTAGGTTGGCATCAGCCCGACGACACCACAGTACGCGGCTGGCTGGCGGATCGACCCGCCCGTGTCCGTGCCCAGCGCTCCGAAGCACAGCCCGGCGGCGACCGCGGCGGCGGGTCCGCCGGACGAGCCGCCCGCCACGTGCGTCGGCGCGCGCGGGTTGTGCACGGCGCCGAAATACCCGCTGGTGGAGGTGACGCCGTAGGCGCACTCGTCCATGTTCAGCTTGCCGAGCAGGATCGCGCCGGCGGCCTTCAGCCGCCGCACGACCTCAGCGTCAGCCGCAGGAACCCGGTCTGCGAAGGCGGCCGAGGCGGCGGTGGTGCGCACGCCGGCCGTGTCGATATTGTCCTTCAGGGCCAGCGGAATGCCGTGGAGCGGGCCGCGGGGGCCGCGCCTCGCGATCTCCGCCGTGCACTCCCGGGCGCTCTCGAGCGCCGCGTCACCCGTGAGTGTGATGAAGGTGTTAAGGCCGGGATCGAGGCGCGCGATGCGGGCGAGGCAGGCCTCGGTGAGATCCACGGGGCTCAACTTGCCCGACCGGAGCAGCGCTGCCGCGCGGGCTAGCGGCAGGCCGGCGAGGTCCGCCCCAGCGGGGGAGGCTACCCGCGCCGCGGCCGCTATACTCGGCTCGAGCGCCGCCAGCGTCGCGCCAGCCGTGAGACCGAGGACGCAATCCCGTCTGTTCATGCCATGACCCTCCTTCACCGCTTCCGGTTGGTGCCGCACCCATGATCCCCGAAACGACCCGCCCGACGGTACTGATCACCGGCGCCAGCCGCGGGTTGGGCCTCGCCTTTGCCGCGGAGTATGCCGCCCGGGACTGGCAGGTCATCGCCACCTGCCGGCGGCCGGACGAGGCGAGGGACCTGCAGCAACTTGCCGGTCGCTACGCGACACTCCGGATCCTGCCTCTCGACGTGACGGCCGACACGGCGGTGAAAAGCCTGGCGGCGGCGCTCGCGGGCGAACCCGTCGATGTCCTGCTGAACAACGCTGGCGTCTACGGCACGCTCGCCACCCAGGCGCTCGGCGCCTTCGACTTCGAGGACGCGAAGCGGGTCTTCGACATCAACGCGCTCGGCGGGCTGCGCGTCAGCGAGGCGCTGCTGGCCAACGTGGCAGCGAGCACCCAGAAGAAGATTGTCAGCCTCGGTGGTGGCCTCGGTGCCCAGAGCATCGGCAGCACCTTCGGTGGCCACTACTTCATGAAGATGAGCAAGGCCGCGCACCTGATGGCGATGGGCGTGCTCCAGGCCGAGGTGAAGGCCCAAGGCGTGATCGTCGTGATGATCTCCCCCGGGCGGGTGGATACGCAGCTGATGCGGGACTCGGGCTACGCGGGTCCTGCGCTCACCGCGGAAGACAGCGCCCGGCAGGTGATTGCGCGGATCGATGACCTGACGCCCGCGATGCACGGCCGGCTGGTCATGTGCGACGGGCAGGTCGTGCCCTGGTAGCGTCAATCCCTACAGGCCCAGCGCCGACAGCCCCGGGTGATCCACAGGCCGAGGCCCGGGCGGCCAGTGAAAGAGCTGGTCACCGGCGCCGATGGCCAGGTCGTTGATACTTGCGAGGCGCCGCTGCATCAGCCCGTCGGGATTGAACTCCCAGTTCTCGTTGCCGTAGGACCGGAACCAGCTGCCGTCCGCATTGCACCACTCGTAGGCGAAACGCACGGCAATCCGGTTGCCCGTGACCGCCCAGAGTTCCTTGATGAGCCGGTAGTCGAGCTCGTGCGCCCACTTGCGGGTGAGGAAATTCACGATCGCCGCGCGGCCCGTGATGAACTCGCCGCGGTTTCGCCACTGGCTGTCCACGGTATAGGCGAGCGAGACACGTTCGGGATCGCGCGTGTTCCAGGCGTTCTCGGCCGCGCGCACTTTCTCCGTGGCGGTCTCAACGGTAAAGGGCGGCACGGGTGGCCGGTTGCTCATGGCAGCTCCTTGCGGGATTCGGGCCAGGTACCGGTCGACTCCAGGCGAGGCGAAAAGGCGCCGAAGGACCACCGCAGCGCCAGCGCACCCGGACGACGGACCCGGTCCTGCACGCGCAGTCGCCAGAGCCGCTGTGCGCCCTGGAAGCTCCGGACCTCGTCGCCGTCGAGCACGAGTTCCGTGGTGCCGGAGAGCTGCAGGAGGTCCCCGGTGTCGAAGTCGATGAACACCAGTCCCGCCCGCGGATTCACGAGCAGGTTGCCGAGCGTGTTGAAGTGCAGGTTGCCGGCGAAGTCCGGGATCGTGAGTACGTCGCCGTCCACGCGGATAAAGCCGGGCCTGCCGCCCCGGTGCGAGACGTCCACTGCATTGCCGCTGTCCCTTTCAGTTCCGAGCCCCGGGGTGCTGGCGTAACTTGCCACGAAGAAGGTATCGGCGCGGGCTATGAGGGCCCGGGCCTCGTCGTCCAGTCCCGTGACGCGCTCCGGTGGGGCCGTTGTTGGCCGACCCGGCCGGCGGGGATGACTGACTGTGCGCGCCTGGATGTACTGCGGGCAGTTGCCGAAGGCCTGCGCGACGCCCACCGTGAAGCCCCCGCCATCCCGCGCGGTGATCCGGCCGTTCAGGCGGTTCCGTCGCCGGGAGTCGAGGTCGATCCCCAGCAGGCCGACGCCGGCGCCGGGGCTGAAACCGCTGACCGCCGGGTCCCCGGCGACCGGTTGCGCATCGACGCGCAGCGTCCCGGCGTCCGGTGATGCCAGGAAGCCGGGCTCGCCCTCGAGGACGGTCGCCCACGGACTACCACCCGCATCCACCGCGCCGATCACGAGGAATGGCAGTTGCCTGTAAAAGGCCCGGTGCTGCTCTGGCAAGTGGTCCCGGATCACCTTCGTGCCGAACGTCGCCATCCGCTCCGCCACCCCGGCCTGCTGCTGCAGGCGGCGTTCACCGGTGTGCCAGGGCGAAGCGGCGGTCATCAGGCCGCCAGTCCCGCGCGGGTCTTCTGCATGGGCACGAAGCCCGGCAGCTGCTCGATACGCTCGAGCCAGCGGCGCACCTGCGGGTAGTCGGCGAGGTTCACGTTGCCCTCCGGTGCGTGGGCGATGTAGGTGTAACCGGCCACGTCGGCGATCGTCGGCAGGGCGCCCACCAGGAACGGCGTCCGGGTCAACTCCCCCTCGACGATCTTCAGCAGCGCGTGGGCCCGGCCAATTGCCTCTTCCGGGTTCTGCTTGCCGCCGAATACCGTGACGAGGCGTGCGGCCGCCGGGCCGAATGCAATCTGGCCAGCGGCGACGGACAGCCAGCGCTGGACGGCGGCCTCGCCGACCGGGTCCGCCGGCAGCCAGGCATGCCCGCCGTACCGGCGGGCAAGGTAAACGAGGATGGCGTTGGAATCGGCGATGACAATGCCGTTGTCGTCCAGCACCGGCACCTGGCCGAAGGGATTCAGCTGCAGGAATTCCGGTGTCTTCTGCGCGCCCTTGCGCAGGTCCACGTCGATGAGATCCACGGGCAGCCCGAGCAGGGACAGCAGCAGTTCGGCCCGGTGCGAGTGGCCGGACAGGGGAAAGCGGTAGAGCTTCAGCGGGCCGGCGGGCTGGTTGGACATGGGGTTTCCTCGGTAGGGGTGGCGGGTGTCGATACTCTGGGCGAACCGACGGATGATGGGAATAACCCCCATGGAGAAGATACTGTTACGAAAAATGGAACAATATGGACCGGCTCCATCTCATCCAGGTATTCGTTGCGGCGGTGGACGCGAACGGCGTTGGCGGCCGCCATTGCACACGGATGGGCGGAACCCGTCACGGAAGGTGCGGCCCTTTCTCGACCTGGTGATTTAGCGACTGCGGGCAGATCCGGCGCTCGCGGAGCGAGCGTCCGGCCGGACTGTCCGGGCCTGTGAGGACAAGCCGCGCGGAGTGTCGTATGGTTTGGGCACACGCCTGCAGGAGCCTGTCCATGCCCCGTCGCCTTCCGCCCTGTCGCCTGCTGCCATGACCCGGATCATCGGTATTGCCGGCAGCCTGCGCCGCAGCTCCTGGAACGCGGCGATCCTGCGGGCGGCGGTGGAGCTGATGCCACCGGAAAGTTCGCTCGAGATCGGGTCCATCGCGGGCATTCCGCTCTACAACGAGGACGACGAGACCCTGCGCGGTATCCCGCCCGCGGTCACCGTACTGAAGGACGCGATTGTCGCGGCCGACGGCCTGCTGCTCGCGACCCCCGAGTACAACAACAGCGTGCCGGGCGTGGCAAAGAACGCGTTCGACTGGCTCACCCGGCCAGCGCGCGACGTGCCCCGGGTCTTCCGCGGGCGCCCGGTCGCGCTCGCCGGCGGCTCACCCGGTGGCTTCGGCACGCTGCTCGCGCAGAACGCCTGGCTGCCGGTCTTCCGGACCCTGGGTGTCGACTTCTGGGCAGGTGGCCGGCTGCTGGTTTCCCGCGTCGCGACCCTCGTGGATGCCGACGGCAACATCACGGACGAGCCCACGCGGGAGGCCATCCGGGCCTTCATGGCGGGCTTCGTGGCCCACATCCGCCGGCGCTGAGTCGGCGCTGAGCCGGCGCGACTAGTCCGCCGGCGCCACCAGCGGCACCGGGTCCAGCACCCAGTTCTTGGAGGTGCGGCGGGCCGGTGACGGGATCGCGTAGGCCACGTCGCCCGCGCTCGCATTGAGGGCCTGCCGGTCGATGCGCCAGCCGCGCCGCTCCCACTCCGCCAGGTGCTTGCGGTAGGTGCCGATCGCCTCGTCGCCGATGATCAGGATTTCCTTCGTGCTGGTCTCCGGCGTGCGCACGGGATTCAGCCGCGTGATCACCGCGATGTCCTCGTGGGCGATGGCCATGTTGATCTTCTGCAGCTTGTCGTCGTTCCACTGCTCCAGCATGCAGTTGCGCATGTTGAGGAAGAAGATGCGGGTGTGGCCGTCGTCTACCGGCTGCTCGAAGAAGTACTGCACGAAGACGTTGTCCTTTGACAGGCTGATCCGGGTGATGAGCGTGTTGGCGCCGTAGTGGCCGGAGCTCGCGCCGAAGTGCTCCGGGTTGTCGTCGTTGCGCAGGTTCTCGAGCTTCGTCGTGCCTTTTTTGGGCGGATCCATCTTCACGAAGACCGTGCTGCTCCAGTCGTCGCTGGTCACCTGCATGCGGTCCGGGCGGAAACGGATGTTCCCCTGCAGGACGTGCACGAACTCGTTGTGCACGGGGTCGAGGCCGTTCTCGATGGAGCGCTCGAAGTAGGCGTCGACGTCGAACACCGTGAGACCGCCACGCCAGTCGGGCTGCTCGTACTCGGCCACCTCGTAGGGCGCCGGGCGCTCCGCCTCGGGCAGATCCCCGAGGAAGGCAAAGACGATGCCGTAGCGCTCGACGACCGGGTAGCTGTCCACCTTGGCCCGGGCCGGGATGCTGCCCTCGGTGCCGAGGGACGGGATCAGCCCGCAGCGGCCGCTGCCCTCGAACTGCCAGCCGTGGTAGGGGCAGGCGAGGCGGCCGTTGATGACCTTGCCCTTGTGCAGGGCGCCGCCCCGGTGCACGCAGGTGTCGGCCAGCACCCGGGCCTCGCCGGCGGCATCCCGGAACGCGACGAAGGACAGGCCGAGCACGCGGGCCTTTACCGGCGCGCTGGGCGTGAGCTCGTCGGTGGTGCAGATGGGGTACCAGAAGTTGATGTACATGGAGCGCCTTCGCGGGTTGAAGCGGGGGAGACGATACCAAGCCGGGCCATGCCTGGCGTGGCCCGGCCTGGGTCCGTGCCGCGTAGCAGTGGAAATCGGCGCGTCGCGAGTCTATATTTCACCGCAGCTGCCCGAATTAAAAACCAAATATCAGCCGGGTCGCCCCAGGTTGACTTCCTGATCAGAGGTATTGACGCGCATGAACAACGCTTTGCACGGGGTCCTGCCGACCCGACTGACCCGCAACCTGGCCACGCTGCTGGCCGCACTCCTGGCCATATTCCTGAGTGGCGGCCCGGCCCGCGCAGCGCCATCCTGCGCCGGCCAGGCAAACTGCACCGAGACCGCCAGCTTCGTCGCGACCGTGAGCGATTTCCGGACCAGCGTCTCGGGTAATAACCGGATTGCCACCGCGACGATGCGCTTCCAGAACAAGCTCGGCCGCCCGCTTATCCTCGGCTACGTGGCGGACTCCGGCGTCGTCACCGACGACAAGGGCAATCGCTACGTGGTTGGCAGCAACGGCGTGCGGGGGCTCGGGGTCGTCAGCGGCAGCGCCATCGACACCAAGTTCACCCTCGAACCCGGCGAGAGCAGCGACGCCCGCTTCGAGTTCGCCTGGAAGGCGACCAAGGCGACCCTCGGCACCACCTACGACATGGACCTGACGGTGCAGGAGATCGAGGCCGTGGCCGGTGGCCAGTACAAGGCCGGCAAGGAGCGCGTCCTGCGCTTCGCCAACGCCGGCAGGAGCGGTCCGCCGGCGGCGGCTGCCGCAGCGACGGGCAGCGCGGCGGTGCCGGCCTCGGGCGATCCCTGCGCCGGGCTCCAGCGATGCGCGAGCGGCGGGCCGTTCATCGCCCAGGTCGTGTCCCTGACGCCGGTGGGCGGGCCTTCTGACCGGCACCACTCTCTCAAGCTCAATATCAGTTTCCGCAACGTCAGCGGCCAGCCGATCGTGCTCGGCTACAAGTCCGGGAGCAGCGCCGCCACGGACAACCTGGGTAACGGCTATGTCTATGGCCGGCCGAGCACCCACGACACCAGCTTTGCGGGTATCGGCCTCGTGACCGGACGGGCGGCGGACCCGTCCTTCGCGCTGAAGCCGGGCGAGACCCGTAACGCGGCCTTCACGGTGACCCGTTTCAATTCGCTGGGCAAGCAGCTGGGCACTGCCTGGGCCTACGACGTGGTCGTCAACCAGCTGGAAATCCTGCCCAGCCAGCAGGTGCGCAACGGACGTGAGTTCAGCCTGCACTTCACGGACCTGAGCGGCAACATGCCGGGCCTCGCCGCGGGCGCCGCAGGCGCTGCCGCCCCGGCGCCGGACCTGAAGAAGGCCGTTGACGATCTCAGGAACATCTTCAAGAAGAAGAAGTGAGCAAGGGGGGGAGTTTATGAAGCACTATCAGTGGATTGTTGTGGTCCTGGTGGCTGTGGGCCTGGTTGCCTGCGGCTCCAAGAAGTCGGATTCCCCCGGGGGCGGGTCAGCCTCCTCTGAGAGAAGTCCGAAATCCGCGCCTACCGGCAACGCGAGCGCCGAGGAAGTCGCCGAGGAAGCCCGCGGCGATGTGGACTGCCCGGCGAAGGTCAAGTTGCCGCCCCGCGCCGAGGGTGCGCCGGTGGACGATGTTGTCGGCGTGCGCCCGGGCATGACCTACGACGAGGCGGCTAACGTCATCATGTGCAGCAACGAACTGATGGTCGTCACCGGGCCCATCACCCGGGGTTTCAACATCAATACCTACGGCCAGACGCTGCGACAGGGCTTTACGGCCCGGCTCGCGGAGCAGCGCGTGGAAAAGACCTCGAAGCAGATCATGCAGGAAATGCAGGACGACATGACTGCCCGCTCCGGCAACGCGGTGCGCTACGACCTCAAGGCCGGCCAGTCCAAGTGGAACGTGACGACCATGGGCATGCCGGGCGAGGAACGGGTGATCGGTGCCGGCCGGGAGGAGTGGTACGAGGAGGGACGCAACCCGACCATGGCCAGTGTTGCCGATGCACTCATCAAGAAATACGGCACGCCCACCATTGACCAGGACAACCCGGGCCAGCGCTTCCTCCGCTGGGTCTACGACCCCTTCGGCCGGCTGGCTACCGAGACGTCACCGATCCGCAACCAGTGCGCAGGCACTGGTGCCTCGGGGGGCGTCAACCTGTCACCCGACTGCGGCATCGTGGTCGAGGCGCATCTCACCGCCCTGCCGGACAATCCCGCACTGGTGCGCTCCCTGGAAGCGGGCGTGGTGGACCAGGCCAACGGCTACGAGCTGGTGACCGCGGTGGAGCAGGGCCTCGAGCAGATGGAGCAGCAGAAGCGGGCCAAGGCGGTCGAGGAAGCCGCGAAGAACGCCGACGCACCGACCTTATAAGGAGCCCGCCATGCGCACGCCGCTGATTGCCGGACTGACGCTCCTGTTAGTGACTGCCTGTGGGGGCAGCAAGCCGGCCGGCCCGGCGCCGGCCACACCGGCAGCGACTGCCGACGCGACCCCCGCTGCCGCCGGTTCCGCAGCCGGCGGCACGACGGCAGCCCCGACCGGCGCGACAGCCAACCCTGTCACTGGCATCGGCGGGCGGACGGGGGAACTGCTGAATCCCGACAACAACGCGATGGTGTTCCTCTACTACGACTTGGCCGGCATCGCGCCGCCGATCGACCGGTGGGTCGAGGACGACAGCCGGGTGAAGTACGGGCCCGCCATCGAGAAGGCCTCCCAGCGGGTCGCCGTGCGGGCCGAGCTCGAGGCCGGCGTCGCGGCCGTGCGGGGCGCCGGCGTGATCCGGCTGTCGCTGAACAGCGCCAACCTGAGCGACTACGATCCCACCTACGGGGAATTCACCGTGCGGGCCCTTGCGCCAAGTTCCGTGGTCGAATTCGCTGCGCTCGGGCAGAAGGTTGCGCTCCGCTTCGCGAACGGCAAGTACGCGCAGGTCTGGCGCGTGCCCGCGGCGGAAGCCCAGGGAATTCGCGACAGGATTTCCACGGGCTACAACGTCGATCTGGACGTGCTGCTGGCCATCAAGTCCGTGTTGCCGGGGCCGTCGGGCGGCACGATAACGGCCGACGTGGTCGAGTACGAGATGCGGGAAACCCGGGGCGGCACCACGCTGGCGCGGGTCCGGGTCGCAGCGCCGTAAGCGCGGCTCGCCGGCTATTCTGTGCCGCAGGCCTGCGGCTTCCTGCTCCCCTCAGTTGCCGCCAGTGGCCAGCCAGGGCGGTGCCGCGCAGCTGAACTCCCGCGCCTCGCCGCGCCATGTGAAACGCAGCGCCCGGGCGTGCAGCGCGTGGTTCGGCAGCAGTAGCCAGGCGCGCTGCGCCGGCGTGAGGCGCCGCTCGACCAGTGCGAGGTAGCAGTCCTCGTCCCCGCCGTAGAGCTTGTCGCCCACGATGGGGTGGCCGAGGTGCGCCAGGTGGATGCGGATCTGGTGCTTGCGGCCGGTGCGTGGCAGGACCCGCAGCCGCGTGTAGGGAGCACCCGCACGGGTGAAGCGCTCCAGCACCTGGAATGCCGTCTGGGACGACGCCCCGTCGGGACGCACGCAGTCCCTGATCGCGACGCGGCTCGCCACGTCCTTGCCGAGGGGCGCGTCGACGCTGCCGCTGTCTTCCCGCACGTGGCCGTGGACCAGCGCCACGTAGTCCTTGTCCACCCGGCGGGCTTCCCACAGCTTGCGGAGTGCCCGCGCCGCGTCGTCGGTCTTCGCGACCAGGATCACGCCGCTGGTTTCCCGGTCGAGGCGGTTAACGAGGTGGGCGGGGGACGCGCCGCCGAGATGCAGGCGCACCCGGCCGATCAGGCTCGAGAGCTCGCCGTCCTTGCTGGGGTGGCAGACGAGGTCGGCCGGCTTGTTGATCACGAGCAGCTCGGCGTCCTCGTGGAGGATGTCGAGCAGGCGGTCCGGCGCGAGGGACGGGTCAGTCACGGCTGCCGGCCTCCCGGCCGGCGGCTTCCCGGAGGATATCCGCGAGGCGCCGGGTGGCAGGTCCCGCCTGGTCCCGGTCGCCAAAGACCAGGTACAGCTCCGCGAAGCGTTCGCCGCCCACCTTGAGCGGCAGTGCCTTCAGCGTGCCGGCCTTGAGCTCGTCCCGGATGCGGTGCTCCGGCAGGAAGGCGAAGCCGTACCCGCAGCGCACCGCCTCGATGGAGGTCGCCATGTGGCTCACGGTCCAGCGCTGCAGGGCGTCCACCGCGGCGGGCGTCGTGCGGTCCGGGCTGGATTCCCGCACGACCAGCTGCCGGTGCGCGCGCAGTTCGCGCAGCGTGATCGCGTGACCAAGGTGATGCAGCGGGTGGTCCGGGTGAGCGACCAGCAGGAAGCGCACGCGCAACAGCGCTTCGCCGAGGAAGCCGGGCGGCACGCTGGAGAAGATCGCCAGGTCGGCCTCGCCCCGGGTGAGCGCGTCGGTGCGGTGGCCGAGCACGGACTCGGTGATCTCCACTCGGGTGTGCGGGCTCTCGGTGCCGAGAGCCGCGAGGCAGTCGAAGAGCAGCCAGGTCGGAAAGATCACTTCCACGGCCAGGCGGATCTCGGACTCCCAGCCGGCAGAGGCGCGCTGCGCCACCTGCTCTAGGCCGGCGGCCTCGTCCAGCAGGTAGCGGGCCCGGCGGTACAGGAGTTGCCCAGTGGGTGTCAGCACCGCGCGCCGGCCCGCGATGCGGAAGGCCTGGACGTCCAGCCGGGATTCCAGTTGCTGGACCGCGTAGGTCACGGCGGACTGGCTCTTGCTGAGCGCGGTCGCGGCCTTGCTGTAGCTGCCCGCTTCCACGACCGCCACCAGGGCCCGCCACTGGTCCAGGGAGATCCGGGGTGCCGCCATCTACAGATCAACTTAATAGATAGGAATGACCAGTATTCTGAGCTTTTTTATCAAGCAAGCCAATGATCAAATGGCGTCCATGCTCAACGCCAGCCATCAGGAGACCGTCATGAAGCAGGTCCTCGCTACCCGCGCCGTCGGCGCCGGCCACTGGGTCGGCAACGGCTTTCCCGTCCACACCATCTTCAGTTACCACGACCAGGGCGCGGAGCTGTCCCCGTTTCTCCTGCTCGACCACGCTGGCCCGAAGGACTTCCCGTCGACCGAGGCGGAGCTCGGGGTCGACTGGCACCCGCACCGGGGCTTCGAGACGGTGACGGTGGTGTACGAGGGCGAAGTGGAGCACGGGGACAGCGCCGGCAATGCCGGGCGCATCCGTCCCGGCGACGTGCAATGGATGACGGCCGGTGCCGGCGTGCTGCACAAGGAAATGCACAGCCGGGACTACGCCCGTCGCGGCGGCACCTTCGAGGTGCTGCAACTCTGGGTGAACCTGCCGGCGCGCCACAAGATGACCGCGCCCCGCTACCAGACGCTGCTCGACGCTGACATTCCGGCGGTGATGCTGCCGGACTCGGCGGGTACCGTGCGGGTAATCGCCGGGACCTTCGGTGCGACACCCGGAAGCGTGGCCACGGGCCCGGCCCGTACGGTGACGCCAGTCAGCCTGCTGGACGTGCGTCTCGCCGCCGGCGGGCGGCTGCGCCTGCCACTCGCTGCCGGGACCACGGCTGCCCTGTATGTGCTCAAGGGCAAAATCCAGGTCAACGGCACTCAGCAGGCGGTGGCCACAGACCTCGTGCTACTCGACCGGGAGGGTGCGGATGCGGAGCTCACCGGGACCAGTGACGCCACGGTGTTCGTCATGAATGGCGAGCCGATCGACGAGCCGATCAGCGGCTACGGTCCCTTCGTGATGAACACGCCGGCGGAAATTCAGCAGGCGCTGGCCGACTTCCGCAGCGGGCGGCTGGCGACGCTGCCGGCAGAGCTGGCCTGATTGGGGGGTACTTCC
>JBBQSA010000045.1:0-26298 GCA_038214295.1 Gammaproteobacteria bacterium
GCCGGTTGCGTGTGACCCCGATCGCGGATGGCGGCGGCCACTACACTGGCGATATCGGGATTGATGATCACCCGGCTGATTACTCCATCCATGTAGGTCGTGAACCCGGCATGGAATCCCGGGTGATCCCCGCGCCACCAATTCCTCGCCCCGGGGTGCTGCAGCCACCAGCCCAGGGACTGATCCCAAGTCTTGAGCACCTGCTGATCAATCAGGCCGGCCTCGTACTTGAGCCAGGCCCGTTCGTACTCCAAAACCATGGTGTACATGAAGAACGCGAAACGCGCCCACTCGCCTGTCGGCACGCGAGGTGTCCCGGCGAGCGCCTTCCACACGATGTCGGCCAGTTCGCCATCCACCGCCATGGTGCGGAGCAGATCGTGGCGTCGCGAGGTGATCTGGTCGACCGAATCCTGCTGAGCCTGTTTGACGTACAGGCGCAGCTCAACGGCAAGGAAGCAGAGGGATAAGACAACCGCAATCGAAGATGCGATTTCAGCGACGAAGGACCACTGCTGGAGATTCATCGAGAGACAGCATACCGGATTGTTTTTATGGCGCGCCAGGGCGGATGAATCTGGGCACTGGAGCACAATTGTTCCGCTGGGTTGACACCATCGCTGGCGTTGCCGGCCTCCAGAGCGCCGATTTCGGGGTTGACGCCTATACGAAGATTCGTATAATTCCCGCATGAAGGCGGTCCGTTTCGTGGGCAGTTCCAGGGACGATCTGGCCTCATTTCCGAAAGGAGCGCGGGCTCGCGCTGGTTACGAATTGTTTGCCGTCCAGATTGGGACGGGATCCTGACAACTGGAAGCCGATCGCCACCGTGGGAAGGGGCGCCTGCGAGATTCGCGTGCGGGACTCAGCCGGTGCTTATCGGGTGATTTACGTCGCGCGGTTTGCTGACGCGGTGTACGTACTCCATGCGTTTCAAAAGAAGACGCAGAAGATGGGCCGCGCGGACCTGGAACTGGCAAAGCAGCGCTAGCGGATTGCGTTCGAACTCTCACAAGGAGCACGTTAGTGACCAAGAAGGTAACTGAGTCGAGCGGGAATATCTTCCTGGATCTCGGGTTCCCGCCCCATGAGGCGGAAGTCATGCTTCTGCGCGGAAAACTGGCGGACGCCCTGCGCCAATGGATCGAACGGGAAGAACTGACGCAGGCCCAGGCATCGAAGCGCTTGGGCATCGCACAACCCCGTGTATCGGAAATCACCCGCGGCAAAGTTGAATTGCTGTCGCTGGATTATCTGGTTGGGCTCTGCGCCAAGGCCGGCATCCCGGTCGGCTTGAAGGTCGCCGCCTGAGTATTCGGCTTACGGTGAGCAGGTCGAGGTGGCAAACCTGCGACGGCGATTTAGTTAGATGGCGCGCCGGGTACGCTGAGGTATTAAGGCAATCAATACCTTGAAACGGCCCGCACGTCTTGTGAGGTTGCCTCATAGAGCTCGAAATCAGGTGGATTCGGGGGTATAGGTCCTTCAAACACCCCACCGGCTGAGCCTCCCAGCGCCCCCACTACACGGCGGGGTATTACGCGGCCTTTGTCCGCGACCCGGACGGGAACAAGCTCGAGGCGATGTTGATCGGGTGAGTCGGAGATGCCACATGTTTGTGTCCGGTCACGCGACTGCGTGCAGCCTGAACTGGTAGAGTCGAAGAAGATTATGTATGCCGTGCCTGTGAGGGAGCGCGCATGAAATCCCTGATGTTTCCCGGCCCGGGCGCTCTGTTGATCGCGAGCCTAACGGCCGTGGTCCTGTTGCCGCGGACGGCGCAGGCGCACGGCGCCACGACCGACCAGCTCGAACAGGTGTCGCACGCGCTGGAGCACGACCCTGCCGACGCGCCGCTGTACGTCCGGCGCGCCACGCTGCGTCAGACGCAGCGGGACTGGGCCGGCGCAAGCGAGGACCTTGACCGCGCAGCGCGGCTGGCGCCGGAGCTCGCGGTGGTGGATCTGGCCCGGGGCCGCCTGCTGCTGGACGCCGGGCGCCCCGCCGAGGCACGCCGGGCGCTCGACAGCTACGTGCAGCGCGCCGGCGACGACCCGCAGGGCTGGCTGGAACGCGCCCGGGCGAAGGTCCGGCTGGGCGAGCCGCTGGCCGCGGCCCGGGACTACCGCGCCGCCATGGAGCGGCTCGGCGATCCCGGGCCTGACATCGTCCTGGAGCATGCCGATGCCCTGCTGGGGGCGGGTGACGCGCACCGCGTGCCGGCGCTGCAGGTGGTGGAAGGCGGCATCTCGCGCCAGGGCCCGCTGCTCACGCTGCAGCTCAAGGCCGCTGACATCGAGCTGAGCCTGGGTCAGTACGACGCGGCGCTGCGCCGCTTCGAGCAGCTGGCGGCGCAGTCGCCGCGCAAGGAACGCTGGCAACTCCGGCGCGGCGACGTGCTCCGGAGCGCGGGCCGCCCGCAGGAGGCGCGGGCCGCGTACCTGGCCGCGATGGCGTCGATCGAGAGCCTGCCGCCGTACCTGCTGCAGATGCCTGCGACCCGGGATCTGAGGCGGCGGGTCGCCGACCGGCTGGCCACCCTGTGACGTGCAAGAAAGAAAAGAGATGAAAAACCTGAACCTCCGTCTGCGCCGGTCCCTCCTGGGCGCTGTCCTGCTCGCAGCCAGCCTGGCTGCCCAAGCGCAGCAGGTCGTGCGCGGGCCCTACCTGCAGCTCTCCACGGAGGACAGCGTCGTGGTCAAGTGGCGGACCAACATCGCTACCGAAAGCATGGTGCGCTTCGGCACGACGCAGGGAGTGCTGGACATGCAGCAGATGCCCGGGGGCACGCGCACCGACCACGAAGTCACCGTCACCGCGCTGGCCGCCGACACCCGGTACTTCTATTCGGTGGGCAGTGCCACCGCCACGCTGGCCGGCAACGACGCCAACCACTTCTTCCGCACGCACCCGCCACAGGGCACGGCCAGGCCGCTGCGGGTGTGGGTGCTGGGCGACGCCGGATGGGGCACCGCCGGCCAGGCCAATGTGCGCGACGCCTACCTCAACTTTACCGGCCCGCGCGGCACGGACCTCACGCTCCTGCTGGGCGATAACGCCTACAGCAGCGGCACCGACGCCGAGTACCAGGCCAAGTACTTCGCGGTCTACCCGACGGTGATGCGTAACACCGTGATGTGGTCCACGCGCGGCAATCACGAAGTCAGCAGCGCCGTCTACTACAGCATCTTCGCCATGCCCAGCGATGGTGACGCTGGCGGCGTGGCCTCCGGCACGGAGGCTTACAATTCCTTTAACGTGGGCAACGTGCACTTCGTCAATCTCGATTCCTACGGATCGAGCCGGTCGGCCACTGGCCCGATGGCCACCTGGCTGGAAAACGACCTGGCGAGCAACACCCTGCCCTGGGTCATCGCCTTCTGGCACCACCCGCCCTACAGCAAGGGCTCGCACAACTCCGACACGGAGATCGAACTGATCGAGATGCGCCAGAACATCGTACCCATCCTCGAGTATTACGGGGTCGACCTCGTGCTCGGCGGGCACAGCCATTCCTACGAGCGGTCCTTCCTTCTCTATGGTCACTACGGCAACTCATCGACGCTGAACGCAGCGATGAAGATAGACGCCGGCAGCGGCCGCGAAGGCGACACGGGCGCCTACACCAAGTCCCCCGGCACGGCCCGCGGGGAGGGCTCCGTGTACGCCGTGGCAGGCTCCAGCGGCATCATCAGCGGCGGCCTCCTGAATCACCCGGCGATGTTCATCTCGCTCAACCAGCTGGGCTCGATGGTCCTGGACATCGACGGCACGCGCCTCGATGCCAGGTTCCTGCGGGAGAACGGCGCGGTGGACGATTCGTTCACCATCATCAAGGCCAGCAACGTCGCGCCGACGGTCGACCTCACCGCGCCGGCCAACGGCGCCAGCTTCACGGCGCCGGCGACGATCGCGCTGGCGGCCACCGCCAGCGACACCGACGGCAGCGTGGCCAGCGTAGAGTTCTTCAACGGCAGCACTCTGCTCAGCACCGATACGGCCGCGCCCTGGGAGTTCTCCTGGACCAACGTGCCGGCCGGCAGCTACTCGATCAGCGCCCGCGCCACCGACGACGAGGGCTCGGGCACCACATCCGTGGCGGTGACCGTCCACGTGACAGACAGCGACCTGGACGGTGACGGGTTAGCCGATGCGGCGGACAACTGCACGCAGGTGGCCAACCCGACCCAGTGCGACTCCGACGGCGACGGGTACGGCAATCACTGCGACGCGGACCTGAACAACAACGCCTCCACGAACGCCCAGGACACCACGTTGTTCCGCGCCCAGCTCGGGCAGCCCAGCGTCGGCCCGAACTTCAATCCGGCCGACCTGAACTGCAATGGTGCCGTTAACGCCCAGGACACGACCCTGTTCCGGCAACGGCTCGGCTCGCCGCCCGGGCCGTCCGGGCTGGTGCCGTAATGCGCCGGCCGGCGAGTCCGGCAACGCGGACCGCTACTCGCACAGCCGCCCTCCCGCGGCGTCGTTAACCCGACCCGGATCACAACTTCCGACCCCGCTACGGAAACTGCGGTGACGGCCGCAACGGCACACTCAGCACCCTATGGCGCAGGGGTTGCCGCGGCAGCACCTCGGCAACCAGCAGCGCCGCCGTCTCCACCATGCGCCGCGCACCGCAGCTCGGGCAGAAGCCCCGGCGCTTGCAGCTGAAGGCCACCAGCCGTTCTGCGTGGCACTGCGTGCAGCGGACCCGCAGAATGCCGTACTCCAGCCGGCCGCAGGTCAGGTAGGCGTCGAACTCCTGCTGCACGAAGGTCGGCAGCGAGCGGCCGTCCCGTTCCAGGGCCGCAAGGAACGCCGGGTAGTGCTGATCGACCAACTCATAAAGCAGAGTGGCCTCGGGGCGATGGCGTTCGAAGCGGGCTGGCACGTACGCTGCCAGTAGCCCGGTCGCCTGAGCAAGGGGCTGCATGGAGCCAGCCTGCGAATGAGCGGTGACCCACAACTGCCTGCCGTGGCGCGGGCCGCCACGCCGAAAACACCGCAACTGCACTTTACAGTGCACTTGCGGCCGACGTGGCAAAAAGGGTGAAGTACGCAAGTCCTTGATTTGTTGGTGCCGGGGAGAGGAGTCGAACCTCCGACCCCCGCATTACGAATGCGGTGCTCTGCCAACTGAGCTACCCCGGCGACCGCGCGGGAGTATAGGGAATCGGCCCTTCCTCATCAAACGACGGCCCGTCAGACGCGGCGGCGCACCCGGATGATCACCTCCACGCCGGCCGCTTCCGTGCCTTCCGGCAAGTGCGGCAGGCGGGAGAGCTGCACTTCGGCGGGGTCGATATCCTGCAGTTCGCCGGTGTCTTCGTTCAGGAAGTGATGGTGGTGCGTCGTGGTGGAGTCGTAGACGAGGCGGCTGCGGTCCAGGGCCACCTCCCGGATGATGCCGGCCCGGGAAAACACCTTCAGGGTGTTATAGACAGTGGCCTTGGAAACCCGGCTGCCGGAGCGCCGCAGTGACTGGAGCAGCTGGTCGGCCGAGACGTGACACGGACCGGCAAGCAGCAGCATGCCCAACTCGACGCGCTGGGGCGTGGGCTGAACCCGGTGGGTCCGGAGCGTGGCGGCCACTTGTTCCTGCAGGGTCATGGCCAAATTCTAGCGCAAGTCCCGAATCTGGCCCGGGAGCCCGGATTGTGCGCTGGCCGCGGCGGGCAGCAGGCGACTAAGGTTGCCGGCCTCGGAAACGCACACAGTGGCCCGCTCCACGATGAACCACGCACACGGCTACACCGTCCTTGAACTGCTGATCACCCTGGCGGTCAGCGGCCTGCTGCTGACTCTCGCCATACCCTCCTTCGCCGACCTCGTCCTGGACGCCCGCCTGACGGCAACGGTGAACCGGGTGGTGCACGGCATGCACGTGGCGCGGCAGGAGGCCCTGAAATCGGGAACGGACGTCGTGCTGTGCCGCAGTCCGGGCGGGCTGCAGTGCGACCACAACGCCCCCTGGAATGCAGGCCTCATCGTCTTCCTGAACCGGGACCGGGATGACCCGCCGCGGGTGGACCCGGGCGAGCCGGTGCTGCAGGTGGAAGGCCGGCTGCCGGTCGGCAGCATCCAGGCGAATCGCCGCGCCTTCATCTTCCGGCCCTCTGGTCTGCGCTCGGTAAACGGCACCCTCACCTTCTGCGACCGGCGCGGCACCGGCCGGGCCCGGGCCGTCGTCGTCAGCTACACCGGCAGGCCCCGGGCCACTTCCGCCGCCACAGCTGATGGCGCCTCGAAGTGTCCGGTCTAAAAACCTGAATGTCATACATAATCCCTGATCATCTGCAGCTGCCCCCCGGTCATCGGTTCGGGGAGACGCGGGCGGCGCGGCGAGGCACGATAGCCGTTGATGATATGACTGCTCGTCGGCGGCCCAAGTGCAAGAAAAACAACAACAGGAACGGGGCTTCAGCCTCATTGAACTCATGGTGGTGCTTGGCGTCGCGGCCATCGCCCTCGGCATCGGCGTGCCTGTGTTCACCGCTGTCGCGGCCAACGCTCGCATGAGCGCGGCCACCAACGACCTGGTGCAGAGCCTGCACGCCGCGCGTAGTGAGGCCCTGAAGCGCCAGCTGCCGGTGGCCCTGTGCGCGACCCCCGACGGCTCCGGACCCTGCGTGCCGTTCGGCAACCTCGGCGAGGGCTGGAGCGTCTTCGTGGACCGGAATGCCGACGGGCTCATCAGCAACGCCGACGATGTAATCCTCCAGCGGCACGGCTCCCTCGGCCCGGACCTCGCAGGCCGCGTGACGGCGACGCCGGTCCCCCTGATCTATACCCCGGCCGGCACGCTGGCCCTGGACGCGCCGGCGTCCGAGTTCAGCGTCCAGCTCTGCGATTACCGGGGCGACACCGACACGGGTGGCGGCATTGCCGCCGGCCGCTGGATCCATATCAGCCAGCTGGGACGGCAGCAGCTGATCCGCTCCCGGGCCGGGCTCCAGTCGCGCAGGAACCTGCTCGGTGGCTGCTAGCACCCGCACTCGCCCCCGCACCGGCACCGGCGGCTTCACCCTCGTCGAGGTCCTGGTGGCCCTCGTGGTCATGTCGGTCGGCATGCTCGGGATCGCGGCGCTTTACCTGGAAGGCCTGCGGGCGGGCCGCACGGCGCTCTACCGCACTGCGGCCGTCAATCTGGCAGCCGACATGGCCGACCGGATCCGGGCGAACCCCGACGCCGGCCTCGCCTATGCCGGCACTGGCCCGGGCAGCACGCAGAACTGCATCAATGGGCCCGTTGACTGCACCTCGGGGCAGATGGCAAACGACGACTGGGCCGACTGGCTCCGTCAGGTCGATACCCAGCTGCCGGATGGCGCAACCGGCGAAGTCGACGTGCTGGGTCCCGCGCCGCTGACCTATTCCATCACGGTCGCCTGGCCCGAGATCGGGCAGGAAGAACCCGCAACCTACTCGCTGAGGATCCGGCTGTGAACGGCGCGGCCTGGCAGCGCCGGCAGCAAGGGGGCATGACCCTCGTCGAACTGACGGTCGCGATGGCCATCGGTCTCTTCCTCATTGGCGGCGCGCTCTACGTCTTCAGTCAAAGCAGGAATGGCGCCCGGGCCAGCGACAGCCTCGCCCGCCTGCAGGAGAGCGCCCGCTTCGCCCTGGACACCCTGGAGCCTGACATCCGGCTGGCCCGCTACTGGGGCCTCACTTCCGAGCCGGCGCTGATCACGACCCCGGCAGGCCTGGCCGTGACCTGCAATGGCGCCAGCGCGAACTGGGCCATCGCCGACCTGTCGGCAGCGGTGGAAGTCCGGGATGACGCCTGGGACCTGCCCTGCCCCACCTTCCGGAACACGCCCAGGGCAGGCAGCGACGTGCTGATCCTGCGCCACGCGGAACCGTGGCAGTCCAACGTGGAACCCGTGGCGGCCAACCGGCGCCTGCAGGTCCAGACGCTCCTCGCGCGCGGGCAGTTGTTCAGCGACGGCATCGAGCCTCTTGGCCCGGCGGCCAGCACCAACAACGTCACAATCAACATCTACTACGTCAGCAACGAGTCGAGCTTCGACCCAAACCTCCCCTCGCTCCGACGGCTTACGCTCGGCCCGAACGCCGAGTTCGACGACCAGGAAGTAATCCCCGGCATCGAGAACCTGCAGGTCCAGCTGGGCGTGGACACCGATCGGGACGGCAACGTCGACCGCTACGTCGACGGCAACCACCCGCTGGTCACGCCGGGCGCCGTCGGCTTCGCCCCGCAGGGCCAGGTCATCGCGGTCCGTATCTGGATGCTCGTGGGAACCCCATCCGACGATCCGGCGTGGGTGGACGAACGACGCTACGCCGCTCCGGACGCGGACCTGGGCGAACTGGCGGCGGGCTCTCCCGGCTACCCGGCCGGGTTTCGCCGGCTGCAGATCGCCAAGACCATTTACCTGAACAACAAGGGTGCCTGATATGCCGTCACGGCCGCTGCCATCCCCGTCGCTGCACCCGGGCCTCGTCGCGGGCGCGGCTCGCCGGCAGTCCGGCGCCGCGCTGATCGTCAGCCTCATACTGCTCATGATCCTGACGGTGCTGGCCGTGTCCACCATGCGTACCGCCAGCCTCGGCCTGATGATGGCGGGAAATTCGCAATACCGCGAGAACGCCTTCCAGCTGGCCCAGTCGGGTATCGACGCGGTGGTCCGCCGGACGCCCCCGGCACCCACCGGCGACTGCACGGCTCCGGCCATCGATCCACTCCAGGCCATTCCCGAACTGGGTGGCACCTACCAGACCACCGTGTGTTTCCGGGGCCAGTCCCTCACGCCGGGCAACAGCTTCGGCCGGGTCCCCACCTACAACTACGAGGTGAGCTCCACGGGTACCACTAGCCAGCGCGATGCACGGGCCCGCCTCGTGCAGGGCTACGCCGTGACCGGGGCCACCGGACGATGATGCCGACAATGACGACCAGGCGCGCCTTCCCGCTGGGTCTGGCTGCGGCGCTGCTGCTGGCGGGCCTCGGCCTGCCAGCGGGCGCCACCCTCGTGACGGTGGAGCAGGCCTATGAGCTCACGCCAGACCAGGTGCAGCTGCCGGACCGGTCGCCGGGCAGCCTGACGGTGCGGCCCTGCTCCACCTGCAAGCCCGTCACCCTGCAGGTCACGCCGGCCACCACCTGGTTCATCCGGCCCGGCCGCAAGACGGCCGTGGGCCAGGAAGCCCTGCTCGACGCGTTCCGGGCGGCCGCCTTCAAGAAAGCCACTCTCGTTTACGTCTACTACGAGCCCCAGACCCGACGGGTAAACCGCGTCGTCCTCGACGCGCCGGCAACGGCGGCAGGACGATGAGCACCTTCCCGATCCGGTCCGCGTCCTGTCTTGCCACCTGCCTGTTGCTGCTGGCTTCCGTGGCGCGGGGCGACGACGCCGAACTGTTCCTCAGTGATGCCAACGTCAGCGCCACCAGGGCCAACGTGCTCTTTATCATCGACACCTCCGGCAGCATGGACACGCTGGTCTCCACCCAGGCTCCCTTTGCGACCACGGAGACTTTCGCCGGCTGCTATGACAGCAGCGCGCTCTACTACAGCACCACCGGCGTGCCGCCAGCTTGCGACAGCCCGAACCTTGCCCCGAAAACGCTCAATCGCTGCGCGGCCTCGCGGCAGCAGCTGGCCAATAGCGGCTATTACGCGGATCTGTTCCTGGCCTGGGATGCCAGCCGGTCCCGGTGGGACAGCCTGGCGCCGGCGGGTACTGGCGACCTTGAATGCGAGAGCGACCGCGGCGTCGACGGGGACGGCGCCACCGGCAGGAACTACGCGGCCAACGGGCCCGACGGTCCCTGGGCGGCCACGACTGCCACGGAACCGGCCTGGGTCACCCAGTA
Source organism: Gammaproteobacteria bacterium (assembly GCA_038214295.1). GTDB lineage: Bacteria > Pseudomonadota > Gammaproteobacteria > Steroidobacterales > SHZI01. Next base: position 9,844 of record JBBQSA010000045.1, read on the forward strand.
CGTCATCTACGACGGCAACTGGCTTAACTGGCGCAGCAACCCGCCCACTGTCCGCAAGTCCCGGATCGATATCGTCAAGGAAGCCGTAACCGGCTTGCTGGCCGGGCTGCGCAACGTCAACGTGGGCGTCATGCGCTTCAACGGCGACGAGGGCGGTTCAGTGGTGGCAGCCATGACCGACATCGAGACGTCCCGGTCGGCCGTGACGGACATCGTCAACCAGCTGACGATCGGCGGCCGCACGCCGCTTTCCGAGACGCTGTTCGAGGCCGCGCAGTTCTACCTGGGGCGCAACGTGGACTACGGCAATGGCGGCGATATAAAAAGCGTCGCCGGATCCCGGATCGGCAACACGCTCACCTCGAACCTGTACCGGTCTCCGATCACCGAGCCCTGCGGGAAAAACTTCATCATCCTGCTCACGGACGGCGAGCCCATGGGCGACGACAGCGCGGATGCAAAGATCGCGGCCCTGCCCGGCTTCGCGAATGTGGTCGGGGCCGGCTGCGACGGCAGCGGCGAGGGCCATTGCCTGGACGACATGGCCGCCTACCTGGCTGGCAAGGACCTCAACGACAGCCTGCCGGGCATCCAGAACGTGACCACTTACACCATCGGCTTCGAGGCCGAGTTCCCCCTGCTGGTCGCTACAGCGGCGCGCGGCGGTGGCCAGTACCACCTCGCCGAAGACACCGCCTCGCTGACCACCGCCCTCAGTGGCATCGTGTTGTCGATCTTCGACAGCGCGGGAACCTTTGCCGCGCCAGCCGTCCCGGTCAACGCCTTCAATCTCACCCAGAACCTGAGCGATGTCTTCATTTCGGTCTTTCAGCCGACGGAAAAGGCCCGCTGGCTCGGCAACCTCAAGAAGTACCGCCTGGCCAACGGAATCCTGACAGGCCAGGACGACCGGCCGGTGATCGACGCGGTTACTGGCCTGTTTTCCCAGGATGCCTGGAGCTTCTGGTCCGTAACGCCGGACGGCGACCGGGTCAGCGCCGGCGGCGCGGCCAACCGCCTGCCAGCGCCCTCGGCACGCAACCTGTACACCGACCTGGCTGGCAGCGACCTGTCCGCGGCGGCAAACCGGGTCGCCGTGGACTCGAATCGCGTACTCGCAGCGCTTACATCCGTCCCCACCGGTGAGCGGGCTGCCGTCATCGATTGGGCCCTCGGTCGGGACGTGCGGGATGCGGACCGGGACGGCAACGTGACCGAGGCCCGGCGCGACATGGGGGATGCCTTCCATGGGCAGCCCGTCACCGTGCTCTACGGCGGCACCGCCGGCAGCCCGATCACCTCGGTATTCCTGGCTACCAACGACGGCTTCCTGCACTCCATTGATGCAGACACCGGCAATGAGCGCTGGGCATTCATTCCCGGTCGCCTGCTGAACGGCCTCTACCCCCTGTACCGGAACGAGGCTGCCTCAGGCAAGACCTATGGTCTCGACGGCAGGATCAACCTGGTCATCGAGAATGACGACGGGCAGCCGGGCGTGTCCGGCAATGAAAAGGCTATCCTGCTGTTCGGCATGGGCCGCGGCGGTGATGCCGTGTTCGCCGTGGACGTCACCGCGCGCAATGCTCCCCGACTACTTTGGCAGATCAGCAGCGCGGACAGCCAGTTCGCAGATCTCGGGCAGACCTGGTCGCCACCGGTGGCGGCCCGCGTGCAGATCGGTGGCGTCACCCGCAACGTCGCGGTCTTCGGCGGGGGCTACGACCCCGGCCAGGACAACCGGGCCTTCCGGCGGGACACCATCGGCAATGCCATCTACATGGTCGACCTGGAAACCGGCGCGCGGGTGTGGAGCGCCGGGAGCCCGGACGCCGTGGGCCCCCATGACCTGACGCTGCCCGCGATGGAATTCTCGATTCCCGCGCCGGTAAAGCCCCTCGACCTGAGCGGTGATGGCCTCGCCGACCGGTTCTATGTCGGGGACATGGGCGGCCAGCTCTGGCGCTTCGACATCGTCAATGGCGCCAGCAGGGCCGGCCTCGTCGAAGGTGGGGTCCTCGCATCGCTCGGCGGTGCGGCGGTTGATGCGCCCACCAGCGCGGACCTGCGCCGCTTCTACGAAGCACCGGACGTGGCGCCCGTCATCCTGGACCGCAAGCTGGTTATTGCCATCAATATCGGTTCCGGCTATCGCGGCCATCCCCTCGACACAGAAATCGAGGAAGCCTTCTTCTCGATCCGAGACTTCAACGCCTTTGGCGTCATCGCCAGCGGCGACTACCCGGCCTCGCCAGTCTCGGTGCAACAGCTGGTGGATATCACCGACGATGCCGAGCCCGAATTACCTTTTGCCGTGGCAGGCTGGCAGCTGCGCCTCGTGCGGGGGGCCGGGGAGAAGGTACTCGGTGAGGCCGTCACCTTCGACAACACCACCTTCTTCACGTCGTTCACGCCGGGCGAGACGATTACCGACTGCACCAGTGGCACGGGAACCAATCGCTTCTACGCCGTGAGCGTGTTCGACGGCAGGCCGCGCACGAACTTCGACAGCCCCGTCGGCGAGCCGCTGACCACGGCCGACCGCGCGAAGACGCTGAAGGCTGGCAACCCGGTCACCGACGTCAATCTCTACCGGACCGAGGACGGCCCCGTGCCCTGCGCCGGCGCCGAGTGCCTGACCCCCGAGGAACGCGAGCGGCTTAGGCTGCGCAAGGAGCCCGTGCGGCGCACCTACTGGTTCCAGCGTGAAGGCTAATAGCGGCTTCACACTCATCGAACTGATGACGGTCGTCGTGATCATGGGAATCCTGACGACTGCCAGCATGGCCGGCTATCGCCAGTACGTGCGCCGCGCCAACCGGGTGGATGCCACCAGCGCCCTCCTCCGGCTCTCCACCGCCCAGGAGCGCTTCTACCTGCAGAACGGCCACTACGCGACGACCGCGGACGAACTGTCGGCGCCACCGCCGGCCGGCCTTGGTACTCCGGAAACAGAACGCGGCTTCTACGAACTCTCGATCGCGCCCGGCGGCGCCGGGCCCGAAGCGGGTTACGCCGCGACGGCCACCGCGTCTGCCAGCGGCGCCCAGCGCGACGACGACGACTGCCGCAGCTTCAGCATCGACCAGACCGGCAAGCGCTCCGCCAGCGATGCGGGTGGAACGGAAAGCCCCGCGATCATCGACCGCTGCTGGCACTAGGCCGGCGGCCCTCCAGGAAGAAGCCGTCGATCAGCAGCAGGATCACCCCAACCGTGATCGCCGAGTCGGCCACGTTGAAGGCGGGGAACGACCAGCGATCGTAGTGCAGCAGGACGAAGTCCACGACGTAACCCTGCTGGACACGGTCAATCAAGTTGCCGATCGCCCCACCGAGCACCAGTGTGAGTCCCAGCGGCACCACGATCCCGCCCGCGGGCTGGCGGAAGAACCACCAGAGAATCAGGACGCTCACTGCCAGCGCCACGCCGGTGAAGAACCAGTTCTGCCAGCCGGAGGCGTTGGCAAGGAAGCTAAAGGCGGCCCCGGTGTTGTGCAGACGCACAAAATCGAAGAACGGCAGCACCGCGGCCCGCTCGAACAGCTCGAACCGGGCGGTGACAATCTTTTTCGTGTACTGGTCCAGGACGATGACCAGCACCGTCACCAGCAGCCAGCGCCAGGTGGCCCGCTCGTTCATACGAAGCGCCGGATTTCCCCGGCGCCCTCCAGGTTGGTGACGCAGCGGCCGCAGAGTTCCGGGTGCGCCGCTGTCGCGCCAACGTCCGGGCGGTGATGCCAGCAGCGCACGCACTTCGCCTCTGTTGCGGCGACCGCCTCGATCCAGCAGCCATCACCCTCCAGGGCGCCGGCCGGGTGGTCCGCCGCGGGACGCACCTCGGCCCCTGAGGTGATGAACAGGAAGCGCAGCTCCTCGCCGAAGGCCTCAAGCTGGGCACGCAGGGGTCCGTCGGCATAGATGGTCAGGTGCGCGTCCAGCCCGGAGCCGATTGCCCCGGCCTCGCGCTGCGCCTCGAGAGCGCGGGCCGCAAGCTCCCGGACGGCGAGAAGCCACGTCCAGTCAGTTTCCCCTGGTGCGGGCACCGGCAGCTCGTGCCAGGTGGAAAGCAGGACCGACTCCGGGCGACTGCCGGGCAGGAAACTCCAGATCTCCTCAGCGGTAAAGCTCAGGATCGGCGCGAGCCAGCGCACCAGTGCCTCGGCAATGTGCCAGAGCGCCGTCTGGGCAGAACGCCGCGCCACGCCACCCCTGGGCGTCGTGTACAGGCGGTCCTTGATCACGTCCAGGTAGAACGCCCCCAGGTCCACGATGCAGAAATTGTGCAGCTGCTGGTACACACGGTGGAATTCATAGCCTTCGTAGGCCGCCAGGATCTCGGCCTGGAGGGCGGCGGTGCGGCTCACGGCCCAGCGGTCCACGGCCACCAGCGCGTCGACCGGCAGCGCGTCCCGCGCGGGATCAAAGCCGTCGAGATTACCCAGCAGGAAGCGGGCCGTGTTGCGCATCCGGCGATAGGAATCCGCCATGCGCTTCAGGATCTCCTGCGACACGTTCATCTCGCCGCTGTAGTCGCTGGAGGCGACCCACAGCCGCAGGATGTCCGCTCCCAGCGAATTCATCACTGACTGGGGCGCAACCACGTTGCCCATGGACTTGGACATCTTGCGACCCTTCTCGTCCACCGTGAAGCCGTGGGTGAGCACGGCCCGGTAAGGCGGCACCCCGTCGATCGCCATTGCCGTCAGCAGGGAACTCTGGAACCAGCCCCGGTGCTGGTCCGAGCCCTCCAGGTACAGATCGGCCGGAAAACCGATCTCGGGCCGGCTGCGGGCGAGGCAGTAGTGGACCATCCCGGAGTCCATCCAGACATCCATGGTGTCCGTGACCTTGTCGTAGTCGCCGGCGGCTGACCCCAGCAGCTCGGCAGGGTCCAATTCGAACCAGCCGTCGATGCCGGCTTTCCCGATGCGCGTGGCGACGGCCTCCAGCAGCGCGAGCGTGTCGGGATGCAGTTCGCCGGTCTCCCGGTGCAGGAACAGCGGGATCGGCACGCCCCAGGTCCGCTGCCGGGAAATGCACCAATCGGGACGCCCGGCAATCATGCCCTCGATGCGCTCCTCGCCCCAGGCCGGGAACCAGCGCACGCCCTTGATGGCCCGCAGCGTGGCTTCGCGAAGGTGGTTCTGGTCGAGGCTGATAAACCACTGGGGCGTGGCGCGGAAGATCAGAGGCGTCTTGTGCCGCCAGCAGTGCGGGTAGCTGTGCTGGAAAGACTCCGCATGCAGCAGGTGGCCGCTCTCCCGCAGCAACTCGACGATGCGCTTGTTCGCCTCGTTGATGTGCACTCCGGCCAGCAGTGGCGTGCCGGGCACGTACACGCCGCGACCGTCCACCGGGTTGTCCATGGGCAACTCGTAACGCAGGCCGGACTGGTAGTCGTCCTGGCCGTGGGCGGGCGCCGTGTGCACCGCACCCGTGCCGGCATCCAGGGTGACGTAGTCCGCGAGGATGAGTGGCACCTCACGCGGGTAGAAGGGATGGCGCAGCAGGAGTCCCTCGAGCACCGCGCCGCTGAAGCGCGCAATCGTCGCCGTCTCCTGCGCACCGTAGCGGCGGAGCGCCGCCTCCGCGAGCCCCTCCGCCAGGACCAGCAGCACCGTTTCGCCGCCCAGTGCGGCCCGCACAAGCACATACGGCAGCTCGCCGCCGAGCGCCACCGCCTGGTTGGCGGGCAGCGTCCAGGGCGTCGTCGTCCAGATGGGCACCGACACCGGCGCGCCAGCAGGCAGCCCGATCCGCGCATAGAGTTCCGCCGAGTCGATCACCTCGAAGCGGGCGTCCAGCGCCGTCGAGGTCTTGTCGATGTATTCGACTTCCGCCTCGGCGAGCGCCGAGCGGCAGTCCAGGCACCAGTGGACCGGCTTGTAGCCCCGCAACAGATGACCGTTCTCGATGATGCGGGCAAAGCCCCGGATCTGCTCGGCCTCGAACTGCGGGTCGAGAGTCAGGTACGGGTGGTCCCAGTCGCCGAGGACGCCGAGACGGCGGAAGTCGCGGCGCTGGCTGTCCACCTGCTGCAGGGCGTACTCGCGGCAGGCCTTGCGAAACTCCGCCGCGCTCAGCTTTTCTCCCACCTTGCCCGATTTCTTTTCGACCTGGTGCTCGATCGGCAGACCGTGGCAGTCCCAGCCCGGGATGTAGGGCGCGTCAAATCCCGAGAGGGTCTTTGACTTGACGATGATGTCCTTCAGGACCTTGTTCACTGCATGACCGATGTGGATGTCGCCATTGGCGTAGGGCGGCCCATCGACCAGCACGAAGCGCGGCCGGCCGGCAGCAGCCTCGCGAATCCGGCCGTACAGGTCGCGCTCGTTCCACGCCGCGAGCATCTGGGGCTCGCGCTTTGCCAGGTCTCCCTTCATGGGAAAATCCGTGCGGGGAAGATTCACCGTGTGCTTGTAGTCTGTCACTCTGCTGTCCCTTTGTTGGCGAGCACGCGCCGCGCTTCGGCTGCGTCCAGTTCCATCTGCCGGCGCATGGCCTCGAGATCGGCGAAACGAACCTCGTCCCGGAGGCGGGCCACGAAATCCACGCCGAGCTGCCGCCCGTACAGGTCTCCATCGAAGTCGAACACGTGCACCTCCAGCAGTGCCTCGACGCCCGAGACGGTGGGCCGCGTGCCCACGCTCGCCACGGCGTCCCGCGGACCGTCCGCGGCGCCATGGACCCGCACGGCGAAGATCCCGCTCACCGGGCTCGCGCGCCGGTGCAGGCGGAGATTGGCGGTGGGAAAGCCCAGCTTCCGCCCGAGCTGCTGTCCACGGCTGACCCGCCCCACCATCCGGTACGGCCTGCCGAGCAGCGCCCGGGCCGTCGCCATATCCCCGGCCGCCAGCGCGTTGCGAATCGCCGTGCTCGACACTCGCAATCCTCCCGTCGTGACGCTACCCACCTGCTCCACTCCAAAGCCGAGGCGCCGGCCGCCCGCTTCCAGGTGAGCAAACGTGCCCGCCCGCCCGCTGGCAAAGCGGAAGTCATCCCCCACCACCAGGTGCCGGACGCCCAGCGTGCCCACCAGGAGCCGCTCAATGAACTCCTCCGGGGCCAGGTCCTTGAGTGCCCGCGAGAAGGGCGGACAATACAGGTACCCCACACCCAGTTCCTCCAGCCTGAGGACCTTCTCCCGCAGCCGCATCAGCCGCGCCGGCGGCTTGCCCGGACTCATCACTTCCTGGGGTGTCGGCTCGAAACTGAACACCAGGGACGGCAAGCCGAGTTCCGCGGCCCTGGCCTGGACCCGGGCGAGAATTCGCTGGTGGCCGAGGTGAATGCCATCGAAGACGCCGATGGTCGCCACGCACCCGGACTGCACCGCTTGAACACCCGGCCGGGGCCGGCGGAAAACCTGCATGGGACCGGCTGCGCCAAAAGCGGGGAGTATAAGGTCGCCCGCCTACAAGTTCCGCATGTGCAGGTCAGAGGGCCGCATGCCGACAGCCAGGAGCGCCGCGAAATACGCGATGCTGGCGCCCACAACGGCAGCCGAGAGCCACAGGCAGCGGGTCCAGAAAGGTGCGACCAGCCAGCTTGCCGTGGGCGGGGACAGGGAGACCAGCAGGACCGCCATCACACCAGCGGCGACGCCGATGCGGACGAGGAACTTCAGCCAGCCGGTTCCCGCCTTGAGCACACCCTTGCGCCGCAGGCCCCGGTAGAGCAGCCCGGAATTGATGAAAGAGCCCAGCGATGTGGAGGCCGCGAGGCCGGCGTGGGGCGCCGCCCAGCCCGCCAGGGCCCAGGGCACCACGAAGACGAGGTTGATGGTCATGGTCGAGCCCAGGGCGATCAGGCCGACGCGCACCGGCGTGGCCGTGTCCTGCCGGGCAAAGTAGCCCGGCGCCAGCACCTTCACCATCGTGAAGCCCATCAGCCCGGCTGAGTACGCCATGAGGCTGTAGGTGGACTGCTCAACATCCCCCGTGCTGAATTTACCCCCGTAGAACAACGTCGTGAGCAGCGGACCGGACAGCAGGATCAGGCCGAGCGTTGCCGGGGTGACGATCAGTATGACCAGCCGCAGGGCCCAGTCCAGGGTCTTGCCGAAGTCATCGATAGCCCGGGCGGCGTGCTGCCGCGAGAGGCTGGGCAGCATCACCGTCGCCAGGGCGATGCCGAAAACGCCCAGGGGGAACTCCATGATCCGGTCCGAGTAGTAGAGCCAGCTGATGCTGCCCGTGACCAGGAACGATGCGATCAGGGTATCCAGCAGGATGCTGATCTGGGCTACCGAGGAACCGAACAGGCCCGGCACCATCAGCCTGAGAATCTTGCGCACGCCCGGGTGCTTCCAGCCCCACTTCGGCAGCGGCAGCAGGCGGATCCGGGCAAGGGACGGCAACATGCACAGGAGCTGCACCACCCCGGCGGCGAACACGCCGGCCGCCAGCGCCATTCCCGGCCGCGAATACAGCGGCGCGACCCAGACCGCGAAGACGATCAGCACGACATTCAGAAGTACGGGGGAAAAGGCCGCCGCCACGTACCGGTGGTAGGAATTGAGGACGCCGCCGGCCAGCGCAGCCAGCGAGACGAACAGCAGGTAGGGAAACGTCCAGCGCAGCATGGACACGGCCAGCACGTAGCGATCCGCGCCATCCGCCGTCGCTTCCGTCGCAAAGCCCGGCGCGAAGACGGTGATGAACACGGGTGCCGCAATCGCGCCTGCCGCAGCCATCCCCGACAGGATCAGGCCGAGTGTGCCGGCGGCCCGGCTGACCAGCTCCCGGACCTCGGCATGCTCCCGGGTCTGGTCGTACTCGGCAAAGACCGGCACGAAGGCCTGGGAAAACGAGCCCTCGGCAAAGAATCTCCGGAAGATGTTGGGAATCCGGAAGGCTACAAAGAACGCGTCCATGACAAAGGAGGCGCCAAAGACCCGGGCGAAGACCACGTCCCGCACGAGGCCCAGGACGCGGGACAGCAAGGTCCAGGCGCCCACCGTGCCGGTGGACCGGAGCAGCTTGCGGCCACTGGGGCCAGGTTGCGCTGTCGGGGGCATTGTCGCGTCGCTCATGGGCGCGAGAGTCTACCTACCTCGCCCGGCCCCCGGTTGACTTCCAACGGGGGAAACCAAAGAATACGCGCCCGTCGCGGGGGTCCGCGACGCCCCTTTTTTGTATAGATCAGTCTGGAAATACCTGTGGCGAACACCAAGTCAGCAGCCAAGCGCGCCAAGCAGAGCGAGCGCCGTCGTCAGCATAACGTCGCCTTGCGTTCGCGCATGCGCACCGCCATCAAGAAGGTGATCAAGGCTATCGAGACCGGTGATACCGACGGCGCAGCCGCCGCTTTCAAGTCCGGCGCGGCCGAGGTCGACAGCATGGTGAACAAGGGCCTCACCCACAAGAACAAGGCGGCCCGGCACAAGAGCCGCCTGAACAAGGCCGTCAAGACCCTCGCCAGCGGCAAGGCCGTCAAGATTGTCACCAGCAGCAAGACCGCCAAGACCGCCAAGACCGCCAAGACCGCCAAGACTGCCAAGACTGCCAAGACTGCCACCGGCAGCAAGGCCGCGAAGAAGTAGAAGACCCGGCGTCAGGGTTCTGCTCAGCGAGCCGACAGGTCCTCCGGCGGGTCCACGGCCTCGTCGCCCTCGCCTGACTCCCGCGCTTCCGCCGCCAGGCGCTCCAGCCGCGTCATCAGGTCGCCCGCCAGGCGGGCGGTTCCAGTGCCCGTCAGGGCACTGATCCGGTACACCCGGCCAGCGTCGTCGTCCTGCCCGGCCCGTATGCCCAGTGCGGCACATACGGCCGTTGCCATGCGCAGAGCCTCCTCGTCGTCCACCAGGTCGGTCTTGTTCAGCACCAGCCAGCGCTCCCGGGCGGCCAGTTCCGGGCTGAAGCGCTCCAGCTCGCCCACGATGGCCACGGCGTCGGCGGCGGGGTCACTGCCATCGAACGGCGCCAGATCCACCAGGTGCAAGAGCAACCGCGTGCGGCTCAGGTGGCGAAGAAAGCGCGTACCGAGGCCAGCGCCGTCCGCAGCGCCCTCGATGAGCCCGGGAATATCCGCCATCACGAAGCTGCGCAGCGGACCCACGGACACGACGCCGAGCCCCGGGTGCAGGGTGGTGAACGGGTAATCGGCAACCCGGGGCCTGGCGGCGGATACTGCGCGCAACAGGGTGGACTTGCCGGCATTCGGCTTGCCGAGCAGACCCACGTCCGCCAGCAGGCTGAGTTCAAGCCGCAGATTGCGGTGCTCACCGGGCGTACCGGGGGTTGACTGGCGAGGCGCCCGGTTGACGCTGCTCTTGAAGCGGGTATTCCCGCGGCCACCCTCGCCACCGGCAGCCACCCGCAGGCGCTCGCCATCCCGTGTGAGGTCGCCGAGCAGCTCACCGGTATCAGCCTCATAAACCTGGGTTCCGCAGGGCACCAGCACTTCCAGGGACTCGCCACCGCGGCCCGTGCAGTCCGATCCCGAACCGCCCTCGCCACTCTTTGCGGCAAACCGCCGGTTTACCCGGAAATCCGCCAGCGTGTTCAGTGCCCGGCTCCCGATCAGCCAGACGCTGCCGCCGTCACCGCCATCGCCCCCATCGGGACCGCCGCGGGGAATGAACTTCTCCCGCCGGAAACTGACGCAGCCCGGCCCGCCGTTACCGGCGGCAACCCGAACCGTGGCTTCATCGACGAACTTCATGGCGGTGCAATCGCTGCCTGGAACCAGAACTGTAGAGACGAAAAACCCCGCCGAAGCGGGGTTCTTCAGGCGGGCCAGGCGCGAAAATTACGCGCTGGCGGGAATGACGTTGACGACCCGGCGGCCGCCCGCGCCCTTGACCTCGAAGAGCACCACGCCGTTCGCCTTCGCGAACAGGGTGTGATCGCGACCGAGGCCCACGTTCTTGCCCGGGTGATACTCGGTGCCGCGCTGGCGGACCAGAATGTTGCCGGCGATAACGTTCTCACCACCGTACTTCTTGAGGCCAAGACGCTTGGATTCGGAATCGCGGCCGTTGCGAGTACTGCCGCCTGCTTTCTTGTGTGCCATGACTCAAATACCTCGATGTACCGGGCTGGTGCCCGCTCTCAGAAAACCAGATTCAGGAAACCAGACTCAGGAAACCAGATTCAGGCGCCGGCTGCGATGCCGGTGATTTCCACCAGGGTGAAAGCCTGACGGTGGCCGTGCATGCGCTTGTAGGTTGTGCGGCGCTTGAACTTGATAACGGTGATCTTGTCGTGACGGTCCTGCGCGACGACCTTTGCAGTGACCCTGGCGCCGGCGACCAGCGGCTTGCCCACGGTGACGGCGGCACCCTCGCCCACCAGCAGGACATTGTCGAACTCGACGGTGTCGCCAGCGGCGGCATCGAGCTTCTCGATCTTCAACTTCTCGCCCTGGCTGGCGCGGTACTGCTTGCCACCCGTCTTGAATACTGCGTACATCGGTTTGTTCCTGAGATCTGGTGGGGGTCAAAAGGCAACCCCGCGAAAAGCCGACGAATTCTAGAGGTTAAGCCGGTGACTGGCAACCTCGGGACCGCAACCGGCCGAAGCACCGAACAAGGTATTGAGCCGGCCCGCGAGGCGGACGCCCGCCTGGACAAGGCGCTCGTCCACCACCGTCCGGGCCCGCTCGAGATAGGCCGGCGACAGGCTGACCGGCCCGGAGCCTGGCGTTGGGCCTGCCGCCGGGAAGCCATAGACCAGGGGACGCAGGGCCTGGGACTCCCGGGCCCAGGCCAGCGGGCTGGCCCGCTGCCATTGCGCCATCGCGGCGGGCGGGGGCAGCGGGACGCTGCGGGCCCACTGTTCAGGGGCGGCCTCAGGGGCGGCCTTAGGGGCGGCCTCAGGGGCGGCCCGCGGGGGGCCAGCCCCCGTCAGCCGCAGCAGTTCACCGTCCCACACGGCGTGCAGGTTGCTTTCCCGCCCCGCCAGCCGCACGGCGAGCAGGTTGCCGCCCCGGTCGCCGGCGCGCCCGACGTGCAGCGGCTGGTGGATGTCGACGACAAGGTGCGCGACGAAGCGCAGGGCGATGCCCCGCTGCCGGCGGCCCAGCGCCGGATCCTTGAGTTCCGCCTCGAAGCGCGCCAGTGCAGCCAGCACGTTGTCAGGGCTGCGGCGCGCCGCGCGCTCCAGGGAGCCGTGATCGGCGACATTGATGTAGTGCCAGGGCCTCGTGTGCGCCCACTCCGGCGCCCGGCGGATGGTGTCGGGCCAGAGCCCGGCCTCCGCGAGCGTCATGCCGTGGAGCAGGGGCTCCAGGGCAACACGGGTCTGGGGGCAGAGCAGGCGGCTGGCAATGTAACCCGCGACCCGGTGTCCCGTTGGGCCGAATGCCATCGCCATCGGACTGCCTGCCAGGCCGGCAAGCACCAGCATGGCGCCCGCCACGGCTCTTGTTGCGTGGTGTACAGGACTGCCCATCGCGGGCATTATTCGGCTCGCAATGCATCTCGTCCAACCGGAATTCCCACGATTTGACCTGGAAGCGGTCCGCGCCCTGCTCGGCGACGACTGGCCGTCAGTCAACCGGGAGATCACGGCCAGGCTGCGCAGCGACGTTGCACTGGTCAACAGCGTGGCGCACTACATCGTCGGCGGCGGCGGCAAGCGACTCAGGCCGCTGATTACCCTGCTCGCGGCGCGGGCCTGCGGCTACCGGGGCGACCGGCACGTCATCACCGCGGCCATCATCGAGTTCATCCACACGGCCACCCTGCTTCACGACGACGTGGTGGACGCCTCGGACCTGCGGCGCGGCCAGGACACTGCCAACAGCGTGTTCGGCAACGAGGCCAGCGTGCTGGTGGGCGATTTCCTCTACTCGCGGGCCTTCCAGCTGATGGTCCAGGTCGGCCAGATGCGCATCATGGACGTGCTGGCAGACGCGACGAACACCATCGCCGAGGGCGAGGTCCTGCAACTCATGAACTGCAAGGACCCGGACACCACTGAACAGCGCTACATGGACGTGATCTACCGGAAGACGGCCAAGCTGTTCGAGGCCGGCGCCCAGATCGGCGCGATCCTCGCGGACCAGACCCGGGCCGTGGAGGAAGCCCTGGTGGACTACGGCCGGGAGCTCGGCCTCGCCTTCCAGTTGGTGGACGACGCGCTGGACTACAGCGCGAACCAGGGGGAACTTGGCAAGCAGCTGGGCGACGACCTGGCCGAGGGCAAGCCCACGCTGCCGCTGATCTATGCCCTGGAGCGGGGCTCGCCGCGAGAGCAGGTAATGATCCGCCGCGCCATCGAACGGGGCGGCCGGGACGACATCCAGGCCATCCAGGAGGCGATCCAGTCTACCGGGGCACTGGCCTACACCGCCGCCAAGGCCAGGGATTGCGCCGTGCGGGCCCGGTCGGCGCTGGCCCCGGTGCCGGACTCCCCGTTCAAGACCGCCCTGTCGGACCTGGCGGACTTCGCCGTCGAGCGGCGTTACTGACGCGGCCCCCACCAAAATACAATGGGGCGCGTATACAATGGCGCCCGCCTTGAGGCCGGTGCCCGGCCCCAGCGCATCAGACGAAACCCGTTCGGGGTGTAGCTCAGCTTGGTAGAGCGCTTGCTTCGGGAGCAAGAGGTCGCAGGTTCGAATCCTGTCACCCCGACCAGTTCTTCAGTTCCTTCGCGATCTCCGCGAGCGTCGCGTCCCCCAGCCACTCGAAGGCCGGCATCGGCCGCCCCGTCACGTTGCCCGGCTCGCCGGTTGCCCGGCCCTTGCGCAAAAAGCGGCCGAGCTCGGCCTCGCTGGCGCTGCGCAGCCAGGTCGAGTCGGCCAGGTTCACACCGAGGCCGGGCCGTCCGCGGCGGTCAGGCCCGTGGCAACCGGCGCAATACTGCACAAAGCCCGAACTCCCGGAATTAACGACGGCATCAGCCGCTGGCGCCACGGCCAGCCGCGCGGCCATGCCGAAGGGCGCGACCGCAGGTGGTGGCGCCGAAGCGCTGACCACGAGCGCCGCGGACCCGGCTGCCGAGTACCCGCCAGGGACGATCAGCACCAGCAGGTAGACGCCGACGGCGGCGGCCCCGAGGCAGCCGGCGAGGGCCCCCAGCTGGCGCCGGCCGTGCAGCGCCACCCTCGGCAGCGAGTTGAGCAGAGCGAGCAGGAGGATCGCGGCGCACACGACCGCCGAGACCCGCAGGATGAAGACCAGCATCTCTGGCGACCAGATCCCGCCGCCCTCGAACACGGCGGTGACCTGGTCGGCCACGCTGTCAGGCACGCGCCTCAGTGCCGTGTACACCCAGTTCTTCTCGTAGAAGTCCTGGGTGGCAGCGAACAAGCTGGCGATCAGCGCAAAACCGAGCGCATAGCCCGCCTGCCGGATCGTGCCGAACAGGCCCGACACCATGCCCGCCCGCTCGGGCGGCGCGTTGGCCAGCAGCAGCGCGTTGTTGGGCGAGAAGAACAGGCCCGTGCCGATGCCGATCACGATCAGCGGCAGGTAGAGCCCCGCGGCGGTGCTGTTGACCGTGACGAACAGCAGCAGCAGGTAGCCCGCGCCCCGGACCATCGCGCCGGCGGAGGCCAGCCACTCGGCGTTCCAGCGATCCGCCGCCCGGCCGGACCAGGGGCTCATCACCGTGGTGCACACGGCCGAGACCGCCATGATGAAGCCCACGTCCCAGGCACGCATCTCGAGGCCATTGATCAGCACGATCGGCAGCACGAACAGGGTCAGCGGCAGGCTGGCAAACATGGCGGCAAAGGCGACGCAGGCCCGCGTGAAGGCTGCGCTGCGGCTGAAGAGCTGCAGGTCGATGAGCGGCTCCGCGCAGGTCCGCTCCCGGCGGATGAACAGCCAGAAGAAGACGAACCCAGCGGCAAAGATCAGCCAGACCAGGGTGTCCAGGTGGTTATCCTCCACCGGCAGGCGATTGCACCCGAAGAGCACGCCGAACAGCGCGAGCGTGAGATAGGCGGCGCCGGGCAGATCGAAGCGCCGGCTGGCGCCGGGCACCGCCATCGGCTGGCGAAAATCCAGGGCGAGCAGCGCCAGGATGATGGTCAGGATCGCGAACGGTATGCGGCTGGCAAAGGTCGCCCGCCAGTCGTAGGCATCGAGCAGCCAGCCCGCGAAGATCGGGCCGAGGATGAAGCCGGCCGCGTTCGCCGCCTGCAGCAGGCCGAGAGCCCTGCCCCGCCGCTCTGGCCCGTAGATGCGGGTTGCGATGGCAAAGGTCGTGGGGAGGAAGAGCGCCATGCCCAGGCCCTGGACGAGCCGCAACGCGATCAGCACCGGCACGTCCGGCGCGAAAGTGCAGGCGATCATGGCCAGCGAATAGATGACGGTACCGGCCTGGAAGAGGCGCGCGTGGCCCCAGGCGTCCGCCATCCGGGCCGCGAGCAGCATCGGGCCGGTGGCTGCCACGAGATAGCCCAGCGCCACCCAGACAATCTCGCTGGTGTTGGAGTCCAGGTCTTCGATCATGTCCGGGAAGGCCAGCGGCAGAAAGCTGGAGTCCAGGCTGGCCATCACCGTCGACAGCAGCAGCGCCGACATGATCAGCAGCACGCGGCTCCGGGAATAGCCGTTCAAGGCTTGAGCGTGCCGATGAATGCCGCGCCGCCCACCAGCAGCCACATGAGCAGCGCCGCGACGATCGCCTTCCGGCGGCGGACGCGCAGCATCTCCTCGCCGCGTGCGATGTCACCCGCCTCCAGCCGCTCGATGGCGGGCCGCCACTGGCCGCTGATCCAGCGGAGGACGATGCCGTCACCGATGACCGCCGCGAACAGCAGGAACTTGGTGGCCAGCCAGCCGGGCACCGCGCTGTCCGCCGCCAGGCCCCGCAACCCGAGGGCCAGCATGCCCACGAGTACGAGCACGCGGAGCGCCATGTCGGCCCTGAGCACCGGGCCAACCGCGGGATTCCCGTGGGCGAAATGCACCCACAGCAGGACGCCCATCCAGAGCGCCGACCCTGCCCAGAGGAACGGCAGCGCCGACGCCGGCAAGGGCGCGCCCCAGGCCAGGGCCAGGCTGAAGCCCACCGGCAGCATCAGGACGAGGGCCATGCGGGGCGCAACGTCGATGGCCATGACGAGGTCGCGGATGCGGTTCCGCTCCGCCACCGCGAGACCGGGCCGCGACATCCGGCCACCGCCGAGAAAGACGCCGAGGTCCGCCCCCAGCCAGTAGGCGAACAGCAGGATGTGCGCGAAGCGCAGCAGGTTATGGGAATCGGCGTCCACGGGATCCGGGCATTTGTCCTATTGTCATAAACATATAACGTCTTCCGGCGGGTGCCAACCGGCAGGCAAAGAAAAAGCCCCGGCCGCTTCCGCGACCGGGGCCTTTCGTCAGTCAGCCGGAAGCGCGGCCTAGTTCGGCGCGTCGCAGTCCGTGCGCTTCAGCACCACGCGCCGGTTCAGCGCGCGGCCCTCGGCCGTCTTGTTGTCCGCGATCGGCTGGCTCTCGCCCGCCCCGCTGGCCACCAACCGGCCCACCGCGATGCCCTTGCCTTCCAGGTAGCT
>JBBQSA010000046.1:0-26270 GCA_038214295.1 Gammaproteobacteria bacterium
GCTGCTGTTGCTACAAACACCCGCTTGGCCGTTTCAGCGAATTCCGAGTAGGAGACGCCATTGCGTAACAGGATCTGGACTAGAGGCCTCAGAAGCCGCGCATACGCCGTCAGCAGCGCTGCTTTGAGATCGGCTTCCATATTCCTTCGTTTTCGTTATGTGAAAGAGATTAGGGGCAAAGTTATGTCGAGTCAACAGCAGTCAAGCGGTTAAACCGACTGATTTGTCTGGATTCTAGTCGATTAGGTCCAACGTTTTGTAAAGTCATCCGGCAGTCGTTCGGGCCGCGGACAGGGCGGAGGCGGGGCAGGGCGGCCGGGACGGGCCGGCGGAGGGGGGTGGCCTAGGTTGCGGAGGAAATCCTGACCGCGTGGATATCGGTGGTCATCAGGTCACCGAGGGCCTCGTAGACGAGGCGGTGCTGGGCCAGGCGATTGAGGTTGGCGAAGCGGGTGGAGGCGATGCGGACGTGAAAATGACCCCGGCCATCACGGGCGCCGGCATGTCCTGCGTGCAGATGGCTCTCGTCCGTGATTTCGAGGATGTGCGGATTGAGCGCCGCTGTCAGGCGGCCCCGGATTGCCGCCACCCGGTCGAGCGGCTCGCTCACGGCATGACCTGCACGAAGGGCTTTACGCTGACGGAGCCCCACACCCCCGCAGTGGCGTAGGGGTCCGCCTGCGCCCAGGCCGTGGCGTCCGCCAGGCTTGGGAACTCGGCGATGATCAGGCTGCCGCTGAAGCCGGCCTCACCGGGCTCGCGGGTGTCGAGGAGCGGGTGCGGTCCGGCGAGAATCAACCGTCCCTCGTTGCGCAGCTGGCTCACCCGGGCCAGGTGCGCGGCCCGGGCAGCGAGCCGGCCGGCGAGGCTGTCGGGAGTATCAGTTCCGGCGATGGCGTACAGCATCTATTTGTCGTCCGAAGTGCGCTTGCCCAGCCACAGTCCCTGCAGCAGCGCGAAGGCGAGTGTCATGCCCGTGAGTCCGAACAGCTTGAAGTTCACCCACACCGGCTCGGCAAAGCGGTAGGCGACGAAGATATTGGCCGCGCCGGAAACCAGGAAGAAGGCAACCCACATCAGGTTGAGTCGCTGCCAGTCGTTGCGGGAGAGGTGGAATTCGTCCCTGGCCACCGACTCCATGATGCGCTGGGCGACGGGGCGGTCGCCGATGTACCTGCTGCCAAGAAAGACCGCCGCAAAGGCCCAGTTCAGGACTGTCGGCTTCCACTTGAATATCAGGTCATTGTTCAGGAGGAGGCTGATGCCTCCGAGGACCACCACGAGCGTGGCAGACGCAAGCAGCATTCGGCTGACTGTGCGCTTGACCAGCCAGACAACGAGTACCTGAAGTGAAATCGCCACCATAATTGCGAGAATGGCCGTGCGCAGGTCGCTCAGCCAGTACGTCACTGCGAAAGCCACGAGTGGCAGGAGATCAACGAGGAATTGCATGGTCGCGCGTCATGGAGATCTTCTGCGAATGATACGCAACCGGACGGCTTCCGGGGCGCCGGATGTGTCCGGGTAGAATAGGGCGATGACGCAGCGATTCCATATCCATCCGGTGAATCCCCAGAAACGCCTGATCCACCAGGCCGTGGAGATTCTCCGGCGTGACGCCCTGATCGTCTATCCGACAGACTCCTGCTATGCCTTCGGCTGGCACCTGGGCGATCGTGAGTCCGCCGGGCGCCTGCAGAAGCTCCGGCAAACTGGCAAGGAACACAATTTCACGCTCGTGTGCCGTGACCTGTCGGAGATTGCGACCTACGCGCGCGTCGAGAACTGGTGCTACCGCCTGTTGCGGGCGCACACACCCGGCCCCTACACCTTTATCCTCCAGGCGACCCGGGAATTGCCGCGGCGACTGCAGAATCCCAAGCGCCAGACCATTGGCATCCGGGTGCCGGATCACCCGGTGACGCTGGCTCTGCTGGAGGCGCTTGGTGAGCCCATGATGAGTTCCACCTTGCTCTTGCCGGGTCAGGATCTGCCGCTTTCGGATCCCGAGGACATCGCAAGCGCGCTCGCCGGCCAGATCGACCTGCTGATCGACAGCGGCAGCTGTGGTGTCGAGCCCACCACGGTCGTGGACGTCACCGGTGACTACCCCGTCATCATTCGGCAGGGGCGGGGCGACAGCTCGGGGTTTACCTAGAGGCGGTCCGGGTTCCCGCCCCGTATACTGCTGCCATGGCCGACATGGACGTTGCCGCTTCTGTTCAGCTGTTGTCAGCTGCCATCATCCCGGTGCTGTTCGGTATCACCCTCCACGAGGTCTCCCACGGCTGGGTGGCCCGCCGCTATGGCGATCGCACGGCGGAGCTGCTGGGAAGGCTGACCGTTAATCCCCTCAAGCACATTGATCCAGTGGGTTCTGTCGTCGTTCCGCTGGCGCTCTACCTTCTGGGATTTCCGCCTTTCGGTTGGGCCAAACCGGTGCCGGTCAACGCCCGCAACCTGCGTCAGCCGAAACGCGACATGACGCTGGTCGCGGTGGCTGGTCCGGCCAGCAACATGGTGATGGCGCTGTTCTGGACCCTCGTCTTCTTTCTCGCCCTGCACGTGCCCGCCGGGCTGTTGGGCGCGCGCCAGTTCCTGCTTTCTATGTCGCAAATAGGCATTACGTTCAACATCTTATTGGCGGTATTTAATCTCGTACCTATACCTCCCCTCGACGGTGGGCGCGTACTGCGAGGCGTGGTGCCGGAATCCCTTGGCAGGAAGCTCGATGCTGTCGAACCCTATGGCCTTATACTGGTCATGGCTTTGTTGGCGACGGGTTTTCTCGGCCAGTTTGTCTGGCCTCTGGTGCGCTCGCTATCGGCACTTTTTTTCTCTCTGGCCGGCGCCTGACGCAGGACGCCCCCTGGCTCAATGACAAACGCAGAGCATGAAGTTTCCCCCACGCACCTTACGGTGGTGCACGACGCCGATGCACCCCGCAGTCCGGTGCTGACGGTCGAGGAGGCTGGCGGCAATCCCGCCCAGGCCGAAATGCCGTTCGCGCTGGTCGACGGCGAGCCGGTAACCCAGTTGCCGCAGGACCTGTACATCCCCCCGTTCGCGCTGGAGGTCTTCCTCGAGGCCTTTGAGGGACCCCTCGATCTGCTCCTCTATCTCATCCGGCGCCAGAACCTCGACGTCCTGAACATCCCCATCGCCGAGGTCACGACACAGTACGTCCAGTACATCGAGCTCATGAAAGAGCTGCAGCTCGAGCTGGCGGGCGAGTACCTGCTCATGGCCGCGATGCTGGCCGAGATCAAGTCGCGCATGCTGTTGCCGCGCATCGGCGAGGCCGACGACGAAGAGGCCGATCCGCGGGCTGAGCTGGTGCGGCGGCTCCAGGAGTACGAGCGGTACAAACAGGCAGCCACCGATCTCGACGATGTGCCGCGCCTCGAGCGCGACTTTTTCCAGGCGAATGCTGAAGTTGCCGAGCGGACCGTTGTCACGCGCTTGCCGGACCTTACGCTGAAGGAACTCCTGCTGGCCTTTCGCGACGTGCTGACGCGAGCCGAGATGCTGGCGCATCACCACATCCGCCGCGAGCCGCTCTCGGTCCGGCAGCGCATGTCCGAAGTGTTGCTCAAAATCCAGACGGGGACCTTCGCGGAGTTCCGCGACCTTTTCGATCCGCGGGAAGGGCGCATGGGTGTCACCGTCACGTTCCTTGCCCTGCTCGAGCTGCTGAAAGAGTCCCTGATCGAGTTGGTGCAGACCGAGCCCTACGCGCCGATCCACGTCCGGGCGGCCATGTCGCGGCCTGCGCTTGATGGTGACCTGGAGGACGTTTCGCCCGAGGGCTCCACGCTGCCTGCCTGAACCCCGCTTCCGGAACCGCAAGACATGGAAAACGAACAGCTCAAGTACGTGGTCGAGGCTGCCCTGCTGGCCGCCGGCAGGCCCCTGGACCTCAACGAACTGCAGTCCCTCTTCGGCGAGGACGATCCGCCGGGCAAGGACGATCTGCGTACGGCGATCAACAGCCTGCAGGAGGACTACGCCAATCGCGGCATCGTGGTGCAGGAAGTGGCCAGTGGCTTCCGCATCCAGGTGCGCAGCGCCATGTCCGGCTGGCTGGCCCGGCTCTGGGAAGAACGTGCACCCCGCTATTCCCGCGCACTGATGGAGACTCTGGCAATCATCGCCTATCGTCAGCCGGTCACTCGCGGTGACGTGGAGGACATCCGCGGCGTCGGTGTGACCACCAATATCATGCGCTCACTGCTGGAGCGAACCTGGATCCGGGTCGTCGGTTTCCGGGACGTACCGGGCAAGCCGGCGATGTACGGCACGACCCGTGAATTCCTCGATTACTTTGGGCTGAAAAAGCTCGATGACCTGCCGCCACTCGCCGACCTCAAGGATCTCGAGGCCTTCACGGCGCAGCTGGACCTGTCGGATGTGGCGGCATTGCCGCCGGGCGCGGGCGCACTGCTCTCCGAGCGCCTGGCAGACGAGACGGATGACGATGGAGAAGCCGAGCTGGCTAACGTAACGCCCATTTCCCACGCGCGCAGCCACGTGGACAACGACGCCGAGGCCCCGGATGGGGATGTCCACTCCAACGTCGTGCCGCTGAAGAGCCGCTAGCCGGCCCGTTGTGAGTCCGGCCGAAGGTACAGACCGCCTCCAGAAGGTGCTGGCGGGTGCAGGCCTCGGCTCCCGGCGGGAAATCGAGCTGTGGATCCGGGCCGGCCGGATAACCGTTAACGGCTCGGTCGCCGCACTGGGTCAGAAAGTCACGGGTCGCGAGAAGATACTGATCGACGGCCGCCCCGTACCGGCCCTACGCAAGACGCGCACGTCCCATCGCGTCCTTCTGTACCACAAGCCCTCCGGCGAGGTGTGCACGCGCAGCGACCCCGAGGGCCGGCCCACGATCTTTGACCGCCTCCCGCCTCTGCAGGGTGGCAAATGGATCAATGTCGGGCGGCTCGATCTGGCTACCTCGGGGCTGCTGCTGCTCACCAACGACGGTGCGCTGGCCAATGCCCTGATGCACCCGTCCCGCGAAATCGAGCGAGAGTACGCCGTCCGCGTCCAGGGGACCGTGTCCGATGCAACGATCGACCGGATCAGGCAGGGCATTGCGCTGGAGGATGGCAAGGCGCGCTTCGACAGCGTCGAGCCGGCCGGCGGCGACGGCTCCAACCAGTGGTTCAAGGTTGTGGTCAGCGAGGGTCGCAACCGGCTCGTGCGCCGGGTATGGGAAGCCGTGGAGTGCCGGGTCAGCCGGCTGATCCGCGTCCGGTACGGACCGGTCGCCCTGTCCCGGTCGCTTCGGCCCGGACATCACCGCCTGCTGAAGGACAAGGAACTGGACGACCTCTACCGGGCGGCCGGACTCCGGGAATCCGATGAGGAGCCGGACGCGGACTGAATCCCGGTTACTGGCAGTCGATCGACTGCCCCGTGACGCCCCGGCTGGCGGGGCCGAGCAGCCAGATATACGGCCCCATGATGCTCGCGGGCTCCGGGCGCAACGCGGGGTCTTCGCCAGGGTACGCGGCGGCGCGCATCCGCGTCCGGGTGCCGCCAGGATTGATGCAATTCACCCGTATGCGTGCTTCCGTTTTCAGTTCGTCCGCGAGCGTCTGTGAGAGACCCTCGATGCCAAATTTCGAGACGGCATAGGCGCCCCAGTAGGCGCGGCCCTGCCGCCCCACGCCGCTGCTTGTGAACACCACCGAGGCATCGGCAGACTCGCGCAGGGCCGGCATCAGTACCTGCGTCAGGATGAAGGGTACGTTGAGGTTCAGATGCATCACCTGATGCCAGATACCGATGTCGTAGTGTTCGATCGGGGCACGCTGACCCAGCATGCCCGCGTTGTGCAGCAGCCCGTCCAGCCGGCCCCAGGTCGTGCGGATCTGCTCCGCCAGCTGGAAGTAGTCCGGACCCTGGGCTCGCGCCAGGTCCATGACTGAAATGGCCGGCGGAGGGCCGCCACCCGCGATGATTTCGTCATAGACGGCCTCGAGCTTGGCCTGGGTGCGCCCGAGAAGTACAACGGTGGCCCCATGGCTTGCGCAGGCAAGGGCGGCCGCGCGGCCAATGCCGTCGCCTGCGCCGGTAATGAGCACGACGCGATCGCGCAATTCATCGGGGCTGGCGGCGTGTGTTCGGGCGGTCGCGGACAACATGGGCTTAGCGGTCTCCATTCAGCAGGGCAATGAGGTCGAGGGGCGTGTCGACGACATGGTCGGCGCCCCAGGACCAGGGATCCTGTCCGGGCTCCACATAGCCGTAGCGAACCGCGACGGTGATCGTGCCGGCCGCCCGGCCGGACTCGATATCGCGGCGGGCATCCCCCACATAGACAGACTTGGCCGGGTCGATGGCCAGCTGTTCGAGCGCGAAGAGTATCGGCCGGGGATGCGGCTTGCGCTCGGTTAGTGTGTCGCCGCTGACTGTGCAGGCGGCCCGGAGATTGAGTCCAAGTGCCGCCAGCAGCGGTTCTGTCAGGTGCTGTGGCTTGTTGGTGACGATGCCCCAGGGCACTGCCGCGCGGTCGAGGTCGTCAAGAAGGGTGTCGAGGTGCGGAAACAGGCGTGTACCGACGGCCAGCCGCGCGGCATACCGCTCGAGAAAGCGCTGGTGCAAGGCGGTGTCCCGCTGCGGATCGAACGCCGGGAATGCCAGTCGAAGCAGCCCCACGGCCCCGTTCGAGACAAAGCCGCGGGCCCGTGCGTAAGGCACGGGTGCCAGGCCTTCCTCCGCGCAGATGACATGCAATGCATCGATCATGTCCGGGGCGGTGTCGAGCAAGGTGCCATCCAGGTCGAAGAGGACTGCAGCCGGCAGGCCTGTGACGTTCCAGCGGCTCATGCGGGCTGGCCGGCCAGGAAATCAGCAAAATAGTTCACCGACGGATTGTCGGTAAGGCGAAATGCACGGCTCACCGGGTTGTACGCGCCGCCCCGCACCGAAAGCAGTTGCAGGCCGGCAGACCGTCCCCAGGCATCGAGTTCCGACGGCCGGATCAGCTGGGCGTAGCGGTGGGTGCCGCGCGGTACCAGTGTCGTCAGGTACTCCGCCCCGACAATCGCCGTCGCGAACGACCGCGCTGTCCGGTTGATCGTCGAGAACAGGACGTGCCCACCGGGCGCGGCCAGGGCGGCACACGCGCGGACCAGCAAGGCAGGATCTGGCACGTGCTCGAGCAATTCCATGCAGGTCACGATATCAAATGAGTGCGCTGCCTCCAGTGCCAGCACCTCGGCCGTCGTCTGTCGGTAGTCGACGTGCACGGGCGAGGACTCAAGGAGATGCAGGCGCGCGACGGCGAGAGCCTCCCCCGACATGTCGATGCCGGTCACAGCCGCGCCCCGCCGGGCCATGGCCTCCGACAGCAGGCCACCGCCGCACCCGACATCCAGCACGCGCTTCCCGGCGAGGACCGCGGACTCCTCCACCCAGGCCAGGCGTGCCGGGTTCAGGTCGTGCAGGGTTCGGAACTCGCCTTCGGGATCCCACCAGCGGCTGGCCAGCCGGTCGAAATGGGCAACCTCGCTGGCGCTGGTGTTGGGGATTTCAGGCATGCCCGTTTCCCAGCTTGCGGCCCCAGGCAGCGGCGCGGGCAAGGATCGCCTCGCTGTCGGTCGCCGTCGGGCGCCCTTCCTCAAGCAGTTGCCGGCCCGCGACCCAGACGTCAGTGACCTGCTCGCGGGATGTTGCGTAGACGAGTTGGGAAACCGGCGAGTAAACCGGCTGCGTGGCTGCACGCCCCAGGTCCACGCAGATCATGTCGGCCTCCTTGCCGGGGACCAGGGAGCCCGTACGTTCCGCGAGACCGAGCGCCTGTGCGCCGTTCAAAGTGGCCATGCGCAGGATCGTCGCTGCGGGAAGCACGTCCGCCCGCTGCGCGACACTCTTGCCCAGCAAGGCCGCTGTCCGCATCTCGCCAAACATGTCCAGGTCGTTGTTGCTGGCCGGGCCGTCGGTGCCCAGGGCGACATTCACCCCGGCGGCGGCGACGCTTGCAACCGGGCACAGGCCACTGGCCAGCTTCAGGTTGGATTCCGGGCAGTGGATCACGCTGGCGCCCCGCGCGGCCAGTAACTCGATATCAGCCGTCTCGAGCTGGGTCATGTGCACGGCCGCGAGCAGGGGTGTGACGATGCCGAGCCTGTCGAGGCGCTGCAGCGGCCGGCTGCCATACTGCCCGACGCCGGCGGCGACCTCGCTGGCAGTCTCGTGCACGTGCATCTGGATGGGCACGTCGAGCTCGTCTGCCAGGACCCGGATCTGATCGAAGGTCCGGTCCGCGACGGTGTAGGGGGCGTGCGGGGCGAACATGGTGCTGACGCGGGGATGCCCCTTGAACTGGTCGCGCACCGCGAGGCCCTTGCTCAGGTACTCGTCCGGTGAGCGCGCCCAGACAGTCGGGTGTTCGAGCACGATCATCCCGACGACGGCCCGCAGTCCGAAGTCTGCGACCGCCCGGGCTACCGCATCAGGGTAGTAGTACATGTCGCCCAGCGTCGTGGTGCCACCCTGAAGCATTTCCAGCAACGCCAGTTCGGCCCCGTCCCGGACAAAATCCCCCGTGACCCAGCGGGCTTCGGCGGGCCAGATGTGCTGGTTGAGCCAGGTGTCGAGGGGCAGGTCGTCGGCGATCCCGCGGAAGAGAGTCATGGCGGCGTGGGTATGGGCATTGACGAGGCCCGGCATCAGGACGTGGCTTCCCCGCTCTATCCGGGCGCCCGCAGGATAGGCTGCAAGCGCCTCGGCCCGGGGCAGGATCGCCAGTATCCGGCTGTCCCGGACCACCACGGCATGGTCTTCCAGGACGACCCCTTCGGGTTCGATCGGGATGATCCAGCGAGCGACGATGATGGTGTCGACAGGGTGCATGTGGGACTTCCAGCGCCGGGATGATGCCTGATCGGAAGCGATCCCGCAGGTCCGGTTGGTGGCCAATTCGTGTTACGCTAAGAGGCTAAATTTACAACCATTCCGACAACCCGGGACTTAACACCGCAGCGCCTTTCTGAGCCGCCGCCCTGGAGGGCAACCTCCCGAGCTTACACAGGCGGCCAGTGGGCGCTGTTACGCGGAATTTGCGAGATCGATGGCTGAAATCGCCAAGGAAATTCTTCCGGTAAACCTCGAAGACGAGATGCGTCAGTCCTATCTGGACTACGCAATGAGCGTCATTGTGGGCCGGGCGCTGCCGGACGTGCGCGACGGGCTGAAGCCGGTGCATCGTCGGGTTCTGCACGCCATGCGGGAGCTCGGCAACGACCACACGAAGGCCTACAAGAAGTCCGCCCGCGTGGTCGGCGACGTAATCGGCAAGTACCACCCCCACGGCGACACGGCGGTCTACGACGCGATCGTGCGCATGGCCCAGCCATTCTCGATGCGCTACCTGCTAGTGGACGGGCAGGGCAATTTCGGCTCCGTGGATGGCGATGCCCCGGCTGCGATGCGCTATACCGAAGTCCGGATGACGCGCATTGCCGGCGAATTGCTGGCAGACCTCGACAAGGAGACCGTCGACTTTGTCCCGAACTACGATGGCTCCGAGACCGAGCCGTCGGTGATGCCTGCCCGGATCCCGAACCTGCTCATCAATGGCTCATCCGGCATTGCGGTGGGCATGGCGACCAACATCCCGCCCCACAACCTCGGCGAGACAGTCACCGCTGTGCTGGCCCTGATCGACGAACCCGGGATCACTGTCGCTGAACTGATGGCCATCATGCCGGGTCCCGATTTCCCGACTGCCGGCATCATCAATGGATCCCAGGGTATCTACGCGGCCTACACGACGGGCCGCGGACGGGTGCACATCCGCGCCCGTACTCATGTCGAGGAGATCGACAGCCGGGGGCGGGAAGCCCTGATCATCACCGAGCTGCCGTACCAGGTGAACAAGGCGCGGCTGATCGAGAAAATCGCCGAGCTCGTCCGCGAGAAGAAGCTGGAGGGCATCAGCGAGCTGCGCGACGAATCAGACAAGGACGGGATGCGCGTCGTCATTGAGCTGCGGCGGGGCGAATCCAGCGACGTCGTGCTCAACAACCTCTACAAGCAGACGCCGCTGGAGACGGTCTTTGGCATCAACATGGTCGCCCTCCGGGACGGCCAGCCGAAGCTGTTCGACCTCAAGGGGCTGCTCGAGTGCTTCGTCCGGCACCGCCGTGAAGTTGTCACCCGCCGCACTATCTTTGAGCTTCGCAAGACGCGGGACCGCGCGCACATCCTCGAGGGCCAGACAGTGGCCCTGGCCAATATCGACGACGTGATTGCTGTCATCAAGGCTTCGCCGACGCCACCCGAGGCGCGCGAAGCCCTTACCAGCCGGCACTGGTCACCCGGTGCCGTTACCGAAATGCTCGCGCGGGCGGGAAATGTCTCCACCCGGCCCGACAGCGCGGACGCGGACTTCGGTCCGGGCCCCAAGGGCTACAAGCTGTCGGTCGTCCAGGCGCAGGCGATCCTCGATCTCAGGCTGCAGCGCCTGACGGGCCTCGAGCAGGACAAGATCATCACCGAGTACCAGGAGCTCCTGGGCCGGATCCTGGATCTCACCGAGATCCTGGGGGACCCGGACAAGCTCATCGAGGTAATCAGGGCCGAGCTCGTCGAGATCCGGGACAATTACGCGGACGCCCGGCGCACCGAGATCGTCCAGGTGCACTCCAGTCTCGAACTCGAGGACCTGATCCCCGAAGAGGACGTCGTGGTGACGTTATCCCACGGGGGCTATGCCAAGGCCCAGAGCGTCAGCGACTACCAGGTTCAGCGGCGTGGCGGGCGCGGTCGTGCGGCCACGAAGGTCAAGGACGAGGACTTCATCGACAAGCTCTTCGTCGCCAATACCCACGACACGCTGCTCTGCTTCACGAGCACTGGCAAGGTCTACTGGCTCAAGGTCTACGAGGTGCCCCGTGCCGGCCACGGCGCCCGCGGACGGCCGATGGTCAATCTCCTGCCGCTGGAGCCCGACGAGCGGATCAACGCGGTCCTGCCGGTTCGTCAGTTCACCGACAGCAACTTCATTTTCATGGCCACCAGCGACGGGACGGTCAAGAAGACGTCGCTGGATTCCTTCTCCCGGCCGCGTACTGCCGGCATTCGTGCCATCGAGTTGCACGAAGGCGACAGGCTCGTCGATGTGGCAATCACCGACGGCGAGTGCGACATCATGCTTTGCGCCAGTTCCGGCAAGGCTATCCGCTTCTCCGAGTCGGACGTCCGTCCGATGGGCCGTACAGCGGCGGGGGTGCGGGGTATCCGGCTTGCGGATGGGCATGAGGTCATCGCCTTGCTGATGATTGGCGCGGGCGAAGTGCTAACGGCCACCGCGAACGGCTACGGCAAGCGAACGGCAGTCAGCGAGTTTCCTGTCCAGGGCCGGGGCGGGCAGGGCGTCATCGCCATCCAGACCTCCGACAGGAATGGCCGGATGGTGGGCGCGATCCAGGTTCGCGAGGATGACGAGGTCGTACTCATCAGCTCCAGCGGCACACTGGTACGGACCCCGGTGTCGGATGTGTCCCAGCAGGGCCGCAACACTCAGGGCGTGCGCCTGATCCGCATCGGCGACGACGACCGCCTTGTGGGGCTCGACCGGATCGTTCCCGAAGCCGACGAAGCAGGCGAATCAGAGGAAGTGGCTTCCTGACCGGGGGTGGCGAAAGCCGCCTTCGTCATTCACGCACAATACGAGACAAAAAGATGGCAAGGGTTATCAATTTCAGCGCGGGTCCTGCCGCGCTTCCGCTCGACGTTCTCCAGCAGGCCCAGGCCGAGCTGCTTGAATGGCAGGGCATGGGCATGTCGGTGATGGAGATCAGTCACCGTAGCAAGCAGTTCATCAAGATGGCCGAGCAGTCCGAGGCCGATCTCCGCGAGCTGATGGCCATTCCGGATGACTACTCCGTCCTGTTCCTGCAGGGCGGGGCTACAACCCACTTCGCGTTGATCCCGATGAACCTGTCCGCGCCCGACCAGGCGGCGGACTACCTCGTGACGGGCAGCTGGTCGAAGAAGGCCAGCAAGGAAGCCGGTGTCGTGCGCAAGGTGGGGATCGTCGCTGATGGCGCTGGCTCCAATTACATGGATGTGCCCGAGCGTGCCGGCTGGAAGCTGAACCCGGGCGCGGCGTACTTCCATTACTGCGCCAACGAAACGATCAGTGGGCTTGAGATTCACTCAGTGCCGGACGCCGGCGCCGTTCCCGTGGTGGCGGACATGTCGTCAACCATCCTGTCGCGGCCGGTGGATGTCCGGAAGTTCGGAATGATCTACGCGGGAGCCCAGAAGAACATCGGTCCTTCAGGCCTCGTCATCCTGATTGTGCGCAAGGATCTCCTCGAGCGGGCACCGGCAAACCTGCCTCCGATCCTCAAGTACTCCGCCCATGCGGCGGAGGGCTCGATGCTGAATACCCCGCCGACCTTCGGCTGGTATGTCGCGGGCCTCGTCTTTGCCTGGCTGAAGAAGCAGGGCGGCTTGGCCAGGATGGCCGAACTCAACCAGCGCAAGGCCGATCGCCTGTACAAGGCAATTGACGGGTCCGGTTACTACAAGAACCCTGTAGCGAAGCCGTACCGGTCGTGGATGAACGTGCCTTTCACGCTTCCCCGCGAGGAACTCGATGCCGAGTTCCTGAAGGAGGCGGAGCGTGCCGGGCTGACCAATCTCAAGGGTCATCGCTCCGTCGGCGGCATGCGCGCCAGCATTTACAATGCGATGAGCGAGGAAGGCGTCATAGCCCTCGTGGACTTCATGATGGATTTCGCCAGACGTCACGGCTGACACGTCACACACGCCCGACTTTCAATTCGAGAGGTTGCCCGGAGTGAGTCCCAAGACCGCCTACAAGATCCAGACGCTGAACAGCATCTCGCTGGAGGGGCTGCAGCGTCTGCCCCGTGAGCGGTACGAGGTCGCTACGGATATCGGGCAGCCGGACGCCATCATGGTGCGGTCGGCGAAGATGCACGACATGACTCTGCCCGATTCGGTCCTTGCTGTCGCCCGCGCGGGTGCCGGTGTGAACAACGTGCCTGTCGCGGCCCTCTCCAGGCGTGGCATCCCGGTATTCAATGCGCCTGGCGCGAACGCCAACGCGGTCAAGGAACTGGTCCTGGCCGGGATGCTGCTGGGCGCCCGCAACCTCTGCCAGGCATGGAGCTTCGTGCAGCACCTTAAGGAAGAGGGGCCAGCCCTCGACAAGGCAGTCGAGGCGGGCAAGAAGGAATTCGTCGGCTTCGAGCTGCCCGGCCGGACGCTTGGCGTCGTTGGGCTCGGGGCCATCGGTGTACAGGTGGCTAACGCGGCGCTGGGCCTCGGCATGCGAGTCGTGGGCTTCGATCCGCAGATCACGGTCGAGCGTGCCTGGCAACTGTCGTCGGCGGTCGAGCAGGCCCGCAACCTGGAGGAGCTGTTCAGTCGTGCTGATTTCCTGAGCGTCCACGTGCCCCTGCTGGATGCAACCCGGGGGCTCGTCAACGAAACCCGAATCCGGCTGATGCCCGCCAAGGCCGTAGTGCTCAATTTCGCGCGAGGAGAGATCGTCGACGAAGCGGCGATCATCGCCGCCCTGGAGGCCGGCAAGCTGACGGCCTATGTCTGTGATTTTCCGACCCGTGCGCTGCTCGGGAATCCGCGAGTGATTGCGCTGCCTCACCTTGGTGCGTCCACGCACGAGGCGGAAGCCAACTGCGCGGTCATGGTTGCGGAAAACCTCCGGGCGTACCTGGAAGATGGTGTCGTCCGGTACTCC
Source organism: Gammaproteobacteria bacterium (assembly GCA_038214295.1). GTDB lineage: Bacteria > Pseudomonadota > Gammaproteobacteria > Steroidobacterales > SHZI01. The sequence continues at coordinate 13,751 of JBBQSA010000046.1, forward strand.
GTCAACTTCCCGGATGCGGATATTCCACGGACCGGCGCCCAGCGGATCACTGTTGCGAATGCGAATGTACCCAATATGGTAGGACAGATCTCGACCTGTCTCGGCGATGCCGGTTTGAACATCTCGGATCTCCTCAACAAGTCCCGCGGGGAACTCGCCTACACCATCGTCGATCTCGATGGCGCGATCACCGAAGCTACGCTCGTGCGCATCCGGTCCATTCCAGGAGTACTCAACGTACGCGATCTTGGTGCTGGCACCAGGGCAGGGACCTGAACCCGACGTGGCTACCAGGAAGCCCACAAAGACTGCGTCTCGCAAGCCCGGCAAGCGCACGACCGGGCTCGACGATCTGCGCCAGCAGATCGACAGCGTCGACGAGCGCATCCAGCGCCTGATTGCCGAGCGCGCCGGCCTCGCCCAGAAAGTGGCCGTCGTGAAGGGTGGCGGTGAATCAGCCGCCGACTTCTACCGGCCGGAACGCGAAGTCGCCGTTCTCCGGGCCGTAATGGCCCGCAACAACGGCCCGCTGACCGACGAAGAGATGGTCCGGCTGTTTCGCGAAATCATGTCCGCTTGCCTCGCCCAGGAGCAGCCGATGAAGGTCGGCTACCTGGGTCCGGAGGGTACGTTCAGCCAGTCTGCTGTGTACAAGCACTTTGGACATTCGGTGCGGGCGCTGCCGCTCGGGATGATCGACGAAGTATTCGGTGAGGTTCAGTCGGGGGCTGCAGACTTCGGCGTGGTGCCCATCGAAAACTCCACTGAAGGGACCGTCAATCACACCCTCGATATGTTCCTTACTTCTCCGCTCAAGATCTGCGGTGAGGTTGAAATGCGCATTCGCCAGCACCTGCTTGGTGCCATGGAGGGCCTCGACAAGGTACTGCGAGTGAGCGCACACCCCCAGTCGCTGGCGCAGTGCCGTGGCTGGCTGAAGGAGTATCTCCCGCAGGTGGAACTGCATCCGGCGAGCAGCAACGCGGAGGGCGCACGTCGGGCTCGCGACGAGATCGGGACTGCTGCCATTGCCGGCGATGCGGCGGCGGAGGTGTATGGCCTCCACAAGCTGGTGACCGACATCGAGGACCGGCCCGACAACACCACGCGCTTTCTCGTCGTCGGCCGAAAATTGCTTGCGCCGAGCGGCGACGACAAGACCAGCCTGCTACTGTCCACCAGGGACACTGGCGATGCCGGCGCGCTGCAGAAGCTCCTGGCGCCACTTGCCGAGCATCAGATCAACATGAGCCGGATTGAGTCGCGTCCCTCCCAACAGCGTAAGTGGCATTACGTGTTCTTCGTGGACATCGACGGCCATGCCGAAGATCGGGCAGTGGCGCCGGCGCTGGCCAAGCTGCGGAAGAGGGCCCAGCTGTTTCGCATTCTCGGCTCCTATCCCAAGGCCGTTCTCTGATCGTCCCGAGCGCGTCCATGCGGCCACCACCCAATTTTACCGAGCTCGCCGCACCCGGAGTCCGCGGCCTGCAGACGTATGTGCCGGGCAAGCCCCTGGCGGAGCTCGAGCGGGAATCTGGCCTCGACGACGTCATCAAGCTGGCCTCGAACGAGAATCCACTGGGTCCGCCGGCACAGAGCCTGGCCGCGATCCGCGCCGCCCTGAGCGGGCTCGGCTTCTATCCCGATGGCGCCGCCTGGGACCTGAAATCCCGGCTGGCGGCCCACCTGGGCATCGATGCAGGCGTGATCACTGTCGGCAATGGCTCCAACGAGATCCTGTCAATCATCGCCGAAACATTTCTGAGCCCGGTGGATGAGGCGGTTTATGCCGCGCATGCGTTCGTTGTCTACTCGCTGGCGGTCCAGGCCGCCGGGGCCATTGCCCGCGTGGCACCGGCAAACCCTGACGCCGGAGACCAGCCGTTCGGCCATTCGCTGACGGCCATGCGGGAACTCGTCAATGCCCGCACTCGCGTCGTGTTCATCGCGAACCCGAACAACCCGACCGGCACCTGGCTGGTGCCAGCCGATCTCCGCGCCTTTATCGGCGCCCTGCCGGAGCATGTGCTCGTCGTCGTTGATGAGGCCTACCTTGAATACATGCCCGCCGGTACGCGCCCCGATACCCTGGCCTGGCTGGCGGAGTTCCCGAATCTCATCGTTTGCCGGACCTTTTCCAAGATGTACGGGCTGGCGGGCCTGCGGGTGGGCTATGCGGTCAGTCATCCCCGCGTGGCCGAGCTGCTGGACCGGGTGCGTCAGCCGTTCAACGTGAACTCGCTGGCCCAGGTAGCGGCCGGGGCCGCGCTGGATGCCGTGGACCATGTGGCCCGGTCCCGAGCGGTCAATGAGCAAGGCATGGCCCGGCTCACCACGGCGCTCAGGAAATTTGGCTGGACCGTTGTGCCGTCTGCCGGCAATTTTGTCCTCGCCGACACTGGCGGGCCGGCGGGTCCCTGGTACGAAGGACTTCTACGCGCCGGAGTCATCGTGCGCCCGGTCGCCAACTACGGTTTGCCCCGGCACCTGCGCATCACGGTGGGTATGCCAGAGCAGAACGAGCGCTTGCTTGCTGCTCTTGACCGGTTGCGCCAGGGCGGCCTCAAGACGTGACCGGGAAAGTCTCCCAGCGCTGGATCGTCCGGCCGTCTGGCCGCATCGAGGGCTCCATCACGGTCCCCGGTGACAAGTCGGTGTCCCACCGGGCGCTCATGCTGGGCGCCATCGCCAGTGGCACCAGCCACATCACCGGGTTCCTTCCCGGCGAAGACTGCCTGGCAACGCTGGCCGCCGTGCGTGCAATGGGCATTGAAGTCCGGCAGCAGGATGCCACGACGATCGACGTGGTTGGGCAGGGGCTGCGGGGACTCGCCCAGGCAAGTCAGCCACTCGATATGGGCAACTCCGGCACGGCTATGCGGCTCTTCATGGGGCTGCTTTCTGCGCAGTCCTTTTCCTCGGAGTTGATCGGGGACGAGTCGCTCAGTCGCCGGCCCATGGAGCGCGTGGCCCGGCCGTTACGCGAGATGGGTGCCGGGATCCAGACCCGCAACGGCACACCGCCGGTCCATATTGCCGGTGGCGCCAGACTGAGCGGCATTGCATTTGCGATGCCGGTCGCGAGCGCGCAGGTCAAGTCGGCAGTCCTGCTGGCCGGTCTCTACGCTTCCGGCGAGACCACGGTGACGGAACCGGCGGTAACCCGTGATCACACGGAGCGCATGCTGTCCCGGATGTCGTGTCCGGTCATCCGGTCGGGATCGTCGGTAACGGTGCGGGGCGGTACCCCGCTTGCCGGGTGTTCCATCGCAGTTCCGGGCGACCTGTCGTCGGCGGCATTCATGGTACTGGCCGGGTGCCTGGCGCCGGCGGGGGAACTGGTGATCGAACGGGTGGGCCTGAATCCCACCCGGACGGGCATCCTCCGCATTCTCGCGCTGATGGGTGCGGATCTGCGGATTGAACCCGCCGAGGACGATGGCGGCGAGCCGGTGGGCCGGTTGATCGTGCGCCCCTCCCGCCTGACGGGGGTGAAGATCCCGCCGGAGCTGGTTCCCCTGGCCATCGACGAGTTTCCTGTCATCTTCGTGGCGGCAGCCCTGGCCTCCGGTGAAACAGTGATCAGCGGCGCCGAGGAGTTGCGCCACAAGGAAAGTGACCGGATTCGGGTCATGGCGGATGGCCTGCGGGCCCTGGGCGCCCAGGTGGAAGAAATGCCTGACGGCGCCCGCATCCGTGGGGGCCCGCTTCAGGGCGGCACGATCGACAGTGGCGGCGATCATCGCGTCGCCATGTCCTTCGCCGTGGGCGCCTCCCGGGCGGCGGGACCCGTCACGATCCTCGACACGGCGAACGTCGCCACATCCTACCCCGGGTTTTGCGAGCAGGCGCGGGCGATCGGTCTCGACATCGGCGAAGCTGGCGGCAATGACTGAGCCGTCGGCCGCCGGTCCGGTTCCCGTGCTGGCCATCGACGGCCCCGGCGGAGCCGGCAAAGGGACGGTCAGCCGACTGGTTGCCGGACGCCTCGGCTGGCACCTGCTGGACAGTGGCGCCCTGTACCGCCTCGTCGCGCTGGACGCGGTCCGGCGGGGGGTGGGGCTGGAGGACGAGACCAACCTGGCCAGGCTGGCGGCGGGTCTGGACGTGGTGTTCGAGGCCGGCACTGCGGAGGCCGGCGCTGTGGAGGCCAGGATCCTGCTGAATGGAGCGAACGTCAGCAGCGCCATCCGGTCAGAGTCCGCGGGGGACGGCGCGTCCCGGGTAGCCGCCCTGAGCGCGGTGCGCGCGGCCCTTGTCCAGCGGCAGCGCGACTTCCGGCGGCCGCCGGGGCTGGTGGCGGACGGGCGTGACATGGGGGCCGTGATTTTCCCGGACGCCGGGCTCAAGGTGTTTCTGACAGCCAGCGTGGAGGAGCGCGCCCGCAGGCGGCATAAGCAGTTGAAGGACAAGGGTATTGATGTTAGCCTCTCCGGCCTTTCCAGGGACATGCTGGAGCGGGACCGGAGAGATTCGGAGCGCTCCATAGCGCCGCTCAAGCCCAGCGACGACGCACGGATGTTGGATACCACGGGGATGGAGATATCCGAGGTGGTTTCCGTCGTGCTCCGGTGGGCTGCGGACTGCAGCCTTGCCGGACGTGCTGTGCCGAAATGACGTGACCAAAATGCCGTGACCAAAATGCCGTGACTGGGTCCGATGCACAGGTTTAGTGAATCGGGAATTTAAACGAACCGCCGCCCGGATTGCCTCTGAGTGGGCTGGCGCTTGGCAACCATAGGTCCGCCCACGGGCGGTAAATCAATACACATGACGGAAAATTTCGCCGAACTCTTCGAGCAAAGTCTCGCCAACACACGGATCAAGCCGGGCACCATCCTTACCGGCCTCGTGGTTGAGGTGTCCTCCGAGGCAGTCGTGGTCAGCGCCGGCCTCAAGTCCGAAGCCGTCATTCCAGCCAGCCAATTCAAGAACGAGCGCGGCGAAATCGAAGTTCGCGTCGGCGACTACGTCGAAGTTGCACTGGACTCTGTCGAAGATGGCTTCGGCGAAACCAAACTCTCGCGCGAGCGCGCCAAGCGCGTCCGGACCTGGGAGTCACTGGAAGACGCGTTCGAACACCAGAAGATCGTCAAGGGCGTCATCAACGGGCGCGTCAAGGGCGGCTTCACCGTCGACATCGAGTTTGTACGGGCATTCCTTCCGGGCTCGCTGGTGGACGTCCGGCCAGTCCGCGATCCGTCCTACCTCGAAGGCAAGGAACTCGAATTCAAGGTCATCAAGCTGGACCGCCGGCGCAACAACGTGGTTGTGTCCCGCCGGGCAGTGGTCGAGGCGGAATACAGTGCCGAGCGCGAAGCGCTGCTCGCCAATCTGCAGGAGGGCTCGATCGTCAAGGGCGTCGTCAAGAACCTCACCGACTATGGTGCATTCGTCGATCTCGGCGGCATCGATGGCCTGCTGCACATCACGGATATGGCCTGGAAGCGGGTCAAGCATCCGTCGGAAGTCGTCACCGTCGGCGACGAGATTGAGGTCAAGATCCTGCGCTTCGACCGCGAGAAGAATCGCGTGTCCCTGGGCATGAAGCAGCTCGGATCGGACCCCTGGGAGGCCATTGCGCGGCGTTATCCGCCCAATACCCGCCTCTTCGGCAAGGTTACGAACATCGCCGACTACGGCTGCTTCGTCGAGATCGAGGAGGGCGTCGAGGGCCTGGTCCACGTCTCGGAAATGGACTGGACCAACAAGAACGTCAACCCGTCAAAGGTCGTCCAGATTGGTGACGAGGTTGAAGTCATGGTGCTCGACATCGACGAAGAGCGCCGGCGTATTTCCCTCGGCATTAAGCAGTGCAAGACCAACCCCTGGTCCGATTTCGCCACCGGCTACAACAAGGGCGACAAGGTCTCGGGCAAGATCAAGTCGATCACCGACTTCGGCATTTTCATCGGCCTGCCGGGCGGTATTGATGGCCTGGTCCATCTCTCGGACATATCCTGGGATGTTCCTGGTGAGGAAGCGGTTCGCAACTACAAGAAGGGTGAAGACGTCGACACCGTCGTTCTGGCCATCGACCCGGAGCGGGAGCGCATTTCCCTCGGAGTCAAACAGCTGGATCAGGACCCCTTCTCCAAGTTCCTGGCCGACAACCCCAAGGGAACCATCATGAAGGGCATCGTCTCCGAGGTTGATGCGCGGGGCGCGATGGTGGACCTCCAGGGTGGGATAAAGGGTCAGCTCCGCGCCAGTGAGCTTTCGCGCGACCGGGTAGAGGATGCCCGCACCGTGCTGAAGGTGGGCGATGAGGTGGAGGCCAAGTTTACGGGCCTTGACCGCAAGACCCGCCTGGTGTCCCTCTCGATCAAGGCCAAGGATGCGCATGAAGAGGCCCAGACCATGGAGACCTATCGAGCCGAGAGCTCGGGGAGTTCCGCCACCACCCTCGGTGAATTGCTCAAGGAGCATATTTCGAACACCAGCGACTCCTGACGCCGGTCGCCGCAACCAGCTTTAGTGGTAGACCGGGGGACGCGTGAAGGGGACGCAGCGATGACCAAGTCGGAATTGATTGAGGCTCTGGCCCGCAAGCAGAAGCATCTGCCGACCAAGGATGTGGAGTTGGCGGTCAAGCACCTGCTGGATCTGATGAGCGATGCGCTGGCCGGAGGCCAGCGCATCGAGATTCGTGGCTTTGGGAGTTTTTCCCTTCACTTTCGTCCTCCGCGCATGGGCCGCAACCCTAAGACGGGAGATGCAGTGGCCCTCGCCGGGAAGTACGTCCCGCACTTCAAGCCTGGCAAGGACCTCCGTGACCGGGTTAACGAGAATCGTCAGCTGCCTATCAAGGACTGAGCACTGGTCTGACGGGGCTGCCCATCAACCCCGGCCCGGCCCGTCGGAGGCTGTCAGATGATCCGCAGTTTGCTGGTTTCCATCCTGGTCCTGGTCTTCATTGGCCTGGCGGCGATATTTGCCGCGTTGAATCCGGGCGTGATCACGCTCGACTTCGGTTTCTTCGCCACATCTACGGAAAAGTCGCTCGCAGTTATCGGCGCGGTCGCGTTCGGCTGGATCTTCGGGATTGTTTCCGCCCTCTTTGGCATTCTGCGCCTCCTGGCGCAGCGCCGCAGCCTCCGACGCGCCCTTCGCCTCGCAGAACAGGAGGTTCAGGCACTGCGCAGCCTGCCGGTGCAGGATGCCGACTGAGTCCACCTTCCTTTTTGCGGGGCTCCTCTTCCTGGCTGCGGCACTCGGTTATGTTTTTGCCCGCTTCGGAGACACGGACGAAGAGGAGGAGGCTGAGGAAAAGACCCGGGCGAGTTTCCTGCGCGGCTTCAGGTACCTGCTGAACGAGGAGTCCGACCGCGCTGTCGATGTTTTCACGGAGGTCGGGGATCTCAGTGACGACGCGATGGATACGCAGCTCGCGCTGGGCACCCTGTTTCGGCGCCGTGGCGAAATGGAACGGGCGATACGTCTGCATCAGAACCTGGTGGATCGCCCGCGCAGTTCGCCTGCCCAGCGCGAGGCGGCATCCTTCGCGCTTGCCGAAGACTACCTCAGCTCCGGGCTCTTCGATCGCGCGGAGGACCTTTTTAACAGTTTGCGCAACTCGCGCGTGCACGGTCCGGAGTCGATCCGTTGCCTGCTACGCATCTGTGAGGTCACCAGTGACTGGGATCGCGCGGTGGACCTCTGCGCCGAAATCAACCGAGTGGAACCCGGTGGTGTGCATCCGGGCCAGATATCCCACTACTACTGCGAGCTGGCCGAGCAGGCGCGCCGGGAGCAGGGGTCCGATGTCGCACGACGGCTGCTGGACCAGGCCCGGGCCGTCGATCCACTTAACGTCCGGGCCGTCCTCATACAGGCGGATCTCGCTGCCGATGCCCACGGTGGTGCGACCGCCGTCCAGTCCCTCGTATCGCTGGCCATGGCCCAGCCGGACCTGCTCGGTGAAGTGCTGCCTCGTTTGCTGATGCTTGCCGAGGGCGGCAATCGCGAGCGCATTGCCGATGTGCTTCAGGAACTGGCCGGCAAGCCCAATGGCCTGCGTGGGATTGCTCTGGCCGTCATCCGGGACAACCGTATAACGGATCCACTTGCTGTCCAGTACCTGGCGGTGTTCCTGGCGGGTCAGCCGGCCATGCGCGCCTTGCTGGTGGGGGAGCAGGCCGGGGCCAGGCCCTCACTGGAGGCAGTGCAACGGCTGCGTCCGCTGCTGAACAAGGTGCTCGCTGCCAGCGCCCGCTACCAGTGTTCAAACTGCGGGTACGGGAGTGCCGCCATGCACTGGCAGTGCCCGGGCTGCCGCACCTGGGGTTCTGTTCGCCCGGTCAGCCCGTCCGGGATGGAGGCCCTGCTCACCGAGCCTGTTTCTGCATGAAGTCGCCTGAAAGTGTGGCTTCATGAGTCCCTGCCTCTCTTTCTAGGATGAACGTGTTGCCCGGAAACGGGCGAGCAGTTCATCAGCAACCAGACTGAAGGAGAGCGCTATGCGAAGACTCATGTGCCTTGGGATACTCGGCCTGCTGCCTGTACTGGCGGATGCCGGTCCGGTGGATATCAACACGGCGGATGCCGCCACGATCGCGCGCGAGCTGAACGGCGTTGGCGAGTCCCGCGCCCGGGCGATCGTCGACTATCGGGAGAAGAACGGCCGCTTTGCTGCTCCCGAAGACGTGCTGAAAGTCAGCGGCATCGGGCCCCACGTGCTTAAGTTGAATCGGGACTTCATTCGCACGGACAAGGCTGCCAAGCCCGCCAGCAAGCCCTGATGGGGTCCGGGCGGCGTGGCTCCGGTCACGCCGCCCGGCACTTCCTGACTCGCGCCGGTTCCACTGGATTCGCTATGATCAGCGCCCGCCTGGTACGTCCACTGGAGCAGCCTGCATGTCGCGCCCCGTCCGCACCGCCGTCTTTCCCGTCGCCGGGCGAGGCACCCGCTTCCTGCCGGCAACCAAGGCCATGCCGAAGGAGATGCTTCCGGTCGTCGACAAGCCACTGGTCCAGTACGCCGTCGAGGAGGCGTTGGAGGCCGGTGTTACGCGCCTGGTGTTCGTCACCGGGAGCAGCAAGCGGGCGATCGAGGATCACTTCGACCGGGACCCCGAGCTTGAGCGCGCGCTGAGCAATGCTGGCAAGCAGGACCTGCTGGACGTGGTCCGGGCTATCCTGCCCGCAGGCGTGTCCTGCGTGTACATCCGCCAGGGTGAGCCGCTCGGGTTGGGTCACGCTGTTCTCTGCGCGCGGCCAGCCGTAGGCGATGAGCCATTTTTTGTCCACCTGCCCGACGACCTCATCAAGGCCGAGACCGGCTGCCTCTCCCAGCTTCGCAGCCACTACGAGAGACACGGATCCAGTGTCATCGCTGTTCAGGAAGTGGCCCAGGACCGCACGCGGGACTACGGCATCGTGGCCGTTGATGCCGCGAACCGCCTGCGGCAGATCGTCGAGAAACCGGCCCCTGAGCTCGCCCCGTCCCGTCTCGCGGTCGTTGGGCGCTATTTGCTGGCGCCGGCGATCTTCGACATCCTGGAGGCCACCGGGAGGGGTGCGGGCGGCGAGATCCAGTTAACGGACGGTATCGCCCGCCTGCTGCAGGTGGAGCCGGTCTACGCACTGCCGTTCGCCGGGAGGCGCTACGACTGCGGCAGCAAGCTCGGCTACATCGAGGCGACGGTCGACTACGCCCTAGCTGATCCGGCCCTGGAGGCGCCCCTCCGGGCCCACCTGCGGCGCGTGACCTAGGATAGCGGTACCCGTCGTGAAGTGGCTCCCCGGGTCGGACTCGAACCAACGACCAACCGGTTAACAGCCGGTTGCTCTACCACTGAGCTACCGGGGAAGCGAGAAATAGCCGTGAAGCGCGGCGGATTTTCAGCGATCGCAGCGTGGCAAGTCAAGAACGGGCCGCACGTTAGCCGATAACGCGGGTAATGCGGCGGATGGCTTCCTTCAGTGATTCCATGCTGCAGGCAAAGGAGAGCCGGAGGTATCCGGGCGCCCCAAAGGCCGAGCCCGGCACGACTGCAACGTCGCCACCGGTCAGGAGCAGTTCCGAAAGCCCCAGGTCGTCCTTCAGGCCCTTGGCCTGAATCGCGTCAGCGACATTCGGGAAGGCGTAGAAGGTTCCCGCAGATGGCAGGCACCGGAAGCCCGGGATGCCGTTAAGCGCGGCCACGACATAGTCGTGGCGCTCCCGGAAAGCCTTGGTCATCTCCCTTACGCAAGCCTGGTCGCCGGACAGCGCGGCGACGCTTGCCGCCTGGGAAATGCTCGACGGGTTCGACGTGCTCTGGCTCTGGATCTTCTTCATCGCACCGATGATCGTTTGCGGGCCACCGGCATAGCCGATGCGCCAACCCGTCATCGCGTAAGCCTTGGATACGCCATTAATGGTGACGGTCCGGTCGTAGAGGGCCGGACATGCCTCGGCAAGGCTTACAAACGGCTCTGGAGCCCAGTAGATGTGCTCGTACATGTCGTCTGCGGCAATGATAATCGACGGGTGCTTCTCCAGCACCGCGCCCAGGCCTTCAAGTTCCGCGCGCGTGTAGGCCGCACCCGTCGGGTTCGACGGGCTGTTCAGGAAAAGCAGGCGAGTCTTCGGCGTGATGGCGGCCTCGAGCAGTCGCGGCGTGATCTTGAAGCCGTCCTCGATCATCGCCGCGACGATGACCGGTTCGGCATCCGCCAGCTTGATCATGTCCGGGTAGGAGACCCAGTAGGGTGCTGGCACGATGGCTTCATCGCCCGGATTCAGCACCGCCCCACAGACGTTGTAGCAGGTCTGCTTGGCGCCGCTGGAGACGATGATCTGGTCCATTCCGTAGGTCAGATGGTTCTCACGCCGGAACTTCTCAATCACGGCCTTCTTCAGTGCTGCAGTGCCCTCTACCGGCGTGTACTTGGTCTGCCCGTCGCGGATGGCCGCAATGCCGGCAGCCTTGATGTGCTCGGGAGTATCGAAGTCGGGCTCGCCGGCTCCCAGGTCGATGACATCGCGCCCCTGGGCGCGAAGCTCGGCGGCTTTGGCCGTGACCGCCATGGTGGGCGAGGGCTTGACTCGCTGGCAACGCTGCGAAACTGCTAGACTCACGGGAATTCCTCGCTCGACTCGTGGCTAATAGAGAGCCACAAATTCTAAGGGATTCGGCTCCCGCAACCAACTGCCACAAACCACTGCCGCTGAAGACCGGCCAGCACCCTTCCCGATGGACCGATTGCAGCTTTCCGCGGACTTTCTTCCCGCAGGCGACCAGCCGGCCGCCATAGAGGCCCTCACAGGCGGTCTGGCGAGCGGCCTGGCCCGCCAGACCCTGCTGGGCGTCACGGGGTCCGGCAAGACATTCACGATCGCAAGCGTCATCGAGGATCAGCAGCGTCCCGCGCTGATCCTGGCTCCGAACAAGACTCTCGCGGCGCAACTCTATGGGGAAATGCGCGACTTCTTTCCCCACAATCGCGTGGAGTACTTCGTCTCGTATTACGACTACTACCAGCCGGAGGCCTACGTTCCGTCGTCGGACACGTACATCGAGAAGGACGCCGCGATCAATGCGCATATCGAGCAGATGCGCCTGTCTGCGACCAAGGCCCTGCTGGAGCGCCGCGACTGCATCATTGTGGCGACCGTGTCGGCGATCTACGGCCTCGGCGACCCCAACGCCTATCTCAGCATGGTCCTGCACCTTTCCCGGGGACACCGGCTGCCGGAACGGGATCTGCTCCGGCGCCTGGCCGAACTCCAGTACACGCGCAACGAGGTGCAACTGAGCAATGGCACCTACCGTGCGCGTGGGGAACTGATTGATATCTTCCCGGCCGAATCGGAGCGGGAAGCCGTGCGCGTCACCCTGTTCGATGACGAAATCGAGAACCTCTCATATTTCGATCCCCTGACCGGCGAGATCCTCCGCAGTGTGCCGCGGCTGACGATCTTTCCCAAGTCCCACTACGTGACCCCACGGACCTCCGTGCTCGAGGCCGTCGAGCAGATCAAGCAGGATCTGGTGCTGCGCCTGGCTGAGCTCCGCGAGGCCGGCAAGCTGGTTGAGGCCCAGCGGCTCGAGCAGCGGACGCGGTACGACCTGGAGATGATGGCGGAGCTGGGCTACTGCAACGGCATAGAGAACTACAGCCGCTATCTCTCGGGCCGCCAGCCCGGCGAACCACCGCCCTGCCTGTTTGACTACCTGCCCCCGGACGCAATACTCGTTGTGGACGAGAGTCACGTGACGATTCCGCAGCTGGGTGGCATGTACCGTGGTGACCGCTCGCGGAAGGAGACGCTGGTGGCATACGGCTTCCGCCTGCCGTCCGCGCTCGATAACCGGCCATTGCGCTTCGATGAGTTCGAGGCGTTGTCGCCCCAGACCATCTACGTTTCAGCCACTCCGGGACCCTATGAGCGGGCTCATTCGGATGCGCTCGTTGAGCAGGTGGTCAGGCCAACCGGGCTCGTGGATCCCCCGATCGAGATTCGTCCCGCATCCACCCAGGTCGACGACGTTCTTTCAGAGATCAATATTCGCGTTGGCCGGCAGGAGAGAAC